>JAZKES010000076.1:5232-25502 GCA_040386995.1 Pseudomonadota bacterium | reverse complement strand
ACAATTTTCTCAACCATACCGCCAAAACCAGCCAGGGCTGGGGTTATGCCGTGTTTGGTAAAGTGATAAGCGGCATGGACGTGGTCAATAAAATCAAAAGTACCCGCACTGGTTCCAAAGCGGGCCACCAGGATGTGCCCATGGAAGATGTAATAATCGAAACTGTCACTGTAGATGATTCCAAAGTCCCGGTCTGACACCATCCTGCTGATCTCCGATCTGCATCTGCAAGCAACAAGGCCTGACCTTACCCAGGCCTTTTTTGCTTTTCTTATCACCCGTGCCTGTCACGCAAGTGCGCTGTTTATTCTTGGTGACTTCTTCAACGTCTGGATTGGCGACGATGACGACGATGCACTGTGCGGTGAAGTGAGTAACGCACTCAGGCAACTTGCCGACACGGGCACCGCGATTTACCTGCTGCATGGCAATCGCGATTTTTTGCTGGGTCATGAATATGCTGCCGCGTGTGGCGCGACCTTACTTCAAGAACCCTTTTTGCTCGAACACATGGATAGAAGCTACGTGCTTTTACACGGCGATATTTTATGTACGCAGGACACCGACTATCAGAAGTTTCGCGCCATAGTTCGTGATCCCGAGTGGCAACAGCAATTCCTCGCACGACCTTTGCTTGATCGCCGCGCGTTTGCTGAACAGGCGCGCAAGCAAAGTGTCGGCATGAGCGGCAACAAGCCCGCCGATATCATGGATGTTACGCAGAGCGCAGTTGAACAACTGCTGCGCGAGCAACAAGTGCCCACCATGATTCATGGTCATACCCATCGCCCCGCAATTCACAAATTCACGAGTGATGACAAAATGCTTGAACGTGTTGTCATCGGTGACTGGGACAAGTACGGCTGGTATGTAGAGCTCGATGCTGCGGGCGCGCACCAGTTCCGCTTCAGCTTGCAAACCGGCGAGATCCTGACATGACATCAAAGCCTCTCTACCGATCACTGTACTTCCAGGTAATCGTGGCGATTGTGATTGGCGTGGCAGTTGGTCATTTTTATCCGGAAACCGGTACGGCAATGAAGCCACTGGGTGACGCCTTCATCAAACTCATCAAGATGCTGATCGCGCCGATTATCTTCTGCACGGTGGTGACTGGTATCGCGGGCATGGAAGACATGAAGAAAGTCGGCAAGACCGGCGGCCTTGCCCTCCTCTATTTCGAAGTGGTGAGTACATTGGCATTGATCATTGGCCTGATCGTAGTCAATGTCGTCAAACCCGGTGTGGGGATGAACATCGATCCCGATACACTCGACACAACTGCGGTGACAGCCTATATCGGGCCCGCCAGTGAAATGTCGGCCATAGAATTCATGATGAATGTGATACCGACAACGCTGATAGATGCATTTGCACGTGGCGAAATTCTGCAGGTACTGCTGGTGTCGGTGTTATTCGGTTTCGCGTTGCACAAATTGGGTGGCCGCACTTCGCTGATATTCGAATTCATCGAAAAGTTCTCTCACGTGTTATTTATGATCGTAGGTTTCATCATGCGAGTGGCGCCAATCGGTGCGTTCGGCGCAATGGCGTTTACGATTGGCAATTACGGGATTGTTTCACTGCTTTCGCTTGGCAAGCTGATGGCGACGTTTTATCTCACGTGCCTGCTCTTCATCGTGTTTGTGCTCGGCACCATCGCACAGCTGCACGGTTTTTCGCTGCGTAAATTTATCCGCTACATTCGCGAGGAATTGCTGATAGTACTCGGCACCTCTTCATCCGAATCAGCGCTGCCGCGCCTGATTGCCAAGCTTGAAAGACTCGGTGTTCAGAAATCAGTTGTTGGCCTCGTGGTGCCTACCGGGTATTCGTTTAATCTCGATGGTACTTCTATCTATCTTGTCATGGCGGCCGTGTTTATCGCGCAGGCAACGAACACACCTCTCGACCTCGTCCAGCAGCTTGGCTTGCTGGCCGTTCTGCTGCTGACCTCCAAAGGCGCCGCGGGCATCACTGGCAGCGGTTTTATCGTGCTGGCTGCAACGTTGTCGGCGGTGGGCAATGTGCCCGTCACAGGGCTTGCGTTGATACTTGGCATCGATCGTTTTATGTCAGAAGCCCGCGCCTTAACCAATCTGATTGGTAACGGTGTAGCTACTATCGTTGTTGGCAAATGGACGGGTGATCTGGACGTTCAACGTCTGCATCACGAACTGGATAACGGCGCCCAGGAAATAGCTGAAACAATCCCTCGATAAAGCCGAAGCAATATTCTGTTCGTGCGGTCTGTAGGTAAACTGCATCGACTAACCGCAACACGAATCTGATTTACAGTCCCGAAAAAACCAATGGAGCATTACCAATGAAAAAATCTTTAACCACCAGCCTTGTCTTGCTGCTTGCCAGTGCCGGCGTTGCAGCGCAGGCACCTGCCCCTGCGGTGCCTGGCCCGTTCAAGGCGGGCGAACCGCTTGCTACCGTCAATGAAGCCGGTGTGGCGACAACCATGTCAGCTAACGTAAAAGTGTTTGGCAGTTTCAATTTTTCTGAAAGCTGTACGTTTGATCCCGCTCGCAACCTCATTGTTGCGATGAATGCCGGGGCTGCAGACAACCTCATACCCAATGACGGTTTTGTTTCACTGATTAACCCCGATGGCAGTGTGCATACCGCGAAGTGGATAGGTGCTACGCGCGATAGCCTGACACTTAATCAACCACTTGGCAGCGCAATCAGCAGTGGTGTGTTGTATACGGTTGATCAAGGTGTGCTGAGATCTTTTGACCTCGCAACAGGCAGTCCCCTGAAAGACGTGACGGTTACCGGCGCAACCTTTCTCAATGGCATCGGTGTAACCGCTGATGGCACTGCGTACATTTCCAACTCACGCGCACCTGAAAGTATTCTGCGCGTGACTGCCGATGGCACCACGTCAGTATTTGTTGAAGGTGCGCCACTCGCAGCACCAAACGGCGTTGCCATTGATAACGATGGCAACATAGTGGTGGTCAACATCGGAACAAATGATGTGCTGACCTTCAACCCGAAAGGTGAACTGGTTTTGACTGAACATGCAGCAGAAGCCGGCAACGATGGCGTGGTAGTAACAGAAGACGGAACAAAATATATCAGCAGCGTACGTTTCGGTAGTGTCTCGCGCATCCGCGCTGGCGAGGACGCCGAGGTCATCGCGTCGGGCATTCCGAGCGCAGCATCGATGTGTTACGACTCCGTACAGAAACAGCTGGTTATTCCGATGAATCCTAACAATTCACTGGCATTCATTCCGCTCGAAGACTAATTGAATTACAGGCTATTTGACTCGAAGACTGATTGAACAGTGTCCGATAACTCCTGGGCCAATCCTCAGGAGTTATGCACCTTCCTTGCGATTGACCTTGCGATTGGATCGCTTGTCGATGTCTCAGGCATCGCTGCCTGAACGAACCTTGCTGATCAGTGGCGCGGGCAGCGGTAAAAATATCGTGACTGTGGTGCCGGTGCCGCGCGTTGAGGCCAGCTGTATATGTCCCCCCATCGAATGCACAAGATTTTGCAGTAAGGCCATTCCGAGGCCAGCGCCCTTGCCTTCATTTTTGGTGGTGTAGAACGGCTGAAAGATATCATCGATGTTGTCCAACATCAGACCCTTGCCAGTGTCGCTCACCGACAAGCAGACAAATTCTCCGGTAAAGACCTGCTGACACGCATTACAGAGTGAGTCCGTCGTGGTTGTCGGGACGAGACTGATACTGATAGTGCCCTCCCCCTCGATTGCATCACGCGCATTAATGACAAGGTTTGTCACTATCTGCTCGAGAGTCAGCGAATCAACTTGCAGTGCAGGCAGATTCTCGGCAATTTCAATTTGAACCGTTAATTCGTGTGGAAGCACTTGCCCAAGCAGGTTCAGCGTATTCTCCACGGCAGGCAGCAATTCCATTCTGTTACTGCGTCTGTGCGACTTGCCTCGACTGAACGACAACAATTTTTTCATCAGGTTGGTGCCACGATCAGCACTGAGGCTTACGAGGCTGAGATACTCCTGCATTTCCGGATCATGCTTGTCTTCATTTTTAGCGAGCGCAAGACTCGCGTAGCCGGAAACCGTCATCAGGATATTATTAAAATCGTGGGCGATGCTGCCGACCAGCTGCGCCATTGTTTCTATCTTGCGTGCCGACACGAGCAGATTTTCAAGTTTGTTTCTGTCGCTGCGCATTTGTTCTTGCAGGATCTGCTGGCGGGTGGAATTCACCAGATATGCTGCAAGTATGACGGCAACGACGACACCGCCGACCAGAATCAACCAGGGAGTAAGCGGCAAGCCTCCACCCTCTATTTGAGATGAGTCGGGGGAGTAGTGAATCCAGGAAATATAAAAGCTAAACAGAGTCAGCGCACTGACGGTGAGAAACACAATAACTGCGGTGCGATAAGTACCCACGAGGTGGTGTCCGATCTAGGTGATAGCTGGGGAACGATACCCATCGTCGATATTTAATCTTGGCACAATTCACCTTGTTAGGCAAAACAGAGTGACTTTTCTGCGGAGCGATGAACCTTTGCGACTTCCCGCTCTCCAAACGGTTGTAGGTATCGCTTGCTACATGTTCCGAAATGTATAGCACGCATTGATGCTGTGGTAACGCGCCAGCAACACATGCGCCGGATCAACTCAACCGCACAATTCAAAAATAGCACAGGATAACTTTTCCGTAAGGATCTCGAAATGAATCGTACTGGATATGTCTGCCTGATGGCGGAGTACAACAAACGAATGAACACCAGGATTTATGATGCGGCGGGGAGACTCTCCGCCGATGCGTTAGGCGCCCATAGAGGAGCGTTTTTCGGCTCGATCCTCGGCACGCTCAATCATCTGATTGTTGCCGACACGATATGGCTGAAGCGATTTGCGTTACATCCAGCCGATCACGTAGCCCTGGCGCCGATCCATGCGTTGTCTCTTCCAACAAGTCTCGACCAGGTTGTTTGCAATGAACTGGAGAGTCTCGCGCAGCGTCGCAGCTTGCTTGATCAGATAATAATCGACTGGTCAAAATCAGTGGTGGAGATAGACCTCGACCACATACTTGTTTACGGGACGCTCAAGGGGCTACGTGCACAGAAAAATTTCTTCAGCCTGTTGATGCACTTTTTTAACCACCAGACACATCATCGAGGCCAGACAAGTACACTGCTGATGCAAGCCAGCATCGATATCGGCGTGACTGATCTTATGCAATTGATACCAGACGAATGTCTCTAGTGAGTAACGCCAATAAGCCAGATGATCGTTTCGCTGCATACGTCGGCATAAGTGGCAAACAAGCCAAACAAGCAGCTATCTGTCGCGCAGTACCGATTTTATCTTGTTGGCGAAGGCCATTTTGGTAAACGGCTTCTGGATTAATTCGACAGCTGCTCCAGAATCTCCGGCCTGCTGCACAGTGCTGGCTGGGTAACCTGACATGAAGAGCACTTTGATTTTCGGCCGCATATCGCGTGATTTTTTTGCGAGTACCGCGCCGTTCATTCCTTTTGGCAGAATCAGATCTGTAATCAATAGATCGATGCGGCCCTCTGCTTCGAGAATGCGACAGGCATCATAGCCGTCTTCCGCTTCGAGAGTTCGATAACCCAGGGAAGTCAGGATCTTGCTCACCAGTTTGCGGACAGTGGTATCGTCCTCAACAAGCAGGACACATTCCTCGGGTGCCGCCATCGGCAGATCATATAAACCGGGACGCAACTTGATGTTTGTTGCCTGTCCCTCTGCAGCTGGAAAATAGAGCTCAACGGTGGTGCCTTCCAGGACTCTGGAACGTATCTGCATTCCGCCCTGCGATTGACGAACAAATCCGAATACCTGACTGAGGCCCAAGCCAGTGCCCTTGCCTGGAGGTTTGGTAGTAAAGAATGGTTCCATGGCTTTTTTGGTCACATCTTCTGTCATGCCAAAGCCATTGTCAGAAACACTGATGACTGTGTAGAGCCCGGGAGGTATCTCGCCCTGAAGATGGGCGGTCGACCCGCGCAAATCAGCATTGACCACTTCAATCCGAAGCACACCACCATCAGGCATGGCATCACGTGAATTTATTGCAAGGTTAAACAGTGCACTCTCCAACTGATTTTGATCTACCTGAATTTTCCACATCTGCTCCGGAAGAGCCGTCTCAACCTTGATCGTTTCACCCAGTAAGCGCTGCAACAGACCGCTCAGTTCCGTAATGAGCGGCGAAAGTTCGATCACTTCAGGCATCAGCGGCTGGCGCCTTGAATAAGCCAGCAGTTGCTGCGTGAGCGTGGTGCCTCTTTGTGTTGCCTTCATCGCATCCGTGATCATCTCGCCCGTCTCGTAGGTGACGGTACGTTCCTGAATCAGTTCGAGGTTGCCATGAATAATCGCAAGCAGGTTGTTGAAATCATGCGCTACTCCTCCTGCAAGCTGTCCGATCGCTTCCAGTTTCTGTGTCTGATGTTGTTGTTCATCCTGCGCAAGGCGCGAGACTTCCGCGTCGCGTCTTTCCATTGCCATCTGAATCGTTGCATGCAGCTCGCGTTCTGAAAAAGGTTTGAGCAGGTAGCCATGTGGTTTGGTCGCACGCGCACGCGCGAGTGTTGCTTCTTCCGAATGTGCAGTGAGATAAACGACAGGAATATTATATTCAGGGGGAATACGTCCAGCAGTTTCGATCCCGTCAATGGAGCCCTCGATGCGGATGTCCATCAGAACGAGATCCGGTCGCTCCTGATCGATTTTCATCAAGGCTTGTTCGCCAGATGAAACGACGGACGGCACTTCATAGCCGAGTTTTTCCAGCTGCTGGCGGATATGAAGCGCAACAATTCTTTCGTCTTCTACGACCATGATACGTGGTGTCGTCATGAGTGCTCCTATTTCGTGCGCGGAAAATTAAGTGAGAATCTGGTATTTCCTGATGTGTCCATATCCACTGTACCGCCGAGCTGGTCTGCAAGCAGAGTAACAAGCTGCAAACCTAGTGTGGGGGTTGTTGCAATGTTGATATTGGCCGGCATGCCGACACCATCATCGGTAACTGATACGAGCACTCTGCCATTAACGTCGAGCTTCAGGCTCGTGACTACATGACCTGAACGCTCCTTCGGAAACGCATGTTTGAGCGCATTGGTTATCAGCTCGTTGACAGCCAGTCCGCACGGGATTGCCAGATCAATAGGTAAAGTGACCGGCTCTGCTTCCACGGTAATCTGAATACGTTCGGGATCCACTCCATGTGAACTCGCCAGTGTATGCACCAATGATTGCAGGAAAAGCCTGAAATCAACTTCGGCGAAATCATTGGACTGATAAAGCGTCTGGTGAATCAGTGCCATCGAGCGAATGCGATTCTGGCTCTCGCGAAGCATCTCCTGCACGTTGGAATCGACAATACGTGCTGCCTGCAGGTTCAGCAGGCTATCGATGATCTGCAGGTTATTTTTTACGCGATGATGAATTTCCCGCAGCAACACGTCCTTCTCTTTGAGTGCTGCTTCAATGCGCTGTTCTTTCTGTTTGCGGTCAGTGATGTCGACAATCGCGGAGAGCACGAGCGTCCCGTCTTCCGTCTCGATAGGATTAAGACCTATTTCAACGGGAAATTCACTGAGGTCTTTTCGTAATGCGTAGAGGTCGCGGCCTGCGCCCATACGTCTGGATTGCGGATCCAGGTAAAACATCTGTCGCAAACTGGGATGGCCGCTGCGAAACTTGTCAGGTATCAGCATCTCTACTGGCTGCCCCAACATTTCCTTGCGGCTGTAGCCAAAAACTTTTTCGGCTTCCGTATTCACCATTTCCATCAGACCGTCCTTATTGATCATGACCATTGCGGTTGGTGATGCATCGATTACACGACGCAACCTTTCTTCGCTCTGACGGAGTGCGATTTCAATTTGTGTACGTGTGGTGTCATCTCCCGGCATATTTGCCTCCCCCACAAGCGTTAACTCCATCTTTTTAATCTCAGCTTACGACTCCTTGATTCCATGACAACATTGCACTTCTCGTCAGAGGTGCACGCAATTTAAGACTACACACATTTGATATCGATGCCTACCAAGCGTAGCCGGTGCGGTGTGGACTTGTCAGCAATTTGTAGTAAATCCACCTATAAAACAGGCATTTTTTTTCGTCTGAGCCAAACTCATCGGTTCGTCTTAATCGATATTTAACAGTGGAAAATTGTGCGTGCATATTTCCTGCTTTATTTGCGGTGCTATGTGTATTGGTCGTGACAGCTGGGCTAACGCGTGACGGCAGTTGGATATCGCCAAGACAAATCAGGGATCACATTTCCTCTACTATCCGCCGACAAATATGTAACTTTCATGTGCGCGCGTGTGAATACCAGGCAAGTAGTTAAATCAGGTCGAACACAAAAATTTCTGGATGGCGGCTTTACGGTGCGAATTTGCAAACTACAGCACCGATCAATGCTGTAATTGGGATGACCTGGATGCGAGGAACTACAGACAACTATTACAGTGGCATCCATAAACGTGAAAGTATCTTTTCAGGAGTAGAAAAGACACCCACTCCAGATTTGTTGGGGGAGACCAAGCGAAAATCCAAAGTGGATGTCTAGTAAACTTTCAGGAGCATCGGAAGAAAAATTTATCGGCAGGTAATTTTTTCCTCCTGGCTGATAAATATCGCAGTGCCGCCAGCACGTTGGCATTCCTGTTTCTGCCGGATAAATACCTTTGTTGCGTCACTCAACAATTGTTTTGCGAGTTCAACATCAAAAGAACTGCATGAGTTCTGCATCAGCAATAAGACGAGCGCCATTTTTAAATTGATGCTGAGCATTGCGAGTACCTCAAGATTAGAACCGGCTTCGCACCTGCCGCTTTTGCCGTCGTATTGCGTGCAGTTGGCTCAACCTTTGCCAGCCTAAGCAGTGCAATAACAAAAGCAGTGCGATAACCAACGCCATTCGATTAACCCCTTGGGGGACGATTTATCACACGGTTTCACAACTGAAGAGCAAATTTCGCGCCGGATATTTCGTTTTTAAAATCAGCTGTGTAGCTTGATGGGTTGGTGGCCGCTGTCCGCACACAAACAAAAACTGTACGTATGCGGACAATGCGAAGTGCACGTAAGCGCAGCATGATGAGCTAGCTGCACAGGCAGGACGCCCTGTATCAGAGAACTTTCATGAACCTCGAATTAATACGTAATCAGCAAGGTATGAACAACCGAGTCCTGGCAATTTGCGCTAGTGCAGCTGCCTGCCTGCGAAGCCGGCATGGTGCCGTTGATGTAGAAGTTTTGTTCGACGCCTGTACCCGAGCTGCCAAGTGGATTGCTGCCACCCGTGTCTGCCGTGTTGAGGCGAAGCGAATACTGCAGGCCACTGATCACGCCATCAGCAGTGTCTACGGAGATCGAATAACTGGTGTCTATCGAGCAAGTTGTTCCAAAAGTTGTGCTCGTCGACGTTGCACTATTCTGCAATGCGGTATAACTGAAAGCGATGACACCGGGCGCTGTGCTGATGCTGCAGGACGGAGAAGTAATGATCGTCACTTGGTGGCCACCGGTTGTGGTGACATCGCCGATGCCATCGTTGTAGGTCAGCGTCATTAACACCGTGTCGTTATAGGATCCTACCGCATACACCTGCCCCGCAGGGAGGCAGGCCCAGTAGTCCACCGTGACAGACACAGCGAGCGCTGAACCAAAATTTATCGAGCCGGCAATATCACTGCCCGGCTGCCAGTTGGTTCCGCAGATACTGTCCTGGAATTCCTGGTAACTGAGATAGTTGCCACCCAGACTTGCGCGATTCACTTGTCCTACTGCGTTGATGCCGTTGTCCGCAGACACGCTGTACGCCGATGTTGCAGGATCTCCGGAAAGTCGTGTGCAGGTTATGTCGAGGGTAGTCTGGTTGATGCTCAGCGCGCCGGTGTATGCCGTGTTGATGCCCGCAGATGAAACACTGCAGTTGATCGCGCCGAACACGTTTGCGCTGCTCAACATCAGCAACAAGACCAGTGACCATGAGGAAAAAACGTTTCTCACCGTTTCACTCCATGACACACAAACGGGCCGACGCGTGAAATTTCATCCGGCAGCTCAGGAGGCAACTCGATGTCGAAGGTGCATTGCTGATCCAGCCACTTCAGTACAAGATGGCTGTGATCCTGCAGGCCGGTGACAAATGCCTCGCCGCGGCGCGCAACATAAAATTCTTCGGTTTCCCCTTCGATGCTTACGAGTGCGCCCGCAGGTGCTACGTCGCCGTCATCAAGCACAACTCGCAACAGCGCACCTCGACCCGTGCGCACCGGGAAGATGATTTTTACGGCACTGCGATAGGCCGGTACGGCGACCTGTTCAATGGAATCAATACCAGCACTGAGCGGCAACTCGCGAGGATCGATGCGTATCGCATTGTTCTGGTAAGGCATCAGGCGTGGGATCAGCGCGACACCTTTTTTGTTGGTCTTCGTCAGTACATTGCTACCGATGCCGACACCCACGTTGTCATATCCTTCTACTTCAGCGATCGCGAAACTGTCTTCGAGTTTTCGTGTAGCAAACAAGTGGCCATCGGTAAATACAAAGCTGCTCGCCGCGCCGAGACGTACAGAAGTCTTCTCGTTGAAGTTGCTCACGTCGCTGCTGAAATTGCCGTAACGGCCAAAATAATATGCACCTGCCTCGGCGCGGTTGTTGCCGAGCTTCTGGCCGGCTAGAGCACGCCAACTCAGATTTGAGTCTGTACTGGCATTCTGCGATACCGATTGGTAAAGATCGTTATCACCGCCACGGGTGCTGGCAGATGAACTGGCCATCCTGTTTTTGCCGAATGGAATAACCAGATTCAACGTAAAGCTGCTTGTCGAATTGCGGCCACTTGTTGCCTTGCTCGCAACAAAACTCAAACTGCTCTTTTTACCAATCCGGCGCGTGTAACTTGCGGTCATCGTGGTTGTAGGGCGTTCGTCATAACGCGCGATCCTTGCCAGGCCGAGGCCGAATGAACCCAATTTTTCGCTACCGTAATTGAAGCTGCCCGCAACCTGCAGTCGCGTTGGTATGAAGGCTTCCATTTGGCCAACCTGACGGTAACTTCTTGTCGCGCCCTGCACTTCAAACACGGCACTGCTGCGCAGACTCTGGTATTCGATGCCCAACAGCAATTGTTGACCGCTACCAAGTTTCTGATGGGTACTGAAATTGACCGCTGTTCGCCCCAGCGTGACGATTGGCAACGCACTCACAAGACCGAAGCCGATGTTGGCTTGTTCAGGAGTTACACCAGCATGACCTTCAAGAGTAAGAGAGTCCTTGATGCCACGACGTAAATAGCCACTGACAAAACGTGGATCATAGTTCGAACCAACGGAGCCGATTTCATTACGGATTTTGCCGGCCTCCAGGCTCCAGTCCTTGAGGCCTGGCGCAAGCAACTGACTGTTGTTGACAAAGGAACGTTCAACGACGGTTTCGCGTCCGAGCTGATCGCGCACTACGATGCGCGCATTGCCACTGCCTGAAAGAGTCGGAAAATTATCGATAGCAAACGGGCCAGTCGGAATGTTCGACACTTGCCGCAATACATCATTGACGTACAGTTCAACGGTGGAAGGTGCTGCCGACATCCCGGTGATCACTGGTAATGGCTGACTGACAAAACCGGGCGTGAGCCGAAAATTGGTGCCGATGGATATCCCGCCAAAATATACACTGCGATCAAGCATGCTCTCTTTGGTATACGCATCACCAAGCCTGAGCGTGAGGTTGTGTTCGGTAAAGTCACGCGTGAAGGTGGTTTCAAGGCGTTTGAATTCACGTCCTTTCGAGAGTACGTCGTTGTTCGCGAGATTGCGCCCGATCATGCTGTTCGTCAGTACACCAAGCCCGGTCGAAAAACCAAACTCGACCAGCGCGCTGAGATCCTGTGGTGTGGTCTGGTCGGCCTGATAACTGCTGCTGTAGTTCAAATCATAATTCGCAAACACGCTTGGCAGTACGGTATTGAGCACGGGGCGCGCTATTGCGTCATTGGTGAGGGTTGTTGCAGCAAAAGATTCAGGCGCAAACTGTAGGTCCACTGCTTGATTGGAGTAGTCGACGGTCAATTCAAAACCGGGAATGGCCGTCAGCGGAAAATAGTTCGTGCCACGAAATACGATAGGCTCGATCGTCTCGTCGATTACTACGCGCCATTCCTCGAAAGCATCAACCGTTGCATACAGTGCTTCATCCCGCTCAACAAATAGCCAGGTGCCTTCGTCGGCCCCGTTAACGGTAACGTCGAATGGCACGATGTGGTCGTCGGTAGACGCAGGCGTTGAAGACAGTGGAGGTGTTGGAAGTGCGTCGGTCAAACTAACGGTATCCACCGCTTCCGAAACGGTGCTTGCAGCAATTTGCGGAACCGCCTCGTTTGCTGCAAAGGCACAATCAACAGGAAAACTCCCCAGCAATGAAGTGAGGAGAAGAGCGCAGATTCCGGAGGTGGATGGGCTTCTATTTAGCCTGAAGCCACCCACAACACATCATTCCGGACTAATGTCGAACATAACCTGCGAGTTATCGTCGAGCGTCACCTGGAGCTTGTCTGCTCCACTGGCAATGCTGTCGGTGGGCAAGTCATAGGACATTTTTATACCAGGCAGTATGTAACTGGCGGGCTGTAGTTCTGCAAGTGTCTGGCCTTCGGCATCGCTCAGTACCATTGCTCGTGGCTGAGCGTAGGCAGTACCAACATTTTCGCAGACTACGTGTGAACTGGTGGATGCCTGGTCAAACGTGCAAGCGAGTTCACTCTTCGCATTTCGCGGCGTGATAAAGATCGGTAGCGAAAGTGCGAGTGCGATCTGGACCTGCGCACCGTCAGTGGGTGCCGCGGCTTCAGGTATTTCACGCGCGATAAGGCGATACGTTAATTGTTCGGTTGGCGCAGCATTGTTCAGGCGTGCAAGCCTGACTACCTGTCGACCATTGGGCTCAAGCTTGATGATAGGCGGTGACAGAAAAATGTCTTCCGACAACTCCAGCACTTCGTTGCCCTCAAGATCCTGGCTCCAGGTGTAGAGGTCAGCTTGCATAACAAGTGGCTGATCACCTTCATTGTTGATGGTGATCGCAACTGCGCGATCTTCGGGATTCATGTAGATGCGAATTGGGGAAATCGTAAACTCGCCGGCGTCTGCCTGCGCACATAATCCACAAACAACAAGTGCTGCCAGTTTGAATGGCAAAGCCAATGCTTTATTTCCTTTGCCTGATGTCTTGAACATACGTAATTCACCCCATTTAACGCTATTTATGCAGCCGATCATTGTTGTCGGCCGAACTGCAAATCTATCAATCGAACTTTATGGTTCTGTTATTGCCGCTGTTTTGTCAGTTACTGACTACAAAGGCTTGTGTGACAACCTTAAGCAACCGACGAAACAACGAAGCTTTCGATAACACAGAATCGATAACACAGAATCGATAGTACCAATTCCTCTCCGGTAAACCGGACGAGTGTTCTTAGTAGCTAACGATCAACGTACGGGTATGGTTATCAGTTGCGCCATCTGTACCAGCCTGTAATGCAGCCATGCTCGCGGTTATTTCATAACTGCGCAGGTCGGCGGTACCGATTTCACCAGCTACTTCGGTAGCCTCGTCACCATCAGTCACTACAGCGGTATCAAATTCCATGTCGTAGTTCAGGCCAGCAATAACACCACCACCAATTGCGGTGCCGTTGGTAGCGTCAAATGCAACGCTGGATGGCGCAAGACCACGAGTACATTCGAACTCGATATCAATCGGTGTTGCATCTACTGCTGAAGCACTAAATGCGGTGTAGGTACCAAAATCCAGTGTTTTTGTATCGTCATCCTTTGCTCTGCATTGTGAAGACAAGGTCACGGACACTGTAAACTGGTTGGCAATATCAGCAGCTTGGGTAAGCGGCATTGACACTGCAAACAAGGCTGACAAAGCCAGGGTTGTTCTAATCGTTTTCTTCATGAGCTAATCCTCGAAAGTGGGTTTAATCTGCTTAGGGTCGATCGTTTGATGCGAACTAGCTTGACCACTTAGCTGAACAAGTAACGGCAAATAGTTGATGTGACTTTAGAATTAAAGTGCCTGCGTGCTCCAATTCGAGACCAAAAGTTCAGATTTGGTCACATAAATGATCGATAGATACAGATATGCCCTGCCGTCTCAATACGCACCCAACTACCTGATGAGCGCGACCGGATTGGCCGAGTGAATTTGTTATGCGAGGTCTGACTAACAGAAGTCACCGGTTTTTGACTCGATTTGTATGGTCAGGCATTCGCGGCTCGCCGGGTCGAAAGTGTTGCCGCGCTGGCGGGTCAATCAAGGACTCGGGTGATTGTCGCTGGTAACGGGCGACTCCCCTTCACACTGGGCATCAGCGAGCGCGATACCGTTCCGATTTCTGCAAGATATGCAGGACCACGTCTGAGTAGTTGATGTGTATGGCCGCAATTGACGGGATAGAGCGCGCACAACTACATGGATTCCCGCGTTCACGGGAATGACGAAATGCGCAGAAACCACCTTGCAGGATCCTGCCACTGCAGGCTCAAAACGAGACTTGCTGAATCCTTCGTTATTACCTATTATTACCTATTATTACCTTTAATTACTTAAGTGTATTTATTGTGATAAATAAAAAGGTATTTTAAAGATAAAAAGGTAAGGATAACGGAGAAGATCATGACCCAGGAACTTTATACAGTAGAAAAAGTAGCCCAGATTCTTGGCCTACACGTCAGGACGGTGCGCGGTTACGTTCGTGACGGCCGCATCAAGGCGGTGAAAATTGGCAAGCAGTACCGCATTACCAAGGGAGATCTCGAAGCTTTTACAGGTGTGCCGGCGCCAGCCGCGGCCCATGCTCCGGTACCGCGCAAGCGTTTTGCGGAAGTGGCGAGTGTCACGCAGATCGATGTCATCAGCATGGACGTAGCCAATCGCATTACCAACGCACTGATGGCGGTAACCAATGGCCCCAAGGATGACACCACTCCTTTGCGCGTTGATTCGATTTATGACGAAACCAACGCGCGCCTGAAAATTATCGTTACCGGGAGCATCGAAACCACGATAGGACTGCTGCATATCATCAACCTTTACGCAGAGCAGCCACAATGAGTGGTATCTATTTAAAACCGTCGAGGGAGCACAAATGGTCAAGGCCATGCGCCGGAAATTGCTGGCGCACCGGCCAGTGCCCAGTACGCAGTTTTACGTACCGATCAGCCAAGGCGACACATTTGTAATCCATGAGTGGTCTTCAGGATGCACCACCACTCGTGGGGTTGCATGGCACTGCAGTCAATTCAGCCATATGGATCGCTGATGTTGCAAAGTGGGCTGAGCATTTAAGTGTGTTCGCCGCCGGTCCCGCATCAACAATCATTTGTAGATGATCACATTCCAGTCATCGGGCTTGCCAGTGATATTGATCCCCACGTCAGTAGCGTAACGATATATCTCGATGCTGATATCGCGCCTCGAACCAATTGACAGATCACTGATCAGCACGTAATTGAGATACTCGGGCAACTGTGGGTTATGGAATGTGATAACACGTCTGGTCGCATCGATCTCCATACACAGGCACGCCTGCAGCATCATAAAAACGGACGCAACCGACCAGGCCTGGGGTGAACACGCCACAGGATAATCCGTGGGCCCCTCGCCCTTTCTGCGCGCAAAGCCACAAAAGAGTTCGGGCAGTCGCTGGAACTCAATAAACAGCGAAGCATCGAACAAGCCCGCCATTATCTTGAGCACTTCATCCTTGAAGCCATAACGCGCAAGGCCCGCTGCAATCAATGCCACATCGTGAGGCCACACAGAACCGTTGTGATACGACATCGGGTTATAACGCGGTGCATCACTCGCGAGTGTGCGAATACCCCAACCAGAGAACATCTCTTCGCTGAGCATGGTTTTGGCAAGACCAGCTGCTTTGGATTTGTCGACAATGCCTGACAACAGACACTGACCCGCGTTCGACGATTTCACACGACAGGGTTTTTTGTCGCGATCGAGTGCAAGCACGAAACATTGCAGCTCTTCGTCCCAGAACGTGGCGTTGAATTTTTCCTTGAGTGTATCGGCCTGCTTCTGCAGTTGCACTGCCAACACAGATTTACCGAGTGCTTCTGCCATCATTGCTGCTTTCTGTTTTGCGTCGTAGACATACGCCTGTACTTCACACAACGTGATCGGGGATTGTGCGAGTTCACCATTCGCGTGACTGATGCAATCATCCGAATCTTTCCAACCCTGATTATTGAGTCCGTTGTGCGCTTTTTGCGCATATTCCACGAAACCATCTTTGTCGGTGTCGCCGTATTCATCGATCCAGCTGAGCGCGCGTTCAATGTTTGGCCACAGTTTCTCGATAGTCTTCAGATCGTTGGTGCGCAAATAATAGGCACCCGCGAGCACGATGAATAATGGCGTCGCATCGATGGTCCCGTAATATTTGCGAAACGGAATTTCGTTGGTGTTTGCCATTTCGCCATCGCGCATTTCATGCAGGATTTTGCCGGGCTCGGCATCGCGCGTGGGATCGGTTTCCGTTGCCTGATTCGCGGCAAGAAATAGCAATACGTCGCGAGAGATTGCAGGTGCGAGCCAGAGCGTCTCGTACGCGGTGAGAATGCCGTCGCGACCGAACGCAGTATTGAACCAGGGCACTCCCGCATACGGATAACGATACCCGGCATCGGTGTTTGCCAGCAGTGAAATCAGGTCGGTGCGCGACCGGTTGAGCCAGTGCGTAAACTGCTCGTTCGATGCACGCACACCGGCCATGACTTCCTTGTGGTAAGAGAGATCATCAATCAGTTTGAGTTTTGCCGCTTCGTACGAGTTCGGCGCCATTTCATTGTCGATATGGAATTTGAGCGCATACTGAATCCGGTGTTTTTCATTTGGCGCCAGTTTGATTTTGTACAAGATACGGCGACTATCGCCTGCCTGGTTACGCGGATGACTCTCCACTTCAAGCCAGCGTTTTATATTATCCAGACCTGTGTAGGCGAGCTGAGGGCCGTCCAAAGAAATTTTGCCACGCGCAGTGCGGGTTGCGCCGCGCAGTTCGAAGATGTCCTTGAAGTCCGCATCGAGTTCTACTGACAGCTCAAGGCTCACTGGTTCACTGTGATAGTTCGCAAACGCAATTTCCTCATAACAACCGCCATCCCTGATGAACTTGCTACGCAGCAGATGCACCCGGCCATGCGGAATAATATTGCCGGCGCTATCGGTCATCTGCGAGTTGGTTAAATCAACCGCGAGCATTTCGTTCTGCTCTTTTATTGTTGAACCCAACAGCACGGGACACTGACCGTTGAGCCTGAGCTGGAGTTTGTTTATGAAACGTGTCCCCTTGTGATAGATACCCTGCAGGCTTTCATTACGTCTGGTACCGATATCACCGTGTGTATTAAATACGCCAAACGTATTGGAGTGGTTAAGCACCCTCTTGCCTTCTGTGATGCTGCCGGTGCCTTCGGCAATGATTTCAAATGATTGTTCTTCGCTTAGCTGTATCTGGTCATTCATCGGCTTGCCCTTTGAATAAAAATGTTGAAACGCGAAAAAATATGTTTTTGTCCTCAGAAAGAGGAGGTTCAGGGAATAGGTTGTTTAGACCTCGCTTACTGCGTGTTGGTTTTATTTGCCGTGAAATACCACCACGATGATTATCAGATAATGCTTCGGGATACAGGCTGGTCTTCCCTGTAGCCCTGAGAGCTTTCCTTCGCTGGATTTTGGCGCGACTGCCCAAGTTGCACGGAAATCGTTCTGCTCGCATTTATCTGCTTGAGATACACCTTCAAATAATCCTGCGCCATGCGACCTGCGCTGAAACGTGTTTCGAAATGTGCGCGTACTTGTTGGCGAGACATCCGGATAACGGAAGGAAGTTTTGCGAGTGCTTCTTCCACCGACTCCACGATAAAACCCGACACACCATCTGTTATAACTTCCGGTACAGAGCCCCGGCCGAACGCAAGCACGGGTGTGCCACACGCCATTGCTTCTATCATGACCATGCCGAAAGGCTCCGGCCAGTCGATAGGAAACAATAAACATTCTGCACCTTCCAGCAATGCAGACTTGTTCACCTCGTCCACTTCACCGATGAATTCGATGAGCGGGTGAGCGAGTAGATGTTTTATATCACTTTCAAAATAGCGTTCATCTGCGCGATCAACTTTTGCTGCAATGCGAAGTTTCTTGCCAGCCTTGATTGCGATTTCAATTGCGCGATCAACGCCTTTCTCGGGCGATATACGGCCAATAAAGGCCAGATACCCACCATCACCTTTACCTTGTTTATACAAATTCATCGGCAGGCCGTGATACACATTGCCCACCCAATACGCCTGCGGCAACGGCAAGCGCTGCGAATAGGAAATCGACACAACAGGCTGCTTGTTGAATTTGTTGTACAAAGGTTGCAGATCGGCAATATCGAGACGGCCGTGCAAGGTTGTGACATACGGGAACGCTTGTTTGCCCGTGAGCGGAAAATGCATGTAATCGATATGGAAATGGACTATGTCGAATTCTGCTGCGCGTTCGACCACTTCCTGGATCTGCAGTACATGCCTTGCCACTGGATCAATACAAGCAGGGTCGGTGCGTAGCGAACGTGGGCAACACGGAACCAGCTTCGCCTTCGTAAGCGAATCTGCAGAAGCGAATAACGTCACGTCGTGGCCTGCATCAACAAGTGCGTCGGTCAAATAAGCAACTACTCGCTCGGTGCCGCCGTAGGTGGCGGGAGGAACTGATTCATACAACGGTGCAATCTGGGCTATTTTCATTGAGGGCACATTTAGGCGACTTCTGCATAATTCAGTCGCGGTTTGCAAAATATTTGTCGGCAAACCTGGTGAGTAAAAATTACAAACGTCTTTACCGACTCCTTGTTAACTTGGTACTGACTTCCCTTTCTTTCCATTTAAATAAAGCAATGCGTGTGCCAGTGAACGTGAAAAACTGAAATGAAAAAATGGAGGGACGAACTACGGGATATCCTGTGCATAGTTTCAGAATGCAGTTGTGGATTTCACCGCATGAGTTGAGGACAGCCATGGTTTGGCGCGTAATTACGCTAGAAACCGCCCGGCAGTGGATAACATACACTGCAATTTATACCGGCCGGATGACAAGAAGTAGCGGATGGATGGCGTAAGAAAGAGACTAAAGGAAGGAAGCGGCGCGGGTAATTTTTACAGGGTTAGCGGTGGAAATTGCACAGGGGCGGGAGGACATCATGCCGGCACACAGTCCAGTTGTGCCGGCGTATTTCGTAAATTTACGGGATTCGACTGCAGCCTGCACCCACGCAGATCGAGTCGAGTGTTCTGCCCGTAGGCGGAACTTCCATGCCCTTCTCTTTCATGATTTTGCGGATCAGCGCAGCGGCTTCCGGTTGTTCAACTGCCGATTGCACGCCAACTCGCACAAGTCCTTCCGCATAGTCGACGGCTTGCCACGTAGCCCCGAGCAGTTTGTTCAAGGAATCGCGGCTGCCGATATCACGCAACGCAAGATCCCCGCCAGCGTCAACAAGCATCTGGATGATTTCCGGCCGGCCCTTGTGTGCGGCACCCATCATTGCGGTCCTGCCATCTTCCATGTCCTGTGTGTTCGGATCATTACCAAGCTCCAGCAGCATCGCAACGGCTTCGGCATTCGCCTCCTTCGACCATTCGAACGTAACACCTTCCACCCACGCAATGCCGGATGCGACCATCAGCGGTGTCACACCTTCGTCGGTATAACTGTTCGGATCAGCGCCTCTTTCGAGCAGCAGACGCATGAGCTGCAGATCGCTTGACTGTGCTGCGCGCAGAAATGGCGTTGCGCCGGCTTCGTTGAGCCATTGATGCGTAAAGATCGTGCGGGTCTCTGTGCTGGATGCCATGCGAATATTTGGATCGGCGCCAGCGTCAAGCAAGGCCGTGATAAATTCGAGATGGTCCATATCAGGTTTGCGTGTGGGATAGTCACCGCCTTCTATGTTGCGGTTATCGGTGGCAATGTACAGCGGGTTCCAGCCGCCACCATTGGCGATGTTTGGATCGGCGCCATGATCGAGTAAATATTTGCCGAGCTGATAGAAACGGTTCTGGCTTGCAATCAACAGTGGTGTCCAGCCAAATTCGCTGACTTGATTCACGTCTGCGCCTGCGTCGATCAACGCTGCTACCGATTCTGGATCACCTTCGCGAACCGCAAAATGCAG
>JAZKES010000076.1:0-5132 GCA_040386995.1 Pseudomonadota bacterium | reverse complement strand
AGGTAAGGACCACGACCCGGATTCACCGTGTTGGAATGTAGTGCCATATCCGCACCCTTCTCGATCAACAGGCTGACTGCATCCGCATTGGTGTTGGCAGCAGCCCACATCAGCGCGGTGGTGCCGCGTAGATTTTCTTTGGCATTGATATCGGCACCATGATCGAGGATCACTTCGATGGTAGCGGTGTCGCCGGTACGCGCGGCCATCATCAGCAGTGTTTCACCATTCGCCAATGTGTAATCGGCGGCGGCGCCTTTATCGAGCAGAAATTCGGTGATCTCTTCATTGCCGGCCTGTGCCGCGAGCATCAACGGCGTAATACCTTCCCTGTTTGCAAAATTCAGATCCGCGCCCGCTTTTACGAGGTCTTTGATGATGGCGAGATTTTCGTTATAGACGGCCCACTGCAGCGCTGTCGATTGGTCCGCTTCAACCTGATTGACGTTTGCTTCGCGGCGCAGCAGATCTGTCACTAAATCCTGCTGGCCATTCATGACTGCAACGGTAAGTTCGCTTTGTGCAAAACCGGATTGTGATGCCAGCAGAAAAAACGCGACTGCGCTGGCTGAAATAACACGTGTCAGTTTCATCGGTTTCCCCTTGCTTGCGAACTTTTGAATTATGAATATATGCGGCGGTGTATGCCGATAGCTTGGCCTGGAGTGAATCTGGCTAGCCAACACGTTGGCGCGATGTAGTGCGCCAAACGAGGAAATGATAACACCGCACTTCCGGCTAAATGGTGGCAATTTTGTGCAACGAATTGTGGCTTGTATGCGTGGTACCGGACGGTTCGGCAAAGGGTCATCAGGCCCTGTTTACAAGTGCGGCAAGAATACTTCTTACGGTGTTCTTGCGCGGGAATTTCAGCGTTGAATTTACAAGCTGCTCAGAAACCGTCGCTCGGCAATGATCAACCCTCTGACAGAAGGACGCGAAGAGAGCCGTGCGAAATACGCAGCGAGACCAGGATACTGCGCAGCATCAATATCGACTCCACCGTGGCGAAGATTGATCAACACACAAGTGATCGCAATGTCACCGATGCAAAGTTCATCACCGAGCAGAAAGCCTTCGGCTGGCACAACACTTTCAAGATACGCAAACAGCGGTGGCACTTGTTTCGCTGCGAACTCATCGGCCTTTGCATAGTCGCCGTCCACTTTGCGCAACTTGGGCAACACCACTCGATTGATAAAAATCACCGAGCCGACCGGGAACATCACCGTGTCGGCATACTCTTCAAACCAGACCGCTTTGCCGCGCGCTCTTGGTTCAAGCGGAATCAGCGGATTTTCCGGATGTTTCGCTTCGAGATAATTGATGATCGCGGAAGAGTCGGCCAGCGAATAGTCACCATCCTGCAACGCGGGAATTTTCCCGAGCGGACTGATTGCAACAAACTGAGGATCATCGGAATGCGGCGATACTGGCCTGCTTTCAAACGCAATGCCCTTCTCGGCGGCATACATCATCACTTTACGCACGTAGGGGGAAACTGAAGAACCGAACAAGATCATGCAACACTCCAGGCTGGATTCAGGCAGCGACCAGTATAGGATTGTCGGTAATCAAGCGGAATAATTTTGTGAGGTTGTTGGGGGTATTAATTACCTTTGCATTGAATCGTGCTCTCTCCGAAAACGTCGCCGCGGCATGACAAACGTTTGGTCGCGGCGGTATAGTCTGTGTTACGTTTCGCATTAGCTCACATAACAAAAATCATAATCAGGAGCCACCTCATGTCATTCCATTTCAACCGCCTGGGTTCACTTGTCCTGCTTCTTGCAGCGTTGCCTGCGTCCGCCCATCACGGACTCGCCAACTTCAATCTGAACATCGACCTGACAGTGGAAGGCACCATTGCGGACATCGCGATGATCAATCCGCATTCGTGGATCTACGTCGACGTGGCTGACGCAAATGGCGCAGTAACCAAATGGAAGTGTGAGCTGCGCGGTGGCACTGCCCTGCGCCGCTCGGGCTGGACACAGGAGATGTTCGAGATCGGCTCGAAAGTGACCATCACTGGATCACCCGATCGTTTCGAGGAAAACACCTGTTATATGGGCTCCATTCTGTTTGCGAACGGCAACATGATGGAACGTTACGGTCAACTCGTGGAAGCCGAACGAAATGTACGCCAGGCCATCGAAGTGAAACGTTTGCCCGATGGCGTTCCTGACATCAACGGTGACTGGGCCGCAGAACAGGTGGTGATGACAGATCCTCGTGGCCTTAGCGGCACCCTGGTACCGCTCGGTGTGGCCGACCAGTTTGAACCGGGCCAGTTACCCACGGGTGGCAGAGCGTTTCAGGGTTCGCGCGGCACACCAGAATCATTTTCCGATGATCCACTCGCAACAACATGGAAACGTCCTTCACCGCTGCCGCTGACCGATGCTGGTCGTGCGGCGATCGCAGATTTTGATGGCGGCTCGAGCGACAATCCGCGCCTCAATTGTGAATCGACGAACATCATGTTCGACTGGAGTTTCGACAATCCGATCAATCGCATCCGCCAGACCGAAACTGAAATCCACCTCACCTACGGCCTCATGAACATGGAGCGTACGATTCATCTGGATCAGCAGAATTTTCCGGCCGATCTCGCACCGAGTCGTACAGGTTATTCGATAGGCCGCTGGGAAAATGATGTGCTTGTCGTACAAACGCAAGGTTTCCTGCCAGGCATCCTGTCTGCCGATGCAAACACGCCACACAGTGATGCGATGCGTGTGGTCGAGCGTTTTTCACTAGACCCAGCCAACGGTGCGATGGTGCGGGAGTACGAAGCCGTGGATGGTGTGTACTGGACCGGCGTGAGTCGCGGTCGCGATACGTTGTACGTGTCGCCGCTGCCGTTCGAAACTTACAACTGCGATGATCGTTCGTTCAAGACAGATATGCTGCAACCGTAACGGATGCTGTTGCTTCGCATGTTGTTATACGATCGCTAATACAGCGTAACGTCTTGCTGTACGCAATCCAGTTTCTGAACAGGTTTTGCTCAACTGCACTGTAGTTCCGCGGGTTTACATTCACTAGTGCAATGATTTTTCCTCAATTGGAAAAATCTCACTGTCGTAAGTGTCACTGCGACTCAGCAAATACGTTCGCATTCACTTGAGCACTGTGAACCCGCGCAATACAAATTTTTTGTTGCGAATCACCTATTGCAGATCACCCATCGCAAATCACCCGCTACAAAGAATGTCTTGGTTGTTTCCATATTCGCGGAATATGATCTTGCCGCTGCCCGCAACGACAGTTCACTAGAACACGTGCAGGACGCTGTCTGGAATTCCGTCAAACCAATAACAATACGAGAAGATCATGCAGAAAACAGCCTATCGCAAGACAGTTCCATCTCCCGTTCCGCGCAACAAAATTTCCTCCTTCGTTCTCGCCATACTTGTTCCGGCTTCCGCAGCATTCGCGCAAGTCGATCTTGAAACGCAGGCTGGTTTTACCGAGGTGCAAGTAGCTGCGGGTTTGGCAGCCTATCAAGCCAACTGCGCGCAGGGTTGTCATCAGAATGACTTGAGCGGGTCTGGTCCCATTGCAGCCTTGCGTGGACCTGCTTTTACGAGCAGCTGGAATAATCGCTCGGTCGCTGAACTGATCACCGCGATGCGCACGGCAATGCCGCCCACGAATGTTGGTGGTTTGCCGCAGCAAACGTATGTCGATCTCGCTGCGTTTATTTTGTCGGCAAATGGCGGCGAAACAGGCGCGAATGTGTTGGTTGCGGATTCACCGGCCTTGATCAGCCAGTTCACAACCTCGGGGCCGCCCGCAAATTTTGCGGTGCCACTCGCGGGTGCTGAGGCGGAAGGTCCTACGGGTGTTACTGTCGAAGGCACGGTGCCGAACTATCGAGCTGTAACAGACGCGATGTTGCTGAATCCTTCGCCTGATGACTGGCTGATGATTCGTGGCAACCAGAGTGCGCATAGTTACAGCGCGCTGGAGCAAATTGATCGCAGTAACGTCGATGGTCTGCAACTGCAGTGGGTATGGGCACTTGGCCAGGATGGCGCGAGCCAGGTGTCGCCGGTTGTGCACGACGGCATCATGTATATCTACAACCCGGGCAACAAGGTGCAGGCACTCACAGCGGACACGGGCGAGTTAATCTGGGAGCACAGCCTTGGTGGTCGCTCCGGTGCAATGCGTGGGATGGCGATCTACGAAAACAAAATTATCGTTAACACACCGGATGGCAGGATTGTCGCACTCGACGCGCAAACCGGCACTGCCATCTGGACTGCAAACAATGGTGAAGGCTTCGGCAACTCGAGTGGTCCGATGGTTGCGAACGGCAAGGTGTTCACGGGCATGGGCAATTGCCTGCGCTTCCGGCCCGAAAAATGTTACGTGAGTGCGTGGAATGCTGACGATGGCAGCCTGCTCTGGAAATTCGAAACGGTCGCGAGGGCCGGTACCACTGGCGGCGACAGTTGGGGTGGTGTCGACGACATGTTTCGCGCAGGCAACGATACGTGGATCACGCCGACTTACGATGCGACTCTCAACACCGTATACATCGGTGTTTCGCAACCAAAACCGTGGATGCCAGTCAGTCGCGGCATGACAGTGTTCGACGATGCGCTGTATTCCAATTCAACACTCGCACTTGATGCAGATACCGGTCAGTTGAAGTGGTACTACCAGCATGTGCCGGGCGAAGTATTCGACCTCGATGAAGTGTTCGAACGTGTGCTGATCGATGTTGATGGTGAGAAGCTGGTTTTTTCTGCGGGCAAACACGGCATCCTCTGGAAACTCAATCGCGAAACCGGCAAATACATCGCGCATAAGGAGACCGTGTTCCAGAATGCGTTCTCCTCGTTTGATCCGGAAACCGGGCGGCCTCAATATCGCGCCGACGTAATCGAATCAGGCTTCGGTGACGAGCTCGAAGTGTGCCCCTCTTCCGCCGGTGGCAAGAACTGGCATGCAATGAGTTACCACCCGGGGTCTGGCCGGCTTGTGTTGCCATTGAGTCAGAGTTGCCTGCGCCAGAGTGCTACCGAAATTGAATTCGTCGAAGGCGGTGGTGGTGCGGCGGTAAATCGTGACTGGTTCATGATGCCCGGCACCGATGGAAACGTTGGCAAACTCGC
>JAZKES010000075.1:0-2627 GCA_040386995.1 Pseudomonadota bacterium | reverse complement strand
ACAACCGATAACTTTCTGCAGCTTCCTTACAACAAACCAGTGCCAGAGGAACTCGTTAGCAAGATTGCCAGGTATCGCGTGCGCGCTGTGAGTGAGCGTCAGGACGACTCTTTCTGGTGAGTCATTTCCTTCGCTAGTGGATTACGTGTTTGACTTCCTCCAACCTCAATGTCGAATAGAAATAAGTATCCCGCAACTAAATCAATCGTGACGTTCCAATGCATAGGAGAATGCGGTGATACTTGAAGTGGCGATATTGGATGTAAAGCCCGGCATGGAGCAGAGCTTCGAAAAAGCTTTTGAAGATGCGCAGAGAATTATTGCAGGCATGCACGGATACATTTCGCATGAGTTACAACATTGTATAGAACAGAAGAACCGCTACATTCTGCTCGTGAATTGGCGCACGCTGGAAGATCACACAATCGGCTTTCGGGGTTCGCCGCAATATCAGGAATGGCGGTCATTGCTGCATCATTACTACGATCCATTTCCTGTAGTGCAACACTATGAATCGGTGTTCAGTAGTGTGAGCCCCTCACAATAACCCCCTAAGTTTTTCAAAAGGAATATTCCGATGGATACAAAACTCAACAAAAAACTCGCACTGGTTTCTGGCAGCACTGCCGGGATCGGTTTTGCAATTGCTGCTGCTCTTGCTGCTGAAGGCGCACGTGTCATTGTCAATGGACGTGGGCAGGCGTCAGTAGATGTGGCGGTGGAAAAAATTAAAGCGACTTCGCGTGCCGAAGTTTATGGATTCGCTGGTGATCTGAGCACAGCTGAAGCTGCCGAGAAACTCCTGCAGCAATATCCTGACATTGAAATTCTGGTAAACAATCTTGGCATCTTCGAACCGAAGGCTTTTGAGGATATTCCCGATGCAGACTGGATGCGGTTTTTCGACATCAACGTGTTGAGTGGAGTGCGCCTCGCGCGTTTGTGTTTGCCAGCGATGAGGCGCGCGAACTGGGGACGAATCATTTTTATTTCCAGCGAAAGCGCGGTCCAGATTCCGTCCGAGATGATTCATTACGGCATGACCAAGACTGCGCAGATTGCGGTAGCGCGCGGACTTGCCGAAGCTGTTGCGGGCACTGGCATTACGGTGAACAGCGTGCTCCCGGGGCCGACCAAATCACGTGGCGTCGTAGACTTTGTCGACGCACTCGCCAAAGCTGATGGCAAATCCTTTGGTGAATTTGAAAAGGAATTTTTCGACAAGGTACGCCCAACATCACTCATCAAACGGTTTGCCACCCCCGAAGAAGTAGCGTCCCTCGTCACGTACATCGCCAGCCCACTTTCATCCGCAACCACTGGCGCTGCGCTGCGCGTGGACGGTGGTGTCGTGAAGAGTGCGTTCTGATCATTGATGGAAAGTGTGCGGCGCGGGACTCATGTTCCAACTGATCGGCTTCGTTTAATCACGGAGGTGTATTTAGAATCAAGTTTGTATTCGACCGAATCATCCCGACCGATCAGGCATCACTTTCATAATAAATCGGTGCAGCGATGGACGTTTCCAGTCCGGCTGTTTATGCTTCAATCCCCTTGCAAGCACAATAAAAACTGTCTGCGTTGTTCATACTGAAGTGTCCCGCACTTCTGCTCGGCAAATGCAGCCTATAACAATCCTTTTAAGGAGTTCCTGGAATGAACAAACTACGTATTCTTATGGCCGCCCTGGCCCTCTCTGCAACGATGCCGACGCTAGCGCAGCGTATGCCGGACATCGGCTTCGAAAGTGTCGGGCGTGGCAAGCCATTAGCGGCGGATGTTAGGGAGACACCGGTTGTTGGCCCCAACTGGATGCGTGGTTTTATTCCCGGTCAAGCACCACAGGCGCCAACACCAGGGCAACCAGCTCAACAACAGGTGAATGGTTTTCGGCCGGGTGAATTGCCGGCAGGTATCGAACCACTACCGATCGATATCTTCACCACCAAAGATTTTTACGCTGATCGCGCGTTATGGACCGACCAACGTTATTTCCGCTGCACGAGTGGTTATTCCACTGAAGAACAATGGGGCGCGTTGATTGGTAATCCACTTATTCTGAGCCAGGATCCTGCCGACGGCGTTTGGGGTCATTGCGACAACGACTATCCGCGCGAAGCCATCATCAGCCCCTACGGTTTTGCGACCGCACAGGAACATTACGAAGCGTTGATGGAAGAGACGCGTAAACGTGGTGGTCCGAACAAATACACCTTCAAGGATTTTCCCGCTGCAGAATGGAATGGCATTTACGAACGTCCGCTGTTTTCTGTTGATCACCAGAACTGGTATTGGATGCGTCACAACCAGATCCCGACCATCTTGTCGTTGCTCACGCCAAAATATCAGGAACGTACGGTTCAGGAGTATTACCACCAGGTCAACACCAATGCTGCCATCTGGCCTTCGACCTATTGCTGGCCCGAAGGTTTCATGCGCCGCTGGCACATGGCTGCGGTGTGGGAACATAACATCATGGCAACACCCGACATGGTCCAGATACTCGCGGGCGTTGTGCGCAACTTCATCACCAACGTGTACATCGGTCGCGATTTCATCATGGACGATGTTGCCTCCGGTGGCGTGCCGCGTCTCGGCGAAGCGGTGCCACAGTGGTACGGTGAAAC
>JAZKES010000074.1:0-8676 GCA_040386995.1 Pseudomonadota bacterium | reverse complement strand
ATCAGAAATCAGAAATCAGAAATCAGAAATCAGAAATCAGAAATCAGAAATCAGAAATTTCATCATGCGGTTTGGGCGTGGAGAATAAATCACCCTCTATAACCAGAGCCGGCCCATCGCTCTGATCAAGGATACGAATATGAACCGCTTCTGAGTGTTGCAGCGGGCACCCAGCATCCATGAAATGTCGAACGCATTCGAATCGGCAACTTGATTAATGCAATGGGTCCGGCAGTAACATCTCTCGCATCCAGAATCGCGAGGTCGCTGCGCATCTCGGTCAGCCGATTCACCGGAACAAGTAAATAACCATTACCTTCGCCAGGTCCCTTAGGCACAAACTTGGCTTCCTGGATTGCAGAATCCGGGCCGGGCTCCCAGTACGTGATTTCCCCTTTTTGCAAATCCCATACGCCGAGCCGACTTGTGCGCCGCGGCGGTTGATAACAAACGGTATAACCGTAGCGATACGGCTTGCCATTAAAGCGCTCGTCAATTTGCGGCAGTTCGCACGACTGTGTGCCAAGCATTCTGGATGAAAAGCCAGGTTCTACACCGTCCAGATTAAAACTAAGTCGCGTAAGCATCGGTGGCCCTGGTTTAAACGCACTGCCGTCCGCGCTTGGAAAAAACGGAAAACAGTTTCCTGCATACAGACACAGATCAAGGTGCAACACACTGCCGTCGTTGAATGCATTCATCATATGTCCTGCGCTGCAGGATGGACCCTTGAACCAGCGCACTTCGCTCGCAAGGCCTCGGCGCGGCACAATCGCAACATGGCATTCCTTGTCGCCATGCCATTGATAATAAGGCCCACCTTTTTTTACGACATCCATATCGGTAATCAATGGGAAAAACGGCACAACAAGATGAGTGTCAGTAATAGCAAAGTCGTGCACCATGCCTGCATACGGCATCGTCAGTGGAATCTGGTGCGCTACTTTGCCGTCAGGTCCGATGACATAGAAAACAAAATCTGTCGTGCCATCTCCTTGAGCCTGGTATGAAAAGGTAATGAGTTCATTGCGCGCATAATCCAGCTTCGGATGTGCCGACAGGCTCACCGAGCTGACTTTGCCAGCATAGTTGTGTTCACCCTCGACGAAGAAATAATCGGGGTTTAATTCAGTCGGCAGAGAATCCTCTTTCAGCGCCAGCAGTTTGCCTGCATGCCAGATTATGCTGGTGTTCGAGGTCGTCTGATTTTTGCCCGCAACGGAAGGATCATTTGTATAACGATTACGATAACGGCCAAACAGCGAGCGGCGCGCGGCTTCCTGCAACAGGTAACGCTCATTGCGTACCCAGCGACTGCGATAATCAACATGGCCATTCTTGAACGTGAAGCTGTGAACCATGCCTTCGCCATCGATAAAGATGTCGTTGCCTGACATGGGTGGATACTGTCGATCAGGCCCACAGCGATACAGGCGACCATCGAGATCGAGTGGAACGGCGCCGTGAATAACTTCGAGGTCGCGCATTTCACTTTCGACGCGCATCGGCGCGCCCCAATCTCTATAAAGATCGATGTCGGGAAAAAGAACGGGTTCAGCCATATCAGTGTCTCGTTAAGAATGTTTTGCTGGCGGCCGCGTTGTAACCTGGCGGTCGTTTGATTGATGGATACGCCCGATTTGCCCTGGTTCGGGGACCATCGTAATGCGTTGATCCGAATGGGTGATTTCGAGCGGATTGCCGTGGATCGACGGCATCGCGGTCGACGGTCCAAATGACAGGCAGTAGTCGGCCTGATAGCGCGTGTTGAAAACAGCAACAGGCGTTTCACCTTCGAGTGTCAGTCGGTTATGCGCAGATCCGGGCGTAGGACCTTTCGTGGCATATGCTTGCCGTATGCTGGAAACATCCTGAGGATGTTCAGTGTCCTCAGCGGCAGCAATGAGCAGGGTGTGAACGAGAAAAAGGGGGAAGACCAACCTGCGCAACATATCGACTTCTTATTTTTATAGTTGCCTCAATATGCGAGGGTGCTGATGCTCATGTCAACCCGGACGGGCAATTCATATCAGTCCAGCAACAATCGGTCGCCAGAGAGCGGACCGAGATAAATGCTGAACTGTCTGCACAAGGTAAGCACCTCAACAAGGTTCCTGCGCAACAGAGCTTCACGGCCAACATGGCAGTTGTCCCTGAGCGCCGAACACACGCGATACAAAGTTTCAAAGTGCCTTTGCCGAGCGCCCCGCTAACCACCGGCTTCTAGGGTTTCCGCAGGCTCTTGTGCTACAGTCAGTCTCAAATCGCGGCCTGTGTTTCTCGGCGGCGTACCAAAAAAAATAATAACGGGGGAGGCCATGAATATCACGGCCGGTCTATGCGGCAAACGCCGCGAACATTCAGGATTGTTGGCGGTGTGTTCGCCAGTCCGGGTCATACGTAAAGTGGCGCGTGACTTCAATCGCTATCTTGTCTTGGGCTCTGAGCTCCATTCCCTGAAAATCACCCGCAAGATCATCAAAGTGCTGACACAACCCTTGGTTATATGGGGTTCGAGTGCGGCAGTACTGGCGTCCTCGAACAGCTCTGTTTCATGGCGTTTGCGAACTCAATGTTATGCCGGCCGTATCGGCAGGATGAAACCAGACAACACAATCCCGACTTTTATTACTCCGCGTTGCAGCCCGAAGGCGAGCAATCAAGCTCTGACTTTCCTGCTGTCTTGCGGCCCGGTTCTGATGATGGAGGAGGCTAAAGCCCAACTATGAAGACATCCCTGTTTACAGCGCTTGCACTGACAACCTTCAGCTCGTTTGCGAGTGCGCAAGTGGACCTGAATGGCCTATGGTTTCCAGCGGGCGGGCCTGGCCAGTCACCAAAAGAATTGCCTTTTAATGACTTTGGCAAAAAACTCTTCGATGAATATGTGGCGGCTTTTGAGATCGACGATGATCCGGGTGGCTGGTGTGTTGCTCCTGGTCTGCCGCGCAGTATCTGGGGAGCGCCGTTTCCAATCGAGATCGTGCAGACTGATGACTTCATCAACATGTTCTGGGAAGGTTATTTCCAGTACCGCAAGATCTACATGGAAGGTAAACCGCGCCCCGAGCCAATCCTGAATACAGGAATGGGCTATTCGGTTGGCCATTGGGAAGGTGAAACCCTGGTAGTAGAAACTACCAACCTGCGCGAATACCCCTACATGCGTCGGCTGCCCAATACCGATACAGCAACAATCACCGAACGGTTCACCGTTGAAAGCCGCACCTCGGAAGATGGCATCACTACCCGCTACATCACCAACCAGATGACCCTGACGGATGACAGGTTATATACCCAGCCTGTGTCAGTAACGGGGAACCTCAAATGGTCACCCGAAACCCCCATCATGGAATATTCCTGCAGCGAAGGTATCTACGATCAGCATCTGCAGGAAAAAGGTTTGCAGATACCTGATTTCAATCAATGAGGTGATTGAAGCAAGAAGTATAAACTGGTGGTCTTGATATAGAGGGCGAGTTAAACCTCGCCTGAACGGGACTCTACTTCGGCATCTCTGGAGCAGCGGAATCGCTGTCATTCCTTAAATCTTGCGCTTTTCGCTGTTACAAACCGTTATAGCAAAGCATTGTTTTAACAGGTATTACAAAAACTTATGATGAATCGACGAAACATCTTGCTTGGCATGGCGGCGGCCGTCGTGATCATGGGATTGCCCGGGATTTCCATCGCGCAAACCGGGTTCACCACCACCAGCCTTGGCGACAAGCTCACTCTCATCAGTGGTGCGGGCAGTAATGTTGTTGTCGCCGAAGGTCCTGACTCTGTCGTGGTGATCAATGGTGGCCTGCAGGAAAATGCCGAGGCCTTGCTTACACAGATCAACAGCCTGACTGGCAACAAGCCGATCAGTGCGTTGTTTAATACCAACTGGCGTCCGGAAAACTGCGGCCTCAATTACCTGCTCGGGCCACAAGGTGTGCCTATCATTGCGCACGAAAATACCCGCCTCTGGCAGGGCGCCGACTTTTACGTCGAATGGCAGGATCACACTTACGAGCCGATGCCCGCCGATACGCGCGCCAACCAGACCATTTATAAAACCGGCACACTGAACCTCGGTGATGAGGTGATCGAATACGGCTTCATCAGTCAGGCCAATACCGATGGCGATATTTATGTGCATTTCACGGGTGCCAATGTGCTCGTGACTGGCGACATGGTCGGCGGTGAAGGGTATCCATTGCTGGACTACGTAACAGGTGGCTGGATCGGCGGTGCGCAGAAAACCACGGCGGGCCTCATCGCGCGTGCTAACGACGCAACCAAAGTGATCGCTTCGCAAGGCATGGTCCTGGGGCTCGCTCATCTGCAGGCGCAGGCGGCCATGCTGGATGTTGCCTACAAAAATGTGGCTGATGCGTTCAGGGGTGGTCGTAGTCTGGAGGAATTCCAGGCCGCAGATCCGCTGACCGAGTTCGATGCTCGCTGGGGAGACTCGGAGTTGTTCCTGGCACTGCTGTATCGCGGTACCTGGTATCACGTGCCGGGCCGCGCCGTACAAAACATTATTTAAGAGGCTCTGATTAGTTCGTCATTCCCACGCAAGGCGAAATCCAGGTTGCTGATTTTGCCGGGTACCCGTCCCCGCCTTCGCGGAGACAAGCTTTAGAAGCGGGTATGACGTATTCGCAATTAGTCAGAGGTTTCGCAGGATTGAATATCACAGTTGTTGCCCAGATTTATATTGATGATCTGGCGGGGTGTAGAGATGGACATGCAAACAAATAGAAGACGCAAGTTAGCCCGTGCCGTAAGTATGGCCTCCATGCTGCTCGCTGGATTTGGTGCTGCTTCAGTGCGGGCCGCTGACTATGAAGCCGCCGTTGAAGCATTGAAGCCGCACTGGACTACCATCGAGACTTATTGCACCGAATGTCACAACAGTGACGACTATGCCGGTGGCGTCGATTTCACGTTGATGTCTCCCGAGGATCTCGTGAAAGAAGCTGAAACTTTCGAGATGGCTCTGAAGAAACTCCGCAACAACGTCATGCCGCCGCCAAGTCAGGAGCAACCTTCACAGGATGAACGCTGGAGCCTGATCGCCAGCATGGAGAATGTGCTCGATACCCATTTTGCAGAACAACCCGATCCGGGTCGCGTCGGCTTGCATCGTCTCAATCGCACCGAATACGTCAACGCGATTCGCGCAATCACTGGCGTCAAGATCGATGCCGAACTCTCGCTGCCAAAAGACGACAACAGCGACGGCTTCGATAACATCGCGAACGTCTTAAAAGTATCACCAGCGTTTCTCGATCAGTACATCGCTGCGGCACGACTTGTCAGCGAGCAGGCAATCGGTTCGCGCAACCCACGCAATGAAACTGCGTTTTACCCGGTGGACAGTTCCAACCAGAACAGCCACATCCACGGCCTGCCACTCGGCACGCGCGGTGGCGTAGTTGTCGAACACATCTTTCCGGTTGATGGCGACTACAGCATCACGATCCCGGGTATGGCGAGCGCCGGTTACACGGGCGGCATGGAATACGAACACACGGTCATCGTGACGGTCGATGGTGAGAAAATTTTTGAACGCAGCATTGGTGGCGGCGAAGATCTGCGTATGCTCGATCAGATCCAGGCGCCAGCCGTAGCAGAAATCAACGGCCGGTTTGCAAACATTCCCGTGACACTCACATCGGGTCCGCATCAAATCGGTGTTGCATTCAAGGCGCGCAGTTTTGCGGAGTCGGATGAATTTCTGAGTGACACCGGCCTGAACCGTGGCATGGGTCGTATCGCGCGTACCCGTGGCATCCAGATCAAAGGCCCGGAAAAAACCAGCGGCGTGATCAACACCGAAAGCCGCCAGAAAGTGATGATCTGCGAACCCGCCGCCGCAGATCAGGAAATTGATTGTGCGCGCCAGATTTTCTCGAACCTTGCCAAGCAGGCGTTTCGTCGTCCGATCACCGAAGACGATTTGACCAACGCAATGCGCTTTTATTCTGAAGGGCGCGAACAGGGCGACTTCGACAACGGCATCAAGAACGGCATGCTTGCGATTCTCTCGAGCCCGAAATTTTTGTTCCGCGCCGAGTTTGTGCCCGAGACAGCGCAGCCCGGACAAGTGGTTGCACTTGCGCCACTCGAACTTGCATCACGGCTTTCGTTCTTCCTCTGGAGTGGTCCACCCGATGCGGAACTGCTCGATATCGCCACGCGCGGTGATCTCGCAAAACCGGAAGTCATGAACGAGCAGGTTGAACGTATGCTGGCTGATCCGCGCTCCGAAGCGTTGGTAGAAAATTTCGTCTTCCAATGGCTGCGACTGCGCGACCTCGACAAGGTAAATCCTGATGTCGAACTTTTCCCGAAATACAATCGTGGTCTGCTCGACGCGTTCAAGGATGAGATTCGTTATTTTGTTGGCGACATCATCCGCGAGAACAAAAGTGTGATGGATCTGATGACCGCGGATTACACGTACCTGAATGAAGATCTTGCGCTGCATTACGGCATCAGCGACGTGAAGGGTGATCAGTTCCGCAAAGTGCAGTTACGCTCTGACGAACGTCGCGGCTTGCTCGGCAAAGGCGGCGTGTTGATGGTGACCTCCTATGCGAACCGCACCACGCCAGTTATTCGTGGTGCGTTCATCATGGAGAACATCATGGGTGTGCCACCTGCGGCGCCGCCTCCAAATGTTGAAGCATTCCCTGAAACACCGGAAGGTGTAACGGTTGCGCTCACAGTGCGCGAACGACTGGCAAGTCACCGCGACAATCCAGCGTGCGCCGGTTGTCACGACATCATGGATCCACTCGGCCTTGCACTCGAGAATTTCAACGCGATTGGTGAATGGCGTGATCGCGACAGTGATGCAGGCAACGTTCCTATCGATGCGAGTGGCAAACTCGCCGATGGCACACCGCTGCATGGTGTCAACGAACTGCGCACTGCGCTCGTCGCAAGGCCAGAACAGTTTGTTCAAACCATGGCCGAAAAAATGCTGATGTATTCGCTCGGCAGAGCTGTCGAATATCACGACATGCCCGCAATCAGAAAAATTGTGCACGATGCTGAAGCGGACAATTACAGTTTTGCGTCAATTGTCACTGGCATCATAAACAGCGAACAGTTCCAGAAAATTACAGTACCAGCCGACAGCGTTCAGGTCGGGGCACTTTAAAAAGCATACACGCTACCAACAGGTAGAGGAGCAACACCATGTTTATTACCAAGAAGCATCTGCAACGAAGAACGTTCTTACGCAGCGCCTTTGCAACGCTGTCGTTGCCGCTGCTGGATGCGATGATTCCTGCGAGCACTGCGTTAGCGCAGACGGCAGCCGTATCCGCGCCACGCATGGGCTTCTTCTACTTTCCGCACGGCGCGGTCATGGGCAATTGGACGCCTGATGCGACCGGCAGCGACTTCACGCTCAAGTCGATTCTTGCGCCGCTCGAAAAATACAAAAGCCATTTGACCATTGTGTCGAATCTCGAAAACAAACGCGCTGCCGGTCCTGTGCATGCAATCACACCAGGCACATGGCTGACGGGCGCTTCACCACGCGTAAGCCACGAACCTTTTGGTGGTATCACCATCGACCAGCTCGCTGCGCAAAAAATTGGTCAGGACACTCCGTTGCCCTCTATCGAAGTGGCGACCGAAACGAGTGGCGCTGCCGGTGCATGTGATCGTGCGTTTGGTTGCAGTTATTCGGGCACCATTTCGTTCCGCACACCAAGTACTCCACTGCCGATGGAAAACAATCCACGCAAATTATTTCAGACCATGTTTGGTGTTGGTGATAACGCGGCCGAACGCGAGCGTCTTGGCAAACAGAGTGCGAGCATTCTCGACCTTATGTTGAATGAGGCGAATGATCTCTCGAAAAAACTCGGGGCTTCTGATCGCGTCGTGCTTAACGACTATCTCGAGACCGTGCGTGAAGTTGAACGCCGCATCGAAAAAAATGCGAGCCACGATCTTTCCCACATGACACTGCCTGATGCACCGATGGGAATTCCCGGTTCTTTCGATGAACACATCAAACTACAACTCGATCTGATCGTGCTGGCGTACCAGGGCAACATCACCAAGATCGCCAACATGATGATGGCGGCGGAAGTCAGCAACCAGACGTATAACCATGTAGGTGTGTCTGATGCGTTCCATCCGCTCTCGCATCATCAGAATGATCCGAACAAAATGGCGCGCTTGCTGAAGATCCAGGAATACCACACAACCGTTTTTGCTGGCTTCATCGACAAGTTGGCGGCACTACCCGATGGCGACAATGGTTCGATGCTCGATAATTCCATCATGCTCTACGGCAGCAACATGAGTAACTCCAACGCGCATGATCACTATCCGTTGCCGTCCGCAATCGTTGGTAAAGCCGGTGGCGCAATCAAGGGTAATCAACACATTGTCGCGCCGGAACGCACACCGGTTTCAAACCTGATGCTGACGATACTTGATCGCGTCGGTGTGCAGCCTGAAGAGTTTGGCGACAGCACGGGCCTCATTGCCGAGGTGTAAAGCAACACCCTCATAGCATGCAGAACGTAGCGCGCCGCACAGCAGAGAACACGACATGAAACACAATTACATCAAATCACTACTGACTTCTGCGATTCTCGCGGCGATGTTGGCCAATACAGCTATGGCACAGGAAGGTGGCCAAAACCAGCTTCT
>JAZKES010000073.1:0-20688 GCA_040386995.1 Pseudomonadota bacterium | reverse complement strand
TTCATCGCGCTGTTCTACGCGATGATTGCGTGGATCGTGATGCATGCGGCCATCATGGTTGCGTCAGACAATCATCCGAACTATTACGATCCGGTCGTGATCATTGGTGGCTTCATGTCGCACTTTTTCTTTACTGTGCCGATGGCGTTGATTGTGAAGCGGCGACTTGGTTAGTACACAATCTTGTGATGTCACAACCAGATTTACACGTTCGAAATCTGGTCGCAACATTCCGAATGAAACACGGCAGAGCTGTTCGTACAGAAAGACCAACGTGCCATTCTGCTTCGTGAAAGCTCTGCGAAACGTTTGCACCAATGTGATCGAAAAAATGTTGATCGAAAATCAGCGTCGACGCGGTCCTGACGATTTCGAATCCGACGTCTCGATCGACAGCGTGAACGTGCGTTTCTCAGCACCCTGAATTGCGCCGACATTCACCAGCTGGCGCGCGACTTCTTCGTTGCGCTCATTGCGTACACTGATGACGATGGAATATTCCGTTGTGCCATCCCGACTGTCAGGCTGAAAAGTGCCTTCGACCTGCCAGGCGGCTTTAGTGACCGGAGCGCCGTCCTTGTTATCGAAACGCAAATGCCCCTTGCAACCGGGACACACAAGCGCACTTGCGAGAATCGTTGCCTTGCAATGCGGGCAGACTCTCGTCAAATGCGGTTGGTTGGGCGAGCGCGCCGTGCTGATCATACAGCTTTGGATTCACGACTCCGCTCTGCCACACTGCTGATGGTGGCGTCGGCGGACCTGGGTTTGGCGCTTTCGTCAAAACCGAAGTCCATGTTGCCGCGCATACGCGCGCCAGCAGCAACCGTGAGTGAGCCGGCTTTTACATCACCATTGATGGCGCCGCCCTGTCGCAATTCGACGAGTTTTGCGCTCTCGATATTGCCCTGCAATTCGCCGCTGATGATGACTTCGTTGGCTTTTACTTGTCCTTCTACCTTGGCCTCGGAATCGATGTGAACATTTCCGTCGACCTGAATGTCGCCCTTGAATTTGCCGGCCACGCGTACGTGTCCTTTGCCGATGATCTTGCCTTCAATGGTAAGGCCTGGTGCGATAAGAGATTCTTTCATATCGGTGCGTTCCTTGTCCTTGGGGGGTGCGACTTTGGGGGTAATGTCTTGAGCAGGCTGTATTGTTGCCGTTGGCTGTGAAGGGGTGCTGGCTGATGTTACCGTGCCAGTGCTGGGTTCTGGTTTATCCCATAGGGCCATGTGATGTCACTCCAGTTGCTTTAGTTGTTTTAGCTGCTTTAGCTGCGTAACTGCTGCCTGAATTGCGGGCACCTGAGTTGTCAGGACCCCGAAGCATAAGCAGTCAATCCGGATTCGTCTACCCCAACGGGTGGTATGAAGTTTTCAACCAAACCGAAGCTCTTCACTGCCACGGAGCTGAATTTTAGTCAGATGAGCGACCTGATTACTGCCGACTCAATTGGAACAGAATGGTTTTAACCAGAAGTTGAAATGACGTTTGTTGTTCTGTCTTGTGCGATCAACGTCCAGATCTTCATGCGTGTAACACCATCACGCATCAAGCAACTGGCGAACTTTCACGAACAGAGCAGCGGTGGAAAAAGGTTTCTGGATAAAAGCGGCGTCGGCTGACAGTTGATTATCTCGCAAGGAGGCGACATCGATATAACCACTCATGAACAGCACCTTGAGCTGTGGGAACCACTCCTTAAGTTTTGCGACCATGTCGCTGCCACCAAGATTAGGCATGGTCATGTCGGTCAATACCAGATCCGGGGAGGCCTGGTGAGTCTGTATCACGTGCAAACCATCCTCGCCGTCGATTGCGGTCAATATTTTATAACCCTGACTTTCAAGGCTCATTTGCAATAGTTTGCGGACGGTGGGTTCATCCTCGACCAGCAGGATGGTTTCGGTCCCGGCCAGACTCTGCTTTATCTCTTCGGCAGGCTGCGCACTCAGCGGATCGATCAGAGCGGGTATATAAATTCTGAAGGTGGTGCCACGGCCTGGTTCGCTTGCGGCCTGAATCAAGCCTCCGCTCTGTTCGACAATACCGAACACCATTGCAAGGCCCAGCCCCGATCCCTTGCCCACTTCCTTGGTAGTGAAAAACGGTTCAAAGCTGTGAGCCAGCACATCGGGTGTCATGCCAACGCCGGTATCGGTCATCGTCAGCATCACGTGAGGTCCGGGTTTGCAGCCATGATGCAATACAACAAAATCCTGGCCCAGTTCAACGTCAGCAGTTGTTATCGTCAGCGTGCCACCTTGGGGCATTGCATCGCGCGCATTGATCGCGATATTCATCAGCACTTGATTCATCTGTCCGGAATCGACTCTGACGTGGCTGAACACCGAGTTAAATTGGGTGTGCAGCTGGATATCTTCCCCGATCAGCCGGCGCAGCAGTTCGCACGTTTCCAGCACAACCGCATTAATGTCCAATACTTGTGGGGACAGTATTGACCGCCTGCTGAAACCCAATAGTTGACTCGTCAACCCTGCAGCCCGTGTGCCGGCTTCGTTAATCATCCTCGCGGAATCCTGTAGCACTGGCTCCATGCCTGTCAGTTCCATCATGTTTTCGCTGTAACCATTGATCACGGTTAACAGGTTGTTGAAGTCATGGGCGATGCCCCCGGCGAGGCGCCCGATGGCCTCCATTTTCTGGGACTGGCGAAGACGATCTTCGCTTTCACGCAACGCATCAGCGATTTGCTTGCGCTCTGTAATATCCTGAAACGCGCCCTGCAGGCGAACGATGCGACCACCAGAATCGCGTACCGCTTCGCCAATCGAACGTACCCATATGCGACGGCCGGATGCGGTGTTCTTCGGAATTTCCAAATCGTAGGGTGTGCCGTTCGTTGCGCACGCTTCGATGCAGCGTACAACTTCCGCCCTGACGTCAGGCGGAAAATAACCCAGGCCTTCTTCGAGTGTCGGCACATAACCTGGTGGCAGGTCATGAATGGCGCACACTTCATCAGACCAAACGAGTTTTTTCTGTTCGAGATCTATCGTCCAGCCACCGAGACGCGCGGTCTGTCCCGCGATTCGGCGCAGTTGGGCGTCACTCGTCTGTAGATACGCTTCAGTTGCAAGACGTTCCTGCTCCCGTAATTCCGTCGCTGCATGTTGCTGATAACCTGAGCTCAGCCCACCAACGTGGCGTAGTAGAGTTTCGATGCGCTGCTGATCTTCCGCGCTGTAGCCTTCGAGACGGTTAGCCAACACCACGACTCCCTGTGTCTGGTTACCCGCAAAGATAGGCACAGCCAAAACACTGTGCAGAGATAAATGAGGTGAGCGAGACGCGGATCGATCACGCGGTTGCTTATCATGCCCGGCCATATTGGCAATGACAGCTTCACCGTTCTTGAGTGCTTGTCCAATCAGACGGTTGAAGTGGAAGAATTCCGTATGGTCGTAATTTTTATTACCACGCAAGACGCCGTCGGAAAATTGCAGGCTATCGACCTCGTCCATGCCGAGTCCTTCATGAGCCAACACGCGCAGTGCATCCGGGACGATGATGCCAATAAAACCGCATTCACTACGAGTCAGCTTGAGCGCCTGTTGCAGCAGAATCGCGCAAGCCTCACGCCAGTCGTTACGTGCAAGACACGCCTCCAGTACCTTACTTACAACGGGCAGAAGCTCGGCATGAACTACCGCATCATCTGCGCGATGTTTATGTTCAGTTGGCTCGCAGGAGTTCATGACTTGTACCCGTGTTTGCAGAAACACATCGCGCGGACCGCAGGTGAAGGGGCATTATTTACCTCGGCGAAAATTATTATGGTGGCGGGTGTAATAACGGCAATTTCCACAAAAAATTGAGGCTGGCGAGAGCCCGTGGAAATAATAAGACCAGCGGCGCGTATGGTTACACCGATCTGCGAAAAAGACAGTGGAAAAAATCTTTCGCACGAAAATTTTTGGCGCCCGTCACAAAGAATGCGCAAAGAAAAAGGATTCAGGGATCACCACTTTTTGATGGAACAACGGAAGAAGAAAACGTGACGCGTCATGGCTCAGTACAACCGCTCTTTATAATCGCCAATCCTCCGATCTGGCAGCCAAAATAAAATAGCGCTACGCCCATGACTGCAAAGAAAACGACAACACCGCAGTGCGGACGGCGTTATGGCGCGCACTGCATTTGCCGGTTGATGTGTTACCACATGTGTTTGAGGACAACGTTGGTTTGCAGTTGGTTGCACCGGATGTTGATTGGCGCAACCGGCAAGACATGAGGGAGTTCACTCGCCCATTCGTGCGTCGATTCTTGCGCGGGCGCGCTTCGTTGAGGATCTCGTTATTGATGAGCTCGCGCTTGGTGTTCAGCAGTATGTGATTCTCGGCGCTGGGCTCGATATCTTTGCGCAGCGTTGGCCAAACCTTTCCTCACGTATGAAAATTTTCAAGATCGATCAGCCGGGTCCGCAGGAATGGAAACGTCAACGGCTGATCGATTGTGGGCTTGGTATTCCGTCACATCTGCGATTAGTACCTGTCGACTTCGAAGCGGGAGATGCATGGTTTGAGCGACTTGCAACATCAGGCTTCGATGCGAGGCAACCGGCTGTTGTTGCATCAACCGGCGTTAGTATGTACCTGACCAGGGAAGCAATCGTCACAACCTTGCGCGAAATCACAGCGCTTGCGGCGGGCTCCACACTTGTCATGTCGTTTATGCTGTCGATTGAATTGTTCCATCCCGCGATACGACCCGGTGTCGAACGAGCTGTAGCTGGTGCGCGCGCAAACGGTACGCCCTTTATCAGTTTCTTTACGCGAGCAGAGATGCTGGCGCTCGCGAGCGACGCAGGTTTTAGAATAGTTCAACACATCTCGGCAGCAGCACTTGCGCAGCGCTGTTTCTCAGGTATGTCTGATGGCCTTCGACCACCCGATAATTCGGAGGAACTGTTGATCGCGAGCACCTGAAAAATGGTGCTCGCATGACATCGTATACAGTTCTGTGACATCCAGTTACGATTCATCGCACACACATGGACGAGGGTGAACACATGAAAACAATTCAAGTCGATCAAACAATCGTTGACCATTTGCTTTCGCACGCAACAAGTCCTGCTGAAACACCAGCGCAAATTCTGCGCCGCGAACTGCGCATGCTGCCACCCCAGGTAGCGCTTGAGATCGACGACGATACTTATGCATTTATTCTTGCCAAAGCGCGCGGCTTCGGCGAATCAGCCTCGGATATTCTCAGACGCGAGTTGAATCTTTCTACAAATCCTGACGAGCCAACAGAACCTGCCGATCCACACGCACCACCCGAGACTGGCCCCGAAACACTGTTGTTTAGCATTCCCGCTGGAACAGGTTCTAACTCATGGAATTCGCGCGACACCACACTGGTCGCTCGCAAAGGCGACACGCTGCGTATCATCAATGAAGACACTGTTCCGCATCGACTGCACACACCCGGCCGTCCTTTTCAGCATGCAGACAACGACACGTTGCCGGGCCAGAGTTCTGATTTTTTGTTGTTGACCACATTCGATCCAGTTCAGGAAGGTCCGCTCTACGATCATAATCACGGCGCACACGCACACTTCTGGCTGCGTGTTGTCGATAATGGATAACACGTTTTCTTGCTGACGAATTTTCGCGACACAGACAAAATTCGGAGAGCATTTCCAGAGAACACGAGTCAGGAAATAAACGCCGGGCAATCGAAGTTCGAAGTATCCGTTCTACATCAGGACAATTGCTTTTTCACAAACGCGTCAACCTGTAAGGAGAATAGATTGTGACCAACACACTGCGGTTATATCGCGCCACGGTATCTTCTACTGATGATCCAGAAGGTCTTGGCAGAGTTCGCTTGACCATAAATCGCAATGTGAAGCGATCACCGGTTGAAGTCGACGGATGGGCCAACGTGGCTGCCTCTCCTCTTGGTGCCTCGGCAGAGATAAGACCTCGCTACACCGTTGGTGACAACGTGCTTTACGCGGCAGAACGGCTTCCTTTTGTTGGCGCCGTGGTGCTCTGCCGCGAAACAACGTCAGCTGCGAGTGTTGGCGTGAATAACTTTTCACTCCAGCTCGGCCAGGGCAACGAAATGAAGATTGAAGCGGCGGAAGGCACGTTGCGACTCTCGACCACCGCGGGACAGCAGATCACGTTGCACGCCAACGGCACGATTGAGGCTAGCTCAACGCAGATATTATTAAACGCGAGCAAACTTACCGTTGCTGCTTCGCTCGTGTCCATCGAGTCCGGGATGGTTCAGTGTTCGGGCGTACTCAAGTGCGACACGCTCATCGCAAACTCTGTTATTGGTGCATCGTATACGCCGGGCGCTGGCAATATCTGGTAGTTATCGCATCACGTGAAGAAGAAAAAAGGTAGCAGGAACAACGTTTCGCTCAGACGTTCCAAGCTCGAAATTTACCTTCACTTTCTGTTCGCGAGCTTCTGACTTTTCCTGGAATATTTCTAACACCCCGCTCAGGCGAACAGATAACTACAGATAGCGACCGAGGCGATCACGGCGACGACGTCCGCGAGCAATGCAGCAGCAAGTGTGTGCCGCATGCGCCGCACTTGCACCGCGCCGAAATAAACGGCGAGCACATAGAAAGTTGTTTCGGATGAACCTTGTAATGTCGAGACGAGATAACCGACGTAACTGTCAGGCCCTATCGCGGGATCGTTGATGATCGACACCATCACACCGTACGCACCTGAGCCCGACAGCGGCCGCAGTAGTGCCATCGGCAACGCTTCCGCTGGCAAACCGACTTGTGATGTAAACGCGCCCAATGCATTCACCATTACGTCTAACGCGCCACTTGCACGCAACATGCCGACTGCAACCAGGATCGCGACGAGATAAGGCATGATTCGCAGCGCAACCTGGAAACCTTCTTTCGCACCTTCGATAAACACTTCGTAAACACGCACGCCGCGCAGTGCACCGAACAAAAGAAAGCTGACCATCAAGCCTGGAATGATCCACGGCGAAATTGTGCGCCCCCAGAAAATTGTCGCGGGAATCAGCGCGATGATGCCGCCGAGCGCAAGTATCGATACCCATGCGGGATATCGTCGGGAATCGTGCTGCAATGCAGGGAGCGTTGCGTCTTCTCCGACCCACGGCCGCGACATCGCAGCTTCATGCGGAGTTGGTGCACCAACCGGGAAAAAACGCTGCAGAAAAAATGTAATCATTATTGCGAAAGTGGTCGCACACACACTCGCAAATAATGTCGTCGGCAAAATTGCGGCGGGAGCAACAGAACCCGCAGCAGCACGAATCGCGATCACGGCGGTTGGCAGTAAGGTAATGCTCGATGTGTTGATCGCGAGAAACAGCACCATTGAATTGGTCGCGGTGCCTGGCCGTGTATTAAGTTTGTCGAGCTCCTGCATCGCACGAATGCCGAACGGCGTCGCTGCATTACCCAGTCCAAGTGCATTGGCCGACATGTTGAGAATCATCGCACCCATCGCGGGATGATCGGCCGGTACTTCGGGAAACAGTCGTGTCATGAGTGGTCGAATAACGCGCGCGATAATCACCAGCAAGCCGCCCGCTTCCGCGACTTTCATGAGGCCAAGGAAAAGTGTCATCGCACCAACCAGACCCAATACCAGCTCCACCGCGCCGCTCGCAGAGTCGAGCATGCCGGACGACAACACTTCCATTGGTGTTGGCATACCCTCGATTGGCACATGACCAATCTCGCGCCACGCGGCAGCAAGAAATGCGATCAGCACAATGGCGAGAAAGATCCAGTTCATCGACGTGATACTCGATCATGCACTGCACGAAGCGTTAGCGGGAATAACACGATGCGGGAGCGGATGTGGGTGGGACTATTGCAGTTCAAGGTAGTGATCAGCCCGAGCAGAATTCATGATTAAACAGACAGTCGGGATGTAAACATGTCGCCTGCGCACAGACAAGAGATGGGACGGAGAGCCTGGCGGTAAACAAAAATCAGAACATGGAAATGCCCGGCTGGACGAAGCTCCGTTATGCTGCATAACCAGCGCCGATCGGGATTACCACACGCTCTCAATAGCAAAAACACGCAGCCACCTCACCACGGAACTCACCCAACGCCAATATTTTTGCCTATCGCCACAACTTTATTCCAACCGCCAGCGTCTATACCCTCAAGACTGTCAACAAACCTGCGATCGGCTTCATGGAACTTCCTTTTCTCAACGTTAGCGACGAAACCTTGATCAGCAAGGCGCTCGATGGTTCCCAACGCAGCTGGGAGCGGCTCGTGCGGCGCCATGAAACGATGGTCTATAACTATTGCGTGCGAATGACACGCGACAGCAGTGATGCGGGCGACCTGCTGCAGGAAGTTTTTCTGGCGGTGTACCGGCATCTGCCGTCATACCGCGGGCAAGGACAATTCAAGGGCTGGATGATGCGTATCGCCGTCAACAAAACCATGGACCTGTTGCGCCAGCGGCAGCGTTCGCCTCGACTCAGTACCGATGACGCCGCGGGCGAAGCCGTACTAGAGTGGCAAGCCCCTGATCACCACAACCCCGATCAGGTCTATGAACAGATTACCAACAACCGTCGCATTCACATGTTGTTGCAGGCCTTGCCACCCGAACAGCGACTCGTCGTCGAACTCAAATTTTTCCAGCACTGCACATTCGAGGAAATAGCGATTCAGACATCGTGCCCGGTGAACACCGTCAAAACCCGCCTGTACACGAGTCTGCAAAAGCTGAAAGACACTCTGGAGGAAAGTCATGTCATGTGATCATCAACTTATCGCGGACCATGTCTGCGACTACATCGAAGGCAAGCTGCCACCCGTGCTGCATGCGCGGTGCGACAACGCTGTGCAGCAATGCACGTATTGTCGCGACATTCATGCGAAGGCATTGGAATTTTCCCAACTCGCCGCGCAATGGCAGCAGCAAGCCGTACCCGAATGGAACCGGGCGCGCTTCGCAATACCACCAGCACGCACAACGGGCTCATGGTTGAACTGGGGCGCACTAGCGGCCTCGCTCGCTGCGGTGTTCCTGGTACTGCTGCGCGTGGAGGTCAGCACTGCTGACGGTTTATGGATCAGCTTCGGCGGTTCGCAAACCGAGGCGCGGGTTCAGCAAATGGTTGCTGCAGAACTTGCGCGTTATACCGGCACACAAGATGTGTTGCTCGATGCGCGGCTCGATGAATTCACCGCAGATCAACTTAATGCCAACCAATTGTTATTGGCGCGCTGGCAGGAAACGACGCGTACCGAACGCAGGCAGGAACTCAGTTTGTTGATGTCGGGCTGGCAGTCGCAGCGTTTTGAAGATCAGCAGGAATTCAACAGCCAGCTGACCCAACTTACCAACGATCAACTCGAAAACAATCAGTATCTAAATGTTCTGTTACAAAACGCGGCGCGCAGCCAGAGAGAGGGATTATGAAAATTACCAATAAACTGTTCAAGCAAGGCAGCGTTGCCATTGTGACCACCACACTGTGCAGCCTCGCGGTTATCACCGTGGTACACGCGCAGCAGGACACGCAGGAACAGGCGATGCGCGAACTGAAAATCATGCGCAATATTTTCGACGCCGCGATGGAAGTTGATGACCAGCAGAACAGTATGCGTATGGGGCCACCCGAAGTGATGTATCTGGCGGGCCAAGGTATGGTGTTCACGTTTAACCTGAACGGTGGATCCGGATTTTTTTTCAATGGACAAATGGACAAACAAATGGAGAAAGCGCGCGCGCTGATGGAACAGCAGCAAGCAAAAATGGCAGCACAAAGCGAACAACAAGTCGCACAACTTGAACAACAGACGGAGCAACTCAGAGCACAATCGGAGCAACTTGGCGAACAGGCGGCGCAGATCGCACAAGAGGCCCAGGGTGCTTTCACAGACGGCGACTTCGATTTTGATTTCGACTTTGACTTTGATTTCGACGACGGTTTTGCAAGCGAGGAGGAATCAGCCTACCGAAGCCAGCTAAACGATATGAATGAAGCCATGCGCGATAAACAGGAAGACATGCGCGACATGCAGCGCGAGATCCGCAACCTGATGAGCGAAGAACGCAGGGATCCCGCCGTCGACAACCAGGCAGAAATCGACCGCATCGAGACTACGATGGAAACCCTCGGACAGGAAATTCAAACCCAATCCGAATCGATGCAGCAGCTACAACAGGAATATCAAACAGCACGCACGGCAATAGTCGAAGAGTTACGCACGCGGCAGACCGGCATGATCTTCGACACCTTATGTTCTTACGGCAATACGCTGCGCTCGCTCGACAACAGTCAGCATGTGAACATCGTGCTGCGCAATTATGTCGACGACCAGTCGCAGGTTTATGTACTCGACTATGCAGATGTCGCCAGTTGCTCATCCGGGACGGAATTGCGGCAAGCTGCGGTGAGTTATCTGCAGCCTAACGGCAGGTTCTGAGAGAGTGCCAACAACGGCCGCGCAATAAACAGCCTCTGACATCCCATTAATACCAACCTCGACCTCACGTCACTTCCCGCCTATGCGGCAGTAGTCCACGCAACGATGGACCCTGCCGCAATACAAAACAGCAAATTGAAAACCAGAGTAAGTTCCCTCGTCTCTACGATCTTGGCAGGAATGGAAGTCCGTGGGCTTGTAATGCGGAAAACCCGGCAATCGATGCGAACAGCATAAGCGCAATGAAAAGCCCTGCGGTAAACTCCAACACTTAAAAAATTAATGACCGCAATCTCCAATTTATTTAAGAAGACGTTAGGCTTCGCCATAAATTGCCAGCCCCCGGACGAACATGCGATACGTAGGCCAGATTACAGAATGGAATGATGATCGAGGCTTCGGCTTCGTAACGCCCAATGGCGGTGGCGATCGCGCTTTTGTACATATCAAAGCCTTCGAGCGCGCATCGGGCCGACCCGCCGCCGGCATGCGTATCTCCTACGAACTCATTAAAGACGACAAGGGGCGCTTCAACGCCAAAGATGTGCGATTGACGACTAAACCCAAGACGGAAGCAACTACTCGCAGAGCATGGCCAAGAAAAACCCTGAGTGCCTCGTTTCTTACCCTGTTAGTGCTCGGGTGGATCTTTGGCCAGGTCCCAACCATCGTCGCGCTTGCATACGCCGCGATGAGTGTTCTCGCGCTCCTGCTTTATGGCGTCGACAAATATGCCTCCATGAACAATCGTTGGCGCACGCAAGAAAGCACCTTGCACATGGTAGGCCTGGCTGGCGGCTGGCCTGGCGCACTGTTCGCGCAAGACCTGTTCCGACACAAATCGAAGAAGGCGGAGTTCCAGGTTGTCTTCTGGGTCACGGTGATACTCAATTGCGCGGGCCTGGTGTGGCTACTTGCCACGGGCAAAGCGGAGGCGATCAATCGAGTTGCTCTCGATTTTTTGGGTGGCTAACGGCAGTCATCAAACGTGGGAGGCCCACCGGTTGACCATTACCCAACAAAAAGCGGTAACGGACGTGATCGAACAAGCCGCGCAAAATGTCAGCAGCACAGCGCACTCAGGTCGTGAACTTTTCACAACATCAGGCGGAGCCAAACACTCCGCCGTTGTTTACCCGCTAATTGATTACGCCCGTGCCACTCCGCCAGTGTAATCTTGTGGTTTTGTTTCAAACTTGTGTGAACCAAGAGACATCCTGATGCTTCGTAAGTTACCTCCCGCTCACGCATGGTCCTCAGCACTAATTGCGGCTCTTGTTGGTTTCGGTGGAACGGTTGCGCTGATCGTGCAGGCCATGCGCACCTTGGGCGCATCTGTCGAGCAGACAGGATCGGCGGTGACCGCGTTATGTCTCGGCATCGCCGTTGCGGGTGCTGCGTTGTCTCTGCGACTGCGCATGCCCATCGTGTTGGCCTGGTCCACACCGGGCGCCGCGTTGCTGGCCGCTACAACGCCTGGAATGTCATGGCCAGTGGCTGTAGGCGTATTCCTCTCGGCCGGACTCATGATGACCATACTTGGTCTTGCGCCCGTGTTGGGTCGACTCGCCGAACGTATTCCCGCGTCTATTGCCTCGGCGATGCTCGCAGGGGTGTTGCTGCCTTTTTGCCTGAGTCTGTTTAGTCTCGGTGCGGACGATCCACTGCTGATCGCACTACTTGTCGTCGTATTTCTCATCGCGCGTCAACGCGTGCCGCTTTATGCACTGCTTCTTGTACTGGCTGCAGGCATAACACTTACGCTGCTTCGCGCAGATGTTGCGCCGTTAGAAGATGGCGCCACGTTTGGGTTGTTGTTGCCGATCATTCCGACCTTCGATGCAAGAGCGATCTTGAGTCTTGGTCTGCCGCTGTTCCTTGTCACACTCGTGTCGCAGAACCTGCCCGGCCTCGTGGTGCTGCGTTCAGCAGGCTACTATCCGAAGCCCGGGCCGCTGCTGGTCAGCACCGGTTTGGCAAGCATGGTTATGGCGCCATTCGGCGCACATGGCGTGAACCTCGCCGCAATCACCGCCGCAATCTGTACCAGTGAAGAAGCTCATCCCGACAGTCGCAAGCGCTGGGTCGTCGGTGTGATCTACGCCGGTTTTTACGTACTTTTAGCGATATTTGCGCCGGCGCTGGTACGCCTGTTCCTCGCGTTGCCACCCACGGTGATCGCAGCATTAACCGGAATCGCGCTTATCCCCGCACTCGTGAATGCGATGGAAGTTATGCTGACCGAACGGCAGGAACGTGATGCTGCAATTGTCACCTTCCTCGCCACAGGTTCGGGTCTTGCGCTTTACGGACTGGGATCAGCGTTCTGGGGGCTTATGGCCGGGTTCATCGCGCTGGGCGTAAAAACATTTTTGAAACAGAGAGTGGTGCAGTAACGCGTTGGCAACGCGATAACCTGGGGCAGCCACGGCTATCGAATGGAAAGCTCTAGCCCTGGACACCCTCCATCGCTTGAAAAAAAATAAGACCGCCGCTCCTTTACTCTATAACCTTATCGATACACGTGAGCATTCGCCACGAGAACCACAACCCGATAACTACAAACAGAACACCACATTCTCACCTTCAAAAAGTTTTGCGGGAATTCCATCAACCCTTATTTTCAAACATCTCTCTTGTCGCATGAAAATTGACGTTAAATTTCTTCCTGAACCCAAAGTCACTTGTAGCACGTGCGAAGCGTGCTGCTGCCGGCTGGAAGTGATGCTCATTACCGATACCGGCGTGCCCAGGGTTTTTATCGAAGAAGACAAATGGGGTGGTCGCACGATGCGACGTCTGGAAGATGGCTGGTGTGCCGCACTCGATCGCAACACCATGCTCTGTACGATTTACGAAAAACGCCCATTGATTTGCCGCGAGTTTGAGATGGGGAGTGATGAATGTCTTACCGAGCGGCAAGGTATCGTTTAGCTGCGAAACATTATTGGCTTGGCATCAGAAGAAAAAAGCGTACATATCGCGTGCAAGAATGACCTAAAAACTTTCTGCCTAACTTATTACTTCTGCACGAACGGTTTGCGCAAACCAATATCTCGAATAAAAAAAGTGAAGGCAGAGATCACGCACTACGCATGATCTCTGTACATCTAAAAACAGGAACGTCCGTCGAAATCAGTCGGTTAAATCCTTAGGAACATTTCCGCCATTAGCGGCAATACGTGCCAGTACCGTTTTATGCAACCACACATTCATCTTGGCCGAATCTTCCAAAAGCTCTGGTGGGCAATTCAACTCTTTGGCCAATTCCTTGCGCGATTCCAGGCTGCTGTCGATATCGAGAAGTTTTAACAAATCGACGATAGACGTACGCCAGTTGAGCTTCTGGGAATTGTTCGCGGCACGCTGCTCCAGTTGCGCAACAACATCAACAACCGGAATCGATTTATCCGGCGGCGGTGCAGCCGGAGTTGGTGCAACAGGTTCAGCCTGCCTCGGCGGCGGAGTCTGGGTAGACGGATTCGGCCGGGTTGTCGACGGTGGTGGCGCGTTGGTTTTTGTAGTCGATGATGGATTCGTTCTTTTTGCGGGTTCTGCATGTGCGTTACCCATGCCGAGTTTTTCGAGGATATTACTCAAGATTCCCATGATGCTTTCCTTAGCGTTGTTTAGGGGATTTCACGGTAGTTGCAAAAGGCTATCGGGGTCAACCTGATGCTGAGCAGGTTAACTGCAGGTCGAGTTCGCTTTGATGCAATAGACGGGCACTCAGAATATGTGATCGTTTCGACCCAGACCCTTTTGATCTCATCGAAAATTTGTAATCAACATTTCTGGTTCGCCTGGTTAGTGATGAAGTGCCTCAAGAAAATTCCCGAAATACTCATCTCCCGTGAACTCAGGCTTGTCCAGGTTTGAGGTAAGGAATAGAGCCCGCAATATCGGTGTCGTCGATGGTATAAAACTGGCAGACGCTTCCTTCCTGGCGCGCCTTGCCGTAGGGCTGGTATTCGGGGTCATTGATAAATGCGTCTACTGCGCTTGATGATGGAAACTGGATAATGGCGACAAGGCTTAGGTCTTTTTCGTTTCCTTCGAGTGTCGTGATGTTGCCGCTGCGGGATAAATATTTGCCGCCGTGTTTTTCAACTATCTTGTGAACTGCGGCTGCATATTCAGGAATCCAGGCATCATTGGTGACCTTGACTTCGGCGATTAAAAATACGCTCATTTTATTACCCCATTGGTTAGCTTTCGTTCACACAGTAGACAGCTTGTTTTGCTGATCTGTTTCACAGTGTCCGCCTACTTTTGATTTGAATCCAGTCTGTAACCAGCGCCCCCACTATAGTTTCGGTTTCGAGAAACATGATCGTGCCCAGAGATTACGAGAGATCGATCCGGCAAACTCTGACTCATGTGATTAGCCAACGTATTGGCAATATCATGTAAACCCCAATCAGCCCGCATCAATACCACATCGACGGCGTTTGTGTTTTACTCCCACGTGCAACTGTTACAACAAACGAAGGAATCGTTAATTTCAACTAAAGGAGTAGGCAACATGTCAGTCGCAAAAATTATTGAAATCATCTCTACCAGCAACGTGAGTTTTGATGACGCCGTGAAACAGGGCGTTGCACGCGCGTCAGACACAATCAGTGAAATAGCGGGCGCGTGGGTAAAGGACCAGAGTGTGTCGGTCACCAACGGAAAGATCACCGAATACAAGGTCACCCTGAAAGTGACTTTCGTCGTAAAAGAAGGCACGAAGTCCAAAGGTAAATCGAAATAAGCTGGCCGGCGGATCGCTCCCACGGCGAACGTTCCGCCGGTTCTACCTTACTAATTTGGCCAGGCCCTGATTTTGGCGGGCATCATCCGTATCCGACACATGGCTTTTTGGCCTAAGGGATTGGAATGATTGAAAGCAAATCATTCGGCCCCTGGAAAATTCTAATACAATCTCTTCAATCCCTGTGTTCAATCAACACCTGAGAGCTCGTGACCAATGGGACATTGAGCTTCACCAACAAGGAACTCCGCCATGGCACTCCACCACCCTCGCGCCGGACAACGCGCCCAAGCTTCCGACCTCATCGACCTCGCTGCACTCGAGCACGCGTATTACACGCTCCAGCCCGATGCCGACAATGTTGCGCAACGCGTCGCCTTCGGTACTAGTGGGCACCGCGGTTCGCCGCTTACGTCGACGTTTAACGAGGCACACATTCTCGCGATCACCCAGGCGCTCTGTGAATATCGGCAGGCACAAGGTGTTACGGGACCGCTGTTTATCGGTCGTGACACTCACGCGGCTTCATTTCCTGCGCTGCGGTCCGCGCTGGAAGTATTGGCGGCACATGGCATCACAACAATGATTGATGCGGCGGATGGTTTCACACCCACGCCCGCTGTCTCGCATGCGATTCTGAATTACAACCGCGAGCGCAAGGATGGTTTGGCCGACGGCATCGTGATCACCCCGTCGCATAATCCTCCGCAGGATGGCGGTTTCAAATACAACCCGCCGCATGGTGGCCCCGCCGACACCGACGCGACCAAAGCGATAGAAACACGCGCGAATGAGTTACTTGCGAATGGCCTGGATGGCGTGAAACGTATGCCGTACGAACGCGCGCGTGGTGCGGACTGTATTCACAAATATGACTACATCGCGACTTACGTCGAGCAACTTGAGGCCGTCATCGATGTTGCTGTACTGCGCGGCAGCAAAATTCGTATCGCGGTTGATCCACTGGGGGGCGCGGGTGTTGATTATTGGCAGCCGATTGCCGAGCGCCTTAATCTGAATCTCGAAATTCTAAATGCGAAGGTCGACATGCAATTCGGCTTCATGACGCTGGATTGGGACGGCAAAATTCGCATGGATTGTTCGTCGCCTTATGCGATGGCTGGCCTGCTTGAGCACAAGGATAAATATCAGCTCGCGTTTGGTAACGATCCTGACAGTGATCGGCATGGCATCGTGACGCCGACAGGCTTGATGAACCCGAATCATTACCTCGCCGTGGCAATCGACTATCTGTTTCAGAATCGTCCGAACTGGAAGAAGGATGCCGGCATCGGCAAGACAATTGTGTCGAGCAGCATGATCGATCGCGTCGCAGAAAATTTACACCGACCCTTGGTAGAAGTGCCGGTAGGATTCAAGTGGTTTGTATCAGGCCTGCACAACGGCAGTCTCGGTTTCGGTGGCGAAGAAAGTGCAGGCGCTTCGTTTCTGCGCCGCGACGGTAGCGCGTGGAGCACCGACAAGGACGGTATCATTCTCAATCTGCTCGCCGTCGAAATTCTCGCGCGTACCGGCAGCGATCCTGCGCAGCACTATCAACGCCTCACCGAAAAATTTGGCGCACCAGTTTACGAACGCATCGACGCTCCGGCCTCGCGCGCGCAGAAGGCGGTGTTGTCAAAACTCAATGCCACGGACATTACGTCATCAACTCTCGCAGGTGATGTGATCACAAGTGTACAAACGTCAGCGCCTGGCAATGGTGCTGCGATTGGCGGCGTAAAAGTAAGCACAGCACAAGGCTGGTTTGCCGCACGTCCTTCTGGCACGGAAGATGTTTATAAACTTTATGCGGAAAGTTTCCGAGGGCAGGAACATCTCGTGCAACTTCAGGAAGAAGCGCAGGCACTGGTTACACTCGCGTTTAACAAGGCCGGGCTATAAATCTGATCACGAACTTTGGTGTAGCTTGTGATCGAACACGAATGTCGCACGCATTCGATATCCTGCTATCTGAAGCGATGCTTGTTATACAGGTGAGACTATCCTTGAACGCCATGCGCGATTGGACCATGCCGTCGGTGGGAAAAGCGCGCATTTCAACGCGCGCTACGTGTTCGGATAGTGGCTGCTTCGATCAAACTGCCGCGTTGGTTGCCATTGCTTGCAGACGGGTAATGGCTTCTTCAACTTGATTGACCAGATCGGCAACTATCCGGCTTTCCATTTGATTCAGCTCCTCCTTTTCGCAGGCGCGCGCAAGTTCAAGTGTGCGCTGCTCATCTTGCAGCAATTCCTGTAATGCAGGATGCAGCGCATCGCTGGCAAAGGCAGCGCGAACACGATGCACAAGTTTCCCGAGATCCTCTTTGTCGATATTCGGGGGTGACGGCAGATCGCCCAGAAGCCGCATTTCCGTTTCGAGTTTCTCGATAATTGTTTTGCGCGCTTGTACAAAACTCCCGAAGACCGCTGCGGCTGCCGAGCCATCGAGAACTTTGGCAAGGTCGATATAGTCATTGACAGTTTCCTCTACCGCCACCAGCAATTCAGTAAAGGCAACCTGCTTGGCAGTTCGGAATATACTCATGGCTATGGTCCCTTATTGTTGTCCTGTTTTTAGCATGCCGTGAAGCGAGAAAACGCAGGTTGTGTTGCAACTCGCGAGTTCGCGACAACTTGGCACCATGCATTTTGATTCAACTGCGTCCGATTTTTTTGGACATCAGGTGCCCCGCCGTTAACCGGCCACACGCCTGGTGACTTTTTCAAGCAGCGATACATCGCTGGGCTGCTCGTCCGGCGCAAATACCTCGAGCGCCCTCGGAATAATTTCGAATTCTGCGGGCGTCTTTGTGGCTCGCTCACCATCGGCATGAACTTCCATGGAGAAGGTAGTTTTTACGGTGATCCGGTGGCCCGATATACAAAACGTTTTTTCGGCATTTTTTTGTTGGCCTTTCCTGATCATGCGCGACATAGCCAGCAGTTCCCATAACGATTCCGGGTAAATGCATGACAGTCTCAGCAGCCCGTCGTCGACGGTAGCATCTTCGTGGACGACATTACCGCCGCCGTAATAACGTCCGTTTCCCACTGTTAACTCAAGCGCATGTTTGCGATAGACAACGCCATCAACATTTAACTCCACAGCAAATTGCCCACTCTTGGAAAGTGCACTCATGAATGCCTTGCAGTAGCTCAGTACGCCAAGTTTCTTTTTAAGTTCCGGCGTAAGTTCGTGAGTGATACGCACGCCGAGGCCAATATGGCAGGCATTAAAAAAATGGTGGCCATTGACTGAACCAAGGTCGATCCAGCGCCTGTTACCAGACACAATCAGGTCAAAAGCTCCCTCGAGATTGTTGGGTATACCGAGTGATCGCGCGAGATCGTTCGCGGTACCGAGTGGCAAAATGGCAAACGCCAAACGGTGGCGGTATAAGCTTTGCGCAGTCGAGCTGATAGTGCCGTCGCCACCTCCCACGATGACAAAATCGATCGTGTTCCTTCGTGCGGCGATTTCTTTTTCCATCTGCGCTGCGTCATTGGGCGCGATCTTCTCCACCGCTATACCTGCCTGAAGCAGCTTCTGCAAACCCGCTTCAATATCTGCGGTGCCGCCTTGTCGACTGCGAGGGTTAATAATCAGCAACGCGCGCGAGGTGATGTCCACTGCATCATTTCCCATTTGGTATTGCGCCTACATTAATGCGTCGATAGACGGCCTCCAGACAACTATAAATGCCGAAAGCAAAAAGCCCCGAGGCGACGATCAATAATAACCAGGGTCCATGTGATGATTGTTGCAAGGTGCTGAGCGCTTCATCGATACCTTTGATTTCGTCGGCCTGCGCTTTCATCGCGGAGTCGATAAAAAACCATCCAACCATACACCACACTACCCCTCGCGCTACCAGGCCAAACCGACATACAGGGCGAGCCCAGAATTGGGTATTGGGCGGAAGACTCATGTATTTGTCGAAGCCTGCGTTCCACCCTTTGTAGAAATGCGCGAGGCCCGCAGTAATGCATACTCCGCCCGTTAACAAAAAAGCTATCTGAGCGAGGTCGGAACTCAATATTCCCGGAGCACCCGACGACGAATCGTCCAGGCCATCCAGCAATGCAATCGCCCACACCGCCAATAACGCGTGGGTGACGCCGCTGCCAAACAAAGCCACGCGAATTGCCAGGCCTTTTGGCGATTTACCATGATCGTCAGTGTCCCTGATGGCCTGTATGAAACGCCACAAGGAGTAGCCGAAAAGGCCAATAACGAGAAGCACAAGCAACGCATATCCGAAAGGCTGCTCAACGATGGCGAGGATGGCTCCCTTCGAATCGGTGATCTCTCCGTGGCTACCAGATGCAGCCATAACACCCAGCCCACCGATCACGAGATAAATGACGCCGCGCGCGCTGTAACCCATTTTCGCCCACCACTTGAACTCTGCGGGAATGACGATGGTGTCCAAAGTATCCATTTTATTTTCCAATCAACCTGCCAGCCTCTCAGCAGGTTTGTCAGGACACGCGGACCGTGGCCGGTAAAATTTTCATAGCAATCGATAGCTGACCCGGGGAGTCGCTCTGGTGACGCCCCGGTATTGTTGAGCTTTTTATTCAAACAACAGGCTCTCCTGTTTCCTTATACAACTTTCCTGCCAACAGCCAACATAGAATTGCCCAACCCGCACCAGCGGTCCAACCAGCCAGCACATCGGTTGGCCAATGCACTCCGAGGTATATGCGGCTGAGCCCCACCAGCAATGTGATAATGAGCGCAATAGACAGAATAAAGGCCTTCACACGCCGGCGCTTCTGCACCTGGGCCAGCAGGGCGCCCATAGTCAGATAGGTTGCTGCGGACTGCATTGAATGGGAGCTTGGGAAGCTGGCGGTATAAACAACGGCGCCATGGGGCACGAGATCGGGTCGTGGTCGGTCGACAAATTCCTTGATCCCGTTGCTTACGGCCATCGCGCCCAACGTGGCGAAGAGCACGATAAAAGCGGTCTTTCTTTTGCCGGCAAATAGCAGGAAACCAATCACGCATAACGTAGTTAGCGAAATAATCGCCGTACCACCAAGTGCAGTAACGTCGCGAACCATTTCCTCGAGGTACGGGGGGCCGATCGGATCGCTAACGTCATCAGCCGTTCGAAACATCAACAGTACGGCTGAATCAAAACTTTCGGTGTCTCCTTCCAGTACATCGTCCGCAAGTTCCTCGAAAACCAACAACAAACCAGTGATCACAAATATACCGATCAATATTGAGAGGTCGAGGTTTCTCGTCCATCGCCATGCCTTGAGAGAAGCTTTGCGTAACATAACTATCGTCCATGGTAGTAAAGGGTCGGGCTATCGAAAATGCAGCTGTAGATTAACCGAGTTGCCGTCGCAACCACAGGTGTTTCCATCGCGCCTCGACGAAGTAAAAAGCGAAGTCTGCGGATATGCGCGCCGGCATAAATCTGACGTTCCGCTTTTGTCATGCCAGCCGAGGGTTAAGCCGCGG
>JAZKES010000072.1:0-2765 GCA_040386995.1 Pseudomonadota bacterium | reverse complement strand
GGAAAATTCCGCGAAGCCGCGAGTATGCAGGCACATCTGGATAACGGCGCAAACCGCGTTTTACTGCGCACACTGCCTGCCGACCAAATTGACCGTATTGTCATTCCAGGTATCAACTCCGGCAGCATCCAGAAATCTGATCGTATGTTGTCGGCGGGTTCCGCAACCACAAACGCGTTGTGTTTGTTATTACATATCGTCGCAAAACATTTCGCGATCGATTGTGTGAGCATGACCACTATCCACTGTTATACGAGCGACCAGTCGCTGCAGGATTATGCCGGGAAGGACTTCAGGCGCAGCCGCTCGGCAGCTGAAAACATCATTCCCAATACGCATGAGGCCGAACGCTGGCTTGCGCAGATCCTTCCCGGGTTTGCCAACAAGATCATGACCAATACGCTTAATGTACCTATACATTCGGGCTGTATGCTCGATGCAAATCTTGTGTTGCAGGATCCAGGTGTCGATACAGAAGCATTCAATGCGGTGGTACGTGCTGGCGCAGTAAATCATCCCGGTGTGGTGGAAGTTACGGAGGATCCGATTGTTTCCTCGGACGTGCTCAACAGCACTCTATCGTTGTTGTTTGATGCACAAGCGACCGAGAAAGCGGGCCATCACATCATCAAGGCCCTGGGCTGGTATGAAAATCTCGGCCATGCGGCGCGACTGCTGGATGTGGTTCGCCTATATCACCAACTTGATAACCGAAAGGAAGCTGCATGAAAATCGCTATCAATGGTTTTGGCCGTATCGGCCGCGCGGTGTTTCGTATTCTTGACCAGAACCCCGATATTGAAATCACAGCAATCAACGACCTGTTTGATCCGGGCGCGCTGCGTTATCTGCTCAACTACGACACAGTTATGGGTGGCTTCGGCAAAGCCCTCAAGCTTGATGGAAATTATCTCGTCACTCCCAATAACCGGACATTGCTGTTGGCCGAAAAAAATCCGGCCAGTCTTCCGTGGGAAAAATTGGGCATTGATGCAGTCGTAGAATCAACGGGTGTGTTTCGCAAGCGTGCACAGCTCGAGCAACATCTGACAGCCGGCGCGAAGCGTGTTGTATTAACGGTCCCCGCTGCCGATGAAATTGATTACACCGTTGTGTTGGGTGTCAACCAGAATGGCCTGCATCAGAATCATCGCATCATTTCCAATGCGAGTTGCACGACCAACTGTCTGGCGCCAATGGCCAAGGTCCTCGACACCGCGTTCGGCATTGAAGAAGGCATGATCAATACAGTACATGCATACACAAATGATCAACGGCTTGCAGACGTTCCACATTCGGATTGGCGCAGAAGTCGCGCGGCGGCAGAAAATATTATTCCTACGTCCACGGGTGCCGCCAAGGCGGTCGGTGAAGTATTGCCTCAGCTTAAGGGTCGCCTGCACGGCATCGCTTCCCGCGTGCCAGTACCTGATGGCTCTGTGGTTGATTTGTTTGTAAGGCTCGCCCGCAAAGTAACCGTGGCTGACATACATCATGCAGTGCAGACGGCAGCAGCCACGCCAATGATGAATGGCATCCTGCAGTTCATGGATAAACCACTGGTGTCCACCGACATCATCGGAAACTCACATTCCTCCGTCTATGATGCAGCCTTCACGCAGGTAAGCCAGGACCATTTCGTGCGTGTACTCAACTGGTACGACAATGAATGGGGTTATTCAAGCAGGGTATGTGATTTACTGCGCTTGCTCAGTCGCTGGTGAGGCATTTTGTTTGGCAGAAAAACCACTTTTGCTGTTAAACAAATGAGGCCATTTTTTCGCTGATTTTTAATCAGCTGTAATTCAACCGAACAGGCTGGTCGCTATACCATCGTACAAGGTTCCGAACCACGCGCTCATACAAAACCCTTTCCTGCTGTGGACTTTACCGAAGACCGCGACTATTCTTTGCCAGCTTTGGCTTTCGTACGCATTGCTGGTTAGCAGTTTGCTGATTTTAGACAGGCTTTGCGGATCGATCAGATAAAAACCAATCTGCTCCGCATGAAAGTCAGCACTCCTGGAAATAAGGAATAATTTTGCAGACGCCCGAAGTAAGAATATCCCTATCCACAATAATGGGTGTGGCAACTACCTCAACTCCGCACCACTGCTGGCGTCGTCGCTTAATCTTCGTAGCTCTAGCCACTTCAAAAATCTTCCCAAAAATCTTGGCTGGCATGTTCGCAGCATTACCCGCCAAAGCAGCATCCTGGTCTACCCGACTCGAAAATCAGAGGCTCGAAGAACTTGGCAGTATCGAAATCACTTCCGTATCCAAACGTGGTGACATTGAGTGCAGTGCGATATCGGGCGTCAAATGGATGCATTGATGCTGCGAAACAACGACCGACTTAAATCCTTATGCAGAATCAGGGCATGCTCTTTTGAACAGTTCAAAAGAACTATCCTGGCTATAGATATGCCAGCCATTTATTTCCTGCTCTCGAAAGCACTGCTTGTTTTGTTCGCGATATGCAGCGTCACCAGAGTTATTGCGCAAACAGATGTACTTGAAAGCCAGGTTAAGGCGGCCTTCTTGTATAAGTTTCCCGCGTATGTGGAATGGTCATCATCAAGCTTTGCAGATGCGGCTAGCCCTTTGGTATTTGGCATACTTGAAGCCGATGCGATTGCCGATGAACTCTCGCTCCTTGCCGGTGATGCGCTGCTGATAAACAGGAAAGTGGTAATCAAAAAATTGCGCGCTGGCGATTCTATCGACGGTTTGAATGTATTGTTTGTTGGACAATCACAGACGCG
>JAZKES010000071.1:0-1974 GCA_040386995.1 Pseudomonadota bacterium | reverse complement strand
GCCTTTTTATAAATATTAGGAGGCGGCCTTATTATTATTTAATAAGGTCGAGCTTAACTTAGAACTTGTTGTTTGCCCTATGGTTTTCTGGAATCGGATTTGTTTTTTCGGAACTAAAAGGCCGAGCGCCTTTTTATCCGTAGAAGCTTGTTATTTCACTGCCATTTTGAATCACATATCGACCAAAAAAAATTGGATTCAGATATCGCGAAACTTTTAGCGTCGCATACTTCCGCGTTACTAAATGGTTGCAAGTAGTTTGCAATGTCTTTGTTGAAGCAAATTGTTCGAAGCGCAGTTCGTGTATGTGTTGACGCATGTCTTATCTTCTTATCTCGTCAATCTACGTAAACTAATCACCACGTATGTTCCTTCCCTTCCCAGGTCCAGAATCTTCCCGACTGTTCCATCGTTAATTTTTCGATGAACCTGATCAAGCCACCTGCACTGTCGGTTGCTTCTATCGTTGCGTGGGTGCCGCCCATGTCGGTTTTTACCCAGCCGGGGTGGACGGGGCATACGATGATGTTGTCGCCCTTGAGTTCGGCGGCGAGTACTTGCATTACTTTGCTGACGGCTGATTTGGAACTTCTGTATGCGTAACTGCCGGTGCCCATCTGCAGGCCGAATGCGCCCATCTGGCTCGATAACGTGATGATGCGTGGACGCGTTGCGAGTTTGAGATTGGAGAGCAGCGCGGTCGCAACACGAAACGGTCCGAGTGTGTTGACGTTGAACGTGTGCAACCACGCGGCGTAGTCCATGTTGGTGACGTCTTGTTTGTCGCCACCCATGATGCCGGCGTTGTTGATGAGTACATCAACTGCATCGGTGCCGAGGCGCGCGCCGAATGCTGCGACGGAGGCGTCATCTGCAACGTCGAGCTTGAGCACTTCGAGTTCTTGCGTGCTTGCGAGTGCGGCAAGTGCTGCAGCGGCTTGAGGATCACGACAGCCCGCAATCACGCGATTGCCTGCGGCAAGGTAGATGCGCGTGAGTTCGAGGCCTATCCCGCGGTTCGCGCCAGTGATAACAATTGTTTCCATACGAGAATACTCCGGTTAATACAGCCAATGTTATTGGTGTACTTTATACCGCAAGTTCTTGCTGATTTCTTTTGTCTGAAGCGACGCCGCGCAATTTCTGTCATCTGCGCGGTCACGATATGTTGGTGACACCGTACTCCAGAGCGTTACATTTTTATCAAGGCCGCATGCCATAACCCGTGCACGCATATCCTGGACTTGGCGGACCGTTAGGGCTCGATGAGCCGGGTCCGAGCAGATTCAAAAGTATGGTCGAGAAAGGTGCTTCGAGCACACTGAATGGACATACGGTTACTTCGTTGATTCCAATCTGGAAATCAAAGTTATGCGCGAAAGGTGTGCCAGTCGTTGAGCCAAGATATTCACCCGCACGAACTGCGATATTGGTGGTAGGGATCTGGCGTTCTTCATGTTCAACAAATTCTGGTTTGAAGCTTGGTGCGCCGAGACTTCCATAAGCAAATGCCGCCTTGATGTCGGCGCGTGGATTGGTGATGTGGTTGAAACGTACAACCGAGTTAAATTCGCCAGGACGTTGCGGATCACATGAAGTAAGGAAAAACAAATCGTAATCATCACTCGGAAATTCCGGCAGGTTTTCTGCTTTGTGACGAATACGAATCAGCACACCATCCGCCGGCGCGTAGATGGGCACTCCAACTGCAGGATTTTTTACCCACTGATAGGAGAAGCGCGGATCGTTGGTTTCGATGCCGTTGGTGATCATATTCAAATCACTCGCCGCAAACGGTGTGTGTGTAAATATGCCAGTGGACGATGTATGCCAGACAGGTACGGTGCGGCCACCATAAGTAGAGCATGTACCTACAGGCACAGGCGCCGCATTGATGTTCAGCGGCTGCGGCACTGGCGAGTAATAGAGCACGCTGCTGTTCGCTGGTTTGTATCCGAGGAATACGTTTAACTT
>JAZKES010000070.1:0-1092 GCA_040386995.1 Pseudomonadota bacterium | reverse complement strand
TCACAAGGCCGAGGCTGCAACAAGTGCGAGGTCGGGGAACCGGTGGCTATTTTACGGTACAGGCGACGGAGTAAAAACGATGGCTATCACAGTAGGGTTGGATGTCGGGGCTAAATCAGTCGAGTGGGTGTTTCGTGAATCGGGCAAGAACAGCAAAGCAGAGCGTATTGTGCAGAGTCCGCAAGGTCATGCGGAACTCATCAAACGGTTAAAGGCGCTGTCGCCGGCGTGTGTGGTGATGGAGGCAACCGGTATTTATTATCTGGACCTGGCCGTGGCGCTGCATGGTGCCGGTTTACCCGTGTCGGTCATCAATCCCAAAAGCTTCAAACACTTTGCCACACTGAAACTGGCACAGGCCAAGACGGATGCGCAGGATGCGGGGCTGCTGGCCGAGTTTGGTGAACGCATGACACCCGTGCTGTGGAGTCCACCCGAGGCACAACGCCTGGCATTGCGCGATATCGGACGCCAGATCAATCGTCTGATTGCGGCCCGAACCCAGGCCAAGAATCGTCTGCATGCGTTGCAGTCCAAACAGATGACGATGCCGTTGTTGATCGAGGATGAGCGAGAGGGGATTGTGCTGCTGGATCGCCGTATCGGCCGTTTGGAACAGGCGGCCTTAACCTTGATACAACAAGATGAAATTCTGCATCGGCAGCTGCAGCATCTGTGTACCGCGAAGGGCATCGCCCACAGTAGCGGCATCGCCATTCTGGGTGAATTCTGTGTACTGCCATCGCATCTGAAAGCACCGCAGGTCAGCCGCTACGCCGGTCTTGATGTACGCGTCTGTCAGTCCGGCACCAGTGTCAATCGGCCCGGCCGATTGAGCAAGGCGGGTAATGCGTATTTGCGAAGTGCGTTATACATGCCGGCGATGTCCGCCATCCAGTGGGATGCCCGGGCGAAAGCGTTTTACAAAGCGTTGGTCGCGCGCGGCAAGAAGAAGATGCAGGCCTTGTGTGCCGTGATGCGAAAATATCTGACCGGGTTATGGGCCTGCATCCATGACGATGTGCCTTTCGATTCAAGCAAACTGTTCAGCGATATTCATCTGAACGCTTGCAGTTGAACGGAGTATCTACA
>JAZKES010000069.1:0-5490 GCA_040386995.1 Pseudomonadota bacterium | reverse complement strand
TCGACCGGTCACTTCACATTTCTCAGAGCGGCTACAGGACCTTTTTCATGAAAAAAATAATCACAACATTATTAGTGCTCGGCGCTTCAGTAGCACTTGCCCAGCCACCACAACGGCCATTGCTTCCGCTTAACACCTGGTCGTTACCTGACTATCATGCGGTGGATGTGAGTAAAGCATTCACCTTTCCGGAAGGTCTTGCATTCGATTCAATCGCCGCAGTCGACATGACTGCCGACAACCACCTGCTCGTGCTTAATCGCGGCGCAAAACCATTTCTCGAATTTGATGAAGCCGGCAAACTCGTGCGTGCGTTCGGCGAAGAAGGTGTGTTCAGTCGCGCACATGGCTTGCGGCTCGATAAAGATGGCAACATCTGGGTCACCGATGTCGGCGCGCATTTCGTACGCAAATACGACAAGGACGGCAACACATTACTGACTCTCGGCACACCCGGCACTGCTGGCGAATGGGATGAAGCAGCGGGCACTCATCTCTTCAACCAACCGAACGAAACCGCACTCGACAGTGAAGGCAATCTCTATGTCGTAACGGGTCACGGCGCAGTAGATCCACGCGTGCTCAAGTTTAGTCCTGAAGGCAAGTTCATCAAGAAATGGGGCACGAAAGGTACTGGCCCCGGCCAGTTTTTTGCCGCGCATTCCATTGAGATCGACGCCAACGATGTGCTGTACATCGCCGACCGCGAAAACATGCGCATAGAACTCTTCGACACCGACGGCAACTATCAAAGTGAATGGAAATTCGGCGCGATGGTCTGTGGCATCTACCTGCACAGCGATGGCTTCATGTACATGACCAGCGGCTTCGACGGCGAATTCGCCAAACTCGACATGATGGGCAACCTGCTCGGCTCGCTCGGCAGTTCGGGCGCAGGCAACGGCCAGTTCGGTGAAGCCCACTACCTGACCCTCGATGCTGCGAATAATGTGTATGTCGCGGATGTGGTGAACAAACGTGTACAGAAGTATGAGAAGGAGTGAGGTCGACAGTTTTGGTTTCCTGTGAAGAATAATCATTCACTAAAGCCATGACTGAATAGAGCCAACTTCCCGGACAAACGCCAAAGCCCATGTTGCCTACCCCGCCCTACACATAAGGAGAATCCATATGATCGGTTTTAAATTACGCGCCACTTTGCTGACCTTGCTGATCGTCACGTGGGTTCTACCTACGGCAGAAGCACAGCCAGTTAGCGACCCAGCGCTGAATGGCGCGATCGACGTCCACTCGCATGTCGATCCAGACGGTTATGGACCAGGCAACAACGGCCGCGCGTTCGACTCGCTCGAATTGGCCCGTCTTGCCCAGGAAGCCGGCATGCGTGGCTTTGTCATCAAAATGCATTACGACCAGTCTGCTGATGACGCCTACCTCGTGCGCACCCAGTATCCGGATCTCGAGGTATACGGCGGCATCGGCACTAATTTCGCGACCGGCGGCTTGAACCCGGCCGCAATCCGCCAGATGGCGGACGTCAAAGGTGGCTGGGGACGTATCGTCTGGATGCCGACCTGGGATGCCAAACATTACGTCGAACACAACGGCAATGACCGCCCGTTCATCACCGTCGCGAAGGACGGCCAACTCGTGCCGGAGACCAAGGCCTTGATCGCCGCCGTCGCCGAGGTCAACGGCAAGACACGTGGCAGTAACGGCAAGGTGGTGCTCGCCACTGGTCACAACGCTCCCGAGGAAGTTCTACTGATGGTGCGCGAAGCTCGCGCGCTCGGTCTCGACGTCCTGGTGACACATCCCTTGCTCGAATCGGTGGGTATGAATATGGAACAGATGCAGCAAGCCGTCGACATGGGCGCTTATCTTGAGTTCGTCTCATCATTTACAAACGAGGAAGCAACGATCCACGAATACGTCGAAGTCATTCGAGCGATCGGCCCCGAACACTGCATCGTGTCGAGCGACAGAGGCCAGGGCCGAGGTGAAGAAGGACACGATTCACCAGCCGTGTCGCATGTCGAGGGGCTTGCCACCGCAGCGCAGGCACTACGCAAAAATGGCTTCAGCGAAGCGGAGCTCGACCTGATGTTCAAAACCAATCCGGCGCAGTTGCTTGGGTTGGCAGTTCGCTAATAGTTATCGCGGGCTGAAATTGATCCGCTCGTGGCAGAAGGACAGCTAGTACCACTGCTCGAAAAATTTGCAGGCGCACCAGTGCCGATCAGTATCGTACATCCGTAAGGCCGCAACGTGCCTGCAAAAGTGCGCGCTTTTATCGATATGGCAACGGAACGGTTAAGAGGAGAAGTCGAGCTTCGTTAAGCAGACCATTAACGGTCAAGTAGGTATGCGTAGATGAGCACAAGTGTGTGTCCCATTGTTTAATTGCTTGCTCGCAATCTGATTGGCGAATCACTCGTTTTTTCGCCAACGCCAGATTACGCTACACCTATCCATTAAAGGGAATCGTTAACATGAAATGTCATCAAAACTGCAAACGTATCGCGTTAACCACTGCTCTTGGCCTCGGCTTGATTGCAACCGCCAATGCGCAAGTGCCCGATATGGCCGCCGCAGCAAAATGGGAAAGTGCCACCATCATCCATTACGAAGCCGTCGGTGAAGTCACTGAAACACATGTCCAAATTCCTCCTGTCGATGCCGATCTTTATGCGGACGTGACGGATAAGGTGTCGCTTTCGTTCGACTGGGACAAGAACGAGCAAACGCTGGTTGGCGCGCTAACGTTCCAGAATTACCCGGGAACGACGACAAAGCTGTTTGGTATGGGAGAAGACTGTCCTACCGGAAGCCTTTCCGGCGCCTATGAACATTTCGATATCGTATCTGTGAAGATCAACGAACAGGGCCTGATCGAACTTACCGGCAAACGTGTGCACCCCGACACCATGGTCGCCGAAAGCTGCGGCACGGGCCTGCGTCCCTACAAAGGCGGTGACGAGGCAGTGACGGAATACATCACTGCGCCAGATCCTACCATGCTCGCCTTTGGTTCGATGCTGCCACCAGATGGGCCGGTCAGCATTTCGCCGGACGGCACATCAATGATCTTGAAGTCGTTAAACAACGGTTGGGTATGGACGTTCACGCCATCAGTGAAATGATCAGAATCAGGTGGCTTTTTTCGGGAATCGATTGCTCGCCAGCGTGATGCGATGTTGTCGCTGCATATCCCGCAATCTGCACACCGGCTCCTGTGCGCAATTAAATACTCCCGCTTTGTATTTGATGATCGAATGACTAATACTATTGGTCGAACAATAACAATTGGCCGAAAAAAAACGGCGAGGGAGAACATGAAAAATAAAATTTTTGGTTGGGGTCTGTTTCTGGTCCTGGGAGGTTTGTTACCAATTGCAAATGCCCAGGACGGTAGCGAGGTCTACAACACACGCTGTGCTGTCTGCCATGAGATGCCGGTAACCAACGTCGATCGTCCACCGCCCTCTCGTACCCAACTCGCCAGTATGCCGCCCAACACTATTTACAAAGCCGTCATGGAAGGTGCGATGCGTCTGCAAGGTGCGGGCCTGACCAATACACAAATGCAGAGTGTCGCCGAATACCTGACTGGCCAGGCTGTTACGGTAGTGGGTCTGGAAATCACCGAGAATCTTTGTTCCGCAAATCCGCCGATGCGTAATCCCGCGTTGAGTCCTGGCTGGAATGGCTGGGGTTCGGATCATCGCAATGCGCGTGCAGCACTCGATGCAGGTATAACCGCAGACAATATTTCACGACTGCGCCTGAAATGGGTTTATGGCTTGCCGGGTGAAGATCAACCACGCGCCCAACCTGCTATTGCGGATGGTCGCTTGTTTGTGGGTAACAAGGCCGGCGCGTTGTATTCGATTGATGCGAAAAGTGGCTGCACGTATTGGACGTATCTACCAACCTCCGGAATTCGCAGCGCCATTTCCGTTGGCCCAGTGAAGCTTCCAGATGGTGACGATGGCTTCGCCGTATTTTTTATTGATCTGCGCGGCAAGGCGTACGCTATCAATGCGCAGACCGGCGAAGAGCTATGGAACACAACTGTTGAAAGCCATCCCGGTGTAAGAGGTACTGGTTCCGTCACCTTGTTCGATGGTCATCTTTATATTCCTGCTTCCGGTGTGCTCGAAGAAACCGGCTCATCCGGCGCGGACTACGGCTGTTGCACCTTTCGCGGCAGTGTTTCGAAGGTCAATGCGAACACAGGTGAAGTGGTCTGGAAAACCTACATGCTCGACGAGCCACAACCGCGCGGCTTAAGTGCGAACGGCGTGCAACTTTTTGGACCGGCCGGTGTTGGCATCTGGAGCGCACCGACTATTGATCCTGACCGCGGACTTCTATACGTCGGCACTGGTAACGCTTATGGTGAACCTGCGCCTCCTACGTCTGATGCAATTGTCGCTTTGAACATGACCGATGGTGAAATTGTATGGGTCAACCAACTGACGCCCGGTGATGCTTTTATCGGCGGTTGTAATAATTCCGCAAGTCCAAATTGTCCGAAAGAAGTTGGCCCCGACTACGACTTCTCGGCCTCCCCTATTTTGACCGCAACGGCGAGTGGCAAGGAGTTGTTGGTGGTGCCGCAAAAAGCTGGAATGGCGTATGCGCTCGATCCCAACGACAGCGGCAAACTCGTGTGGGAGTATCGCGTGAGTGAAGGCAGCGCGTCGGGTGGTTTCTGGGGAATGTCAGTAGCAGACGGTATGGCCTATGTGGCGGTCGGTGGTTACAGCAATCCTGAATCCGGTGGAATTCACGGTATCAATCTGGAAACCGGCAAAGGCGTCTGGGCGACTGGGCCTCAAGAATTGATGTGTGCACCCGGCAATGGTTGTCGTGCGACACAATCAGCGGCGGTCACCGCGATTCCGGGTGCAGTATTTTCGGGCTCAGGTGACGGCGGCATGCGTGTTTACGCCGCGAAAGACGGCAAGGTGTTATGGAGTTTCGACAGCAACCCAGGCTTCGAATCCATCAATGGTGTGACTGCCGCAGGCGGTTCATTTGACGGCTCCGGCCCTGTAATAGTCGATGGAATGGTATACATGTTATCCGGCAATTGCTGCATCGTGGGCAGACCTGGTAATGCGCTGTTTGCGTTTGAGATCGCGCCGGAATAATTCCGCAAATACGCAGGTAGTAAAAACTAAAGGTCGCATCGCAAGTGCGGCCTTTTTTTATTTTCAGTTGTATGTGAATTAACCAAGTTTCCGGACTGCTGAAGTATCAAGAAACGTTTGGGCATGTGATGCAATTGGCTGGCGAGGTTCGATTTCCCGTTTATTCCTGCAGAACCTCTGATTAATTGCGAGTACGTCATACACGCGGCTTCTAAACTTGCCGGTGCGCAAGCGGCGACGGGTATTCAGCAAAATCGACAGTCTGGATTCCCGCTTTCGCGGGAATGACGGAGTAATTTTTGCGGGAATGACGAAGTAATCTTTGTGGGAATGATGAATCAATCGTCGTGGGTATGACGAATTAATCTTC
>JAZKES010000068.1:8674-14907 GCA_040386995.1 Pseudomonadota bacterium | reverse complement strand
TTCGGGGATCACTTCATTTCGGGGAATCCCGTCATTTCGGGAATCACTTCAATCGGGAATCACGTCATTTCAGGAAATCACGTCATTCCCAGAAATAATCCGTCATTTGCAGGAATGACTCATCCTTCCTGAGGATACCCCTTCATTCCAAATAATACCCCGTCATTCCCGCGTAGGCGGGAATCCATGTTTCCACATACCCACCTCCGCCTTTTTGGACAAGCTTCAAAAGCCCCAGGTATAACGCAATTTGAACGATTCAGAAGTTCCCTAGCCGCGAGAGTCCGCGACAGTTCCGCCTGCTGGCTGCGGAACTCGCCTCGTTCTACCAGCTTGAAATTTCTCGCTTCACATTTTTCGAATTGTTTCTCGTGATCATTTTCCTCAGAGCATCCCACGGCTGAATCTGCCGACATAAACGGCCTTGCCAACTATTTTGCCTCGTATTGCCGCCAGCACGTCTTCGCGCGTCGCGGTAGTGGGCAGGTCAAGATTCTCACTCAACGCAAAAAATTCAAATACATAGTGGTTGTATTTCGCATTGGCTGCGCCGGGGCCCATATAAACATTTGTGCCACGCACATTCGGACCTTGCACACTACCTTCCGGCAAGCTGCCTTCCGCAATCGTGGCAGACGGAATATTCCACGCGAGCCAATGCAGCACGTCATCGGGATTACCGCCGCGCGCTACTTCCATGTCGTGGAAGATGATCGCGTAACTGACAGCGGTTGCAGGCGCGCCCGAAATCGTAAATGCAGGCTGGATATTATCCCCGTGCGACGTGTACTTGAGCGGAATTATGTCGCCGTCTTCAAATGCATTTGTAGTGACCGTCATGATTACGGGAGGCGCGCCATCGGCGGCGCGGCTTATGTTGAAGGCGAACAATGCGAGTACGGAAAAAATCACGGCGGAGAGTCTGGCTTTCATATGTGGGTTTCCTGAATAACTATGTGTTGGGAGGTTGATGGTACACGAGGAGTGGTTTGTCGATCATGTGGTGAATCGATGTGTGAATTATTTATAGGTTTAGAAAATAGCGCGTCACCAAGCCGACGATATTTGGGTAAGACGCTGTCTTGAAGGCTCTACGATGTCCGTGCAAAGCAAGTGCGGTTGTTCGTCAATATCGGAACCGAACGGTTCGGTAAGGCGACAAAATAATTTTAATTTTTTGGAAGAGTTCCAGACAAAAGAAGTGACAGCAGCCCGTGTCGTAGAGAAGTAAATTTAAAAGTTATCTGAAAAAACACCGCAAATAAGGCTATATTTGTTTTATCGCTGTTTAGATGGCTAAACTTTCATGCTTTTACAGTGTTTCTGCCGAACCAGGTTGTGCAGATTAATCACCTCGAAATTGCATTTTTAATTCACATTAAAATTTTTGACTTGTTTGCAAAGTAACGTTAGTTTCCGCGCGGGATTTTTGTTTGTCGCAAGCAAGTAGTTCCAGCACGCTCTTGAAAAAAATGTTATCTGATCCTGTTCTCAATTTTGCGTTTTGATCTGTGCAGTTGCAGAACGCAGTTTGGCTATGGCTTAGCTATGGTCTGACTAGAATTAGCAGGTTCAAAACGTCAGCTTAGAAAAAATACACCACACAGTCAGGCTTCGTTACAGGGGAAAATCATGACTAATGCCACGCGCAAGGGCTTTAAAAGAAAGGCGCTCGAACTATCCATTGCAACTATCACTTCCATCATCATATTCGGCCCATCTGCGTCGTATGCACAGGATGAGGAACTCGAAGAAATTCGCGTAACAGGTAGCCGCATAACACGACCCACTGGTATGGAAACACCAGTGCCTGTTACGCAGATCACCACGCAGGAACTGTTCGACCAGGAGCCAGGCAGCACAATATCGCAACAGCTCGATGCTCTCCCGCAATTTTTCAACAACGGTTCTCCGCAGCGCGGTGACGGTGGCAACCCTTCAGTAGGTTCCGGCGGTCCAGGTGCGCTCAACATCCGTAACCTCAATAGCGCGTCAACTGGCGCAGGTATCTCGCGCACACTGACTCTGCTCGATGGTGCTCGCGTCGTACCAACCGACAAACGCGGCACAGTAAACGTCGACATGTTTCCTACCGCATTGATGCGCACCGTTGACGTCGTCACGGGTGGTGCTTCTGCGGCGTACGGCGCGGATGCGCTTGGCGGTGTTGTTAACTTTGTACTGGATCGTGAATTCGAAGGCTTGAAGATCAGTGGCGGCACTGGCATGCACGAATATGAGCGAACGGGTAAGCAATACGAATTATCAATCGCTGGTGGCAAAGCCTTTATGGACGATCGCCTGCATTTGATAGGCTCGCTCGAAGGACGCCATATCGACGAGATCCAGCCCGATAAATATCGCTGGGATCAGACGGCCGAACAGTGGGGTTACGTCACCAATCCGGCTTGGGAAGCGGCTGCTCGTTTGCCGGCATCCAACCCTAACAGATGTGTGGCCAACGTACTTTGTGCCGCAGGACCGCAGCGACTGACCGTGCCGAACGTGACTAGTGTTACAGGCTCGCCAACTGGCTTGATCCGCGGCACGGGTATTCCGCAGCTCGACTGGATGAAATTCAGTCAGGACGGTACACGTCTCGAACCCTACAACCTGGGCACTGTTTCTTCACTACCGGGAGCTCCCGGCAGCACCCAGTCCCTGTCTGGTGGTCCGGAAGCAGATATCAACTTCCAGACTTCAGCTGCAGGCCCGACAGGAATGGAAGTGGTCTCGCGTTCTAGCTTGTTCGGCGCGCAGTACGACTTCAGCGATACCGTCACCGGCTTTGCGCAGGTCATCATCGGTCGCACCGAGTCGAACGATACCTCCAATAATGCCAACTTCAGCTTTACGGATAACTTTGCGCCTCGCATAGCCGTCGACAACGCGTACCTGCCCGCGGCAGTGCGCGACGCGATGATTGCGCGCAACCTGACCGAAATACCCATCAATAAAACCAGTCAGCAGTTTGCTGGCAGGCCAGAGCTTGGTTCGACCCGCACAGGCAAAAACGTCTTTACCCAGTGGCAATATAGCGTCGGCTTCGACTGGGAGTTCGCCGAAGACTGGAACCTGCGTGCGTCTTGGCAACAGGGTGAATCGAAACGTAATTCAACCGCCTACAACCTCGTGCAGGTCGACCGCGCACAATTAGGTATGGACGCAGTGCGCGATCCAGCCACCGGTCAGATCGTGTGCCGTGTGAAATTATTTAATCCGACAGATGCCCAGTTGCGCGCTTCTGTCGTTGGCAGAGTGTCGAACGTTCCGCTTAATCCTTACGTTCAGACCGGAGCACCGGGTAATACGCAACCGTTGCCTTACCCGGTTGAACCGAAAGCCATCAGCGAATGTATACCGTTCAACTATCTGGGTAGTGGAAACATGAGCGCGGAAGCGATCGACTACGTTGGAACAGACAGGTTCAACATCGGTTACGTGGATCAGGATTTCTCTGAAGTACTTGTGACAGGTGAGCTGTACGAAGGATGGGGCGCAGGCCCGGTCGGCTTCGCTGGAGGTGTCACATGGCGTGATCAACAGTTCATCACCGCCGCTACACCGGTCGATGTCGATTTACTTGGACCTATGGTTAACGTGCCTGCCCTTGGCATACGCGGTCTTGGACCAGGGTATTTCACGAGTTCCTCATTAAACTTGTTCTCGGGCATCCCCAAAGTCGGTGGCCAGTCCGACGTGTGGGAATGGTTCTCTGAAGTTAGCGTTCCAGTCTGGGAATCCGGCAGCGGCAATCAACGTCTGGATACGGACTTTGCATTCCGCCGTTCGACTTATGACCGCAGCGGTGCGATCGACAGCTGGAAAATCGGTGCCAACCTGCAGGTTATGGATGATCTGCGCTTCCGTGTGACGAAGTCGCGTGACGTGCGCGAGCCAAGCTTCGCCGAGTTGTTCGATTTCCAGGGTTCTGGTGAGACTATCAACGATCCAGTCACCGGCATACCCGCGCTCATCAATACCGTCCGTAGCGGTAACGCCAACCTGAGGCCTGAGTACGCGGACACTCGCACCATTGGTTTCGTGTACCAGCCATCGTTTACCCCGATATTGGACGGCCTGTCTGTCTCTGTGGACGTTTATGACGTCGACATCAAGGACGCTGTTGCGCGTCTCGGCGCGGCACGTATCGCCAACGAGTGTTCCACCACGCAGTCGCCAGAACTGTGCGCAATGGTTATACGTGATCCAGGCACTGGTGTAATCATTCAGGTGTTCGATTCATTCCTTAACGTTGCGGCAGCGAGAACTCGCGGTGTCGACTTCGAAATGACCTATCGCAAGGAAGTTAACTTCTTCTCGAATCAAGACGAGAACGTTTCGTTCCGTTGGTTAACGGGCCGCACGTTCGAACGTTCTGACACTGCCCCGAAAGCACTGGCACTCGACAAGGCTGGTTACCTGGGTATGCCGGACCTGACTGCGAACATGACTGGCACGTATAGCATCGGCAGCTACTCGGTGCAGCTACAGGCACAGTTCGTGGATTCTGTGTTCAAGGATGTGAATGCGGTGTGGAGAGAAGGCATACAGGTTGATGACAATACCGTCGCGTCGATGACCTGGTTCAACGGCAAGATCGGTTACAGCGGTGAGATGGACAGCGGCTCTACTTACAATGTGGGGTTCAACGTGCAGAACATCTTCGATCGCGAACCACCGATCTTCGGCGGTGCTAACAACACGTATGACCAGTACGGTCGTCGTTACAACATCAACTTCAACTATAGTTTCTAGGCTTTAAAAGTTTTGGGTTAGGCGGACCGGTGTTACTAGATCACCGGGCCGCCTTTTTTTTACGCGGACATTTGTGGCGTGGACAAAGAGTGAAGATTCTACGAGCTGCGTTTCATTGAAGACTGTGATCCGGTTGTCTCGTGTTGTTTATGTCTTTTTATATCTCTATGTCTCTGTAAAAATCCTTCTCATTCACTTCTGCTGGAACTGCTGTTCGGTCCCGGCTTTGAAGCGGTACTGCGGCAGAAAACTCACCAGTGCTGCACATGTAACAAGCACCGCTGCAGAAATGTAGAGGCCAGTGTCGTAGTTGCCAAATACCTGGCGACTCATCGCAAGTCCTGCAATGCCAAGACCAGAACCAAGATAGAACACCGCGAACAACACGCCGTAGATCCTGCCATACGCGACGTTGCCAAAATAACGCTTGATCAGGAACGCGAGCACGTCGAACTCTGCACCGAGCAGTAAGCCAAGCAAAATGGCGCTCGCAATGCCGGCATCCGGATACGCCGCATACAGAATGCAGGCGGTTGCGCCGCCGATGGAAACGGCAAGCATCACGAAGGGAGCGAAAACATGGTCAATCACGAAACCCACCAACACCCGCGCGAATAACAGCGCGAATCCAAACAGCGCCTGCACATAAGATGCGTTTGCTTGAGTCCAGCCGGCTTCCATAAGTAGCGGCACTTGTTGGGTCACGAGACTGGTCGCTGTCATGCCGAGCAGGAAAAACGCGACCACCAGAATATAAAACGCGGGTTGCCGGGTTGCTTCTCCAAACGGTAAACCAACCGCTTTTTGCACGGCGCGTTGCGCGGCGAAGCTGTCGGTTTTGGACGGTTCGCGCAGACAGAAAAATACCGTCGGCCAGCTCACGCACAACACCAGCACTGCAAGACCGAGGAACGCGGTGCGCCAGTCATACGCAGCAATCAGCGTGGTAATAATCAGTGGCACGATAGTACTGCCGACACCGATACCCGCATTTGCGCAGCCGAGTGCAAGACCGAGCCGTCGATCAAACCACACACTCACGGCCTGCAGATAACCGAGCGGCCAGAGGCCAATGCCGAGGATCGGAATCAGCGCCCAGAGTGCATAAAACACCGCAAGATTGTCGGGCTGGAAATAAAACGCAGCGAGGCCAAGTGCAAACAATGGCATCGACGTGAGAATTACGCGACGTGGGCCAAAACGATCGACCAGAAAGCCCTGCAGGGGTGATACAAAAACGATCATGTAGGAAACGATGGTGACTGCGAGCGACACCTGAACACGCGACCAGCCGAATTCCTGTTCGATTGACGGGATAAAAGGGCTGACTGCAAGCACCGCGATTACACTCGGCCCGAAGGCGAGCCCGACTACGGAACCCGCTGTGGTAAGAATCCCGGACCGCGAGGCTTCAGAAGCAAATGCGCCCGGAGGAAGTTCGGCAGAAGAGAGTTTGGCAGAAGAGAGTTCGGCAG
>JAZKES010000068.1:7285-8574 GCA_040386995.1 Pseudomonadota bacterium | reverse complement strand
GGCAGAAGAGAGTTCGGCAGTAGAAATTTCACTAGAAGAGGGATCAGTTGAAGAGTGATCAGTCGCCTGCATGGAATGGTCCCCTGGTTTTGCTAATTATTATTCTGAGGAGCTGAAGATAGCAGAAAACGTTTGCGGCTCTGCCATCGGTCATGCGCCAAACCTTTCTCCGGGTACTAACATCCAGGAAAAAGGCGCGTCACGAGTATAGAGTTTCTACTGCGGATGGAACCAGAGAAAAAGCGCTTTTCTGCAAGCGCTTTTACAAGATCCTAAGCTGTGGTGGTGGGGATGTACTCAGGCCCTAACGGCTTAAACGCGACAAGCAGGTGCGGCAACACGGTCAATGAACCAGCAAGCGACATCAGCATCGACAAACTTGTCAGCAGGCCAAAATAAACAGTGGGTACAAAATTGGACAGCGCGAGAATCGAGAAGCCCGCGATGATCGTGAAGTTCGTGTAATAAATCGCTTTGCCGATACTTCCATGGCAGTAATGCATCGTGTCGCGGTAATTACCGAACCGGCTGAAACTTTTTCTGAAGCGATGGGTGTAGTAGATCGTGTTGTCCACGCCAATGCCGACAGAGATCGCAGCAATCGTGATGGTCATCATGTCGAGTGGAATACTCAGGAAACCCATCAGGCCAAGCACCACAAGCGTCACGATCAACGTCGGGATGGTGCAGATGACTGCGAGCTTAAGTGACCTGAACAACACAAGGAACATCAGAAAGGTAATGCCGAGCGCGATGCCAAGCGTGAGGATCTGTGATTCGAACAACCCCTGCAGCATATTGTTATACAGCACGAGCATGCCCGTCAGCTGTACCTGCGACGGATCGAGGTCAAACTGGGTAACAAGGCCCTCGCGAATTCTGCCGAGCAGCTCGTTGCGTTTGAGGCCCGGATCAGTCTCGCGGATGCGCAGTGAAAAACGCACCTGATTGTTTTCCACTGATACGTAGGGCTTTAACAGTGTTTCCTTGTAGTCGACAGGAATACGATTGTAGAGGACAGCCAGCTCTATGCTGTTCAACTTCTGGTCGCCATTAAGCCCATAAGCGATGTCGAGCAGAGTAGCGAGTGATAACACCTTGCCGGTTTCAGGCAGTGCATCGAGATAGTTGTGGATGTCGGTGACAAGCTGCATTTTGTCGCTTGTGAACCAATAGGCCGCTGGATCGCTGGCGTCGGCTTCTGCATCTTCGTCGGCAAATTCATCAGATTCTTCGAACACAGGTTCTTCATCGGCATCTTCATCGCCAAATTCATCGCCAAATTCATC
>JAZKES010000068.1:0-7185 GCA_040386995.1 Pseudomonadota bacterium | reverse complement strand
TTCATCGCCAAATTCATCGCCAAATTCATCAGAGTCGCCAAACGGATTGGGTTTGGCCAGATTGATAACAACGTCCAGCGGTGTCGTGCCACCGAGTTGCCTGTCTATCGTCATCATGCCTTGATAGATGTCGGTGTCTTTGTCGAAATAATCGATGAAACTGTTTTCGACGCGCAACTGCCGGATGCCAACGATACTGAGCAGCAGCATGACCACGGAAACAGCAAAAATCTGCCAGCCCCGGCGCTCGGTAAATCTTGCGAGGGCAGGCGTGATGTCGAGCTTTGGCTTGCTTCTTCTGTCACGCAGTGGCAGCAACGCCATGATTGCGGGAAACAGCAGGAACGTAATAAAAAATCCGGAGGCTATGCCGGTTAACATCATCCAGCCAAAATCGATTACGGGCGGAATTGTGCTTGTTACAAGCGAGGTAAACGCAACGATGATCGTGAGCGTGGTAAACGCGCAGGGCTCGATCATGTCTCTGATTGCTGCGCCGAGTCTGTTCAGATGGGGCGCCGCAGGGTCGGATACCGCAATCTCTTTATAACGTACGATGAGCTGGATCGTGAGCGAGACGGTGGTGATCAACAGCAATGCAATGAAGTTTGACGAGATCACCGTGACAGGCCACTTGAGCCAACCCAGCAGTCCAACCATACACACACTCACCACAATTCCGCAGGTAAGCGGAATTGCAACGTAGCGCACCTGGCCGAATAAAAACGCGAGAGCGGCTACGATGAAAACCAGAATCGTGACGCCGAAGATCTGCAAGTCGCTGCGAACGAATGTGATCAAGTCGTCGGCAATCATCGGCACGCCGCCCATCACGATTTGCGCATCGCCGCGATAACGCTCGAGCACAGCACGTATTGCGGTAATTCGTTCATGCAGCGTATCGGCAGCAAGATCACGACGGGTATCGTAGTCGCGCTCGATAACGTCGAGCTGTTGTTGTTCTTCGACAGTCAGTTCGCCGCTGGTTTCGCGATTACGCAGTTCCGTGCGGCTTGCGAGTAATTCTTCCTGCTGTGTGTCGGGTTCAAAATTAACGACGAGTGCTGTGGTTGACCCATCGGCGTTCAGCAGTACATCGAGATACGCACCGTTGCTTGTGAGGTCATCACGCGCGGCATCGAGGGAAACATCGGGCGTATCGAGAGTGACTACGTTCTCAGCGACATTCGTGAGCGTGGCATTCGCTACTTTTAACAGCGGAACATCGAGAATGCTGTTGATGGAAGCGACACCATCGATGGTCTGAAGCTCATTGCGCAGCTCGCGTAATGTCTGCAACGATTCGAGATCAAAAAGTGCCTGCATTGGCGTGTAAGCGATAAATACGAAATCGCCCGTGCCGTAGCGCGCATTTATCTCGCGCGAAAAATCGAGGTCGGCATCACCTTCGATAACAAGTGAGTCGGCCGAGGCATCCAGCTTGAAATCCGGAATAAAACTGCCGAGAAAGACGCAGAGCACAGCAAGACCGATCAGGACTTTGCGCGAATGTTTGAGGACGAGGGAAAGATAGGCATCCAGCAGCATGAATCAGGCAGTTCCGTGCAAACGAAGAATGGGCAGGAGAGCATACCACTAGGGCAACCGACCTGAGTTAAAGCGATATTGAAGCAGAGCGGCGCACCTCTTAACAAGGGCGGGCACTCAAACAAAGCAGGCCACTAAAACAAGACGCTCTGGTGTCCTTGGCGGTGAAGCTTGGCCTTCCGGCTGAGCTGGCTCCACACGATGAACACCTGCAAGTTGTTTGCGGCTGAGATCGTGTGGTTAGGCAACTTCACACTATTTTTTGCCAGATTCTTTGAGTTTCTTTTGTTCTCTTTCCATCGCTTCCACGATCAGGCGACGTGCCATATCGACATCACCCCATGCGCCTATCTTCACCCATTTACCTGGCTCGAGATCTTTGTAATGTTGAAAGAAATGCTCGATCTGGCTGCGTGTGATCTCGGGAAGATCCGTATAACTTCTTACGTTGTCATAACGACGTGTCAAATGGCCTGAGGGCACGGCAATGATCTTTTCATCCTGGCCGGCATTGTCTTCCATGATGAGTACACCAACCGGGCGCACGTTGATCAGGCACCCTGGTACCAACGGACGGGTATTACAGATCAGTACATCAATTGGGTCACCGTCTTCAGACAGCGTGTGTGGCACAAAACCATAGTTGCCGGGATAAGACATCGGGGTATACAAAAACCGGTCGACGACCAGCGTGCCGGATTCCTTGTCGAGTTCGTATTTGATGGGCTGTCCGCCGATTGGCACCTCAACGAGCACGTTGACATCTTCAGGAGGGTTGTTGCCGGTAAGTATTGCTTCTATACGCATGGGATAGGGTCTGTGTTGTGAAATCAGCCGCGATTATACCTGCGTGGCAAACCGGGGTGTTCGCTATTAATGGATTAATTACGCGTTCGTGTTGATGATGGGGAATTTAGTGAATAGTGGCCCGGTTCAGGCCGGTAATGGGCGGTAATAATCCATGGTCTCGCCTTGCGGGGGGACATGATTGCGGATTAAGTTCGCCGCAATAGAAGCCGCTGGTGAACATCACTAGCGAAACTGCTTTATATTTTCATCCCGTGCGCCATGTAGCCCAATTATTAATAATTACAGGGAGGTCAGTATGAAACTTCGTTTTGGTCGAATCGCAATTGCGGCAATCAGTGCGGAGATTCTGGGCGTCGTTGCATTGATTATTCTTGTGATGATTTTTGCGCCCGCAGAACAAGACCAGGTGCAGGCGTTTGCTGAAAGGCTCGGCGCATGGGTTGGCCCAATTTCCGGATTTTTGCTGTGTGTGCTGGGTGGTTATTGGGTGGCCAACAAATCCGGTAGCCCAATTCCTAATGGTGTAGCAATGGGTGTTGCGGCTGCCATGCTTGATATCGCTGTTGCGTTAGCCATTGGTGCTACTTTCGCGCCGTTGTTGTTCTTGTCCAATGCTGGCCGGGTTATCGGAGGTGCGCTTGGCGGTTATCTGGCCTCCAGAAGAAATCTGAGTTATCAAGGTTAATAAATTATCCACTACTGCCGTTAACTCCCTGGTATTGCAGCGTTGCAGGCACACCAGTGGAACCGGTATGAAAAATTTAATGCGTCACCGATCTGAATCCTTCAAACGCAGCTTCATCCTGCTGTTCGTATTTGTCGCTTGTGCCTGCAGCAAATCGCTGGACAGTGTTGATGGCCCGCAAACAGGCAATGTGTCGGGACTGGTGTGTAATGATCTACCGACACTCAGCGCTGCGCTCGAAGTGCCTGCGGTGCAAAGTACGTTGATCAAGGATGGCAAGTGCCTCAACCTCAGGAGCAGGGCAAAGGTTGACTTCGTGCGCACCGTGATGATGCCTGGCGATGGCAAATATTCGCAGTTCGAATACGAGGCAGACAACAAAACCAGTAAGCTCTGGATACGGACAAGTAATGTCCGGTAGGCGCTGGAATACATTGCCTGGATGAGTTTGTTTTACTATCGCCTCAGTCATCTCATCGGTGTTTCGCGCATGACGCCAGCGAAATGCCTCGTAACGATTTAAATAACAAATCCTCGTTAATCATGCGGCTAAAGTCAGGATCCATGACTGTCATCGCTTGAACACCAATTCTCCTTTGGCGAACTATCAGCACCTTTAGCCAAGCAGATTTTTTCCCTTTTCATTGCGCGCTCATTTCCGCAAGCTACAGCAGATAACTATCTCTGAACTCAACGTAACAACTGAACCAATGAACAGCAGGCGCATCATCGCAAACGTACCAGGCTCACCACGACTGTGGCTCATGTTGTTTACAGCCTCAATACTGGTTTACTTTTTTTTCGAGATTGTCGATGACGTTTTCTCCGATCCGCTCGAAGGCGACATGGAAAGTCACGAGTTCGACACTGCAGTCGCGCAATTTTTCATGCAATTCAGGACCGAAAAACTGACGCAGATTGCGATCGACCTGACTGCATTGGGATCTGTAAGTGTGCTGAGCGTTTTTGGACTGTTGGCTTACGCCGCAATTATTGGCAGGCGTGATTTTCTGGGCTTTTTGCATCTGAGTATTGCGCTGCTGGGTGCACTGGTTTGGCCCGTAATCCTTAAACCCTATTTTGGCCGCGATCGCCCGGCACTGATCGATCAATTGGTGGTAGTCGGCGATTTGTCATTTCCGAGTGGCCATGCGTTCGGCGCGGCAGCGGCATACGCGACCTTAGCGTTTTTCTGTGCGCGTTTTACGCAGTCGCATGCGGCTGAAGTATTCAGTTATCTGTTCGCGTTAACACTCATCGTCGTCATTGGTGTCACGCGAATCTATCTTGGTGTGCATTACACGACTGATGTACTGGCTGGCCTGAGTGCAGGTGGGGCATGGGCATTTTTTGTGGCAGCAGGATTTTCGATGTTGTACAAAAAACAGCCTGCACATACGCAATAAACCAGGTTGTCTGAACTCTTTAGAAATAATGTCTGCGATGATGCGTCAGAGGCCAATACGCCGCTGGCAATGGCTCGGGGATGCTTTCGAAGGTTCATATCTCCGGATCAAAGTTGTTCGAAGTAAATGTCTTCCACACGGAAAAACTTTCATGATCAGGTAAGGTTTTCCACATTGGCTTTAGGTTGTGAGTTAGCTTATGGCTGCGCAGATTCGCGAGAATTCCCTGATATTTCGCCGCTTGGCGCGCGCGCGTAGTGGCCTTTCACACCAACTTTCAATATGGCATATCGGTTGCATCTTCAACGTGAGATCGCATTTTTCTTGCGACGCACATAAGGAGATCTTGTTATGGCAAACGACAAGCAAAAAAACCAGGATGGCATTGAGCGGAATGATGACCGGACTCCCGGTCAAGATACTTTTCCGGGCAATCCTAATAAGCAGAAGCAGGACAGCCCACGTCAGCAGCAGAGTGAGAGTGGCAACAAACCCGATAAACCACATCTCGACGAAGGCAGGTCTGTTACCGACAGAACGGTGAGAAGAAGTGTCATTGATAAATCCCATGAGGACGATGACGACGATATCGACGCGCTCAAGGGGTGATTCACTCTCGGGTCTTGTCCGCGCTGATGCCGGATTTTTGTTGATCAATTGCGCTGATTGCGATCTGCCACATACACGCTTATGTCTGGCAGATTTCCGTCTGGCAGATTTAAATGCGCAATTGATCGGCTGAATCAGCAGACTTGTTTCCAATTAGATTTTGAAGAGCATAATCTGTGTGGCTGTGGATGTTCGCCACATGCAAGCCGGGTGTATGCCGCTTTGTACATACCAACTCCCGAATGATTTCATTAACCCTTTACCGGAGTGTTAGCTGTTGAAACTTTTTACCTGTCGGTGTGGCAACTCACTGTTTTTCGACAATGTAATGTGTGTCGCTTGTGGTAGTGAAACGGGCTGGTGTCCCCACTGCAAATCTACATCGGCGCTCGTCCCTGATCAGAATAATCTGTATCGCTGCGGTAATGCCGAGTGTCAAACGTTATTACAAAAATGCTACAACTATTCAGACATGAAAGTCTGTACGCGTTGTGTAGAGGTTAATGCGAATGGCGGTTTTCTGGCTGGTGTTTTATGTGACTGCTGTCAGTTTAACGCGGTGATTCCAGATCTTTCACTTGATGGCAATCTGGACAAGTGGGCGAGGCTCGAGGCGGCCAAGCGGAGGCTTTTTTATACGCTCGATTTATTACATCTGCCCTACGGAAATGCTGCACAAGGTTTTGTTCCACCGCTGTCGTTCGACTTCAAAGGCGACTCACTGCCGGACAGAGGGCAATGGCGTTCGATGAACGATGAGGAGCAGGTTTTTACCGGGCATGCGGATGGCAAGATCACCATCAACATCAAGGAAGCTGATCCGATTGAGCTGGAAATAGCGCGTGTGCAATTGGGCGAACGGCGTCGCACGGTAATTCGTCATTTCAGGCACGAAATCGGTCACTATTACTGGGAAGTGTTCGTGAATCACAAATGCGAAAACGAGTGTATGGCGATTTTCGGTGACCATAATAATCCCGCATACCAGGACGCGTTGTTACGATATTACGCTGAAGGTCCACCTGCTAATTGGGCGGACAATTGCGTCAGTGGCTACGCCACCATGCATCCATGGGAAGACTTTGCGGAAACGTTTGCGCTTTATCTTGATATGGTAGCAACGCTCGATACCGCAAATTATTTCGGCATGCTCGCGCAACCGCTGGACCTGACGGATTTTGAAGCGATGTTGAGCGGGTTCATTCACACAGGTCTCGTCATGAATGAAATGACGCGCGATATGGGACTTGTTGACTATACGCCGGAGGTCATCGTTCAGCCTGTGCACGACAAGCTGCTGTTCATTCATGGCCTGGTAAATAACACCGTTTGAGAGCGCTGTGCACGGTGCTGAAATTTCAGCTACTCAAGCCATTGTTATGTTAATAAAACGGTTTGGATCGATAGACCCAGCTCTGGTAACACAGCGCTTTCAACATTGCACCGATTACGCTTTCCTGCAGAGATCATTTTTTGCCATTCCACGGCAACGGATTAGCGCCGTCTTTACCGCTCCATTCACCCGCAAAAGAAGTGAAGTCTGAAGAAAACTCCATCACCGCAAATCCCTCGCCGAATTGGTCAGTCCATTCCAGCGTGATGGTATGTGTGTCTTCGAAAACAATATTCGATAAACGCCCGCTGTATGCACCGTTTTCTTCGCTGACGGTATATTCGCCTGTCAGGCGGCCCGAAGGTTCGAGTGTGAATTTGGTAACGACAGGATCAAGGTCTGCACCGTTATACACTTCACCTTCGAAACTGCCGGCCAAGTCTGCGTACGGGTTTTCTGCCGCATATGAAATTGTGGCTGCAAACAACAGAATGCAGGAAATGATGTGTGATAGTGAAACCGGATAACGCATGGAGATTACTCGATTGTTGCTGACTGCTTGAGTCAGGGAAGTGAGATATAAAGTGCCAGGTGATCAGGTTTTGACTTTGAAACCTGCGGGGTAATTGCACAGTTCTGCCTAGCGTATATTACCGAAATTACGGCCGTTATATCGCTCTTTCCTGCGCTTTTGATTGTGGGAATTTCTGAGTGAATAGCTGCGGTGTTGGTAAATAATTCGGTAGAAACAGACTTGAATCCTCACTTATATAAATGACCTGCGTCGCGCTACC
>JAZKES010000067.1:0-1870 GCA_040386995.1 Pseudomonadota bacterium | reverse complement strand
CATCGCCGCGCGCGATGCTGAATTTTCCCTGCTCGGTCACTACGAGCCCCAGTATAAGGCAGTGACCGATGCGTTCTGCGAAAACTTCAATGACGAGGATGAAGTCGGCGCGGCCGTAAGTGTCATGCGTGACGGCAAAACAGTTGTCGATCTCTGGGGCGGCTGGTGCGATGCGAAGATGAGCAAGCCGTGGGAGGCAGCAACCACCGTATGTATGATGTCGGTGGCGAAGGGTATCACTGCGATCTGTTTCAATATGCTGATCGACCGGGGTCTTGTTGATCCAAATGCACGCGTCACCGACTACTGGCCTGAATACGGCAAAAACGGTAAAGAGAAAACACTCGTGCGACATTTTCTCGATCACACTGCGGCAGTTCCTGTCCTGACGACCAATCCACTCTGGCCAGGCGCGATGTTTGATCGAGAAGCGATGATTCATGCACTCGAAGATCAAGAGCCGCTCTGGGAAATCGGCACGAAGGCTGCCTACCATGTGCATCATCAGGGGTTTTTGCTCGGCGAAATTATGCGGCGTGTTACCGGCGCGACGGTTGGCCCGTTTTTGCGCAGTGAAGTTGCCGCTCCGCTCGGCGCGGAATATTACATTGGTCGCATGAGTGCTGCAGAACAGGCGACGGTGAGCGAAGTGATGCCAAACATGAGCGCGGGTCTGTTCGCTGCGAAAGATCATGCCGACCAAACAACATTACGTGCACTCGCGTTCAAGCAAAATCCACTGGAAGCGTGGGCAACAACCATGAACAGCGCCATCTGGAGGACATGTGAAATCGCGAGCGGCAGTGGTCATGGCAATGCACGTGGAGTTGCGCGTATCTATGGCGCACTGGGCAATGGCGGTGAACTTGATGGTGTGCGATTGATGCGCAAGGAAAGTATCGAAGCCATGATCGTCGAACAGCACAATCAAACCGAGGCATTCCAGGATCGTCCTTATCATCAGGCCCTCGGCATCCTGCTTAACACAGTCGAGGCTGTGTACATGGGCCCGAACAGACGTAGCTTCGGTCATCATGGTCTCGGTGGATCCATCGGCTTCTGTGATCCGGATGAACACATCGGCTTTTCATATGCATGCAACAAGATGCATGCAGTCGCAACGAATGGGCCGCGGGCGGCGCGGCTGATTAACGCACTCTATAGCTGCGGTTAGGAAAGGCGTGCTTTTGACAGCGAGGGATTCAGGCTCGTCTGGATCAGGCCTTTTTTCGTCGCTTGGTCGTTGTTTCAGGTTTTATGAAACGACACGCATCGATCAGCAACAGTCGCAATGACTCACGATCAATTTTCGCCAACCGGACAAGCACGCAAGGATATTTGGCGTAGTGCGGCAGCAGATAATAGATGTCGGGTTCCAAACTAATCAGCTGTTCACGTTTGTCAAAGTCGATCCGTACCATCAGCGACTCAGATTCTGCAGATTTATGAATAGCCTCGCAGGCCAGTAGTTTGCCGCGGTATTTGACGGCAAAACAACGCGGCGAAGAGCTGTCTGCAATTTCTGGCAGCCCAAGTGCAACTGCACGCACGACGTCGAAGGCTGGGTTTTTAGTTGCCATGGTGCTTATCCATTACTGTCGAATGGTCGGAGCACAAAAATTAACGGGCCTGATTAACTATCGCGCGTGAGTGCGACAAACGTCCGGACATCAATCCCTTCTGAATCTGCCTACCACACCATCCGCATTTGCCCTGCGCGCGGCCGCCGCAACTTCCTTGCTCACAATTGTTTTGCCTATCGGTGCAAGTGCGATGCCAGCAAGTTTCAGATGTTGAATACCAAACGGAATGCCAATGATCGTAATGAAACACGCAATCGCTGCACACACATGACCAATGGCAAGCCAGA
>JAZKES010000066.1:12336-17411 GCA_040386995.1 Pseudomonadota bacterium | reverse complement strand
CAGTCTACTGAGCGAGCTCAAGCAAAAGAAATAATAAAAACAGCTTAGGTTATTCCCAATTGTGGATAAGGCCTTTAATCAAGAACCACAATTTGCTGGTGCATACTCAGCGTAGTGGGCGGCCCCATTGGTGCAGGAATGCTGCTTTTACCAAAGGCAGAATCGCCAAAGATAGGGAAATCAGGGGTGTCTCCAACTACTTGAGCCCGTCATCAATTGCTCGACTAAATACCAAGTTGAATTCAACACGGCAGGCGAATAGATTGATTAAATGTCCCTCTTAATTCCACCAAAATCACCGTTTTCGTTCGCCGACAAACATTTTTATAACCATAGGGAGAAACGTCATGCCAATTTCTAGAAGAACATTTGTGGAAACCCTTGCAGTGAGTGCAGCTGCAGCTTCTATTCTAGGTACTCAGCAGGCTGCTGCTCAGCCACAACAGGCGAATATTCCGGATGCGTTCGCCAGCGGGCATCAGCCCAAAATGTTGAATTTCGATCCAGCGCAACTGGACGGTCTTTCAGAGAAACTGATCAATTCGCATTGGCAGAACAACTACGGCGGCTCGGTTAACGCACTTAATACCATCAAGACTCGCTTGAAAGCCGCGCTTGCCGATGATGAGCTTCCTGCCTACATCTACAACGATTTAAAAAGAGAACATCTGATGCGAACCGGCTCGGTGGTTTTGCATGAGTATTATTTCGAGAATATCGCTCCACCGGGAGCGCGAAGTGCCGAACTTGACCAGCAACTCCAGAAAGCATTCGGCAGTACTGCAACCTGGGAAAAAGAATTTCGCCGTATTGGTTCCGGCCTCGGCGGAGGTTCTGGCTGGACCTTGCTGGCCTGGAACACCCACACAGGAACATTGGAAAATTACTGGATGGCCGACCATATGCACGCACCCGCAGGTGCGGTTCCGATAATTGTCATGGACATGTACGAGCACTCTTATCAAATGGATTATGGCGCAGCAGCCGCAGATTACATTGCAGCCTTCATGCGCAATATCAATTGGCAAGTGGCAGCAGAACGACTGAACACCGCATTGGAAGCGTGAGTATTACCTCTGCAGGAATAGATGTAGAGCACCTTTTCTTATAGGTGATACTCGTTCCTGCAAACGTGCTCCGTGCCATCGGTGTGAAGCATCAAGTGTTGCGTCAAGGGGATTTCTGTTGTCGCTGGTTAATCCGACAATCAAGCTTCTTGCCCATCATGCTGTGTGTCATCATCGCGCCGCTCCCCGGGCGGACGTTGTTCGGTCGTGACATAAAACCCGTTGGTAATAATCTACATAGCAGCCTTAGTGAAGCACTGCTCTCCATGAGTAATAAACCTTTATATGACCCAGTCCGCCGTTGGCACTAGCCCTTCTGTTGTTGCGCCTCCACAACCCGTTACTTTCTGGCAGGCCTTCGTGTTCTGGCTGAAACTCGGTTTCATCAGCTTCGGCGGCCCGGCGGGCCAGATTGCAATCATGCATCAGGAACTGGTGGAAAATCGGCGCTGGATTTCAGAGCGGCGCTTTCTACATGCGCTCAACTATTGCATGTTGTTGCCCGGCCCTGAAGCACAGCAACTCGCGACCTATATCGGCTGGCTCATGCATCGCACGTGGGGCGGAATTGTTGCGGGTGCGCTGTTTGTGCTGCCCTCGCTATTCATTCTTATCACGCTATCGTGGATCTATATTGCCTATGGTGACGCGCCGCTGGTCGCGGGTATGTTCTACGGAATCAAGCCAGCGGTAACCGCGATCGTGATGCAGGCTGCTTACCGCATTGGTTCGCGCGCACTGAAGAACTCCGTGATGTGGAGTATTGCGGCAGCTTCGTTTGTCGCAATTTTTGCATTAAACATCCCATTTCCCGCGATCGTGCTGACGGCCGGAATCATCGGCTTTTTTGGTGGACGTTTGCTTCCTGAAAAATTCAGTGCGAGCGGTGGGCATGGCAGCAACGTCAAAGATTATGGCGCCGCACTGATAGATGACGACACGCCGCGCGCTGCCCACACGATGTTTCGCTGGAAAAGACTGATCAGCATTGCGGCTATTGGCTTGGGCTTATGGATTGTGCCAATGGCTTTGCTTGCGATGACATTTGGCTGGAATAACACGTTTACGCAGATGGCCTGGTTTTTTACGAAGGCCGCGCTGCTGACCTTTGGTGGCGCTTATGCCGTGTTGCCTTACGTATACGATGGCGCCGTGAACACCTATGGCTGGCTCACACCCACACAAATGATTGATGGCCTCGCGCTCGGCGAAACAACGCCCGGGCCACTGATCATGGTCGTGGCTTACGTCGGCTTTGTTGGCGGTTACGCACGCGAGGTATTAGGTCCGGATGCGTTGTTTGCCGCAGGCGCGTTCGCTGCAACTATCGTTACGTGGTTTACCTTTCTACCGTCGTTCATTTTTATTCTTGCCGGCGGGCCATTAGTGGAATCCACCCATGGCGATCTCAAATTTACCGCGCCGCTCACTGCGATTACCGCCGCGGTCGTAGGAGTCATCCTCAACCTCGCCTTATTCTTCATCTATCACGTGTTGTGGCCGACAGGATTTGCAGGCAGCTTCGACTGGATTTCGGCACTGATTGTGGTGGTCGCCGCGATTGCACTTATACGTTATAAACAGAACGTAATTCATGTGCTGGCAGCGTGTGCGGTTGTTGGGCTGGTGTTGCAGTTGGTCTAGCGGCGAGTCGGGAAATATTCTACGTTCCGGCTTCTTCCTACAACATCGCGAGAATGTAGCAAGATCATTGAATCGCGAAAAATCTAGAATCGAAACTTACGGCTATGCGGTTTTTCGAGCTGTTCGCGCGTCAATTGGCGCACGGCAGCCAGTGTGCTGCCACGGCCTTTCTTGAGTATCGGTGCAGCAATTTCAGGCGTGGGTTTACGGCTTCGTTGCAGCAACGTTAATAACTCCGGCCATGCACCGTGTCCTGACGCTGCGTTAATGTGACCAGCTTCACCAGCGTCATGTACGTCCAGGCCCCAATCATTCGCAAGGCTTGCCGCTTTATCGAACGTGAGCCAGGGATCGTTACGGCTCGCAATCAAGGTTCCGCGGACATGCAGACTACGACGTGGAAGTGCTTCACTGAGGCTGAAACTACCGAAGTGCAAATTCTCGGATTTAAGACCCGTAAAATCGAACCGGTCGGGGTCAGCTGGTGCTACCAGAATAAGTTCGGCAACCTGCTCTGGCCTGTCAGCCACTGCGACCACCGTGGCGAGACAGCCAAAACTGTGTGCTACAACGCGCAGCGGTTGGGTAGCACGCGCCAGTTCATCACGCACACGTTCTGCCCATGATGCGAGCACCGGTTTATCCCAATCGATACCCGTGATACGCGTACTGCCGGGCAATTGTGTCTCGAGCCAGGTTTGCCAGTGATCAGGACCACTGCCTTTAAAGCCTGGCACGATCAGAAAGGGAGAAGTGCTCATGGGCGTCAGCTTCGGATTCTGATCAAAGTCCGTAGATAGCGTCGAACATACCGCCATCCTTGAAATGTTTATCCTGTGCCTGCTGCCAGTCACCGAACACATCACGGATCGTGAAGGTTTCGAGCTGCGGGAAACGCGCTATGTCTTCAGGATTCGCGAGTTCAGGATGCACAGGGCGATAGTAGTTTTTGGCAATGATCTGCTGGCCTTCCTGCGAATACAGATATTCAAGATATGCCTTGGCAACTTCTGTGTTGCCTTTCTTCTCAGCATTGGCTTCGACGACCGCAACTGGAGGTTCAGCAAGTATCGAAACGGAGGGCACGATGATTTCAAGCTGATCAGGGCCAAGCTCGTTTACCGCAAGAAAAGCCTCGTTTTCCCAGGAAATCAGTACGTCGCCGATGCCACGCTGCACGAAAGTTGTGGTCGCGCCACGTGCGCCTGAATCAAGCACCAGTACATTCTTGAACAGCTTGGTAAGAAACTCTTTCGCGGTGTCTTCGCTGCCACCAGGTTGACGCAATGCATAACCCCAGGCTGCAAGATAATTCCAGCGTGCACCACCGGAGCTCTTGGGATTCGGGGTTATCACGCCAACACCTTCATTGACCAGATCATTCCAGTCATGAATATTTTTTGGGTTGCCTTTACGTACGAGGAACACGATGGTCGATGTGTAAGGCGAGCTATTTGCGTCAAGCTTGCTTTCCCAATCGGCAGGAATTTTTTGTGTGCGTGTCGCGATTTCGCTTATGTCGTAACCCAGTGCCAGCGTGACGACGTCGGCATCAAGGCCATCAATGACCGAACGCGCCTGGCTGCCAGAACCGCCATGTGACTGCGTCACTGTGACTTCTTCACCTTTTTCCTCAAGCCAGTGTTTGGCGAACGCGGGGTTAAAGGCCTGATACAACTCGCGTGTTGGGTCGTAGGACACATTCAACAGTTCATGTTTTACAGGTGCGGGCGCAGCACCCGCAGTTGCCTCAGCTGATTGTTCGCTGTTGCCACAGCCGCCTAATAACAGCCCGAAACCGAGGGCAAACAGGCTATTTTTAAGCGCGAATCTGGTTTTCATTGCGTTTCTCCAATGTAAGCAGGACAAAGCGAAATCGCTGTTCCGGTAACTGGAGCGCAATCTATCAGGCAGGGTTTATTAGCCGAACCAAGAAAATCTGCAATGCTTAGCGAAAAAGCTGCAAACGATAGTTCGATTAATTAACAGCGCCGCGTGGCGCTAACTGCTGGAGGATTTGCAGATCGTTTAATGAATACGTTCGCGAGGTTAATACGTCATTCCCGCGAAGGCGGGAATCCAGATTGTTGATGTTGCTGGATACCCGCCTTCGCGGGTATGACGTATTCGCAGCGGGTATGACCTATTCGCAATTATTCAGAGATTTCCTAATGATGAGAATACGTTCGGCCAACAGGGTCCGTCCGCGTTTTGACAGGCAGTTCTGAGCGATAATTTTACAAGTCAGGAATGTTGGGGGGCGTCTGGAACCGCAACCCGGTTCCGTGTGTTTCTCAACTGGATGGGTTTACAGCGCCGCTGTCCGATGCTCTTCCTTGGCAGCCTTCAGACACGCCACAAAAT
>JAZKES010000066.1:0-12236 GCA_040386995.1 Pseudomonadota bacterium | reverse complement strand
TACAGCGCCGCTGTCCGATGCTCTTCCTTGGCAGCCTTCAGACACGCCACAAAATTGTCGCGCCACGCCATGACGTTATCTTTTTCGACACCATCCATTAACGAACGCCAACGTTTGCGGCGCTCCTCGACACTCATGTTGAGCGCACGTTTGATGGCATCGGCGACATCTTCCTGGCTGAACGGATTCACGATCAGCGCCTCACGCATCTGCATTGCCGCACCGGCGAACCGCGACAGAATCAGTACGCCCGGATTTTCTTCGAGCTGCGCGGCAACATATTCTTTCGCGACCAGGTTCATGCCGTCGCGTAGCGGAGTCACAAGCGCAACTTCGGCGGCACGATAAATGCCGGATAATTCCTCGCGCGAATGCAGCTTGTGCACATTACGAATCGGCACCCAGTCCATTTCTGCAGTCGCGCCATTGATGCGCCCTGCCAGTGCATCGAGACGTGCAGCCATTTCCTTGTATTCGGGCACATCGTTGCGTGAATACGTGGAAATCTGCAGCAGGAATATTTCGCGCAGCAGTTCCGGATTCAGATTCAGCAAACGCTCATACGCGAGAAAACGTTCTTCGATTCCTTTCGAATAGTCGAGCCGGTCAACACCGAGCAACATACGGCGGCCCGCTTTGCTCTCCTGCATACGTGTATAACTGAGCTGACCATTCGGAGAATTACACATATCAACAAACGCGCCCGCATCGATTCCAATCGGAAAGGCCTTCGCGGTCACTGTAAGGCCAAACGCGCGCAGGCGACCATCCGGCAACACTTCACCACCGGCATCGAAGAGCACGTAACTTTTGAACGCATCACACCACTCCTGGGTATGAAAACCGATAACGTCGTAATGAAACATGGCTTCGACAAGTTCGCGATGACGCGGCAGCGTCACTATCAGCTCACGTGCGGGCCATGGAATGTGCAGGAAAAACCCCATCGCATTTTTCACCCCACGTTTGCGCAAGTCGCGGCCTAGTGGAATCAGGTGATAGTCCTGCACCCAGATCATGTCTTGTGTTTCGATGAGCGGAAACATGGTCTCGGCGAAACACGCGTTCACGCGTGCATAACCTGAACTGTACGAACGATCGTACGCAGTGAGGTCGATCCGGTAATGAAACAGCGGCCACAAGGTGCGATTAGCGTAGCCGTTGTAATATTCGTGAATGTCCTGCTCTTCGAGATCTGTCGTTGCAATCGTGACACCGCCAACACGCTGCATCGAAATCTTGCCGGTAAATGCCGGTGTTGATTCACCACTCCATCCGAACCAGATGCCCTGATATTCGCGCAAGCTTGCAGAGAGCGCCATCGCGAGCCCACCTTGCGAACTTTCGCCCGCGGCTTCGGCGCTTACTCTGTTTGATACAACGATAAGTCTACTCAACGAACTGTACTCCAGGGATTACTCAGCAGCACTGCGCAGTTGATCAGCCCGGCCAGCGAATACGTTTGCGGGTAATTGCCCCAGGGTTCGCCGGTAACAAGATCGCAGTCTTCAGAAAGCAGGCCAGCGGGTGTGCGGCGCTGCAGCATTTCTTCAAATAGCACTCTCGCCTCATCGCTTCGCCCGACCAACTGAAGCGCTTCGATATACCAGAATGTACAAAAGTTGAAGGCCGTCTCGGGCAAGCCAAAGTCATCTTCTGCCGCATACCGCAGAACATGCGAGCCTTTGCGCAGTTCATTCTCAAGTGCGGTCATGGTCGCAAGAAAACGTTCGTCGTCAGGCGGCAGGAAACGTGTGTCGAGCATTTGCAAAAGACTTGCATCCATTTCGCTGCCACCAAGCGAAGCAGCATAACGATTCAGCTCAGGATTCCACGCCTTTGCATTTATCGTCGTGCGGATCTCTTCCGCTCTGCTGCGCCAGTGTTGCTCGCGTTCAACCAGCTTGAGCTTGCCTGCCGCGTTCGCAAGTCGATCACAGGCGGCCCAGCACATCACGGAGGAATAGGTATGTACGGACGTGCGTGAACGGAATTCCCAGAGCCCTGCATCAGGTCGCAAGTAGGAAGCGTAAGCGCGATCACCCACCGTTTCGAGTGCGTGGAAATCTTCGACATCGGAAAGTCGCAGCAGGCGTTTGTCGAAAAACGCCTGTACGTTCGACAGGATAATCTGGCCATACACGTCGTGCTGATCTTGTTCATGCGCCTTGTTGCCAGCGCGCACGGGGCCCATGCCGCGATAACCAGGCAGTGAATCGACGATCCGTTCATCGAGTATCGGTTCCATGCCGACGCCATATAACGGTTGAATACGTCCGCTTGGCGTTGCATCAATGATGTTGCGAAGATAACTCAGGTAACCTTCAAGAATGTCCGCAGCACCCAACCGGTTGAGCGCCTGAATCGTGTAATACGCATCACGTAGCCAGCAATAACGATAATCCCAGTTGCGCCCGCTGTTTGCCGCTTCGGGGATTGATGTGGTCAATGCCGCGACAATTGCACCAGTTTCCTCATGCACGCAGAGCTTCAGGGAGATTGCCGCACGGATGACTTCACCCTGCCATTCCAGTGGAGTTGCGAGTCCACGCACCCATTCCTGCCAATAAGAACGTGTGTTCCCGTAAAAACCGAGAATGGTTGCGCGCACATCGCTGTCGAACGGCTCATCAGGCCCGAGGAAAAATACCTGTTCGGATTCCAGCCTGAATACCTGCGCCGCGGCGACAAGAGAGACCGGCACCGTTGTGGTCAACCGCAGAATTGCACCCGTGGCAAGATAACGAATGTGATTCGAGCCGAAGGTACGCTCAGCAACTTGCGCGCCCCAGTTTGCAGCGGGCACCAGGCGAACACGAATACGCGGCACACCTTTGAGCGGACGTACTATTCGCGCATAGGCGAGAGGCCGGTAGATACGATTATGACGCCGAAACCGCGGACAAAAATCGATAATTTCGAGCGAGGCACCACGCGCATCGGTCAACACGGTTCTGACGATTGCAGTATTACGTTCGTATGCCTGCGACGTGTCGACGTGATCTTCAAGCGTTATCGACCACATGCCGCGTGCATCTTCGTCGCCGGGATCTTGACCACTGAGCAACGCGCTAAAGGCCGGATCGCCATCCACGCGCGGCAGACAGCCCCACACAAAACGCCCCTCGTTATCGATGAGTGCACTGACTGCACAATTGCCAATCGGTGAAACTTGTAGATGACCGTAACTCATGACAGCGCCTCCTTGAGCCATGCCCGCACAGATGATGAATCAGGCAACACAAACATCGCGGCAGTTGGCCGCGGCGCGCCAACCAGAATACTCATGCCACCGCGTTCGTTCGCTGCGGCGAATGCATCTTCATCGGTCACGTCATCACCGACTGCGACTGGAATTCTGCCGACAAATGGCGGGCATTCCATCAATGACTTAAGTGCTATCCCTTTACTGGCACCGGCTGGCGCCAGTTCAGAAACCAGCTTGCCGTGGATGGCACGCAAACCATGAGCACCCGCTACGGACTCGACAACCTTGATCACGTCCGATGCGTGTTCTGGCGCATGACGATAATGCAATGCAAGTGCAGAGCCTTTGTCTTCGATGTGAGGGGCGAGTTCTTTTACTGTGAGCTGCTGAGCTAGATCAGCACGTGCTCCGAGCCAACTTTCTGGCAGTGAAGACTCCCGCACCATGACATCGTTAATGCGGCATTCCTGGCCGTGTACGCCGGCAACACAGGGCACAACACGTTCCAGAATGCGATCTGTATCGAGTACGGTGCGACCGGTGAGTATTGCGATAGCGCCTTGCAGTAATGCACCGAGACGAGTCAGGAGAGCGGTGAGATCGGGCTCAGGCAGCACCAGTTCGGGGCGTTCCTGGATGTCGACGAGGGTTCCATCAACATCGAGAAACAAGGCGTGTCTGGAGATATCGAGTGGTGGAGGCGGCAGCATATGGCGCGCACCGCTCCTGCTTAGCTTGTAAGTATGCATCCTGCTCCTTGCTTGCACGCGACGATCCTGTTGCGTTATTGCGCAGTAACCTAGCGCGCAAGACTGTCTTGAAACTGTCGACCGGGATTATAACAAGGTCGGCCTGACATACAACTTATTGGCAGGAATGAGGATTTCTGGATTGGATAATGGTTGAGGCAGCTGCCGTAAATCCTGCAGCCAAAACATTAAACTGCTCTTCATGGAATTTTCTACGCATCAACAACAGCGCCGCACACCTTCCCATTTACGCTTCTGTTCACTGCGAAAAAACGTCGCACGATCAAGCGGCGGCTCCGCATCATGATGAATGTTGTGGTGTGCAAGGTAACGCTCATAAGCATCGTCTCCAGTGAGACGACGCAGTGTCTGCCAGAACCTGGTAAAAAAATTTCGCGTTGCGAACATGACTCAAACCTCCACTAGCTGTGTTGGTATGTGGGGTGATTCCGAAGATTTTGGAAACCTGCCGCCTGTTAATGAAGCACGACATACTCTCACCGTTTCGAATACAACAATCCATGTAGTGAGCAGGAAGAATACTGTTAACGCCGCATCGAGCCTGTCATTAAAAATAAGCGTCGGTGCTTGCGCCGCGGCAGTATCGGTCAATGAACCTGCGGCCAACTTATCCGCAAGGTCGCGCGCGTGCGAAAGAAAACCGATCCGGATGTCTGGATTGAAAAGTTTTTCCCACGCAGCAGATGTCGTGATGATTACCAGCCACACCAGCGGCAGGGCGGTCACCCACGCGTATTGCATGCGATGGGACTTGACGATGATTGCGGTCGCCACACATAACGCAATTGCCGCGAGCATCTGGTTCGCAATACCGAAGAGCGGCCACAAGCTGTTGATGCCACCCAGTGGGTCGACCACACCCATGTACAGAAAATAGCCCCAGCCTGCGACGACCAATCCGCTGCATAGAAATACGCTTGGATACCAGCTTGTGCGACCAAACTCTGGATTAATGTTGCCGAGCATGTCCTGCAGCATAAAACGCGCAACACGTGTTCCTGCATCTACTGTAGTAAGAATAAACAACGCCTCGAACATAATCGCGAAGTGGTACCAGATGTCCAGGAAGCTGCTGCCAAAAGCGCTCGCGAAAATACTGGCCATGCCAACCGCAAGTGAAGGAGCCCCGCCCGTACGCGCGAACAACGTGGTTTCACCCATCTGGCGCGCGAGTTCCTGCATCTGCTCTACCGTGACGGGAAAACCCCATGACGAAATAGTCGCGACTGCTTGTGCTGCTTCTGCGCCAACAATTCCTGCTGGACTGTTGATCGCGAAATAAACACCTGGATCAAGAATGGTGGCGGCAATCATCGCCATGATCGCGACAAAAGATTCCATCGCCATTGCGCCATAACCGATGAAACGTGCATCACGTTCGTTCGCAATCAGCTTGGGTGTGGTACCCGAAGAAATCAGCGCATGGAACCCGGAGATTGCACCGCACGCGATTGTAATAAACACGAACGGAAACAGTTTGCCGCCAAACACCGGACCCGTACCATCGATGAACGAGGTGACAGCCGGCATTTGAATATCGGGACGCAGAATAATAATCGCGACCGCGAGACCGATGATTGTGCCGATCTTCATGAAGGTTGATAAATAGTCGCGCGGCGCGAGCAGCAGCCAGACCGGCATCACCGCGGCAGCAAAACCGTATGCAATGATCATCAACGCAAGCGCAGGTCCGTTAAAGTCGAACCAGCTGCGATAAACGCTGTCGTCGATCCAGCCGCCGCCGAACACTGCAAGCAACAATAACGATACACCGATCGCGCTACCTTCAAGCACACGACCCGGCCGCACATTGCGCATATAAACGCCGATAATCATCGCAATCGGAATCGTCGCTGCCACCGTGCTGGTCGCCCATGGACTGTTGCGCATGGCGTTCACGACGACGAGGCCAAGCACAGCGATCAGAATGATCATGATGGCGAGCACACCGATCAGCGCAACTGCGCCGCCCAGTGGTCCTAATTCGTCACGCGCCATCTGGCCGAGTGATCGGCCATTGCGGCGGATGGAACAAAACAAAATCACGAAGTCCTGCACACAACCGCCGAGCACAGCGCCAATCAATATCCACAACGTGCCGGGTAGAAATCCAAATTGTGCTGCGAGTGTTGGCCCTATCAATGGCCCCGGTCCGGCAATCGCCGCAAAATGGTGGCCAAACACAATCCAGCGATTGGTCGGCACATGGTCACGACCATCGGCGAGCACTTCAGCTGGAGTAGCACGGGTCGCATCAAGCATCAAAACGCGTGCTGCGATGAATGCGCTATAAAAACGGTAACCAATCGCATACACACAGATTGCCGCAACAATCAGCCACATGCTGTTGACGGCTTCGCCGCGGTTCAGCGCAATACCGCCAAGTGCTACTGCACCAAGGGCAGCCACCAGCAGCCATCCGATCTTTGCCTGTAAGGTCATGCTGGGTTTTTGTTGTGTTGTTACGGTCATGTGTTCCCCTCAATTCTTGTTTTTTGCGCATCCGGTGACAGGATTGCCAAGCGGCCGAATCTTACCCGAAGGCCATGGGATTAAGAAGGTAGGCGGACGGGCTTCCGAAGGTGCCCGCAACAAAAGTTGATGAGGTAAAAAGCCCAGTATTCGTGTGGTTGGGAGGTCTGTCCTGGCAAGGTGAACGAAAAGGATCCGAGTCAGCAGGAACCACTGGAACTGGCCAATATTGTGCGCTTCCGGGAGCAAGTAACCAACTAGAAGATCATGTCAGGATTGCTTGTTCGGACCACCGAACCGTAAGTCTCCAAACTGGAACCCGCCGAACCACCACGCTCCCCTGTTTCTCAATGTTTGGCACCCACCGCCAGCCAGCGACAAGAGTTGGGTAGTAGATACTAATGCCGTATCGGTGAGCGCCAACATTGTTGTATCCACAACAATCATCACTTTTGCTTGTTGAAATACCAACACTTCTCCTCGCTTGCCATAAAACCCGGCGCTGCATTTCCAACACTTGGGCAAAAAATAAATTTCGTGCGATTTCATCAGCTTGATGACTTTTTCGAGCCTTGTGCGCGCAAAAAAAATTCACCCACAGGTAATTGGCATGCGCTCTGCAATGCGCACCTCATTGTTATCTACAGCAACAGTTGGTGAGGAGAAATTGCTTATGTGCAAAACAGCATATGTTCTGACACGAATGTTTTAAAACAGTCGTGTCAGGACAAGTTATTCGTTGAGTTTTTATCGCCGCAGTTGCGCGCCACTTACATCAGTGCCAATGGCACACACGGGAAAAGAATATGAGCACCAGAATTTATCGATCATCAACAGTAAAACAGCGAAAAAATTCGTTGCGGCCTGCACTGTCAGTGCTGGCTCTGAGCATCGCTGCCATCAACCACGGATATGCGCAGGAAGCTGCAACGCAACCCGCCGCAAACTCGTTTGAAGTCATCACTGTAACTGCACGTAACCGCGTGGAAACCGCACAGGAAGTGCCACTGCCGATTCAGGTACTGGGCGGCGCAGAATTGCAGCGCGAAGACATTACCACCTTGTGGGACCTGCCTTTTAAAATCCCCAACCTGCAACTTAACAACCCGAATGAAAACGCTCGCAAAGTCAGCCCGGGTATTCGCGGTCTTGGTCGCGGCGGTGCGAACGATTCCATGGAGCAGAGCGTCGGTGTGATCGTTGATGGCGTGACATTGTATTACTCCGGCCAGGGCTGGTCAGACTATGTCGACCTTGATCGCATCGAAGTACTGCGCGGCCCACAGGGCACATTGCTCGGTAAAAACACGAGCCTTGGTGCAATCAAGATTGTCACCAAGCTGCCAAGCTTTGACGCTTCATCAGACTTCGAACTCAGCACCGGTGATTTCAATTCGCTGGGCGGCAAATTTTCTGCCACTGGTCCACTCATTGACGACGTACTCGCATACCGCGCAGCGTTTTCAGTCGATCGTGCCGATGGTATTTATGTAAACGATTACCTGAGTCAGGGACCCGCAAAAGAAACCTGGCGTGAAACCAACAAGATCTCCGGCCGTATGCAGTTCCTGTGGACGCCAACTGATGATTTCAGTGGTCGTTTCATCGTCGACAAATTCCGTTCCGAAGAACGTGTGAACACCGGCAACATCATTGTCTCAAATGGTCCGGCTACATTTGCGGATGGCGTGCCACGCCCGATCACCAACCCGATCAACTACACACCGGTTGGCTCATATGTGAACTACGGTTTCCTCGGTCGTTTTGCACAACGTTCTGCATGGTTTCACAATGATGACGGCACGGTGTTCCAGCCAGGCCTCAACACGACTGATATCCAGAATGCCCTAGCGCGTCCACAGCTGACCAATCAGCACGGTGTATCAGCCGAGTTCAACTGGCAGCTTGGTGACTACACACTGACCTCCATCAGTGCGTATCGCTACCAGAATTTCGATATCCAGAACGGCAGCCAGGATGGCAAATACCTGATCGGCAACAGCGGCCAGCAACTGTGGAACGAGCAAACTTCTCAGGAACTGCGCATCGCGTCTGGCCCGGGTGAAGTGACGTATCAAGGTGGTTTGTATTATCTCGATGCGCAGGTTTACAGCGATGACCCTAGCCGTTACTACCAGGATGCCGGTGCGTTCTACGCATCCAACGCGGACTACACACGTTTGATCGCCACTGGCACAGGCCGCGAATTGCTGCGCCGCTCGCTTGATCATGTGTGGGAATCTTCAGTGACCGATGCGAAGGTAGAAAGCCTTGGTGTATTCGGTCAGGCAGACTGGTTCGTTACCGATAATTTTTCATTAAACGTCGGCTACCGCCAGACATGGGAAGACAAAACCAACCGCATCAGTCAGCAGCGCGATCGTGCCGGTGAAAACCTGCAGGCACTCGGTGCGCTGCTTGGTGCATCAGCAGACGATGTAGCGGCAGCTCAACGTACGCGTGATGGTCGTGTGATTCCTGCCTTTGATTGGGTAGAAGGCAAACCAATCGACGCATCTTTGCAAGCATGGAACGTTGGTCTTAGTTATCAGCTGACAGACGATGTCTTGTTGTACGGTTCTGTCGGTGAAGGCGTCAAATCAGGTTTCATTTTCTTCCGTCAGGGACTTGTACCATCAGCGGCTGATTTCGAAACCACTGTACGTCCCGAAAAAGCACGCGATTACGAGCTTGGTATCAAATCAACCGTGTTGGATGGCCAACTGCTGCTCAACGCAAACTTGTATCGCACTGCGGTTACCGACTACCAGGCGTCATGGCGTCGTACCGATCCACGTGATGACAGTTTGACGATCAGCGGCTGGGGCAACGCTCCTGAAGTACTCGCGCAGGGTGTTGAATTTGAAGCGCGTTACAACGTGTTCGACGATCTTTCAGTCAGCCTGAGCGGTGCTTACAACCAGGCGACTTACGAAGCAGAGTGGCTTGTGCAGGTTCCAGAAATCTCGACAAACAAGTTCATCGACGCGCAAGGACAGCAGATCGGTAACGTACCAAAAGCCACTGTGAACTTTGGCTTCAACTACGATATACCCATCGGCCGCTACCTGGGCAAAGTAACCCTGAGCAACAGCTGGCGCCCTGGTTATTATTTGTCGGATACACGTACAGACTTCACGTATCAGGACTCTTATACGCTGAGCAACCTGAGCATTGGTCTCGCCGCGCCAGATGACAGCTGGGATGTTGCACTGCTTTTGCGTAACGCATTCGACGTGGAATATGCCAACGGTCGCAGCACCTGGAGTGGCACCGCTGCGCAAACTGAAACAATTGGTCAGCCGCAATTCGCATCAGTGGTATTCCGCAGCCGCTTCTAGTTTTACCTCGTGAGTTAGTTGTTAGTTCCTGCGTTTCCCCCGCCCATCCCCGGGCGGGGTTTCTTTTTAACCTCATATCCTTAGCACTATAAGTTATTAAAGATCCGCGCAGCTGCCCCGTAGAATTCGCGCATTGATTTAATATGAGGTGTCCCATGATTGCATCGCAACAGCGACCAACCGTACTCGAGCTCGACGGTAACAACGCCCAGCCGTTGTCGGTTCGTGCCAAAGCCCTGGTGTTCCAGGATCCTGCATCGCAGCAGATTCTCGACTACATCGAACGTATCGGTCCGAGCGAAGCACCTGTGCTGATCTATGGCGAAACCGGCACTGGTAAAGAGCTGATCGCCCGGCACATCCACCATTTAAGCGGTCGTAAAGGCCCATTTCTCGCGATAAATTGCGGCGCGATTAATGATCATCTGTCCGAAAGTGAATTGTTCGGCCATGAAGCCGGCTCCTTTACCGGCGCAACCGGCAGGCGCGAAGGCTGGTTCGAAGCCGCGCACGAAGGCACGTTGTTTCTCGACGAGATTGGCGATTTACCACTATCACTGCAGGTAAAACTGCTGCGTGTGATCCAGGAGCGCGAAGTGGTGCGTATTGGTTCGCGCAAGGCAATTCCGGTCAACACTCGTTTACTCGCGGGCACTAACGTTGATCTCGATCATGCCGTGCAGGCTGGCAACTTTCGTCGCGATCTTTTGTATCGCATCAATATCGCGCAAGTCACCTTGCCGCCATTACGTGACCGTCCCGGCGACATCCTCCCGCTCGTCGATCACTTCTTGAAGGTCTACAGCAAACGTATGCTGCAAGAATTGCCCGTGCTGCTTGAAGACTCAGCACGCTTGCTCGTCAACTATCAATGGCCCGGCAATATCAGGGAACTCGAAAACGTCATCCATTTTGCATTGCTCGTGTCGGGTGAACGAGAAATTCGCCCGGAACATTTGAAGGTGACGGGTGGTTGGGACAGCAAAGGGCTTGCAGGTAATCGCGCAGGTCTTGTCGAGGTGCAAAATGGCGAAGGTTCTACCGAGGCACTGTTAACCTCGGCACTGCATAAATTATTTTCCGGTCCCGCAGGTGCACATTACGACAACCTTGAGAAACTGATCATCACTGAGGCGTTTCATTTTTCCGAAGACAACCAGGTGCGCACTGCAAGTCTGCTGGGGATATCTCGGAACGTGGTAAGAACGCTGCTTAAGAGACATGGTTTTTTGGGCAGTGAAGAGAGTGACGCGGCCTGAAGCGGGTTTTGCTGCCGATGTAGCTTTCCTCCAGCATCGGCTTTATCAGTGAATTCTGGCGAATTTCTGCACGAACCATGAGTTGTGTGACACGACAGACATTTAACTTTGAGTTGCGTCGCTGTCATTCCACGTCCAGCTTTTTAAGTTATTGATTCGAGTACACTCTGGACCGTCGACCATCTCCCGGTATCATTCCGAGTTTGGCTGAATGGCCGATTTTGGTATCTGCCGGATAGTCGCAGTCCTGCCAAACTCTATGGCGGGCTGTTCTACGTAAGTGAATAACAACTCGGAGAGAATCCACGTGCCCGCAAATGTCATGGACATCATCACAAGTGCATAAATATAGATGGGCAGGTCAACGTGATTCAGAACCCACATCGCAAAATAAAGCGCAACCATGTGGGTCAAGTAGATCGAGTACGAAATTTTTCCCAGATACTTGAGCGGCTTTGTTACGAGAAATTTGCAAACCAGATTCCCTTCATCTTTGTTCTGCACCCGAGCCAAAATTGAAATCAGCAAACCTGCCCAGACAGTTGTTGCGAACTGACCCGTGATGAAGAAAAGCAATCCACCCAAAATGAGAGCGTGCAGATTGTTAAACCGAAAGGGAATTTTTTCGATGTTGATCAGCAGATAGAAAGACAACATGCCGATTACAAACCAGACCGAATACTCCGCCGTATCAGCCGGCAGGTAAAAACCGGAACGTGTGACAAAATACAAAACCGTATAAGCAATGAGTATAGGAATGACCCATTTGGGTTGTTTAGTCAGCATCCAGAACGCAAAAGGTGCGCATAAGTAAAATAACCATTCGTAAGTCAGATTCCATGCCTGGCCAAGAAAAGCATATGGTGCAGCCGGCAGAATTTCTTCTGGCACCAGGGTATGTAGCATCGTTATGTGCGCGGCGATATGCGGCCAAAAGTATGCTTTGCTATTCTCCAATATAGCCAGGCGTCTCATGTTCCCCTCAGTTTGCAGAGGATTCGTCACTAGCGCATTGATGGAGAAGTCGACCAACAAGACCGACACAAACAGCAACACCAGATAAGCAGGGAAGATACGAAGACATCGCCTGGAAATATAAGTGAAATAGGGTTGGCTCGATCGGCTCAACATGATGAAGATGACCAGCCCGCTCATTGCGCAGAACACTTTCACCCTGATGCCATCA
>JAZKES010000065.1:0-40839 GCA_040386995.1 Pseudomonadota bacterium | reverse complement strand
TCGGCCTTAATCTGTGTCCGTTTGCGAAAGCGGTGCATGTAAAGAAACAGGTACGCTACGTCGTGAGTGCCGCAACCACCGAAGCGGCTTTGCTCGAAGACCTTGCACGCGAACTCGACTTGCTCGTTCGCACGCCAACCGCCGAGATCGAAACCACCTTGATAATCCACCCCGCGGTTCTGGGCGATTTTCTCGACTACAACGATTTCCTGGACCTGGCAGACGAGACTCTGCTGGATCTCGATCTGGCCGACGACGTGCAGATCGCCAGCTTCCACCCGCTGTACCAATTCGCCGGCACGGAACCAGACGACATCGATAACTACACCAACCGCTCCCCCTATCCCATGCTGCACCTGTTGCGCGAAGCGAGCGTAACGCAGGCGACGGACGCGTTTCCGGATGCTGAAAAAATCTTTACCAAAAACATCGCCACGCTACGTAGTCTGGGCCTCGATGGCTGGAAAAAACTGGGGCTGTAGACCGCTACACTTTCAACCAACGCGACGCGGTTGGTAGCTAGTGGCGCAGTCGGCCGCAGGCTCGTAACGCGGCGCTCGGCTCGATCCTGTGCAATCCGGACGACGGTGTAACGTTTGATTTTCGCCTGCGCCGTTATGACTGGTCCCGGTAGCAAGAATACTGTTTAACGGAGAGGTCACAGTCGAGCTTCCGTCTTCGAGACCAAAATTTTTCGCGAGCCCTGTCGATTACCCGCAAACTCGTTCGACTAATAGACACAACACTCGAATTGACGACACGGAGCAACTCATGAGTTCAATTAAAGTAAGCGCCTTCTGCTGGGTGCCGCCGTTTGCGCAGGGCCAGGTGCGCGACCTGCGGGTCCGCTGGGCTTTGGAAGAAGTCGGCCTGTCCTATGACCAAAGATTATTGACACCTGCAACGCAACACTCTGAAGAATATCGGTCACTGCAGCCTTTTAATCAGGTGCCGTCTTACGAAGAAGATGGAATGGCGATGTTTGAATCGGGCGCGATCGTGCTGCACGTAGCAGAAAAGTCAGAAACGCTCTGCCCCGCTGATGAAACCGGCAAGGCACGTATGACAAGCTGGATATTCGCGGCGTTGAACTCGGTGGAACCCGCGTTGCAGAACCTGGCTGCCATCGATCTTTTTTATGCGGATCAAGAGTGGGCAAAATTGCGACGCCCGGGCGCTGAGCAGGCAGTGTTATCGCGTCTCAAACAATTGACTGAACGGCTCGAAAATCGCCACTATCTGGAAGACCGTTTTACGGCCGGCGATTTGATGATGGCGGCGGTACTGCAGATATTGCGGCACACTGATCTTGTCGCGCGGTTTCCAGTATTGCAAGCTTATAACGAACGCTGCACGTCGAGACCTGCATACCGCAAAGCTCATGCAGACCAGATGGCCGTGTTCGCACAAAATCCGCAACCAGCGAAATAACCTGAGTTAATTCTTCACCAACCACAAAGGAGCAACACCATGGCATACGTAGACGGCTACCTAGTTCCTGTAAAAACCGCCAAAAAGGAAGAATACCGAGAGATGGCCACATTGGCGATGGAGATATTCAAGGAGAACGGCGCATTGCAGGTGTGTGAAACCTGGGCCGATGATGTACCGCCAGGTAAAGTCACTTCGTTTCCCCTGGCACTGAAACTCGAAGCCGATGAGACCGTCGTGTTCTCGTGGGTAGTATGGCCCTCGAAGGACGTGCGCGTGATCGGCATGAAAAAATTCATGGAAGACCCACGTCTGCATAAGTGGGATATGAACAACATGCCGTTCGATGGGCAGCGTATGATTTTTGGTGGTTTCGAAACTTTGGTGCAGGGCTAGCCGATAACAACGCCGATCCATGTGTCATTTATTTTTACTGGATCATGGGTCGCGTTATTCTATTCTGTAGATTAAGGAATTCATTCTCTGCGGCAGGTCGAAAATTCATTCTGGCGCTGTTGCAGAGAACTGAAATTGCTATTGGCGATGATCTTGCAAATATCGTTATCGATGACATGTGATCAAGAGTAAAGAGCTGGATTCCCATAAGGGTGGTTACCAACGAAGCTGGTTACCAATAAGTGCACTGAACGATAACCAGATAAAGCGATCTCCTCTGCCTGATTCAATCATGCCGCAAAGCGAGCACCGGCTTCACACTTGCCGCTCTCGCCGCAGTGCCTCCCACAGTCACCCACGCGACACACAACGCAATTAAACCACTACCGATAAATACCAGCGGCGTGAGGTCTACACGGTACGCAAAATTCTCGAGCCAACGCGTCATTGCTACGTATGCAATTGGCCATGCGATGAGGTTGGCGACCAGTACCAGCTTACTGAAGTCGTAGGTCAACAGAAGTACGATACGCCATACGCCGCTGCCCAATACTTTTCGAATGCCGATTTCTTTCGTGCGCTGCGCCGTCGCAAAAGTGGCGAGACCGAACAGCCCAAGGCACGCGATAAAAATACAAATACCCGCAAATACCGCGGTGAGCTGCATCAGGTCGCGCTCATTCTGGTAACGCGTGTTCATCGCATCATTGATGAATCGATAATCGAACGGATGCGCGGGATCGAAGCGGCGGATCGTCTGGCTCACAAATTCGAGTGTTGCGGCGAGGTTATCCATGTTCACATCCAGCAATAAATATTGCTGTTTGAACGGACTCAGGTCAGGGCCAAAGTTCTGGAAATTGACGATGCCGTGATACATCACAAGTGGCTCGACTGGCAGATGGAGTGATTGAAAGTTGAAGTCCTTAACCACGCCAATCACCCTGCGCCCGCGCGGGCCGACCTTTTTGCCGAGTGCTTCGCTCCAGCCCATGTGGTGGACAAGTGTTTCGTTGACGATGATTGCCTCCGCGCGATCAGTCGCAATGTCGGCAGACAGGTTTCTTCCTTCCACGATCTCCATGCCAGCTACATCGATGAAATCTGGTGCAACCGGCAGGTGCCGCACAAGTACACCTTCCATCGCGCCGTCATTGTTTTCGATGTCCATCAATCCTGCAGGTAGTTCAAGACCGAGCATCGAGTCACTGTGGCTCACGTCTGCGATCCCTTGATGATTTTCAAGCTCACTTTCTATAACAGGAATCTGCGTGAGAACGTCTGTGCCGCGCAATGTGACCATGATTTTGCCCTGTTCTTCGAAACCCAGGGGCTTGTCCGCAATAAACTGCATTTGTGCCTGCATGATAAATACGCAGCACAGGACTGCGACCGTTATGCCGAACTGAAATACCACGAGGAATTCGCGTAACTTTAATTTGGACTTGCCGATGTTGTCTGCGTTGTTCAGAGCCCGGGTGACGGGTAGCGAAGACAAATAGAAGGCCGGATAAACCCCCGACATCATACCGACCATCAGACTGAACCCCGCCATCGCCGCCAGTACGCCCGGTTGGCGCCATTCAAGCAATAGCGACGGTTGGCCAAGCCACACTGCAATCTGCGTCAACGGCAACACGGTTTCGAGCATCAGCAGACTCGCGACGAGCGCAAGCGAAGAAAGTGCAACGGATTCACCGAGAAATCTCCACACAAGCATGCGCCGACTTCCACCAAGCACTTTGCGCATGCCGATTTCACGCGCGCGGCGCGCGACACGCGCAGTGCTCAGGTTGATGTAATTCATGCAGGCGATCAGCAAGATGAATATGGTGACGGCCTCGAGACCTAGCAGGTAGCTGAGGTTGCCAGTTGGCTGATCAATCGCAACATCAGAATGCAGGTGGATATCAAGCAACGGCTGCAACCATGCGTTCCAACCGTCCGTATGTAATTCAACTCCGCGCGCCGCCATGAAACGTTCGTAAAACTGTTGGGCGATCACGTCAAAGTTGCGTACGTCATAGTCGTCTGGCATGAGCAAGTAGGTGTAGTCACTGCCGGAAAAGAATTCGATCTGTCGCGCACGTTCATCCAGCATCGGTGCAATACTGTTGTAGGAAAATAACACGTCATATTTCAGATGGGTGTTTGCCGGCAGATCTGCGAACACCAGGTTGATGGTCCACAGCTTTCCGTCGTCGAGCATGACAACTTCACCAAGCGGATTCGCATCGCCAAAATATCTCCGCGCAAATGTTGCACTTACCGCAACCGATGATGGATCGACAAGCGCAGTCTCGGGATTGCCATAGACAATTTCGTGCGTGAATACTGAGAACACATTTGGATCAGCAAGATAAATATTGTCCCAGTAAAACGCATTGTTGCCATGTTTGATTAGTCGATTCTCTCCCGTCTCCCACCAGCCCGGTTTGCGAAAACGCACATAGGCCTGCACGTCCGAGAAATTATCCACGAGCGTCGGTCCGAGCATCATCGACGAGCCAGCCACACGCTCTGTACGTCCGCTGGATCTGAATTCCGTTGCAACCCGATAAATACGGTCATGCTGGAGATGATGACGGTCATAACTGAGCTCGGTCCGCAGGTATAAACCCAGCACGGTACAAACCGTCATGGCGAGCGCGAGCCCCGCGCTGTTGATGAAGAGATACAACTTGTCTTTGAAGAAGCCTTTCAACACTCGATGAGTTCCTTTACTCGTAACGCAAGGCCAACACCGGCTTCGCACTCGCCGCCTTAGCCGCAGTACCACCAACAGTCACCCACGCGATACTCAGAGCAATAAGCCCGCTGCCGACAAACACCAATGGACCAAGATCGATACGATAAGCAAAGTTGCTGAGCCAGCGTTCCATTGCGAACCATGCGATAGGCCAGGCGATGAGGTTGGAGAGTAGAACCAGTTTGCTGAAGTCGTTGGTGAGCAGCACCACGATGCTCCAGACACTGCCGCCCATCACTTTGCGTACACCGATTTCTTTGGTGCGACGTTCGGCGTTGAATGATGCAAGGCCATACAAACCCATACACGCGATAAAAATGGCGAGCATTGCGAAGCAATAGAAGATCCGTGCCTGGCGGTCTTCCGCGAGATAAAGTGTTGCGAAGTCTTCGTCGAGGAAGTGGCGTTCCATCGGGAATTCGGGCAGGAAACGTTGCCATACTGAATCGATGTGCGCGAGTGCAGCGCTGATATTGTTGCCCGATATACGAATCGATGCGTTCGGCATCGATGCCACGTTGTCCTGTAGGTACGGCGGCATGATGAAACTCATGGGTTTGGTGTCGCTACGCACGGATTCGAAGTTGCTGTTCTCCACTACGCCGATGACGGTTGCGGCATGAGGGCCACCTGCGACATAAATGTTTATGGTTTTGCCGATGGCTTCTTCCGGACTCCACCCGAACTGAACGGCGCCTCTGCGGTTCAGTACGATGCCGTCGCCGGTTGTGCGTTCGCCATTGGGGTTGTTCGGGCGCAGGCGATCAGCCGGAAACTCTTCGCTGAAAATCCGGCCTGCCAGCACGGGAATTTCATACGTGGCGAAGAAGTCGTAATCGACTTCCATGAAGGGCAAGCCGATGCCTTTATCGATCTCTACACCTTCGGGTCGCGCACCCAATGTGTTGGTGTTGACCTGCAACGGGATCTGCGAGGAAGCGGTTACGTAGCTGATTTCAGGATTGCCCAGCAACTCTTCGCGCATCGTCGCCCATTGCGCGCCCAGCCCGACGGTCGGTGGACCTTTCAGGATTAGCACCTGCTCCTTGCGAAAACCCTGTTCGAAATTGCGCGCGTATTTCAGCTGCTGCACAACAACGAGCGTAGCCGCCACCAACACGATTGCTATCGAAAATTGCAGCACGACAAGTGAATTACGCAACAGGACTGAACCGCCGCTACTGAGCATACTTCTGAGCACCTGGGTTGGCTTGAAGCTCGACAGAAAAAATGCCGGATAACTGCCCGCGACCAGTCCAACGACCACGATGAGTGCAAGCGTTGCCAACGGAACACGAGCATCACTGAAAAAGTTCATCGCGAGGTCCTTGCCAATAAACGCGTTGAAATACGGCAGCAACACTTCGACGAGTACCAGCGCGAGCAGGCTCGCAAGCACTGTGAGTAATATCGATTCTCCAACGAACTGACTCGCCACCTGCCCGCGGCTTGCACCGAGTGCCTTGCGAACGCCTACTTCTTTGCCCCTGCGGATTGAACGTGCCGTCGACAGATTCATGAAGTTCAGACACGCAATCAGCAGGATAAATAACGCAACGGCGCTGAATACATATACATTGCTCATGCTGCCAGGTGGCAACATCTCGTTCTGGCGTGTCGAGCGCAGGTGAATGTCGCGCAGCGGCATCGCGGCGAGTGCGGTCGATGCTTCTGCGTTCTCGCGAAAATGGCGCTGCATGAACGCGATAAACTGCGACGACACAGCGTCGATATTCACGCCAGGCGCGAGCCTGATGTAGGTATAAAAACTGTTGTTTGCCCAATCTTCAAAAAACGCTTCGCCAACAACCGGAATCACTGTTGGCATCGACACCACGACGCTTAGATCAAGATGAGTATTGTGTGGCAGGTCGCGGATGATGCCCGTGACCTGCGCAGGAATTGCGCGCTCGATCATGAGGGTTTGCCCAATGGGCTGTTCGCTGCCGAAGTATTTTCGGGCGATCGATTCGGTGAGTACGATAGTGTTGGGTTGTTCTAGTGCGTGTGCTGGATCACCCGCAATCCACTCGACCTTGAAGATGTCGAAGAACGAATTGTCTGCGAAGCGGATGTTGTTTTCGTAAAACGCGATTTCGTCACGGCTTAATAACGCCTGGCCGCCGAACAGCCGCGCGGATTGTTCTACTTCCGGAAAATCCTGCTTTAGTAATGCGGCGACTTGCGGTGCGTTGGACGCGAGAAACAGATTGTCACCCGTAAAATCGCGTGAAATACGATAGATCCGCTCCGAGTCCGCATACTGCTGGTCATAGCTCAGCTCATCCAGGACGAACAGGCCAATCAGCAGTGTGCTCGCAAGACCAATCATCAAGCCAACCAGATTGATGAGTGCGAAGAGTTTGTTCTTCAGTAGATTGTTAATCGCGATGATGAGATAACTTTTGAACATGGCTTGTCTTCCTGTTTTAAGAGAGTAGCAAGACGGATTAGAAATTTTCGTCTGCTTGCTCTTGCTCTGAACTCAGTACTTAAATTTTTTCCGGGTATCCTGGTTAATCACTCATAACGCAGCGCGTTCACGGGTCTGTCCTTCACGACTTTTAATATTTCCCTGCCAACGGTTAACGCGGCGAGTATTGATGTGCCGACTGTCGCGAGAATAAAACTCGAAGCGGAAAGTTCAATTCGATAGGCAAAGCCGGCTAACCACTGCTGCGTGACGAACCATGCAGCGCCCCATGCGAGAAGATTGGCTACGACAAGCAACACCGCGTATTCCTGCAGCAGCATTTTCAACAGCGAGCCGTTGCCTGCGCCGAGCACTTTGCGAATGCCAATTTCCTTGGTCTTCTGTTCGGCGTTAAACGCCGCGAGTCCGAATAGTCCGAGGCAGGAAATGATGATGGCGATGAACGTGAACTGGACGAGCATGCTGGAAAATTCCTCGTCGTCGCTGAACAGCTGGTTGTAGTCGTCTGTGAACCATGTGTAGCTGAATGGGTAGTCCGGGTTTACGTCCTTCCATGCCGCTTCAATGCCCTCGAGTGCTTCTCTTGGTGCATTTTTGTCGATGCGGATGGAGAGCAGGCGGCTGCCTGTACCCTGATAAAGCATCATTACGGGTTCGATTTTTTTGTGCATATCGGTGAAATGGAAATCCCTGACCACGCCGATGACGGTACGTTGCGCGGGTCCGGTAATGATGCTTTTTCCTATTGCGTTGTTTTCCCAACCGAGCGCTCTGGCAGCACTTTCGTTGAGGATGATGGAGTCCGCTTCGTCACTTGGTGTGGCGCGCGAATAATTTCGCCCAGCCACCAAGGTCATTTGTAATGTGTCGAGATAGTGTTCATCGACGCGCAGTCGCCATGCAGTTACGCCTGCATCCGTATTGGCATCGCTGTCTGCAGGCCTGAAGTTGCTCGAGCTCGAGAACGACCTGCCGGGTTTGCTCGATGATCCGGCTACCGACAACACCTGTGGTATCTGCAGCAAGCGGTTACGGAGCGCGTCGTAATTGTTCGCGAGCGTTTCATCTTCCAGCGCTAGGTTGACGATGCCATCGTGGTCAAAGCCAGGGTCTACGGACTTCATGAATTCCAGTTGGCGATACACCACGAGCATGCCGATGATGATGGTGATGGAAAGTGCAAACTGGACGATCACGAGTGTGCGTCGCAAGCGCAGGCCCTGACCGGAATTGGTGAACTTGCCTTTGAGAACCGCAACCGGTGAAAACGACGACAGCACCAATGCCGGGTACGAACCGCTGAATACACCCAACAACACGAGTGCCGAGAAGGCGCCCATCATCACGTTCGCATGAGTCAGAAAATAACTGACATAACCTTGCGCGAGCGGCAGGCTGACCAGCGGTGCGAGATTACCGAGCAACAACACACCCAGTACGGCGGCGGTAAACACAAGCAGTAATGATTCCTGCATATACTGCTGAATCAATTGCCGACGCGTCGCGCCAGCCGCTTTGTGTATACCGACCTCCTTCGCTCGTGATGACGAACGCGCGGTCGACAGGTTCATAAAGTTGAACGCAGCGATCAGCAGCAGGAATGCCGCCACGCTGCCGAGCATCACCAGCTTCTGCTTATCACCTTTGTTGTAATTAAAATCATCGAACACGACATCGCTGGAGTCGAGATGGGCATCCGTCAACGGCACCAGGGTAGCGCTGAAATTTTTACTGGCGCGTCGCTCGGTCACCAACTGTTGCATGCGAGTTATTACATCCTGCACATCGGCGTCGGGTTCCAACTTTGCGTAGGTCACCATGCCGATGTAGTCCCAGCTATTCAGAAAGCCCCGCAATGTCACGGGGTCGGGATACTGGGTGCCGAAGTCGAGTAATACGTCGAGCTGGATGTGGGAGTCAGCCGGAGAATCGGCCATGATGCCGACCACCTCGACATCCTGACCCTCATAGTTCAGCAGTTTTCCGAGCGGCGCTGCATCACCAAAAATTCTTTTCGCGAAGCTCGCGCTGATCACGGCAGTATGCGGACGACTGAGCAACACTTCACCTTGTTGCTGCAGCAATGGGAAATTGAAAACGTCAAAAAAAGCGTCATCGGAAAACGCTACGTGGCTTACATCAAACTTCTTGTCGCCTACCGTGACGAACGCAAAGCCGCCGCGTGTTTCATCACTGATCCTCACCGTATTCAACACACCTGGAATGTTTTCCTCCATCGCAGCGCCCAATACGGGCATGGTAATGCCGACCCTGCTGCTGCCGTCGCCCAACTCGCTGTCGACGCCGATTACGCGATAGATGTCCTCGTAATCCCGATTAAATTTGTCGTAGGAGATTTCATAGTTGATGTAGATGAAGATAAACAGCGCGCTGGTAATGCCGATCACAAGCCCCGCTACATTGATGACGGTAAACATCGGGTTTTGTTTGAGGTAACGCCAGCTGAAATACACATTTTTTAGAATCATGTTTTATCTCCCGCCATTAAAGTGATTGCCGAGCCAGAACAAGCACGTCGTTTACACCTGCAACAACCGCTTGGGGATGTGTGAATGGAATTCCATGGCCGGAGTCTGGCACGAACCGTTGTTTGCCCTGACTCGACCATGACGCGATTTCAGCGTGTAACTCGCGCCAGTGGTTTTCGCGCTTTTGTAATTCCTGGCGTGCAACTGGCTCGGCGCCATACCATTCATCCTTGAATTGGCGCGTCAGCACTAACACAGGCAGGTCGCCAAGATCGTTAACTTCGGCGGCACGTGTGTCGAGGGCGTGTCGCACAGTACCTTCGCTGATGATTCCGTCGAGCGAGTGCGGGAACCAGGCTTTGCAGGTGTCGATGACTTGTGTGGTCAAAGTCGAGTCGACACAATAATTCGAGAACAGCCGCGGCAGTCCCGTCCAGCGCAGCGCGCGCAACATTTTCACGTTAGTGAGCGGTAGATCGTCGCCCTGCTCGATACCCACCTGTGCCCTGCGCGCATCCTGTTCCGGGTGGCTCGGCTCGGCAAACACAAGACCCGCGACCTCGCTCCTGAACAGATCAGTAAAAATCAGGTTGTTGAGAGATCCGCTTGAATGACTGACTAACACATAGGGAGGCACTTCGTTAGAGAGTTGCAGTGCTTCATGTAAATCGCGCGCGCCACTTTCAGCATTGAGCGCGATAGATGAAGTACTGCTCCAGACATATCCGGCGCGGCTGTACGAACAGACGCGTGTTGAAGTCGCAATTTCCTGCTGGATCGTAGACCAACCGAGCGAGCCAAAAATGTCATTACCGCCTGATTCGAGTACAACAGTTGGTGAACCAGTGCCGCGGCAGTCGATCTGCAACTTGCGTCCTTCTATGTCGACAACGTGTCCGATTGGCGGGAATTTTTCGGCGGCCTGCGCTTCCAGTAACATCTCGCAGCTCGCTAGACCGAGAGTGATACACGCAATAGTTGTCACTGCCGCTAACTTATTCATATCGCAACGCCAGGACCGGTTTCGCATTAGCCGCGCGCGCCGCGGTGCCGCCCACAGTGACCCATGCAATACACAGTGCAATCAGTCCGCTGCCGATAAAAACAAAGGGCGTGAGGTCGATGCGATACGCGAAATTTTCTAACCAGCGATTCATGACAAAATACGCGACGGGCCATGCGATCAGGTTGGACAATAAGACCAGGCGGCTGAAGTCATTCGTGAGCAACAACACGATGCTCCATACACTGCCGCCCATCACTTTGCGCACGCCGATTTCCTTGGTGCGACGCTCGGCGTTGAAACTCGCGAGGCCATAAAGACCGAGGCACGCGATCAGAATCGCGAGGATAGAAAACCACGAGAACAGTTCGCCCTGTTTTTGTTCGGCGAGATACATCGCGCGAAAATCTGTATCGAGGAAATAGCGGTTGTTCACCTGATCGGGATACAGGCGTTTCCAGACTGCATCGATGTGCGCAAGCGCGGCTTGTGCATCACCTGCGCGGAAGCGGATGGACGCATCGCGAAACTGTTGGCCGATACCGGGTGTTTGCGGTGGCGCGAGAACGAACATTAGCGGACGCACATCGCGCCGTATCGATTCGAAGAACGTATCCGCGACTACACCAACAACTGGTCCTGCAACGGGAGCACCAGAAAACTCGAGTGTTTCGCCGTCGATTGCCGCGGTTTCGATACCAAGCGCCGCAACTGCCGACTCATTTAACACAAAACTCACGTTGGACTGTGGATCTTCCGCAGACGGCAGTTTGACCAGATCACTCGTGATATTTTCTGAGAACACACGACCCGCAATCAGATCGATGCCATAGGTTTCGAAGAAACCGTAGTCCACGGCCATGATCTGGATACGCGTGTCGGCCGCGCTGCCACGTCGGTGCACCGGAAGCTGGTTGTCGTTGAAACCAAAGGGCAAGTAGTGAGAGATGGATACGTTCTCGACTGCAGGATTTTGTAGCAGTTCCTGCTTGAGTGTCGGCCAATCACTTCTGTAACCAGCGGGTGATGCACTTGGCAAGACTACTATCTGGTCCTTGTCGAACCCAAGATCCATCGTAGCGGCGAGCTGACGCTGTTGATAAATCACGGTGGTAGACACGACGAGTGTTATTGCGATGGAGAATTGCAGCACCACGAGCGAGTTGCGAAACAACAAGCCACTTTTACCGCGCGTGAGTTCACCTTTGAGCACTTGCGTCGGTTTAAAGCCGGACAAATACAACGCAGGATAACTACCCGCAAACAGCGCGACGAAAATGGTCAGTCCCGACAGGCTTGCCAACAGATCCATATCGCTGATGAAGTTGAAATAAAGATACGCACCGACGAATGCGCGGAACGCCGGTAGCAACATCTCGACCAGCACGATCGCCGCAAGCATCGCAATTAAGGCAGTTAACGCCGATTCGCCAAGGAATTGCGTGATCAGTTGTAAGCGGCTCGCGCCTAACGATAAACGCATGCCGATTTCTTTCGCGCGTTGCGACGAGCGCGCAGTCGCAATCGACATGAAATTGATACACGCGATCAGCAGAATGCAGAACGCAATAGCGCTGAAACTGTAGACCGTATTGAGATTGCCGGACGCTTTCCATTCCTCGTCCATACGAGAATGTAAATGGATGTCGCGAATGTTCATGATCGGCAGCGTCGAAAACTTGCTCGCATCCGCTCCGATGTGACGGTCGAGAAAACCCGCAATCCCCTTTTCGATGTTTGTTACGTCGGCGCCTTCACGCACGCGGAAGTAGGTATAGAAATCCGTGCTGCTGTTCCAGTTCTCCAGGAAGTCGGCGCCGAACGCGAGTGGCAACGCGTTCATGGAAAGCAGGCCGCTGAAATCCAGATGTGTATTGTCCGGCAGATTACTGATCACGCCGGTAACGGTGACATCGAACCTGTCCATTGCACGCAGCGTTTGGCCAAGCACATCGAGCCTGCCGAAATATTTTAATGCGAGGCTTTCGGTCAACACGATGCCGTTCGGTGCGGCAAGCGCCGTGGACGGATCACCCGCCAGCCAGTCGAAAGCGAAAACGTCGAATACTGTGTCGTCTGCAAAACGTAAACCGGGTTCGAGAAAGGTCAGCTCATCGCGCATCAGGACGATATTGCCAGCCCAGAAGCGAGTCACCGTTTCTATCTCGGCAAAATCTTCCTGCATGGCTGGTCCAACGGGACCATTGGTAGACGCAGGCACACGTGCCCTCGCACCATCCAGCGGAAAATATTCGCGCGAGACGCGGTAAATGCTGTCGGCATTCGTGAATTGCTGGTCGTAATTCAATTCGAAACGCACGAACAACAAAATCAGAATGCAACACGCGAGGCCAAGCGCGAGGCCCAGGATGTTGATGCCCGAATGCACACGGTTTTCACCGATGTACCTGAACGCAATTTTGAGATGATTCATGAACATGCTGGTTTCCCTCTGGTGTGCGTTTTTAATTTTTGTTATTTGGTCGCGCCTGCGCTGACCAGAAGTTGGTGTATGGTTGAGTCTTCGTTTGATACCTGGTTAAGAGGTGTCCTGCGTTTGAGTCCGGCGCGATCTCCCGGCAAGTTTGCATCCGCACCTCGCGTGAGCAGAAGTGAAACGAGTTCGGGGTTTCCGGTTCTGACTGCATTGATGAGTGGGGTGTCGTCATAACGCACGTGTTGATTCACGTCGGCGCCGTGCTCGAGAAGTAATCTCACAACCGCAAGGTCCTGGCTGCGCACTGCACCGATCAGCGGATTGCCGTCACCAGTAACAGCAGTGTCGACTTTCGCACCCGCGGCCAGCAGTGCTTCCATCATCTGCTCGTCGCCGCGCCGTGCGGCAATAATCAAAGGCGACGCATCGGAGCGCGCGCCCGCATCTGGATCGGCACCGTTAGCCAACAGCATTTCTACAAAGTCGCTATGGCCATTGTTAACGGCCGCGATCAGGGGCGAGCCATCACCACTCACGACGAGGTTCGGATCTGCGCCGGCTTGCAACAGCAATTCACCCACACCTTCATGGCCATGTTTTGCCGCAGCTATCAACGGAGAGCCGTCGCCACGGCGGCTGTGGTCAGGCTTTTCACCGGCTTCCAACAGCCACGACGCAATGGCCTCATTGCCGGCCGCCGCAGCCGCGGTCAGTGGTGTTTCCTCACCCTTGACGGTTCTTTCAAGATCAGCGCCCGCGTCGACCAAGGCCTGCACAACTGGCAGCGAGCCGCTCAAGATCGCAACAGTGATCGGCGTGCGCGGTGACGTGGGCAGATCCAGCACCGCATCGGGATCAGCACCCGCATTCAACAACATCTGCACTTGTGCGAGATCGCCGCGCTTCGCTGCTGCGAACAAGGCTTCATCCTGTTCCTGGGTTGCGCCAGCACTGGAGAACCAGAGCGACAACATCGCGAAGGTGCAGGACAGTCCATACGAACGCATTGCGAAGCCAGTTGGTTTTGCGTGAGGGTTTTTCATATTCGCTCCAGACGGCCAAGGGTTATTGTGATTTTGATTATTTTGAGCACATCGATACTGCGCGATAAATTCTTGCCGCTCAGCGGCGGGTCCTCAGAATATTTTCCGAAAGCACTTTGCCGTCGAGCATGTTGATGATGCGCTGCGCGTATTCAGCGTGCTGCTGGGAGTGTGTGACCATCACGATGGTGGTGCCTTCTTCATTCAAGGTGGTCAGCAGGCCCATGACTTCTTCGCCGTTGTGTGAGTCGAGGTTACCTGTCGGTTCGTCGGCGAGAATCATTGCAGGTTTGCCGACTATTGCGCGTGCAACAGCCACACGTTGTTGCTGGCCACCCGACAGTTGCTGTGGCATATGATCGCGGCGTGTGATGATGCCGACTTTTTCGAGCATCGCATCAACACGCTGTTTACGTTCGGCGGCAGGTACCTTCTGGTACAGCAGCGGTAGTTCAACGTTGTCGAACACGGACAGTTCGTCAATCAGGTTGAAGCTCTGGAAAATAAATCCGATGTTGTGCTTGCGCAAGCCCGCGAGTTGCCGCTCTTTGTAGGTCGAGACTTCTTCTTCGAGAAAGTAATATTTACCGCCATCGATGTTGTCGAGTAACCCAATGATGTTGAGCAACGTCGACTTGCCACACCCCGAAGGCCCCATGATCGAAACGAATTCACCCTTGCCGATATTGATATTGATATCGTTCAGCGCGGTGGTTTCGATTTCTTCAGTGCGAAAGGCTTTGGTGACGTTCTGCAATGACAGCATGATGGTTCCTCGAGTGTTCTGTTTTTATGGTTTTATAAGCTCTGATTAGGTGTAGAGCTACTGTAAAACCTGATTACAAGAAACCGCATGAATACATCCTTGTAGCTCTCATCGGCATCCATGCCGATGAAGTTTCTTGTAATCAGGTTTTACAGCAGCTTCCGACCAGTTTTGTGCATTCTAGTCAAACTGAATCCTCTCCATCGTCGCATAAGCCGCATATTCGGAGGTAATAATTTGCTCGCCCTGCTCCAGGCCTTCGAGCACTTCAAAATATTCGGGATTGCGACGGCCGAGGCGAATATCGCGCTTGACCGCAAACTGGCCGGTTGCATCGAGTACAAAGGCCCAGTTGCCTCCGGTGTCCTGAAAAAAACCGCCGCGCGGCAGCAATAAAGCTTCGCTGGCATCACCAAGCTGGACTCGCGTTTGCAAAGTCTGGCCGCGGCGGATATCGGGAGGTGTTGCACCGGCAAATTCCATGTCGACTTCGAACTGGCCATTCAAGATCTGTGGATACACCTTGGCTATGCGCAATTCGTACGACTTGTCGGAAAGCGTAAATTCGGCGTACTGCCCTGCCCTTGTACGTGTCACATAGAACTCGTCGATGAGGACGGAGAGCTTGAAGCGTTCGGTGTCGTCGATCTGGCCAAGGGTTTCACCGCGTGCTTTTGACTGACCGAGTTCGGCATCGAGCGAACTCAACTGGCCAGAGATTGGCGCGGTGATGATAAGGCTGTCGAGATTCTTGCGCGCAATTTCGAGATTACGCTGTAACTGGTCGACGCCAGTTTCGAGCGATTCTATTTGCGACTGGCGCATGGTTTCGTCCTGCTGCTGGCTCTCGATAGTTACCGCGCGGCGATTGCGGTAATACTGCAGTTCGTCTTTTGCATCGAGGTAATCGGCTTGCGAGATCAGTTTCTGGTCTGCGAGTTTCTCGCGCCGTTCGACGAGCCGTTCAAGGCGAATGATCTGGTAGTCCATGTCGACAAGCTGGCTTTTGAGCGACAGACGGTTCTGTTCCATCGCGAGGCGCGTGTTGCGCAGGTTGTTGAGTTGTTCGGACACTTGCGCCTCGCGTGAGATCACATCGAGCTGGAGCGCCGTGTTACTGAGTTCAATCAGAGGCTGGCCGGCTTCGACGATGCTGCCACTTTCGACAAAAATTTTCTCGACGCGGCCGCCTTCGACCGCATCGAGGAATACGGACTTGAGCGGCGTAACTGTGCCACGCACCGGAATAAAATCTTCGAACGTCCCCTGATCGACAGTGCCGAGCGTGACGCGTTCTTTCTCAACACGAAAGGTTGCGACACTTGAATCCTGCAGCATACGCAGCCCAGCGTACGCGAGGCTGCTGCCGAATACCGCGACGAGCCCCAGCTTGATCATCAAGGGTCTGCGGTTCTTCGCGAGTTTGCGGTCCATTCCCATTTTTGGTGCCCTGAATCCGATTGTGTCTGCGCGGTATCGTTGTTGCATTCAGATATCGCAGACGTACGCCAGTGAGTTCAGCAAAAACCGATCCAGAATAATTACCTGCGCGAAATCAGCGTGTTACATAATTCTTCGGGATAACAGACCTACTCAGCTGTACGCCAGCAGACAATAAAGTGTACGCTCGCGTACAGTTAAAAATGGAGGCACGATGGCAGAGAAATCCGGCACTATCCTGGTCATTGATGATGACCCCGATGTACTGACGGCAGCACAACTGTTGCTCAAGCGGCATTACGCGTTGGTGAGCGCGGATGAAAATCCCGAACGGATTCCGGACTATCTGCGCGAGCAGAATTGGGACGTCATCATGCTTGATATGAACTTTGCGATTGGCGCCAACAGCGGCACCGAAGGTTTGCAGTGGCTTTCGCGTATTCTTGAACTGCAGCCATCCGCACTCGTGATTCTGATGACGGCTTATGGTGCTGTTGATACCGCGGTCAAAGCGATCAAACAGGGCGCAATCGATTTTGTGCTGAAGCCCTGGCACAACGAACGGCTGCTGACTACGGTAGCGGCTGCGATGCGGCTGCGTGCTTCACGTCAGGAAGTGCAGCATCTGAAGTCGCGCGAGAAGGAACTTGTCAGTGCAGCGCCAGGTGGGATGGTGGGTACATCGAAAGTTATACGCGATCTGCAGGACAACATTCGACGCGTCGCGCCGACCCAGGCCAACGTATTGATCCTCGGCGAAAACGGCACCGGCAAAGAAGTGGTGGCGCGCGAAATTTATACGCAGTCGCGCCGCGCCGATGAAGTGTTGATTACGGTGGATCTCGGTTCGGTCGCCGAAACCTTGTTCGAGAGTGAACTGTTTGGCCACAAGAAAGGTGCGTTCACTGGCGCGAATGTGGATCGCATCGGGCGTTTCCAGGCTGCCAATGGCGGCACGTTGTTTCTCGACGAGATTGGCAACCTGCCGTTGCATCTGCAGGGTAAGTTGCTCAGCGCGCTCGAACAACGTCAGGTGCTGCCGCTTGGTTCAAACACACCTGTACCGATTGATATTCGGCTGATCTGCGCGACTAACAAACCACTTAAACAGATGGTGCGCGAAGGTGGCTTTCGCGAAGATTTGTTGTATCGCATCAACACCGTTGAACTTGCGCTAGCGCCGCTGCGTGAGCGCACCGAAGATCTGCCGCAGCTGCTCGAACATTTTATCGCGCAGTACGCGCGTAAATATTCCCTGCCGACCAAAACGGTAGCGCCGGAAGTGCTCGCGCAAATCGCCGCGTATCCGTGGCCTGGCAACATTCGTGAGCTACGCCACGCGGTGGAGCGCGCGATGATCATGAGCCAGGGTGATCGTTTGCTCGCAAGCGACCTGTTGCCAGTGAAGGATGCAACTTCAGCGCCCGCAGCAAACATGCCGTCGATAAATTCAGATCTCAATCTTGAACAAGTCGAAAAGAGCGTGATCGAAACGGCGCTGCGCAAACACAAGGGCAACATCAGTCATGCTGCGAAGGAGCTCGGCATTACTCGCACATCGCTCTACCGGCGCATGGAAAAATATGGGCTTTAATCTGCGCGTTGTATTTCATATTGTCGGCATCATGCTCACGCTCGTGGTCATGCTGTGGTGTATGTTGACGACGACTTATTACGCCACGATGCTGACACTTTCACTGGTGCTTGTGCTGCAGGTGTCGAGCCTGCTGCACCTTGTCAACAGCACCAATCGCGAACTCGTGCGGTTCCTTGATGCAGTAAAACACGGCGATTTCTCCCAGTCTTTCCAGAGTCGTAATACGAGCCGCAGCTTCACTGATCTTGGCCTTGCGTTCGACGCGGTGATTGCACGCTTTCGTAACGAGCGCAGCGGTAAAGAAGAACAGGCTGGTTATCTGCAGGCGCTGGTGCAGCAACTGCCCATCGCGGTGTTCTCGTTGCATCAGGATGGTCGTATCTCGCTCGCCAACTTCGCGTGCAGAAGGTTGTTCGGGATTTTTGCGCTTACGCAATTGCGCCAGCTTTATGCGTTCGATGCAAAACTCGGCGAAACACTTACAGATCTACAGCCCGGCGATGAGCGGAGCCTGAAAGTTGTGCGTGAAACCACCACGCTGGATCTGCGCTTGTCCTGCACGATTTTGCGCAGCAAGGGCCAGCAACATAAACTGGTATCGATTCTCGATATTCGCAGCGAACTGGAGGAGCGCGAACTGCAGGCGTGGCAAAACCTGATTCGCGTAATGACCCATGAAATCATGAACTCCATTACGCCGATCACGTCACTTGCCGAAACCACGAGCCTCTATGTCCAGGAGGCAATCGAGACCCTCGCGCAGAATGATCAGGCGCTTACCACCATGGCGTCAGCAGATGTGCGCGAGTTGCTGGCCGATGCGAGCAACGCTGTCACGACGATTAGCAAACGCAGTTTGGGGCTGCAGCATTTTGTGGAAAGTTACCGCAGTCTTTCGCGTTTGCCGACACCACAACCGCAGTTGTTTCGTATCAACGAACTACTGCAACGCATCTGCAAACTGATGGCAGAACAGGCGAAAGCCGGCGGCGTTACGCTGGATTACAAATGTACACCCGTGACACTTGAGTTGAAGGCCGATCCGGAGTTGCTTGAGCAGGCGTTGATCAACGTCGTGAAAAATTCTGTCGAGGCCGTTACAGACGTTGCGCGCCCCATCATTACCTTGTCTGCTGAACTCAGAACGTTTGGCCAGGTGCGTATCAGCATTACCGACAATGGCACGGGTATCAGCCCTGAAAATATCGAGAATATTTTTATTCCGTTCTTCACCACCAAACGCGGCGGCAGCGGTATAGGCATGAGTATCGTCAGGCAAATCGTGAAGATGAATGGCGGCAATATTAATGTGATTTCAGCACCGGGTGCGGGTACTACGGTGAATCTGGATTTCTAGATCGTGCGAACTGGGAGTGAGTTTGTCGCGAAATGGTTTTGTCTGGTGTTGTTTTTCTTGCTCGCGGCGTGATCGCGTATTGCGAATATCAAGAGTCGCTTCAGGCGCAACAGCTAAATCAATAACTCACAATCAACGTTCGTGTATGGCTCGCTGGTTGCAATAACTCACCTGGCTGCAGTGCGTCCATCGTGGCGCTGATTGCATAGGTCCGCACATCGGCTGAGCCAATATCGTCTGCACCTGAACTCGCACCATTACCAGCAGTCACGACAGGGCTCGCAAAATCCATGTCGTAATGCAAGCCATTCAGAACCCCGCCGCCAATATCCGTCCCGTTGGTGGTGTCAAAGGTTACGTTGGATGGTACATAACCACGCGTGCATTCAAACACGAGTTCAATGTCGTTGGCTGTCACGGGAGTGGACTGAAAGGCGGTGTATGTACCAAACGCGAGAGTGAGTGTGCCTGAATCTTTTGCGCGGCACTGTGCAGACAACGTGACTGATGCGGTAAAGTCGTTGCCCGCATCCGCAGCAATGAGTGTCGGCACCAATGTTGCCAACGCGGTGAGAAAAAGTATGGAAGATAAAACTCTCAACATCGTGCCTTCTTGCGAGTGCCGATTGCCAGTAACACGTGATGCGCTGAACGACGCTGTAGCAGTGATCTTAAGTCACCACGCGGCATAAAGAGCAGCGAAAAATTCTTTTGATTCCGGATCTGCTGCCATCGACGCAAAATTTATCTGCGGGTTTCGGTGGAGAAAATCTACTCCTGCGTATCAGGCACAAACTTCTGTACCCGCCGGCCATTATTCACTTCGGCTGTGTAAAGATTCCCATCTGAATCTATCGCAATGTTATGGATCCAGTTGAATTGGCCAGCCTGGCGCCCGCCTTTCCCGAAGGAGGCAACTTCGGTCAGCGTTTTTCTGGCGATCACGCGCACTTTCATATTCTGGCCATCGGCAAGAAATAGCCACTGCTGCGCAGGATCAGTCGACAGCGCAATGTCCCATGCAGAACCAATGTCGCGGGTAATCGGTGCGATAACTGCTTCGCTGACAAAACTGCCGTCCCGGGTAAAAACCTGGATGCGGTCGCTGCTGCGATCAGCTACATATACGAGGCCATCTTTACTGAGTTCCACGCTGTGCACTGCGCCGCGAAATTGCTGCGCCGACGTAATGCCGGGTTCGTAAGGCGGCGGCACGCTGTCGTCAGGACGATTGCCAAATGCACCCCAGTGACGTTTGTAGGCACCCGTATTGCTGTCGAACACAATGACGCGCCGATTGAGATAACCATCGGCGATGTAGATCTCGTGGGCTTCGGTATCGACCGTCATATCGGCGGGCTGGCCGAGGCGTTCGGTGTCGTTGCTGCCCCCCGTTTCGCCGACCTTGCCGATGGTCAACAGGTGGTCACCGGTGCTGTTGTACTTCAGTACCACATGATCGTTGGCGCCGTTGCCCGCAAGCCACACGTTCTGCTCAGCATCAACGTAGATGCCGTGTTCACTTAACGGCCAATCGGCCTCGGTAATGTCCCACGCCTGGGTGCCTTCATTCCACTCTGCTCCACCCCACGACTGGATGTATGCACCATTCTGGTCGAACTCGATCACCGATGGTGCGGGACGACAGCAGTCGGCGATGGGTGGTTTGAGCACCATGCCCATTTCGGTCGTCGCGAGCGAGCGTGGGCGATGTACGATCCAGATGTGATCGTTGCTGTCGACTGCAATACCGGACACCTGGCCGAGAATCCAGTCGGACGGCAATTCATGCGGCCATGCGGGATCAACCTGAAACTGCGGAGGTATTTGCGCTTGTGGTTGTGTGGTCACTTGCGCGAAAGCGGGCAATACAATTGCGAATAGAAAGAGCGTCCATAACCGGGTTCGCATATGTTGCTCCGTGTTAGCGCTTCAGGTTCGCGCGTGATATTAGCGGGAAAAGTAACGTTCATAATGAGCTTCAGATAGTTGCTGCAGCTCCTCGTTTATCAACAATAATAAATCGCGTACATCGTGGCCCTTGAATGCGGGCTGCAGCTCGACGCCGATCTCGGCAAGTGAACTGATGCGATACAGATGCTTCTGCAGCAATTGATGCAGCCAGAAAAACGGCGAGAGGTCGGGGTCGTAGAAAATGCGGAAGTCCTGCAACACCCCTTCCAGCTTGGCTTGCGAGACGATCCGGAACTTGTTGGCCATCAGCTGGCTCGTGAACTGGTTAATGCGCGCCTGGACGGCTTGTTTCTGCGTTTCGGTGTAGGAATTCCAGTTGATGACTTCCGCGCTGAAACGCTTGCAGCCGCGACAGATGCGATCACCCACGGACGTTGTAGAACACACACCAATGCAGGGGGTACGGACGGTTTTCATGGCGCCATTGTAATCAAAAGCCGGCGGCCCGCATAAGCCCTTCCGTGTGGTCAGCTCTTGGCCTTTGACGTAGAATGCGGGCAGTTTTCCACTCCAGTTTTCCATTACTCTTCATGAGGTGTTTCAGTGCTAGAAGCCTATCGCATACATGTTGCCGAACGTGCCGCCCTTGGCGTTGTGCCAAAACCGCTGGACCCCGTCCAGACCGCAGCACTTGTTGAGCTGCTCAAAAATCCGCCGCCCAACGAAGGCCCTTTTCTACTCGACCTGATCAGCAATCGCGTACCAGCCGGCGTCGACGAAGCGGCATATATCAAAGCAGGTTTTCTGACTGCTGTTGCAAAAGGCGAAGCGAAGTCACCACTGATCACCCCACTGCTCGCCGTCAAATTATTGGGCACCATGCTCGGCGGTTACAACATCAGCGCACTTGTGCAGTTACTTGAAGATAAAGAACTCGGCGAAGAAGCCGCGAAACAACTCTCCACCACTATCCTGATGTTCGACGCGTTCCATGATGTCGTCGAAAAAGCCAAAGGTGGCAACGCCAACGCAACAGCCGCACTGCAATCGTGGGCAGATGCCGAGTGGTACACAAGCCGCCCTAAAATGCCGGAAGTGCTGACCGTCACCGTATTCAAAGTGCCTGGCGAAACCAACACCGATGATCTTTCTCCTGCTCCCGACGCGTGGTCGCGTCCCGACATCCCATTACACGCGAAAGCGATGTACAAGATGCCACGCGAAGGCATCACGAATGCCGAACAGCAGATCGATGAACTCGAGAAAAAAGGTTTCCCGGTTGCGCTGGTTGGCGATGTGGTAGGAACCGGTTCTTCACGCAAGTCAGCAACCAACTCCGTGTTGTGGTTCATCGGTAACGACATTCCGCATATCCCGAACAAACGTGCTGGTGGTGTGTGCATCGGTAATCAGATCGCACCGATCTTTTTCAACACGATGGAAGACGCGGGTGCATTGCCAATCGAATGTGACGTGTCAGGCATGAATACCGGTGATGTGATCGATATCCATCCTTACAGTGGCAAGATCACGCGTCATGATACCGGCGAATTACTCACCGAATTCCAGCTTAAAACCGACATCATTCTCGACGAAGTACGCGCGGGTGGACGTATTCCGCTGATCGTTGGTCGCGGTCTCACTGACAAGGCGCGTCTCGAACTTGGCCTCGGTATTTCCAGCGTATTCGTACGCGCGGCAGCACCCGTTGTAAACACCAAAGGCTTCACGCTTGCGCAGAAAATGGTTGGTCGTGCATGTGGTGTTGATGGCATGCGCCCAGGCATCTACTGCGAACCGAAGATGACTACAGTTGGGTCACAAGATACCACCGGCCCGATGACACGTGATGAATTGAAAGATCTGGCTTGCCTTGGTTTTTCTGCTGACCTTGTCATGCAGTCGTTCTGTCACACAGCTGCCTATCCAAAACCGGTCGACATCCAGACTCAACATACCTTGCCAGACTTCATCCAGAACCGCGGCGGCGTAAGCTTGCGTCCTGGCGACGGCATCATTCACTCATGGCTCAACCGCATGTTGCTGCCTGATACCGTCGGCACTGGTGGCGATTCACACACCCGTTTCCCGATTGGTATTTCTTTCCCTGCTGGTTCAGGTCTCGTTGCATTCGCAGCCGCTACAGGTGTGATGCCACTCGACATGCCTGAATCTGTACTCGTGCGTTTTAAAGGCACGATGCAGCCTGGCATTACGCTGCGCGATCTTGTTAACGCAATTCCTTACGCAGCGCTCAAGCAAGGTTTGCTGACTGTTGAGAAGAAGGGCAAGAAAAATATCTACTCGGGTCGTATCCTCGAAATCGAAGGTTTGCCCGATCTGAAAATCGAACAGGCATTTGAATTGTCGGATGCGTCTGCGGAACGTTCTGCCGCGGGTTGTACGATCAAACTCAACAAGGCGCCGATCATCGAGTATCTGAACTCCAACATCGTGTTGCTGCGCTGGATGATTTCCGAAGGTTATGGCGATCCACGTACACTCGAGCGTCGCGCGCAGGCGATGGAAGCCTGGGTTGCGAATCCACAAATGCTCGAAGCTGATCCCGATGCAGAGTACAAGCAGATCATCGAAATCAATCTTGATGAAATCACTGAACCATTGCTCGCATGTCCGAACGATCCTGACGACATCAAGCCGCTGTCTGCTGTTGCCGGCACCAAAATCGATGAAGTGTTTATCGGTTCGTGTATGACCAACATCGGCCATTTCCGCGCGGCTGCGAAAGTACTCGAACAAGGAAAAGGTAGCATCCCTACCCGCCTCTGGATTTCACCTCCCACGAAGATGGATCAGCATCAACTGACGGAAGAAGGCATCTACGGCGTATTTGGCGCTGCTGGTGCGCGTACCGAAATGCCTGGCTGTTCACTCTGCATGGGCAACCAGGCGCGTGTTGCGGCGAAGTCAACGGTGGTATCAACCTCCACCCGTAATTTCCCGAACCGTCTTGGTGATGGAGCCAATGTGTTCCTTTCTTCTTCAGAACTCGCCGCAGTATGTTCACTGCTCGGTCGCATTCCGACTGTCGAAGAATATATGAGCTACATGGGCAAACTCGACACCATGTCGAGCCAGATCTACCGCTACCTCAATTTCAACGAAGTAGCGTCATTCATGCACGGTGCCGACAAGGCGAAAACGATCAACGTGCAGAATATTGCTGAAGTACAGATGTAAAACTGTAAATGTAAATCGGGTTGGCCTGTGCGGGAGTGTTTCCTGCACAGGCAGACTCTTGTCAGGATGAACTTGCTGCGCGCGTAGCTGACTTGATCAGGAATTCTGAAGCCTCCGATTCAAATGATCTCATTCCGCTTTTTCCTGCCCATCAACTGTTTTCTATCCACGCGGGCTTTTTCGCATCTTTCTGATCCGCGCACCAACACAGCAGTTTCGTGACTTCGTTGAAAATTGCCTTTCTTCTCGCCCATTGAGTCTGTCCAGTTCTCGTTCCAGGTGTTGGCAGCGAACGTAACAGTTACCCGATTTTCTTTTCTCTACATCGAGGCACGTGGCGCAGGTTGATCGGAAACTGAAATTGCGATCAGTTCTCATATCGCAATTTCCTTTACGTTCCAGATTCACACAGTGTGAGCTGGCACACACCTTTCAAGTACATCGCGCTATAGCCTTCAAGCGTCCGAATTAATCCGCCGTTATTTTCTACATGTTGCAACAGAATGCAGACGAGGAAATTTTATGCGCTGGCTCAAATATTCATTCCTCACATTGACGCTGTTTTTACTGGGTCCGGCTTACATGGCCGCTTACGGCAGCGATAGCCATGATGCAACGCCTGCGCCTGTCTTTGCGAAACGTAACAGTTCGGGCATGGCTCCCCTTCCCGACGAATATTCCGGCGCGATGATCCAGGTTTACGCGGCTCGCACCTCCAGCTGGCGCAGCCACCTCGCCGTCCACACATGGGTCGCAACCAAAGAACGTGATGCTGACCATTTTGTAGTTCATCAGGTCATTGGCTTTCGTGCACGTCGCAACTTGCCCGTGGTTGTATCAGAAGCCGATCTCCCCGACCGTTTCTGGTATGGCAATGCGCCCGAACTACTTGCCGATATCCGCGGTGAACAAGCCGAGAAATTGCTGCCCGAGGTTCTTGCCGCGATAGACAGTTATCCATTCCAGGACGATTACTCAATCTGGCCAGGACCCAACTGCAATACGTTCACAGCGTACATTGGTCGCGCGGTACCAGAGCTGCAACTCACCCTGCCCGTTACCGCGATCGGCAAAGACTATCTGCCAGATGGCAAGATGATTGAAGACGCCCCTAGCGGCACCGGTTACCAATTCTCTCTGTTCGGTTTGTTTGGCATGACGGCCGCCAGGGATGAAGGCCTGGAGATTAACATTCTGGGACTATCGGCCGGTGTGGACTTTCTGCGGCCTGCACTGAAGTTGCCTGGTGTGGGACGGGTCGGAATGAGTGCGGCGATCAGTGGAGCCTCCTCCCCAGCTGACCTCGCGTTTGCTGCTGAAGAGACGGACGATAACGAGACTTCAACTGCTGACATTTTCCGTACTGCCGATCAAGCAAACGTGCTGGCTAATGGAATTGTGAGCGTTGACGATTCCCGGCTGTAATTTCGTTAACCACTTCGATCGATCTATCCAGGCGGACGATTTATCAAAGTGGCATGACACTTTTCATGATGCCCACCGGATAATAATCGGCTGATATGGCTTCACTAGTTCTCGGGTTGCACAATGGGATCTATGAACGTTGCATATTGCACGACAGCACCCGATGTTATGTGGAAGTTATCGCTGTAAAGCGGTTTGCCTCCAAGCACAATTGGGCACTCTTCCTGAGTACAAAAATAATCCAGCGGATTGATGACGGACGCACCAACCTTGGTAGAAAACTCGACGAGCCTCGGAAAATTTTCGTTGAGCACTTCGAAATCGGCTCTTTTTATCCATTGATCCTTGATAAGGGAGATATTCGACAAAAATGCGCCGAGCCTGAGTTGTTTTGCCAGCACCATGGGGTTCAGGCGTGAGGAGTGAGGAGCCATGGAAATGAATAATACCTTTTTACCCATCTCATTTAGTTCGAACAAGTCAGCCCCAAACGTGGAACTGTTGTCGCTGTAAGATTCATCTGAGAATACCAGCTCCCAGTTTGCCGAAAGAACGATCTTTTTAACGTTGGCAGATTTGGCCAACTCAATAACCGCGCGGTAATACTCATCACATTGTTTGCCGGCGCTGTTGATTTTTTCTCCGAAGGGTACGGGCCTGCACCCATCACGCGCTAAAAACACAGAAGAGTAATGGGGTAATTTGGCTGGATCCTTGTAAAGCTCTTTCAGGCGCGGCAAATAGTGGCCCATCAAGCTGTCGCCAACAAACAACACGACATCGGAACTCTCGCCCTCGAATCTGTTATTCGTCTCATCAATACGCCCGTCAGTAAAAAGCGGTTCGCTGGATTGATGATCGAGGCGTGCACTGGATATTTCTGAGCTGATGACCGCAATACGTCTGGACTGGATGCCCTCCTCGCGCATGGTAATAAAACCCACTATGCCGATGCCGAGCATGAGGGAAAAAAGCGAAAGTGTTAACGGTTGGCGATATTTAACTGATCGTAGTGGTTTTTCCAGGAACGCATAGGTCATCCATGCAAGAGTAATCGAGAGCGCTACAATGAATAACCTGATCGTAAAACTTAACTCTGCGCCTTCCACAATTCGCATGTATGAAAGCAGTGGCCAATGCCAGAGGTACAGCGGATAACTTATCAACCCGATAGATACGAAGAGTTTGCTCGCGAGTACGTTGCGATTTAGCCAGGCATCTGGTCCTGCCGAAATAATCAATGTCGCGCCAATAACGGGGAAGAGTGCCAGCCATCCGGGAAATGCACTATCCCCATCCAGCACCAGTAGTCCCAAACCAAGCAAGAGAAACCCCGACGCAGATTTTACATTTTGAAAGATCAGGGAGTTGTGGAGACTAAGGCGAAGACCCGATTTTATGGAAACCTGCAAATTCAAATAGGCGAGTACTGCTCCGGCTAACAGCTCCCAGAATCGTGTTAAGGGCGAATAAAAAGCGGCTACACGATCAAGTCGAACTTCATAAACATTAAATGCAAAAGAACCGACAGCAATAACTAATGTAATCAGTAAAAGATTGGTTTTCCTCGTGTAGGCAAACCATAAAAGCATTGGCCATATGAGATAAAACTGTTCCTCAATTGCAAGCGACCACAGGTGTAACAGTGGTTTCAATTCCGAAGATTGATCAAAGTAGCCGCTGTCGCTCCACAGAATAAAATTTGAAATGAAGCTGGTTCCGCCCGCTATATTTCTGCCGAGTTGTTTATATTCGTCTTCAAATAATACGAACCATCCCAAGAGATAACATGAGGCTAGAACCAGAAAAAGTGCCGGGAAAATTCGCCTGATTCGGCGTCCATAGAAATCAGCAATGCTGAAAGTTCCATGTTCCAGACCTTTGAAGATTATTGACGATATTAAATAACCTGAGATGACAAAAAATATATCAACCCCGAGGTAACCACCTGCAAGCTGGCGCGGAAACGCGTGGAAAAATACGACAGAAAGTACAGCGATTGCCCGAAGCCCATCTATGTCGGCGCGATACTTGAGGTGAGGTAACATCTATTCCCTGGGAAACTTCGGCTAGTCGTAGGCCTGAATATTTTAGCATCATTGATTTTTTTGTAGCCGCGTTAAATCGGGGCTACGTGCGAATTAGCGCAAACATTTTAAATTTGGCCGACCTATTACTGGTATTTGCCGAGGCTTTTAGTCACGAGCACGCATGGACCCTGGTGACTATCACGGCATAAGCCCAGCGGTGCATTTGGTTATGTGGCGTGCAACTCGCTGTTTCTAGATTAGACGGAAACTACACTCAAGGTGAGAGACAAAACAGCGGAATCCGAACATCCGGGTTTTCAGGAAGCCAACCCATCTCGCTGCCAAGATGGGTCGACGTATTATTTAATCAATGAATCAATAAAAACCCGGACTGGACCAACAGGAACTTTTTTTAAAACATCCGGGCTGTGGTGCAATCAATATTCTGCATTGTGGTAAACGTTCTGCACGTCATCCACGTCGTTCAGCAGATCCATGAATTTCTCGAACACGGTTATGTCTTCGCCACTGATCGCAGTGTAGTTCTGCGGAATGAACTGGATCTCATCGACTTCAAACTCGATTTCACCAAACGCCTCTGCAAGCGCGGATTTGGCTTTTGAATATTCTGACTGCGGAGCGAACACGGTGATCTTGCCGTTTTCATTTTCGATGTCGCTGACATTTACGTCGGCATTCATCAGTGCTTCGAGCACAGCTTCTTCATCACCCTTGAAAGACAGGATGATGCTGTGGTCGAACATATGACTGACGACGCCCTGCGTACCGATCTTGCTGTTGGTTTTGTGGAAACACTGGCGCACGTCGCCGAAGGTACGGTTGGGGTTGTCGGTCAGGCATTCCACAATAACCATTGTGCTGCCCGGACCGAAACCTTCATAACGCAAGACTGAATAATCTTCGCCGCCAGTGCCCTTCGCTTTTTCGAGCGCTTTTTCGATAACGTGGGTAGGCACCTGATCGCGTTTGGCGCGTTCGATCAGGCCTCTGAGGGAAAGGTTGCCGCTGGGGTCAGTGCCTCCGGACTTGGCGACCATGTAGAGCTCACGACCGTAGCGGCCATAGATCTTGGATTTATTGGCCGATGTCTTGGCCATGGACTCTTTGCGGTTTTGGTAAGCTCTGCCCATTGTTCTACCTGTAATAAATGACTGTGCTGAAAATCGTGCGGATTCTACAAGGGAAGTCCGCGCCGGAACAGGCGTCAGACACTTCCAGGTACCGCTTTTGCTGACGCAGAAACCTCGCCTGATTCAAGTCCGCCCTGGGGTTTGCCGCCCTCGGTTCTCAGGAACATCAATGCGGCAGCAGCCATGATTGAACCGGTGCCCATCACGATAGCGACCACGGGCAATTCCAGTCCGCCCTGCAGCAGGAAGCCGGCAATGATCGGCGACAGGGCCGAACCACCCCTGCCAATACCCACTGTGAAACCGGTGCCCGTTGCACGTACGTGCGTCGGGAATACTTCAGCAACAATGGAATACATGCCGACGATTCCCGCATTGATGAAATACCCTGCCAGCGCGACGAGTGCAGACAACACAAAGAGGTCTTCCGTCGTCTGACCAAACAGCGCAGTGGTGATCCACGATCCGACAAACATGGCGAGTGTGAGTTTTTTCAATTCAAACTTGCGTGTGAGGAAGCCGAACGTCAACGCACCCAGCGCGCCACCAATGCTGACCCAGGTCAACACACCGCCAGCCGATGACGGAGAGAAACCCATGTCGACGACGAGTTTGGGTACCCACTTCAGAATGAAATAGAACGTAACGATGTGCAGGAAATACGCCGCAGTAACCAGCAGTGTAGTGGCCAGCATACCCTTGCTGAAAATATCGACGATGGATTTGCGTTTGGGATCTTTGCTGATGTCGGGCAATACATTCAAGGCCATGTGACCAAGACGTGTCATCGTTGAATTGATGCGCGCGAGTGCATTTTGCGGGCGTTTGCGCATCAGCCAATGCACGGATTCGGGCATCATGAAAAATACGATCGGGATCATTATCGCGGTCATCAGGCTGCCGAAATAAAACACCACGCGCCAGTCCATCGTTTTTAGCAACTGGCTTACTACCAGACCGCCCACTACTCCGCCGAGTGGATAACCCGCAGCCATCACCGCGATTGCCATCGGGCGACTTTTGACGTTCGAATATTCAGCGGCCATCGCATTGATCGACGCAAGCATGCCACCGATGCCGAGTCCTGTGACGATGCGCCAGAACGACAACACAACAAGGCTCGTCGTGGTTGTCACCATATACATGCCGATACACATCATCATGAGGCAACCAAGAATGGTTGGGCGTCTACCGAGAAAATCTGCGACGCCACCAAGCAGCAATGAACCTGCGGCCATACCCCACAGTTCCATGGAGAGGATGAAACCAAGCCCAGCTTGCGTTGTACCCCACTCGACCGCAATGCCGGGTGACGCAAAACTGATGGCCATCACGTCAAAGCCATCCAGCGCATTAAGCGCAACTGTTATCGCAATAACGACATACTGCAGGCGTGCCATAGCGGCACTGTTGAGCAACTCTCGTGGATCGGTATACATCGGCTTTCCCTTTTACGTATTTTTATTGTGAGAATATTGTTTTATTACTTGGTTACTTTCTATGCGAGCTAACGGCCCTGCGCGAGCTAACACTTCTACTTAAGGAAACGCTGATTAATCAGCGTTTCCTTAAACCAACGCGAACTTTCAATTAAAGCGAACTTTCAACAAAAGCGTATTGCGATCGTGCGGTAATTTATTCCTGCAAACTCTTCGACACAACCTCATATACATCTTTCGACAGGTTTTCGACTGCCATAATTCGCCGCAATTGCGCTTTCATGAGTTCCTGCCGGCCGCTGCTGTATTTGCGCCAGCGGGTCAGCGGCGTGAGCTGGCGGGACGCAATCTGTGAATTGATGCCGTTGAGCTGGATGACGTAGTCAGCAAGGAACGTATAACCCTCGCCATTCAGTGCATGAAAACCGACAGCATTGGCGTTGCAAAACGCACCAATAACAGAACGCACTTTGTTGGGGTTACGAATATCGAAGGATTCGTGTTCGATCAGTGCTTTTACCTTACGCAGGTTGTTCGGCACGGGCGCGGCGCATTGCAGCGCGAGCCATTGTTCAACGACCAATGCTTCGTGTTTCCATTTCGCATAGAAACTGGCCAGGAGCTCTTCCCTGATGCTGCTTGAACTTTCGGTAGGATTGTTGACGAAGGCTCGTAACGCGGCACCTTCATCGGTCATGTTGTTGGCATTGATGAACTGGATGCGGGCCGCCTCGAACCAGTAGGGCTCTTCGAGAGTCATCAGATAATTCAGTGCCGTATTTTTTAATGAGCGTGCCGCAACGGCGTTCGCATCGTAAACGTAGGGTGCTGAACTTTTGTTCGTCTCGTAAACATTGGCAAATAGTTCGCGTAATTCACGCGCGAGGTGTCTGCGCACAAATTCACGCACAAGATGAATGCCGTCGACTTCAACAACTGTTGCAAGCTCGGAAATATAGGCTTCGGATGGCAGCAGAAGCAGATTGGCCACCATTGCCTTGTCGAGTGTGGTGTCGCTAAGGCTCGCTTCGAGAACTGTTCTAAAAGCGGTCACAAGACGCGGATCTACTTCGATGGCTTTCTGCGCGCGCCAGGCAGCGAGACCTTCGTTGATGACGTCGAGCGCAAGCTGCTGGCCTGCTTCCCAACGTACGAAACCATCACTGTCGTGGCTCATCAAAAACATCAGCTCATCGCGGCTGTAATCCATGTGTAATTTGATCGGCGCAGAAAATCCGCGCAGCAAAGCGGGTACGGGTGATTCAGGAACGTTCAGAAACGTGAAATCCTGGCTGGCCTCTGTCACCCACAAGACTTTATTGGTCGCAGGTTTATCTGCGGCCGTAAGTTGAACAGGCAACTGATTGCCGTTGCTGTCGAGCAGACCCATGCTCAGTGGAATAAAGAAAGGTTGTTTGACCAACTGCCGTGGCGTTGGTGGGCAGCTCTGCTTGACCGTCAGCGTGAACTTTTGTTCAGCGGCATCGTAGTGCCTGCTGATGTCGAGTTGTGGTGTGCCAGCTTGGGTATACCAGCGCCGGAACTGCGTGAGATCAATAGCACTCACCTCCTCCATGGCACTTACGAAATCTTCGGTTGTGACTGCTTTGCCGTCAAAGCGTTCGAAGTAAAGATCAGTGCCTTTCCTGAATAATTCGGGTCCGAGCAGGTTCGCGATCATACGCACAACTTCCGAACCTTTTTCGTAAATGGTCACCGTGTAGAAATTGGAGATTTCCATGTACGACTCAGGTCGCACTGAGTGTGCCATCGGGCCGGCATCTTCGGCGAACTGAACTGTGCGCAGAAAACTCACATCTTCAATTCTGTTTACGGCACGCGAACCCATGTCGGCGGAAAATTCGGCATCACGGAATACCGTGAACCCTTCCTTGAGGCTCAACTGAAACCAGTCGCGGCACGTGACGCGGTTACCCGACCAGTTATGGAAATATTCATGCGCAACAATTGATTCGATGCGCTGGAAAGCCTGGTCTGTGGACGTCTCGGGTTTTGCGAGCACACACGACGAGTTAAAAATGTTGAGACCCTTGTTCTCCATCGCACCCATGTTGAAATCATCAACTGCAACGATCATGAAAATGTCGAGGTCGTATTCGCGGCCGTAGACTTCTTCATCCCAACGCATCGCTTTTTTGAGCGACGCCATAGCGAAAGCACATTTATCGAGATCTTTGGCTTCGACGAAAATTTGCAGATTGATGGAACGTCCGCTGCACGTGGTGAACGTATCCGACACTGCTTTGAGATTGCCGCCGACGAGCGCGAACAGGTAGCAGGGTTTCAGGAACGGATCTTTCCATGTCGCAAAATGCCGGCCGTTTTCCAGATCTCCACTTGCGATGTTGTTGCCGTTCGACAACAGCACAGGATAACGTTTCTTGTCTGCTTCGATGCGGGTCACGAAACTCGACAGCACGTCTGGCCGATCAAGGTAGTAGGTAATTTTGCGGAACCCTTCTGCTTCACATTGTGTGCAGAACATCGACTTGGACTTGTAGAGACCTTCGAGTGAAGTATTTTCCTGCGGCATTATTCGCGTCACACATTCGAGTGTGAATGCGGCAGGCACACTTGCTACGGTAAGAGATTCCGCGTCTATGCTGTAGCTGCTCTCGGCCAGCAGCGTGCCGTCCAGTTTCAGTTCCTGCAGTTCAAGATTTTTGCCGTGTAATATGAGTGGCGCATGTGGGTCGGTGCTTTGCGGATTACGCCGCATCAGCAGTCTCGAACGGACTATCGTTTGATCTTCGTGCAGCGCAAATTCCAGGTGGGTTTCGTCGATCAGATAATCGGGAACCTGGTAGTCGCGCAGATATACGGTTTTGCCCTGGGATTCTTTCATGTTGCACCTCAATTCTTAGGGAGCTGTCAGTTCCAGCTCATAACCTGTGTATTTCCTGATGTTCAGCACACCAGTGTCCAGTATCAGATATTGCCCTTTGATGCCGAGCAGGCGGCCGGTGACGGCTTCCTTGTCGAGATCCAGCGATGCTATTTTTTCGGGATAACGCAGCACTGGATAAGAAATTGCCAATGGTTCGACACCGGTAAGAACGCTGATCGCGTGTATGCCGAACTTGTCCTGCAAATCCTGCAGCTCGGCTTTGCACTCCCCCAGCAGACGATCACGTTCGACTGCCAGTTCCAGAATCTGCTGTTCGCCGCTCAACATGCCGCGCCAGTTCGTGCGGTCTGTTACATGTTGCTTGAACATGACTTCGCAGAAACCAGCTTGCTGCCTCGTGCGTACACGAATCACTGCGAGAGCCTGGGTTGCACCCTGGTCCAGCCAGCGTAACGGTACTTGTGATGCACGCGTTACTCCTACTTTCAGACCGGAAGAATTGGCAAAATACACAATATGATCCTGCATGCAGAAATGATCTCCCCACACAGGTTCCCGGCATGTGCCAGCTTCGTAGTGACAACGTTCGGGCGAAATTACGCAGCTGTCGCATTGCGCAAGTTTCTGAAAACACGGGTAGCAATAGCCCTGATTAAAACTTTTGTTGCTGTTGCGGCCGCAATTGATACAGGTGATTTTGCCGGTGTAACGCAGGCTGATCTGCCGGTCGAGCAAGGGATTGAGCGCCACTGTTTCTGTGCCAAGCGGAAGCAGATAGCTCACTGGTGAGTCGAAGCGTGCTTCGAGTTTTTTAACTTGCCCGGTTATTTGCATAATTCTTTATCTATAGTTCTTTATCTGAAGTTCAGGCATCGCCGCGTGGCTGGGTTTTGACTTTGGCGTTATCGATATACGCCACACGTTCGGTTTCGGGCAGATAACGCGCATCGTACGCAATGACCGCTTGCAGACACAGCTCTACCTGCTCTGCAGACAACCGCTCGCCATTCGGCCATTTGCCGAGTTCCACAGCTGTTTTTAAACTCTGGTGAATTTCAGGCGTCATGTTGCCGAGCAACTCCTGCCAGGTATCGGGCTTTTCAATCACGAGGTATCTCCTTCGACGGCATTGCGCGTTTGACGCGGCTGATCGTGGCGGTGATCGCACCGTACACAATTCCGGCTAAAAAACCGCCCATATGAGCTGCATTTGCAATCATGCTCAAGCCGAGCGCGGTCATGATCACGAGGCTCAGCAACATAAAAATAATCAGTGAGCCAGGCAAGCCCATGCCTGTGCGTGGATCGAACAGCTGCCACATCCATATGTAGGCAAATAGGCCATAAACAACGCCGGACATGCCGCCGAAATTATTGCCGCCGCCGTACAGGTATTGAATCGTATTGGAGATCAACGCGAGCACGACGACAGTAGCGACCATGACTAGCGAGGACTGGAATTTTTCGATGCGACTGCCAAGCTCCCACAACCACATCATATTGAATGCCAGATGTATCAGGCCGCCGTGTAGGAGGATGGGCGTCAACATGTGCAGAAATTGCATGAAGCTGAAACTCTGCAGCACACGTTCCAGAACAATGGTGCGCGTGCCGTAGCTGAAATCGGGGTACAGGAGTTCCCAGGTCAGATCCGTAGGTCGGTCGAGCGGCGCGAGAAACGCGAGTGCGATGCAGACAAAAATCAGAATCAACGTGAATGGCGCTTTGAGGAACGCGCGTAATATCCCGTTGTTGAATTCGCCAACGTTGAACAGGTCGGCTGCAGTTGTATGATCATCGGCCGCCGGTTTTACGGTGCCACGCTGCCAGTCCTGAAACAACGATAGCGTCACCGCGGCCTGCTTTGGATCCGCGATCAACAAAAATTTCTGATCGCCATGTTCCTGGATTCGATGCGCTATTTTGCGCTGCCAGAGCAAATGGCTGAACTCGGAGAGGTCGGTCGACAGACTGACGGATAGTGTATTAAACATGGTGCTTGAGTTACCCCTTCCCTGGGCGCAATGACCAGCCGAGTTTACTGCGGCAGGTCGCGTAGTAGTCATAGTCAATCGGATGTAACAAATGTAGTTCCTGGCTCTTGCGCCTGATCGTTACGATATCACCCGCTGTTGAGGTGTATTCAACGGAGCCATCGCAACTGATTTGTGGCGACGTGTGATGACGCTCGCCTACTACGATAGTTACTTCGCTGCCGCTGTCGATCACGATCGGCCTGCTGCTCAAACTATGCGGATACATCGGCACGAGCACCATTGCATCAAGCTTTGGATGCATGATGGGTCCGCCAGCGGACATCGAATAGGCAGTTGAACCTGTCGGAGTCGCTACGATCAGTCCGTCGGACGCCTGGTGATATACAAAGAGACCATCGATGTAGAGTTCGAACTCAATCATTTGCGCGGCGATACCGGGGTGTAACACCACATCGTTCATCGCCGAACCAAGCACTTTTTCCGAGCCTTCATGCGGAATGCTGACTTCCAGCAAAAACCGCGATTCCACTTTGTATTTTCCATCCAGCATAGGGCCGAGCGTTTTCTCGATTTCTTCAGGCAGGATGTCGGTGAGGAAACCAAGACGTCCGCGGTTGACACCCACGACGGGAATATTCTGTTCTGCAAGCTGCGCCGCGGCCTTGAGCATACTGCCATCGCCGCCGACCACAATGACGAGTGTGCAACGAGCGCCCATTCTGTCGATCGGGCAAACCTCAAAGTCATGGGTGCCGAGCAAGGCGGACACAGCGTCATCAACAATAATTTTGATGTGGGGACGTTGCTGGAGGAATACCGTCAGGGCAACAAGAGAATCGATAATACTGCGATTATCCTGTCTGCCAATGAGGCCGATGCTCGAGAACTGCTGCATGTAATGCGCCTGCAAAAATAAAGCGCGAGTATAACATGCGCACCCCTTGTCCCGGCTCGTGTGTTGGCCTAGTTGTGTGCCTCCAGAAAGCGCACAACTTTGTCTGGGAAATCAGTAAAAAAGCCATCGATACCTACCGAAGAACTGAAGATTTCCAGCAGTTCGTCAAAGTCCCCAGCATAGGCGGGGACTTGCCCGGCATCGCTGCGAAAAGTATAGGCGTGAACCTTGAGGCCAGCGGCATGAGCATCAGTGACAAATGAGGTAGGTTTCAGCGCTTGCGGTTTGGAGTCGGCCTGCACAAGCATATCAATGCCAGGGCCGACGCCAACGACCGTTTTGGCGAGTTTCTGCAAACCCTCAGCCGTATGCATCCAGCCATAGTCGTACGGCTGCCAATTTCCATCGCTATCCTTTGCATAAGTCTCAAGCCATGAATTGTCTGCAATCAACTGGACGAGTGGTAGCTCTATACCAAGCGCGGGCAACAGCTCGTCGTGCACACGCACGAGTTCCGGATAATCAAACGACTGCACAAACGCGGGTGCGTCGCGCTTGTCATAACCGTACTCGATTAGCACCTGCAATACGGCGCTCGCAATGTCTTTGTTGTGCTGGTGATGAAACCAGGGTGATTTGAGCTCGGGATAAATACCGACACTTTTTCCTGTGGTGCGATTGAGGCCCTGAATCAGTTCCAGTTCTTCCTGGAATGTATGAATGCCAAAGCGAGCTGTCTGAACCGGAAAACGTCCTGGGAAATTGGCTACGGGCGAGCCATCCACCACAGTGAAACCTTCGGACACCTGCAACTGCCGCAGTTCTGCGAGAGTAAAATCGATCACGTAATAACTGCCATCTGGTCGCGCACGACCGGGAAACCGGGTGGCCACATCTGTCGTGCGCTCAAGAGTCAGGTCATGGAACACGACGAGTTCATCATCCTGCGTCATCACCACGTCCTGCTCGATAAAATCCGCGCCCTGAGCAAAGGCCAGCACCTTGGCTTCGAGTGTATGTTCCGGCAGATAGCCGCTCGCGCCGCGGTGCGCTATGACGAGTTGTGCAGGATTCTGCGCCATGACCGTAAGTGACCAGCATTGAAGTAACAGGATAAGGGTTACACGTTTAAGCATGTTTTACTCCAGTCGACGAGATCAATAACTATACGAGGAAAAGTGCAGGAGAAGATTAAGACGCCGGGTTACATGAAGGCGTAAAGAGAGCTCTATGTTGATAAATAAAACACTTTAAACAGGCTGTCTATTTATTTGAAAATTATAAAAATCCTCTCAATCCTTGTAGCCCGCCCCCATGTATCGCAAGGATTCGTGAATTGGTCGGGAAGTAACCTTCGGGAATCAGCTTGCTCAAGGCCATAAACATTTTGCCGGAATAAACCGGCTCGAGTGGTACGTCGGTGGCGGCTGTAAACTTCTGCATGAAGGAGAGTAGTTCGTCACTCACCTTCGCGTAACCACCGCCGTGAAAGTCATCAAGCACGGACCACGGTGCGGTGGCACTCAAGCCATGATGGTTCAATATGTTGATGACTTCTTTGCGCAGATAATCGACTCCCTTCAGCACCTGAATGCCAATTACGGGCACGGTGCTGCTTGTCAAAATACCAGCTAGGGTTGTGCCCGTGCCGCAGGCCAGTACCACATGCGTAAAGTCGGCTTCTATATTGAGAGGCAACAACTCCTGACAACCACGAATACCAGCGAGATTGGCACCGCCTTCCGGGATTAAATAAAAGTCGCCCAGTTCTTGTCGCAATTGGGCGAGAAATTCAGCTGTGTGTTTTTGCTGATACTCAGCACGAGAAACGAAGCGCAGCTGCATACCCATCGCAACGAGATCATCAAGGCACGCATTACTAGTCGCGCCAGCATCGCCCCGTATGATGCCTGTAGTTGCAAAGTCAAAGCGTTGACCCGCGGCCGCCAACGCATGTAAATGATTCGACCAAGCGCCGCCAAAACTCAACAAATGTGTGTGCCCCTGCTGTGCGGCGTCCTGCAGGTTATATTTAAGCTTGAAGAATTTGTTGCCCGACAGGAGTGGATCAGCAAGATCCGCGCGTAGCACCGACAGCTGCACTTCCCGCTTGGACAGCCACTCGGCCCGGATCGGCTGTATCGGTAGTTTGGGCGTGGGGAATTCCAGGGAGATCATGCATACGACTCGGGTGTTGAACGTTTATTGTCGCATGGCTGGTGGAGCAGTTGGCTTTTAACCAATTGGTCGCGCGTTCGAACCGCGCTTTGGTTTAGCGCACTTGCCTGGGGGGCAAGTGGTCGTGGGTTGGCAGGAACGAACCGGCGTACGCGGACTGCAACTCCGCTGAATAACGGGTGCGACAAGAACACGTATCGCCTCGATCAAAACGCAGCTGACTATCGATATCTTTTACTAATTCAAAACCCGATAACCCCGCCCCAGCAAACAGTTACGGATCACCTGCTGTCTATCGCGCAAACCACCACCAGCGCCCTGGACTGCACCTGATGCAGCACCTGCACTCGCGCCGCGCTTCGCGGTAGAGCTATTGCCGAATACTCCACCGATCACTCCTCCAAGCACGGCACCTGTGCCAGCGGCGACAGCGGTCTGGCGTCCTACCTGAACTTGATCGGCATACGCCTGGCAATCAAGTTTGTCCTGTTCGAGACTCGCCAGATCGACGCCTTGAGTATCGATTATGGGCTCATTCCCGGTGAACTCTTCGATGCCCGCGCAGCCTGTAATCCCGGCAACTACAAGAATAACCGCAGCTATTCTGACCATACACGTCTCCTCCTGTATTAATCCGGAAAACGCATCTGCCTCGACTCAGTTGACTGCTCAAAGTAAATTTAGCTGATCCGGTCAGTCCTGATGCTTGACTGATGAATCAGGGGACGTTACAAGATTTACAGTATTAGCGGTCGGATCTTCTGCTTTAAGGACAGAGCATGCGCAAACAAATCAAGGACACACCCATGAACAGGATTCTATTTGTATTACTGTTTTCCTCCCCCGGTTTTGCAGCTCAATTGACTGTTACTCCGAATAGCACAGCCGATGTGGTAACAGCTGGTATCCCGCTGGCGCCATGTGTTATGCAGGACACCAGCACTTTCAGGTTGCTCGATGAGGCTGGCATGGAAGTGCCGGTGTTCGTCAAATCAACCATGACATGGCCTGCCACCAAGTGTGACGGCGCCATCTCTATTCGTGCCATAAAGCTGCAATTCGCGTTTGATGGTAAACAGACTTACACGTGGGAGCTCGCGCCGAGATCACAACCCGATCGAGCCGAAGCCGCAGTTGCGGAAGTTGTGACAGAAAATTCTTCACGCGCGGGACTGAAAGAACCCGCCCATTTTGCGATCAACGATCCCGATTACCTCGTCACCGCGCAATTGATTCCGCCGACCAATCCAGCGGGGAATAATGCATATGACGAAGAGTTCTTTCCGAAAATGTTCAACACATTTTCCACTCGAATGAACTTCAATCCTCATGTGTCAAAGAGTGCTGCTGCAAAACAAGGCATTTCCGAAAACGCCTTGGGGCTCACGCCGACTGACTGGTTGTTTGATCGCGTATCGACGATATATCAACAAGCGCTGCGTACAGGAAATATCGATTATTACCGCGACGCGTATCTGTCACATGAGTTCTGGATCAGCAAGATGGAAGTGACTGGTGCGAACACAACTGTAAAAGATTATTGTCTCGGCGGTTTTGACTTTGGTCCTAAAGCCCAGACCTTTGGTTCAGGTGGTGATGGTTGTGATTCGAAATATATCTACTTGAGCCCGTGGAAATTACACCTGGCGCTGACGGGTGATGACAGTTGGACGCCACAGGAAAATGGTCTGCCCTCGCCTTTGGTTGATACGCGCGAAAAACTTGTTAAATATATTGCGAACGCCTCGCTGCAGCGTGGCCCCGTCACAGGTTTGACCAAGCCTTATGAGATCGATGGTACCTGGACTGAACGCGATGCAGGTTTTGCGTTGCAGGTTCTGGTTGGTGGTTTTGAGCTAACCAATGATCCTGCAATTCTCGCTGACATCAAAACCGCCGTGGGCAACATGTACAAAATGGTCACGGAAAACCCCGATGGACTCGGCAATAACGGTTATTTATCGCATTCATGGGACCGTCATGAAGGGACGTCATTTTTGCCATGGTTGGGTACGCTTGCTGAAGACGTAACCGACAGCACTGAAATAGTTCTCTCTAACACACTTGGCAATGGCGCAAGTCTGGTTAAAGAAAACAGCGGTATACGAGTCGGCAAGCAGGACGTTCCTGCTGCCAGACCAATCGAAGTAACACCCGACGGCAAATGGAAGATCATTCTCAAGACACCAGTCACAGCAAAAAAAGATACGACGGTGCTCGCGGCGCTGGCAACATTTGGCGATGAAAATCGCAATCTTGAATGGCGCCATGCTACCGACAGGATTTTTTCGCCGTGGATGCAGGCAATCGTCGCAGATGCACTCTGGCAACTATACAACCTGACGGACGATGCTGATCTAAAAGCGAAAAGTGCTGACATGTTGCTGGGATTTGGCCGTGCTGTTACAGCGTATGGCTTCGACGGTACAGGTATGGCGCCAAAAACCAAGGCAGCTATCGAGAGCGCATTTAACGTCACAATTTTTGATTCCGGAATTTCCGCATTTTCTGCGGGCAGCGCTTTGGATCGAGCGCCTTATCCACGTTATGAATCCAGTGCCTTGATGGCAACACCCGCAATGAACAAAGCGTACGCCG
>JAZKES010000064.1:0-1229 GCA_040386995.1 Pseudomonadota bacterium | reverse complement strand
CTGGCGATTCTATCGACGGTTTGAATGTATTGTTTGTTGGACAATCACAGACGCGCACGTCAGAGCCTTTGCTGCGGAGCGCCCTATCCCACGCGACGCTGACCGTTACTGAGGCACCGGCGCAACGTCCTGATGGTAGCGTAATCAATTTTGCCATCATTGATGACAGGGTACGGTTTGATGTATCACTGGCCATGGCTGAGCAAGCCGGGCTGACAATCAGTTCACGTCTCCTGCAGGTCGCCCGCAGGGTTATAGAGCCAACTCCATGAAAGCCTACCGATCAATACGAAACAAGATTCTGGCTATCGTTTTTATCACCACCTTCAGCGCCTTGTTCATCGCTGGTGCCATCTTCCTTATTTACGACATCAACAGTTTCCGCAGGTTGCGCATGGTTGACTTGACGACCCAGATCAACTTGTTGGGTTATTCCACAGTGCCAGCACTGCAGTTCGAGGACGCAGCGGTCGCAAAAACCAACCTCGACTTGCTGCGCTATCGGCCCTCGGTAAGTGCTGCGGCAGTCTACGATGCCAAAGGACACCTGTTTGCAGTTTATTTACGTGGCGATGAGGTAATGGATTTTCCGGTTCTGCCCGGCCCTGACGGTGTAACAATCGCTGATTCGAATTTACATATATTCAGCCGCATCGAAGAAAACAATGAAATTCTTGGCACTGCTTATATGGTTGCGGAATATCAGCTGGAAGCCAGGGTCATAGAATTCATACGAATATTGTCGATCGTAACTGTCGCGGCCATGATCGTAGCCGGACTGGTATCGTGGTGGTTACAGAGCGTAATCACCAACCCGATACTTTCAGTTGTGACAACGGCGCGCAACGTGATCTCAAACAAGGAATATTCACAGCACGCAAGAAAAACCTCTGAAGACGAAGTCGGCGTGCTTGTTGATGCGTTTAACGACATGCTTGACGAGATTGCCAATCGCACCAAAGAACTTGAAAATTCCAACAAGGAACTTGAACAGGAAGTTGCCGAACGTATGCGCGCGCGGGAACAAGTCTTAAAGCTGAATGATGAGCTGGAACATAAAGTCATAGAACGAACACAACAGCTGCAGAACTCCAACCAAGAGCTGGAAACATTCTGCTATTCGGTGTCGCATGACTTACGCGGCCCGTTACGCGCGATAAGCGGGTTCAGCCAGGCTCTCAAGGAAGAACTGCCAGCAGAACTTTCCGATGACGCACAGCGTTATTTCG
>JAZKES010000063.1:92997-137660 GCA_040386995.1 Pseudomonadota bacterium | reverse complement strand
GATGATTCCAGAACGATCAAGTTGATTTCTTCGAGCAGTTCTCTCGCCAGTGCTTCCTGCACGGTCTCACCAGACTCCACCTTGCCGCCTGGAAATTCCCAAAGCCCGCCTTTATGTTTGTGCTGCGGCCGCAGCGCAATCAGCACTTCGCGTTGGGCGTTCAGGATGACGCCAGCCGCAACATGAATCTGTTTGGGCATGCTCAGGTACGATACTCGGCATTGATGGTGACGTAGTCATGCGAGAAGTCGCAGGTCCACAGAGTTTCATTGTGACTGCCGCGACCAAGCTTCACTGTGATCGTAAACTCATCCTGTGAAAGTACTTTCTGACCTGCAGCTTCACTATATGACTCGGCGCGTGCACCTGAGCGCACGATGCAAACATCATTCAACCAGATTTCAATTTGCTGAACATCCAGGTCGAGCAAACCGGCTCGGCCGACGGCAGCAAGAATCCGCCCCCAGTTGGGGTCCGACGCAAACAATGCGGTTTTCACCAGCGGCGATTCTGCGATCGCATAACCGACCTTTAAACATTCGGCAGTGTTCGCACCACCTTCGACAGAAACCGTAACAAATTTGGTAGCACCTTCGCCGTCTCTGACGATCGCGGTCGCAAGGTCGATGAATACGGCAGTCAGCGCATCATGAAACAGCGTTTTGTCAGATTCATCCAGAGCATTGATGCTTACGCCACTGAGACCCGTTGCGACCAGCATGCAGCTGTCATTTGTTGAAGTATCACCATCGATCGTGATGCGGTTGAATGATTTATCTGCAGCGGCTTTTACTGCCACGTTGGCAGAGGCTATGGAAAGCTCAGCGTCCGTGAAGATGTAACCGAGCATGGTCGCCATGTTGGGTTTAATCATGCCAGCACCTTTTGCGATGCCTGTGATCGTGACCGTTTTGCCGTTAAGACTAATCTGGCGCGAGCTCGCTTTTGGTCTGGTATCCGTGGTCATAATGCCACGTGCTACGTCTTCCCACTTGTTATCATCCAACGCAGCCAACGCTTCGGGCACTACAGCGATAACTTTGGCTGCTGGCAGTAATTCGCCAATCACGCCCGTGGAAAATGGTAGAACCTGTGCGACTCCTACACCCGCGGCTGCTGCCAATTCGTGGCAGCATTGTTCCGCAGCCTGCATTCCTTTGACACCCGTGCCCGCATTCGCATTGCCTGTGTTGATCAAGAGATAACGTGGCATCGCGCGCGCAAGGTGATTTTTGCAGAGCGTCACAGGCGCAGCACAAAACGCGTTAGTGGTGAATACGCCAGCTGTTATTGCGTCTACAGCCAGCTCGAAAAGTACCACATCAAGGCGACCGGGTTTTTTAATGCCGGCCGATACTGCGGCCATCCGAACGCCGGGAACCTTGTGCAGAACACCGTAATCACCACTTCCAACTGCCATCGTCTTTATCCTTTTTTGGTATCGTCACCGCTATAACCAGTGATTCCTGTCACGGTCATTCCAGTTTGCCATGACACTGTTTGTATTTTTCGCCTGACCCACAAGGGCACGGATCATTGCGACCAACTTTTTGCCCAGGGCGTGTGAAAGGTGTGTTCTGTGGCGGCGCTACTGGTACGGCGGTTGTAGGTTCAGCCGCTGGCTCACTTTGATGAACGGGTTTCTGCAAGGTTTTTGCAGCTTCAGCGACGCGCTGTTGTTCAATCGAATCTACGGCTTCTTCCTGACGGATGCGCACGAGACTCAGGAACTTGATCACTTCAAACTGAATATTGCGCAGCAGTTCTTCAAACAATGTAAAGGCCTCGCGCTTGTATTCCTGCTTGGGATTTTTGCCGCCGTATCCGCGCAAGCCAATACCCTGGCGCAGGCTTTCCATCTGGCCGAGATGTTCTTTCCAGAAAGTATCGAGAATCTGCAACGTGATCTGTTTTTCAAACGCGCGCATGTTCGGACCAACTGTCTGGCACTTGGCTTCATACTCTTCCTGCACCGCAGCAACGATCCGCGCACGCAGGGGTTCTTCGAAGAGATTTTTGTCAGCCTTCAACCAATCCTGTATCGGCAGCTTGACGGCGAAGTCAGCGGCGAGCGCCTGCTCCAGGCCAGTAATGTCCCATTGATCATCGATGCTGCCCGGCGCAATGTAATTGTTGATGAAATCGTTCACGACTGTGGTGCGCATGGATGTAATCACTTCCGAGATATCATCCAGTTCCATTAATTCGTTGCGACGCTGGTAGATAATCTTGCGCTGTTCGTTTGCGACGTCATCGTATTCGAGAAGTTGTTTACGAATATCGAAGTTGCGGCCTTCCACTTTGCGCTGTGCCTTCTCTATCGAGTTGGTGACGATCCGATGTTCGATCGCTTCTCCCTGCTCCATGCCCATACGACGCATCATATTGCCCACTTTTTCAGACGCAAAAAGGCGCATCAGGTTGTCTTCGAGCGACAGATAAAAGCGCGAGTAACCCGGATCGCCCTGACGACCGGCGCGACCACGTAACTGATTGTCGATACGGCGCGACTCATGACGTTCAGTACCGATGATGTGCAAGCCACCCGCTGCGAGTACTTGCTCCTGGCGTTTGCTCCAGGCGTCCTTGATGGCAGCTTGCTGTTCCGGCGTTGGATCGGTAAGCGCAGCAATTTCGGACTGCCAGCGGCCGCCCAATACGATGTCGGTACCACGGCCGGCCATGTTGGTCGCAATGGTCACGGTGCCGGGCCTGCCTGCTTCAGCAATAATCTCGGCTTCCTGAGCATGGTATTTTGCGTTGAGTACGTTGTGTTTGATCTTTTCCTGGTTCAGGAATTTCGACAATATTTCGGAGGTTTCCACACTCGCGGTTCCCACCAGAACGGGCGCCCCTTTGTCCCTGAATTGTTTGATATCGCTCAGGATGGCGTTGTATTTTTCCTGGGTGCTCAGATACACGAGGTCGTTGTCATCGATCCTGACCATCGGCTTGTTGGTTGGAATCACAACTACATCAAGTCCGTAGATCTGGTGAAATTCGTAAGCTTCGGTGTCAGCAGTTCCTGTCATGCCGGAGAGTTTGTCGTAGATACGGAAATAGTTCTGGAACGTTGTGGACGCGAGTGTCTGGCTTTCATTCTGGATGGGCACGCCTTCTTTCGCTTCGATGGCCTGGTGCAAACCTTCAGACAGACGTCGGCCCGGCATGGTGCGGCCTGTATGTTCGTCAATCAGCACAACCTGCTGGTTTTCGATGATGTATTCGACTTCATTGTGGTAGAGGTAGTGTGCACGCAAGGCTGATTGCAGCTGATGCAGCAAGGACAGGTTGGCAGTCGAATAAAGCGAGTCGCCCGCTTTGAGCAAGCCGCGACTGGCAAGTATCGTTTCAATTTTTTCATGACCGGGATCGGTGATTTCTACCTGACGCATTTTTTCATCGACGATGAAGTCATAGTCAGGCGCCACATAACCCATCGTCTGGCGTTCAAGCTGGGATTTTTCGGGCGCTTTGTCGCCCTTTGTCAGCAAAGGCACCAGCGCATTGATTTCCTGATAACGCTTGGATGAATTTTGTACCGCGCCGGAAATGATGAGTGGCGTGCGCGCCTCATCGATCAAGATGGAATCGACTTCATCAACAATCGCAAAATTGAGCTGGCGCTGGAATTTGTCCTGCAGACGAAACGCCATGTTGTCGCGCAGATAGTCGAAGCCGTATTCGTTGTTGGTGCCGTAGGTTATGTCGGAGGCATAAGCGGCGCGTTTTTCGTTGCCGTCCTGTCCAGGCACAACGATACCTACAGACAAGCCCAGAAATTCATACAACGGACGCATCCAGTTTGCATCCCTGCGTGCGAGGTAGTCATTGACGGTTACCAGGTGCACGCCTTTGCCGGACAAGGCATTGAGATACGCAGGCAATGTTGCAACAAGCGTTTTACCTTCACCTGTACGCATCTCCGCAATATTGCCGTAGTGCAGCACCATTCCACCGATCATCTGCACATCAAAGTGGCGCATACCCATGATGCGCACGCCAGCCTCACGAACTACAGCGAAGGCCTCGGGAAGAATCAGATCAAGATCAGGATTTTGCGCAAGCCGTGCTTTGAACTCGATGGTCTTGGCTTGCAGTTCTGCGTCGGACAGGGTTTTGAGGCCAGCCTCAAAACTGTTGATCTGCTCCACTGATTTGCGAAACTTTTTGATTTCGCGCTGATTCTTGCTTCCAAAGATTTTGGCCAAAAAAGACATAAACTTTCTATCCGGGTTAACTGTTATAGATTATTTGCTATGGGACTTTGCGCAAATATTGGGACAAATCTGTCCACTGCAAGATGAAGGGCCGAGGCCCGGATGACGCGAATCAGCGGATAGTGCTGTGGATATAGGAGGCTGGATCGATGATCCGGCCATTTTTATGAGGTGTAAAACCAGTAGTTGTAGCGGGTGGATAAGCGATAGCTGAGGCAAGAATAACGATGTGGCCTTTTTTGAGCACATCTCCATACCGCGTGACTATGGCCGTCGCGTGGTTGCGGATTTTCGCAAAAGTATTGTCTTGCTCGTTATGTGCTGGTTGGCTCCAGTACTCACTCTGCGATAGCGATTTCTCACTGAAAACCTGCTTCGCAAATCCAGAGAGCTTGTTACCAGAGTACTTATTGGCAGGAGCTCTGACCGACTGGAGCTCAGCCCTTGATGGTGTGTTCTGCAATGCCGGACTCTGGCCGGAAAAATCAAATCTGTCACCTAGTGCAGCTGGCGAGGAATCCTTCGCAAACTCTGCATTACGCGCTTCTGCAATTTGAATGCTGAAATAACCCAGAATCACAGGCAAGCCGAGTAGGCAGATGCTAAGGCCGAGCCGCATCCACTCTTTCAGAATAATTGCTTGCGCAAACCCCGGACGGGAGTCTATGAGTTGAATTTTCATTGCTTAATGATTTGCTGCTTGAGTAGTGCTTTTGGTGATCCCTTCCAGACGCGTCTGGCAGGATATCTGAAAGCCAGCTCCATTCAGCTGAATGGAGCCGCGAAGATAGCAGAGAATTGGCTCAGCCTGCAAAAGCCGGACGCATGTAGGAGATGGGGGCTTCGGACTCTTCTTCGAAAGTGACGATTTCCCAGCAATCACGGCTCGCGAGCAACTTGCGTAACAAGGCATTGTTGAGCGCATGACCCGATTTGTAACCACTGAACTCACCGATCAGCGTTTTGCCAAGCAGGTAAAGATCGCCGATCGAATCCAGAATCTTGTGTTTGACGAATTCGTCTTCATAGCGCAGTCCATCTTCGTTTAGGACGCGATAGTCACCCACCGCAATTGCGTTATCCATACTGGCGCCCAAGGCCAGATTACGGGTGCGCAGTTCCTCAAACTCATGCATAAAACCAAAGGTACGCGCACGGCTGACTTCTTTCACAAAGGAGGTGCTGGAAAAATCGATACAGGCATGTTTGGTGTATTTACGGTGTACAGGGTGGTCATATAACAAGGTGTAGGCGACTTTAAAACCATTAAAAGGCTTCAGGCTCACCTGTTTGTCACCATGGCTGACGCTCAGCTCTTTGGTGATACGAATATATTTCTTGGCGGCGTTCTGCTCTTCGATACCGGCGGACTGGATCAGAAACACAAACGGACCCGCGCTGCCATCCATGATGGGGACTTCTGCGGCGCTGACATCAACATAACAATTATCGATGCCAAGGCCCGACATTGCTGACATCAAGTGTTCTACCGTAGAAATCCTGACATCACCTTTCATGAGGGTGGACGACAGGGTGGTTTCACCGACGTTTTCAGCCAGAGCCGGGATACTGACAGGAGGACTGAGGTCAACGCGCGTAAATACAATGCCTGTGTCTACAGGGGCAGGTCTAAGCGTGAGATACACCTTCTTGCCGGTGTGAAGGCCCACTCCGGTTGCCCGGATGACGTTTTTCAGTGTTCGTTGCATGATCATGAGAGCTGAATATTCCTGTAACTTGAGAATGCATAGGCACCTTTCGGGTTCATCCTGAAACCGGGCGCGGAATGTTAGCAAAGCATCCCTGCTTTCCCCAAGCACTTATTTCCTGGGGGACGTGCCTCATGCTGGTGCCAGAATGCCTAACACCAGCCTGCCGAAACAACCTCAACCTCGTTCCACCACTGCTTAAACCGGAAGAATTTCCCTGTCTTCGACAAGTTTACAGGAGCTCAAATGACTCTTTCCGAGGCGACTTTTAGTCCGCCTGTTTGCGTAAAAATGCTGGAATATCAAGGAAGTCCATATCTGGCTCCCCCCCAACGACTTTGCCATACATCGGCTGAGCCTGCATTTCTGGGCGGGGTGCCGCCTGGCGCCGCATAGCGGTTGGCCGGTCAAGCGTATTGTAATCCACACGACGCGCACGCTGGGTGTTGTCTACAACCACCTTGGTAGGCTGTTCCATCTTCTGGGTTAACGAAATAAGACCAGTTGCGACTACAGTCACGCTGATTTCATCACCCATACTCGGATCAATTACGGTACCCACAATCACCGTAGCCAGCTCAGAAGCAAATTCGGCAATGGTATTGCCCACCTGGGAGTATTCGCCGAGGGTCAGGCTTTCATTAGCGGTGATGTTCACCAGGATACCGCGAGCACCCTGCAGATTAACATCTTCAAGCAGCGGGCTGCGGATAGCAGCTTCGGCAGCTTCTACTGCGCGATTTTCACCCGTAGCGCGACCAGTACCCATCATCGCCATGCCCATTTCCGACATCACGGTTTTTACGTCCGCGAAGTCGACGTTGATCAAGCCATCGCGGGTGATCAGATCAGCGATACCTTTTACAGCGCCAAGCAGCACGTCGTTGGCTTTGCTGAAGGCTTCAAGCAGAGATGAACCGCTGCCTAACACTGCCATCAGTTTTTCGTTCGGGATCGTGATCAGGGAGTCGACGTGTTCGGACAGCTCCATAATGCCACGCTCGGCAATTGCCATACGCTTGCGACCTTCAAAGCTGAACGGCTTGGTCACAACCGCAACTGTCAGGATGCCCATCTCACGCGCAATCTCGGCTACTACTGGAGCTGCGCCTGTGCCGGTTCCGCCACCCATACCAGCGGTGATGAAAATCATGTCAGCACCTTCGATCACTTCACGAATGCGTTCACGATCTTCCATCGCTGCCTGACGGCCAGTATCCGGATTCGCGCCTGCACCGAGACCTTTGGTGACATGTGAACCAAGTTTCAGAATGGTTCTCGCGTTAACTTTGTCGAGTGCCTGCGCATCCGTGTTCGCGCAGATGAAGTCGACGCCATCGATGGTGTTGGCAATCATGTGTTTGACAGCGTTGCCGCCACCGCCGCCGACACCTATCACCTTGATTACTGCGTTTTGTGGTAAATCTTCTACTATTTCGAATAAGCTCATGGTGTTAACCCCTGGTTGGCTGCCTGAATTAAAAAATTGATTGAATGTCTATGCTGCTTGTTTCGTTTTTCGTACTTCCCTGTCAGTCATCCCTTATAAAAAATTTCTTCACTTTATCCAGAATCTTGAGCGTTGGTTCCCGGGCTGGTTGCTGTCCTGTCCGCTCCTGCGCATGTTTGAGCCCGTACAATAAAAGTCCTACACCAGTTGAATAGGTTGGATTACGCACGATGTCTACGAGGCCACTGACTTCCGATGGCATACCTATGCGCACTGGAAGATGAAAAATTTCCTCAGCCAGCTCGACAACACCTTCCATCTTGCTGGTACCACCGGTTAATACGAGTCCTGCAGCAAGCATGTCGGCATAACCGCTGTGCCGAATTTCCGCCTGGATCAAATGGAATAATTCGTCGTAACGCGGCTCTACTACATCGGCCAATGCCTGACGCGACAGTTCACGCGGCGCTCGTTCACCAACACCCGGCACCTTGATCATTTCATCAGGACTCGCCAGCTGCGAAAGCGCACACGCATATTTGATCTTGAGCTCTTCAGCGAACTCGGTTGGTGTACGTAGCGCCATTGCGATGTCATTGGTCACCTGATCGCCGGCTATCGGAATCACGCCCGTATGACGGATCGCGCCTTCAGTAAAAATTGCGATGTCGGTTGTGCCGCCACCGATGTCGATCATGCAGACACCGAGTTCTTTTTCATCTTCAGTCAACACGGCGTAACTCGACGCCAGCTGCTCGAGAATGATTTCGTCAGTTTCGAGGCCGCAGCGTTTGATACATTTCTCGATGTTCTGATATGCGTTGGTCGCACACGTAACGAGATGTACTTTGGCTTCGAGGCGCACACCCGACATGCCGAGTGGTTCCTTCACACCCTCCTGAGAATCGATGATGAATTCCTGCGGCAGGATGTGAAGGATTTTTTGGTCGGCTGGAATTGCAACTGCCTGCGCGGCATCAATCACGCGCTCTATGTCAGCTGCATAAACCTCACGATCGCGGATCGCGACGATGCCGTGCGAATTCATACTACGAATGTGACTACCTGCGATGCCCGCATAAACTGAATGAATGCGACAACCCGCCATCAGCTCCGCTTCTTCAACGGCGCGCTGGATCGACTGCACAGTCGATTCGATATTTACGACAGTGCCTTTTTTAAGGCCGCGCGAACGGTGCCGGCCAATGCCAACGATATTGATACCGCCTTCAGCATTGATCTCGCCGACGATGGCCACCACTTTCGAAGTGCCAATGTCCAGGCCCACTATCAAGTTGCCGCTGGAATTGTTAGCCATTACCTGTGTTCCTACTTTGAATTTTTTGTTGTTTGCTCATTGCGCCATTACCACTTCGCCTTGCTTGATATTTGTTTCGGTTCTGATGCGCGGCGAAACAGCAATGCCATTGGTGTAGCGCAAATCAATCGATTCCATGTTCAGAAGATCCGAGCTGTAACGTGACTCCATAAACGTTACGAGACGACGCACACGTTCAAGCACGTCATCTTTGCCAAGTTTTACTTTCACGCCATTGGTCAACAGCATCGTCAACGCACCGCGGTCGTTCATGCTCAGATCGCGGATGCGCACACCCAGCGGATACATGAGCTGGTTGAATTTTTGATACTGCTCCATGACTTCTTTTTCACTGTTTACTGGTCCACTCAAACGCGGCAGGTTCAACAGTCCCTGGATTTCTTCCGGTACAAAAATCTGGCCTTGCTGATTCAACAATTCGGAATCGCGCCAGCGCGCAATCGCAAGTTCCTCTTCAACATTGATAATGAGTTTGTCCGGCCATTCTCGCTGCACCGCAACCCTGCTGATCCACGGCAGCATTTCAAGTTCTTGTTTGAGTGTTTCAAGATCAAGGGCCACCAGGCTCTCGGATACGAAACGACTAACCGTGTCCTTGATCTCATCTTCACTCACAAAATTCATTTCGCCTTCAATCACAACGTTTTCGATTTTCTGGCCGCTGACTTGCTGCAGCGCGAGATAGATACCGAAACTCGCGATACCAGCAGCGCCAACACCGAGCAATGCAACCAGCGTACGACCGATAAAGGCATAACGACCCTGACGATCCTGCGCAGGCATGCGAACACTTGCGCCGCGCGCTGTGTTGCTCCTGAATTTGCCGACCTGGCGATTACTTGCCATGTTGCAAACCTCTTTCCTGCAGACTGCTCTGCAGAATGCGCAAAACCAGCCCGTCGAAATCGATGCCCGCCGCTTGTGCTGCCATCGGCACCAGGCTGTGACTCGTCATGCCGGGCGCTGTGTTAACTTCAAGCAACCAGAATTTTCCCTGTGCATCGCGCATTGCATCAACTCGACCCCAACCGTTGCAGCCGATCGCTTCGTAGGATGCCAACGCCATTTGTTGCAGCTCCGCTGCGGCCGCGGCATCAAGATCACAGGGGCACAGGTATTTGGTGTCATCAGATAAATATTTTGCTTCATAGTCGTAAAACGCATTTGCGGGACGCAGCTCGATTACTGGCAATACCTGGCCATCCAGAATCGCGACTGTGTACTCTCGGCCTTTGATCCAGCTCTCTGCCATCACGTATGCGTCGTAACTACTTGCACGCTGATAAGCCGCTTCAAGCTCAGCTACTGTTTCTGCGCCGCCTATGCCAATGCTGGAACCTTCACTCACAGGCTTCACGAAACAGGGGCCGAGGCGTGTTAATACGGTGGTGAAATCAACATCACCAGTCAGACGCATAAAATCCGGCGTGTTGATACCCAGCTGTTGCCACACGAGTTTGCAACGCACCTTGTCCATCGCGAGTGCTGACGCGAGCACACCACTACCGGTATAAGGAATGCCAAGCCATTCAAGCGCGCCCTGCAATTTGCCATCTTCGCCATCACGACCGTGCAGCATGATGAATACACGATCAACTTTTGCAGCAAGAAGTTCCTGCAACAAATTGGTATCCGCATCGATGCCAATGGCGTTTACGCCACTGCGCTGTAATGACGTCAGCACAGCGTTACCACTGAGCAGGGAAATTTCGCGCTCTGCGGAGCGGCCTCCCATCACTACTGCAACTTTGCCGTATTCGCGCGGCGCGCGGATTAAATCAGTCATCGCCTAAACCTTCTGCGGCGAGTTGTTTGCACAACATGCCGATATTGCCAGCGCCCTGCGTTACCAGAATGTCGCCGTCCTGCAGCACTTCATTAAGAATACGTTTCAGGTCACTCGTCTGTTTGACGAGTACGGGATCGAGTTGACCACGCTGGCGAATGCTGCGGCACAGACTTTTACTGTCGGCACCACGGATGGCTTTTTCACCGGCGGAATACACTTCGAGCATGACCAGGAAATCCACTTCGCTCAGCACGTCGACAAAGTCTTCATACAGATCGTGAGTACGGCTGTAGCGGTGGGGTTGATAAATCATCACAAGGCGATGCTCGGGCCAGCCATCGCGAATCGCGCGAATGTTTGCTGCTACTTCCGTTGGATGATGACCATAGTCATCCACCAGCATGACTTTGCCGCGTTTGCACTTAAGTTCGCCCTGCACGTCAAAACGGCGACCGACGCCCTGGAAGTTGGCGATACCGTTCTGGATATTGATGTCGCTGAGCCCTTCATCAGTGCCGACAACAATGGCAGCCGTTGCGTTCAGCACGTTGTGTAAACCCGGCATGTTGATCGTAACGGCCAGCCGCTCCGCGTGACCGGGACGTTGAACCTTAAAACTCGTTACGCGCTGATTCTGTACGACTTCGGTGATGCGGAAATCTGCTTGCTCCGAAAATCCGTAAGTCAGAGTTGGTCGTGATACACGCGGCATGATTTCCCTGACAACTGGATCGTCAACGCATAAAACCGCCAGGCCATAAAATGGCAAGTTGTGCAGGAAATCGATGAAGGCTTTTTTCAGTTTTTCGAAATCGCCATCGTATGTGCCCATGTGGTCATCATCGATGTTGGTAACGATTGCAACCATTGGATGCAGATGCAGGAATGAGGCGTCACTTTCATCCGCCTCGGCGACCATGTAACGACTCGCGCCGAGCTTGGCATTGGTGCCCGCGCTATTGAGCAGACCACCGATTACAAATGTTGGATCGAGATTGGCCTGTGCAAGCAGCGACGTGACGAGGCTGGTTGTGGTGGTTTTTCCATGTGTGCCTGCTATCACAATCGCATGGCGATAACGCATCAGTTCTGCGAGCATTTCTGCGCGACGGATGATCGGAATACGACGATTGCTTGCTTCGAGAATTTCGCTGTTGGTGTTATCGATCGCGCTGGATACGACAACTACATCGGCATTAACAACATTCTCCGCGTGATGGCCCATGAACACGGTCGCACCGAGTTTGGTCAGTCGTTCAGTAGTGCTCGAGGTATGTAGATCGGAACCCGTAATCGCATAACCCTGGTTGAGCATCACTTCGGCAATACCACTCATGCCGGCACCACCAATACCCACAAAATGAATTCTGCGAATACGGCGCATTTCAGGAATCAAACGGCTGCGTGCCGAAGCAAATGTAGCGTCAATCATGGCATGCCTCCATACAATACCTGGCGGCCTGCACAGTAGCCTCACGATTACCGGCAACACGAGCGGCTTGTGACTGCTGAAGCAGAATGTTGCGATTTGCTACGAGGTCACGCAGCGCAACATCAAGCTTGGCAGCCAGCCGCTCATCTTGCGACAGCAGCTTTGCAGCACCAAGTTGCTCAAGCGCGCGTGCATTGGCTGTCTGATGATCATCAACTGCATGCAGATACGGGACGAGTATTGCCGGCAAACCTATTGCTGCGACTTCCGCGAGGGTACTCGCGCCGGCGCGGCACAATATGACATCAGCCCAACTGTAGGCCTCTGCCATGTCATCGATGAATGCAGTTAGCTGAAGATTTTCATCAAGTTTCAGACCAGCATCCTGATACCACTTGCGAGTTTCGTCGACATTACGCTTGCCACATTGATGTTTTACAAGTGGACGCTCGCCGTCCGCAAATCCTGCGAGTACTTTCGGCAGCACCTGATTAATCGCAACGGCGCCAAGACTGCCACCAATTACCAGCAAGCGGAGCTTGCCTTTGTGTGCAGCGACGCGCTGCTCGTAAGGTGCGATTGCGAGAATTTCTTCACGCACTGGATTGCCTACAACAACAACTTTACCGGGACGAATGAAGGAACGCAGCAATGGATTGCGCGTAATCTTCTGCTTGCGCTCGAATGCACCGGGGAAGGCTTCCATCACGGTATTCGCGATTGGAAACAACAATTGGTTGGTCAGACCCGCTACAGCGTTCTGTTCATGAATAAGCAATTTTTTTCCGAGCAACTTCGCAGCGAGTCCACCAGGGCCAGTCGCAAATCCACCCATGCCGAGCACACAACCTGGCTTGATGCGCGCAATGGCGAACAACGCCTGGATAACCGCGAAGCCAACAACCAGTGGAGCGAGTAATTTCTTCAGCAGTCCTGAACCGCGCAAGCCAGACACCGAAATAAAGTGCAACGGAATACGAGTCTCACCGATAACTTTGGCTTCGATGCCGTTGCGAGTGCCAAGCCATTCGACTTGTGCGCCACGTGCGAGCAATTCTTTCGCAATCGTCAACGCCGGGAATACATGGCCACCGGTGCCACCAGCCATGATCAACACTCTGTGAGCAGGAGAAAGTGTCATACCACTTTTCCTCCTGTTCGCGGCATAGCCAATTGCTGATGTTCTATGTCGATGCGCAGCAGGATCGCGAGCATGACAAGACACATGATCAAACTCGAACCGCCGTAGCTAAGGAATGGAAGAGTCAAACCTTTGGTAGGCAGCAAACCTACATTCACTGCAACATTGATCAGCACCTGGCCAAGGAACAAAAACGCGATGCCGTAACCGAGGTAGGCGGCAAACAGACGACCACTTTTTTCATTGCGACGTGCGATTAACAACACGCGACTGACAAATGCGAAGAACAAACCAAGCAGCATCAACACGGTAACCATGCCGAGTTCTTCCGCAATGATTGCGAGCACAAAGTCGGTGTGCGCTTCGGGCAGGAAGTACATTTTCTGGATGCTGTTGCCGAGGCCAACACCAAACCACTCACCACGTCCGAACGCGATCAACGCCTGCGCAAGCTGATAACCAGTGCCATAAACGACATCGTCGCTGAACGGATCTTTCAACGCCTGCAGGAATGAAGTCAGACGCTGCATCCTGTACGGTGAACTCAGCATCACGAGCCACCCAAGGACACCGGCTCCCGCACCAGCGAGCATGAATTGCCAGGCGCTGACGCCAGCAAGAAACAACATGCCGAATATTGCGATGATGAGTACAACAACTGCGCCGAAGTCAGGCTCGAGCAACAGCAACATGACTGGAGGCGTGATAAAAAGTATCGGATAAACGAAACCCTTGTAGGACGAGCGCACAAGATCACGGTGACGGCCAAGGAACCAGGCCATAAATATCACGATGAAAAGTTTTGCGGGCTCTGACGCCTGCAACGAGATGAAACCAAACCTGAACCAACGACTGCTGCCGTTTACTTCGCGGCCAATACCGGGAATCAACACAAGGATGAGTATCAGGTACGCGAACGCCATCAACGCTACGCTGCTTTTGTACCAGTAACGCATCGGGCACGTGAGCGTGACTGCCGCCGCACCGAGACCCATTACGAGAAATACCAGTTGTCTTTTGAAGTGAAAAAATGCGTCGCCATACTGACGGCTTGCAATTTCGACGGACGCTGACGTCATCATGATCAGGCCAAACGTCACCAATATTGCAGCCATGATCAGCAGCCAGGTATCACCGAGGTAAACCCGTGGCAGTGTGCGTGGCAGGTGGATGGTTCGCATCATCAATGCAACTCCTCCACCGCGGGTGTCACGATGTCTGCATTGAAATCTGCACTGAAGAGTTCGGCAGAGTTACGCAATGCTTCGAGCATCGGCTCCCATGCCAGGCCTGCAGCTTTGCCAAGCGCGAGTGCTGCTAAAGCATTCGCGATATTCTGGGTTCCAACGATTTTTACTTCTTCCACCGCGATTAGTGGCTGTTGGGCAAAAGCCAGCCATTGTTTGCTATCACTGGTAATAACAGAAAATTCTCTGCTCTGTTCTTTGCCCGTCCCGAAACTTGTTACTTGTACCGCAGAAGGCAACAACGGACGACTCAACGCATCATCGCGATTGATAACCGCATGTTTGCAGCCCTGGAAAATTCTATGCTTGGCTTTGTGATACGCCTGCATCGAATCGTAACGATCCAGATGTTTGGGGCTCATGTTCAACACAGTCGCCACTTTGGCGCCGAGATTACTCGTTGTTTCAAGTTGGAAGCTGGACAACTCGAGGACAAAAAGTTCGTACGCGGACTCAGCCAGCAGATCAAGCACAGGAAGGCCTGTATTGCCCGCTACCGCCACCTTGATTCCCTGGGCTTTAGCCATCGCGCCAACAAGAATGACAACAACACTTTTATGGTTAGAACCTGTGATCGCGACGATTGGTGCTTTAGCGACTTTCGCAAACATGTCGATATCGCCCGTGACAGGCACACCGTTGTCGATTGCCTTGCGTACTGCCGGTGTTCGTAAATCCACCTCAGGGCTCATGACAAGTGTGTCTGCTGCGCACAACGTTGCCGCATTCAATTCGCCAAGCTCAACCGATGTATCCGGAAATTCGGCGCGGAATTCATCTATTCCTGCCGGCATTTCACGCGAGTCGACAGCACTGAATGGAATCTTCTGGCTTCGCAAATAACGCGCGCACGACATAGCGGTCTTATCAAGACCGACGAGCACATGCTGATTGTTGATTTGCGTTTGCATGATTACGAGTTATCTCAGTTTCAGCGTTGCAAGGCCGACGAGCACAAGAATTACCGTGATGATCCAGAACCGCACAATCACGCGTGGTTCGGGCCAACCCTTCAATTCGAAATGGTGATGCAGCGGCGCCATACGAAACACGCGTTTGCCGGTAAGCTTGAATGAAGCGACCTGAATCATTACCGACAACGTTTCCATGACGAACACGCCACCCATGATCACGAGTACGATTTCATGGCGCACGATTACCGCAACGATGCCGAGTGCCGCACCTAACGCGAGCGCTCCGACGTCACCCATAAAAATCTGCGCGGGATACGTGTTGAACCACAGAAAGCCGAGACCCGCACCTGCGAGTGCGCCGCAAAAAATGGCGAGCTCGCCGGCACCGGCGATGTAGGGAATATTCAGGTAGGCGGAGAATTCAAGATGACCAGCGAGGTAGGCAATGATGCCGAGCGCACTTCCCACCATGACGGATGGCAGAATCGCAAGACCATCGAGACCATCGGTGAGATTCACGGCGTTGCTGAAACCTACCACGATGAAATAACCGAAGAGGATGTATGCAGGTCCGAGATTCCATGCGATGTTTTTGAAGAACGGCACAAACAGCTGCGTTTCAGCTGCAACACTTGCGTTCCAATAAAGGAAGATAACTGCTGCTGCGCCAAACAGTGATTGCCAGAGATATTTCCATTTTGCAGGCAGACCTTTTGGATTGCGTTCAAAAACCTTGCGATAGTCATCTACCCAGCCAATTGCGCCAAATGCTGCAGTCACAAGTAGTACAACCCAGACATAGACGTTGGTCAGGTCAGCCCACAACAGACTGCTGACAATAATGCTCACGAGAATAAGGGCGCCACCCATCGTGGGTGTTCCAGCTTTGCTCAGGTGAGTCTGGGGACCATCCGAACGCACAACCTGGCCTATCTGGTGATAGTTCAGCTTGCGTATCATCATCGGCCCGATCAGCAAGGATAAAGCCAGCGCGGTGAGGATGCCGAAAATGCCGCGGATCGTCAGGTACTGGAATACCAGAAAGTTTGAATTGAACTCGGCGAGGTAGTTTGCGAGAAGAAGCAACATCCTGACTAACCCTCAGCCACTGTTAAAAGTTTTACGACCTGCTCCATGCCGGCACTTCGCGAACCCTTGACGAGCACATGTACTCCGGGTGCAAGCAGTGCTTGTACTGCAGCTGCAAGCTCATCCTTGTTTGACTTATGAACCGCAGTTTTGCCGAACGCGTCGACTGCATGCTGACCAAGCTTGCCTGTCGCAAAAAAGTGATTGATACCTTTCTCCAGTGCGTATGCGCCGAGTTCAGCATGTGCAGCGACTTCGCCACTACCAAGCTCGCCCATGTCACCCGCGACAACTATGCGAAGTCCCGGGAGCGTCGCGAGTACATCTATCGCAGCGCGAAATGACGATGGGCTAGCGTTGTAGGTGTCATCAAGAACGACTGCATCCTTGAGGCCTTTCTTGACCATCAACCGTCCTTTGATGCTGTGCATGTTCTGCAAACCCTGCACGACATGTTCGAGCCCGGCACCGGCTTCCATCGCAAGCGCAGCAGCTGCCAATGCGTTGGCCGCGTTGTGTTTGCCAGGCAGTTGCAGATTTATCATCGCTGCGCCAGCGGGCGTGAGCAGACAGAAATGTGAACCAGCGAGATGCAAATCAACGTAGTCATTGATCTGATAATCCGCATGCCGGCCCTTTGCACTGATGCTTACGATGCGCACACTTCCTGTGTGTACGAAGTGTGATGGAATGTTTTCATCATCGATGTTCAGCACTGCGCAACCGCCCGGGCGAATGCCTGCCCATATTTCTGCTTTCGCCGTTGCGACACCCTCGAGTGAACCGAAGCCCTCAAGGTGAGTTGGCGCAACGTTCGTGATATGCGCAACATCTGGCAATGTCAGCTGCGTGGTATAGGAAATTTCATTGGCTGCGTTGGCGCCCATTTCTATAACCGCGTATTGATGATCTGCATCGATCTGCAACAAGGTCAGCGGCACACCAATGTCATTGTTGAGATTGCCCTTCGTGCTGAGCACGTTGCCGCAGCAGTTCAGAATCGCCGAGGTCATTTCCTTCACCGTGGTTTTACCCTGGCTCCCCGTTAACGCCACTACGCGCGCACGAGACTGCAAACGGTTATGTCGCGCAAGTTTGCCAAGTGCCAAACGTGTATCGGTTACGCGCAGCAGCGGAAGATCAGTAGCAACATGTTCACTGACAAGCGCGGCACTCGCGTTTTTCTCGGCAGCCAGTTGCACAAATTTGTTACCGTTGAAATTAGGGCCCTGAAGCGCCACGAACAAATCCTGTTTTTGCAAAGTCCGCGTGTCGGTACTCACTGTTTTGAAGGCAACATCAGCGCCGGTAAGTTCACCTCCGGTTATGCGTTGTGCTTCCAGCAGACTCATTTCTCCGATCACGCGCCTTGACTCTCCGGTTCCTGTAACTAACGCTGATTGATTCACACTGATCCGGCCATGCCAGCAAAACGCTGACTCAGACAATGCTGCGCCTGTTCGATATCGCTGAATGACACGTGCTGGCCTTTCGCATCCTGATAAGTCTCATGCCCTTTGCCTGCAATGAGGACTACATCACCTTCCTGCGCAGTTGTTATTGCGTACGCGATTGCTTCGGCGCGATCAGATTCGACTATCACAGTTTCCTGCCGCGCAATTCCCGCAAGGATCTGCTGAATGATCTCAGCTGAATCCTCATGCCTGGGGTTGTCATCTGTGAGCACGATCTGGTCAGCCATGCGTGCGGCAATCTCACCCATCAACGGTCGTTTGCCTTTATCCCTGTTACCACCACAACCAAATACACAGCAAATGTTGCTCGCAAAATGTTCACGCAGAGCACTTAGCGCATTCTGCAAACCGTCGGGCGTGTGGGCGTAATCGATTACGACAGTTATCGGATATCCGCTGATGACTTCCATCCGTCCACGTATCGGCTTCAATTTGCTGACGGTGTTCATGATGCGCTGGGCATTGAAATCAGGTTTTTCCGCTTCACTGGCAAGCAAGGTGGAAAGTACTGCAAGCAAGTTGCTGGCATTGAACGAGCCGAGCAACGGGCTGTGAATCGTGCCGTTGCCCCAGGGTGACGCAACCTTGATTACCAACCCTTCTGGCGTGAAACCCAGCTTGCTCGCGTAGATATCAGCCTCGTGGTTATGCACACTCCAGGTGTAACGTTGCACGCCTGTATCAAGCGCATCAAGCAGAGTGGCACTGAAGGAATCATCGATATTGACCACAGCTACTTCGAGATTTTCACCCGTGAAAAGCTTTAACTTGGCTTCGCCATACGCCTGCATCGTGCCGTGATAGTCGAGATGATCACGTGTCAGGTTGGTAAACACAGCGACTGCGAAATCATCAACGTTCACACGTTGCTGGTCGAGGCCATGAGAGGTAACTTCCATCACCACGCTGTCACATTCCTGGATTTGCAGCTCGGCAAAAATCTCCTGCATACGGACAGGATCCGGTGTTGTGGCAGGACCAGACTCATCCTGGATAAGAGTGGAATTCATCGTACCGAAACCCAAAGTACCGATCACTCCACACTTATAACCGAGCATAGTCAGCGCCTGCGCAGCAAGCTGACAGCAGCTCGTTTTGCCATTAGTGCCGGTTACGCCAATAACTCGCATGCTCTGCGCAGGATAGCCATAAAACCTGGCAGCCAGCCTGCCCAACATCGCGGGCAAGTATTTTATGGGAATGATTGGCACAGAAGTGAGTTCATGTGGCTCACTCCAGTTTTCATCCGCTTCAGTCAATACCGCCGACGCACCTTTGTTTATTGCGGCTGCAATAAAACTGCGGCCGTCGTTTGACGCACCTTTATAGGCGAGAAAAAGATTACCTTTTTCTATTCGACGCGAGTCGAGTTCAAGACCGTTGAAGTTGCGCTCGAGGCCAGGAGGCAGCTGATAAACATCCTTGAGCAGATCAGAGAGGAGCATTGACTTGTTGAACTTCAGCGCGGCGCTCATTCTTCTGCTCCGCTCTTGGGGTTTGACATGCTTAGTTCAGTAGGCGGCAATTGTGAAATTTCAGACGCAGGTGCTTCAGGTGGTACGTTCAGAACACGCATCGCTCCACTGGCAATCTGCGAGAACACCGGTGCAGCAACAGCTCCACCACCGTAGTCTTTACCTTGCGGCTGATGAATAGTAATGACAGCCACAATTCGTGGATCATCAGCCGGCACAAAGCCCGCGAAGAGAGATATGTAGTTGTCGTCGTCGTAGCCTTTACCTTGCTCATAAAACCAGGTCGTGCCGGTCTTGCCGGCAACTTGATAAAGAGGGATGTTAGCCAACACGCCCGTGCCACCCATTTCCTCGCTAACAACACCTTTGAGCATGCCAACAACAGTTTCTGCAAGATCAGCTTCTATGACACGAGTACCAGCTACTGGACCGGGAATTTTGATAAGCGAGACCGGTTTGCGAATGCCGCGATTGGCAAAAATTGCGTAGGCTTGCGCAAGTTGCAAAGGGGTTACCTGAAAACCATAACCATAAGCCAGCGATGCGATATCAGCCCTGCTCCAGCGCGAAAAATTCGGCAACACGCCGCTTTCTTCACCAGGAAATCCAGTCGCAAGGCTTTGACCAAAACCAACGCGTGCAAGCACGTTCAGCATCGGCCCTTCACCCATCGTCAAGCCAACCTTGGATGCCCCTACCTGGCTCGACTTGGCAATAATCCTCGCAAGAGTCGACGGGCCATAATTCACGGGATCCTTGATCGTATTGCGATCAACCATCACATAACCCGGACTGGTATCGACAATCGTGCTGGTGTCGAACAGTCCACTTTCCAATGCAGCAGTAACCGTAAAGGCTTTCACAGTGGAGCCTGGCTCAAGGCGATGCACCATGGCGCGATTCGGCAACTCGCCATCATCCAGACTTGTTAGATTGTTCGGGTTGTAAGACGGCTGACTGACCATCGCCAGCACTTCGCCGGTTTTGGCATCCAGTATCGTTGCAGTGCCTGCGCTTGCACCGCGCATGGCTACCGCTTCCTTGAGAGCTTTGTAAGCAATGTATTGAAGGCGAGAATCGATGCTGAGCTGCAGGTCGTTACCGGGCTCAGCTTCAGCATTCACTTTAACTTCACGGATGATGCCGCCGAGCCTGTCCTTGAGCACCTGTTTTGAACCAGGAATTCCACTCAACCAGTCATCGTAAGCGAGCTCCATGCCTTCCTGTCCGGCGTCATCTGCATTTGTCATGCCGACAACGTGAACGGCCGCTTCACCCATTGGATAAAAGCGCTTGTATTCTTCTTTTGCGTAGATGCCTTTAATCTTTAATGCAAGCACCGCTTCAGCTTCAGCAGGCGGCATCATGCGTTTGATATACACGAACTCACGCGCTGCATTGTCGGAGATGCGTTTGCTCATCACGTCGGGATTAATGTCGATCAAGAACATCGCCGCTGCGAGATCAGATTTTTGTTCCGGGTGCTGCAGGATTTCCTTTGGATTGAGCCAGAGGGAGAGAACAGGCGAGCTGATAGCGAGCGGATCGCCGTTACGATCTACGATGTTGCCACGATTCGCTACGATGACATCGTTACGCACTGTACGCGCATCCCCTTCCTGCTGAAGGACGGAGTTGTTCAATACCTGGAGGTCTATTATTTTCCAGCCGATGATGGCCAGTAGAGCGAAGATCATGATGAAGACCAAACTTAGTCTCCAGATCGGTTGATGGTTGTCTGTTTGCTGTCTAATCACCCTTGAATACCACCACCTTATTCATATCCGGAACTTCCATGTCCAGTTCGGCCACTGCCAGTTCTTCTACTTTGCCTTGCGCAACGATGCTGCTTTGTTCGAGGAGCAATTGCCCCCACTCGACTTGCAAATCATTGCGCTGTTTTTCTTGCTGCTGAAGCGCGTTCAGTAAGTGCCTGCTCGTAAAGGTGGTGTAGATCACGCCGAGCGCAGAACTGCATACCGCGATTAACAACGCTGCAAAACCAATCCAGAAGCGCAAACCCGGGGCTGACTTATCCTGCACCTGCTTCGCACTTCTTGCTCCGGGTAACGTGCTCATGTCAGGCGATCTTCTCCGCAATTCTCATGATCGCGCTGCGCGCTCTGACGTTGTCATCACGCTCGCTGTCACCCGACTTAACCGGCTTGCCCAGACTTTTGAGTCTTGGCTTCAATTGGTCGTGTCTGACTGGCACTCCTGCGGGGTAGTCATCGCCACGCACTTGCTTCTGGATAAACTGCTTGGCTATCCGGTCTTCCAGCGAATGAAAACTGATGACAACCATTCTTCCGCCTACCGCAAGCATTTCCAGAATAACAACCAGAGCCTTTTCGAGATCACCCAGCTCGTTGTTGATAAAAATACGAATTCCCTGAAAAGCGCGTGTCGCAGGGTGTTTGTGTTTTTCCCAGGCTGGATTTGCCTGCTTGATAATTTCAGCCAACTGTAAAGTGCTGGTAAGCGCTTGCTCCTGCCTTGCCGCCACAATTGCTCTGGCCATACGCCTCGAAAACCGCTCTTCACCAAATTCATACATTACGCGGGCGATTTCTTCTTCCGCTGCATCTCGAAGCCACTCTGCCGCGCTTTGCCCAACGAGAGGATTCATCCGCATATCAAGAGGACCATCCTGCATAAAACTGAAACCACGCTGGGGGTCGTCCAACTGCGGGGATGACACCCCAAGGTCCAGCAACACGCCCTGCACCTGTCCTTCCAACTGCATTTCCGTCACAAACTTTTGCAGATCAGCAAAACTGCCTCTGCCGATACTCACTCGCCCGTCATTTGCAGCGAGCTCCTCGGCTGCAAGAATGGCTTGTGGATCTTTGTCTATCACCAGCAGCCGACCTTTCTCGGTCAAGCGCTCCAGGATCAACCGGCTATGCCCGCCTCGCCCAAAAGTTCCATCCACATAGAAGCCGTCAGGATTAGTGATCAAGGCATCAACAGCTTCTTCCAACAGCACAGATTGATGCTGATCCATGAGTTCAACCGCGTCTAAAGTGAAAATCCTTTCAGCTTGTCGGACATACCTTCCGAATAACCGGTGGTGTACAGAGTCTTCTGCTTCGCCAGCCAGGTTTCCTCATTCCATAATTCAAGTTTGTTGGACTGCCCGACCAACGCTACTTTTTTATCAATGCCAACCAGCTCACGCAGCAATTGCGGAACCAGCACACGGCCACTGCTATCAACTTCGAGATCGTAGGCATGACCTATGATCAGGTACTTGATGTTGGCTTCCATTGGATCGAAATCAGAAAGCTTGCTGACCCCGCGTGCGACTTCTTCAAAATCCACTTCCGGATACAACATCAGGGACTGCCCGTGATGCTGCATCGTGATAACCATCTTGCCTTGGCAGCGCTGGGTAATAAGGTCGCGATAACGCGAAGGAATCGCCAAGCGACCCTTTGCGTCAAGCGCAACCATATGTAAACCGGCTAACTGCACTTCCAAACCCCGATTTTTTGCTTTAAAAAGAACTAATTAACTGCCCCAAGCTCTTGAACCGGAGCCAAAGACAGTGATTTTTGAACTAACAGCTAGGGATGCAATATTAACGTTTTTTCCCACTTACCTACTACTTTGCACCCACTTTTCAGTCACTATATTCCACTGAATTAAGCCAAGCAAGCGCTTATTTGCTTGTTTTTACAGGGAAAACCCAGGGAGGGAGGCGGGGCAACAAGAACAGGATTAAGAGGCGAGACTCAAAGCCAAATATTACAAAAACGTATGAATCAATCTTAAAGTGAAATGTAAGGAGTAGCGCTGGGCAAAAAAATTCCCACCGTGGTGGGAGCTGGATTTATCAAAATTATCTGGTGAGTCGGCCGATAAGCCGGGTTCTGTCGTGGACAACCATTCATCTGGGATATGTGTCACCACATACCTCAAGCGGCCTACCCGGATCCGGTGCGAGCCACACCTATATGGATCCCTATTTGGCCTTGCTCCAGGTGGGGTTTACCTAGCCATGGAATGTTGCCACCCATGCGGTGCGCTCTTACCGCACCATTTCACCCTTACCTGCCCATGCAAGCATGTGCAGGCGGTTTATTTTCTGTTGCACTTTCCGTAGGCTTTCGCCTCCCAGGCGTTACCTGGCACCCTGCTCTTCGGAGCCCGGACTTTCCTCCATGATTCAAGTTGAATTACAGCGGTTGTCTGGCCGACTCAGTAGTTATGATATCGCGCCAGTCTGTTAATGACCTATCAGTCTTTTTGCAAAAAATTACGGGAAAAATTTTGGTTCGAACTTCATCAATCCTTGTGTTGCTTTAATTGCAAAGCAATTTCGTACAAAAGATTCTTTTTTATTCCCGTGATCTGCGCGGCCAATGCGGATGCTTGTTTTAACGGAAACTCAGCAAGCAGAACTTTTAAAGTGTGTAGCGCTTGCGCGTCTACAAGCTGCGCATCAACACGAGCACCCGCCACAACCAGAACAATTTCGCCCTTCTGTTGATTAACATCGTTGCGAACAATCTCAAGCAATTCTGCAACAGTTGTATGCAAAATAGTTTCGAAGGTTTTCGTCAGTTCACGCGCCATAGTTATTTCACGACTCGCACCCAGACATTCAAGCATATCGACCAGACATTCCACTATCCGGTGGGGCGCCTCATAAAAAATAATGGTTCGCGATTCTTTTTGCAGGTCAGTCAACACAGCTTTACGCGCTGCGGACCGCGCCGGCAGAAAACCTTCGAAGGTAAAACGATCCGAAGCTAACCCTGCGCTGCATAATGCGGTAATGACTGCGCTAGGACCCGGCACAGGAACCACTTTTATTTGTTGAAGATGTGCCTGACGTACTAGTTGATAACCAGGGTCGGACACGAGCGGTGTACCGGCGTCGGAAATAAGAGCGATGTCTTCGCCATTGGCGATGCGCTCCAACAGCTTTGATACCTGCTGCGTTTCATTAAAGTCATGATAGGCAAGCATCGGCGTATCGATACCGAATTGCTGCAAAAGCGTACGACTGTGCCGCGTGTCTTCTACCGCGATCAGGTCTGCGTCCCGCAACACACTAAGTGCGCGTGCACTTATATCACCCAGATTACCTATCGGTGTTGCCACTATGAACAGCTTGCCGCTCAACGCCATCGCTCCCGGTTAATTGGGATCATTGTCAGGCTTCCACTTAATGTTGCACCCTATGCTGGGTTTTTGTTCATCCGCGATCTGTTTGTCTTGTAAAGCTGCATTGATAGCCGCACACAAATCCTGGCCAGTCACAGCAACATCATTTCCCGGTCTGCTGCCATCAAACTGGCCGCGATAAATAAGTTTGCGATCCGCATTGAACAAATAAAAATCCGGTGTACACGCCGCGTCATATGCCTTGGCTACAGACTGATCCTCATCAAGCAGATACGGGAACATGTAGCCGACGGCGGTAACTTCCTCGCGCATCTTTTCCATGTTATCCGCAGGGAATGCAACGATGTCATTGCTGTTAATCGCAATAAAACCTACGCCCTTCGCATGATAATTATTGCCAACTTGCGCAAGCCGCGCGCGAATATGTTTTACGAACGGACAGTGGTTACAGATGAAAGCCACGACCAATAGTTTATTGTTTTTGAAACCGTTCAAGCTGACGGTGGAACCATCGGTAGCAGGCAAACTGAAGTCGGGCGCAGGTGTTCCCAGCGGCAGCATAGTAGAAGGTGTTAAAGCCATAGACTCCTCATTAATGCTGAATGAAATGAGGCGTCATCTTGCCACAGTTGAGTCCTTATTTGAAAAAATAGTCATGAGATGAAACCCTATCGGCAGAACCAGTTGAGCACCGACAGGGCAACCGAGATATTCAAGGTGGAAGGCATTTGACGTTGCGCTATACTGAACCACATAGGCAGCCAGGACGCTTCACTAATTCGGCATGATAGTTACCATACCCAACAATCGTATTTTGATTCTGCTGTCAGCACTGACCCTGCTTCAAGCTTGCGGCACACCACCACCGCCACCGCCCGAGATTCCGCAGGTTGTCGAAGAAATCATCGTTGAAGAACCCGAAGCGCCCATTGTTCTGACAGCTGACGACCTTCTGCAACAAGCAGCCGATGCAGCGCCTGAACAGGCGGGAGAATTGTTACTGCAAGCCGCCCAACTGCTCTACACCCAGGGAAATATCACAGAAGCCGCAAATGTAGCCGCGTTCATAAACCCGGAAGTGCTGGATACTACTGAGAAGACCGACATGCTGCTGTTGCAGGCAGATGTGGCGCTTGCGACGCAGCAACCTTCCGACGTAATAACCTTACTACGCGCCAGCAACTTTCCTAACCTCCAGCAGCTCGACAATCAAAGACGGATTAGATATCACGAGCTGAGAGCGCGAGCGCAGTTTGATACAGCCAGAATCCAGCAGAGCATCATTGAACGAATTGAGCTTGATGCAATTCTTCCACCTGACGCGATTAGCGCTAACCATGAGGCAATATGGAAAGCGTTACACGCGTTAACACTTCCCCAGCTACAGGGACAATCCACCGCGAATAATGCCGATGCTCAGGGGTGGTACGAACTTGCCCTCATCAGCCGCAGAAACAGCGATGACCTTGACAAGCAGTTGGCAGAATTAAAAAGTTGGCTCACTGCCAGGGCCGGCCATCCAGCCGCTCTCATCCTCCCGAAAGAAATGGCAATTACTGAAGTGATGGCGCAGGAAAGGCCGCAGCAAATTGCCCTTCTGCTTCCGTTAGATACAGCAGCGGGAACTATCGTCAGGGATGCATTCATGAGCGCCTACTTCGATCTCCAGGAGATTGGCGGACAAGTTCCTGTGGTAAAAATCTACAATACTGCCGGGATAAGTGATGTACGAGCACTGCACAGACAGGCACGTATGGAAGGCGCTCAACTCGTTATCGGACCTCTGCTGAAACAGGATGTCGCGTTGCTACAGCAGGAACCCGACCTCGGCGTACCAACGCTTGCGCTGAACAATGTCGAAGGCCAATCGTCGGCATCACCGTTGTTTTTCCAATTTTCACTCGCTCCGGAAACCGAAGCGCGTCAACTCGCCAACAAGGCCTGGCGGGATGGCCACCGCCGCGTGGCGATTCTCAGCCCACCAGACAGCGCGGCCAATGATGTCTACACACGCAAGCGCGAAAGTTTCCTCACAGAATGGAAACAGCTCGGCGGAACAGTTGCATCTATAGAAACCTACGCAGATAACTACACCACAACGATATCAAACATGTTATTGCTGGCAGAAAGTGAGCAACGCATGCAGCGCCTTCGCGACCTCATCAGACAGCCCGTGCAATTTGTTCAGCACCGCCGTCAGGATGTTGATTTTATTTATCTGCTCGCCCAGCCTGCGCCGGCAAGGCAGATTGTGCCGAGTCTTGCCTATCTTTTTGCTGGTGATATTCCTGTTTACGCCAGCCAGGATGTGTACTCCGGCCAACCTAGACCTATCGAGGACAAGGACATAAATGGAGTGATATTTGGCGACAGCCCCTGGTTGTTGAATACTGAAAACCCCGCTACCAAACGCACGCGTGATCTGTTTCCGATGAACTCCGCACAAAACTCAAGATTGCAGGCTTTCGGCATTGATGCATTTCGGTTGTACCCGCGTCTGCGCCTCTTTCAAGAGGACGCCAATAGCAATCTTCCGGGCGCCACAGGCACACTTAAACTCGGGCCAAACAACACTATCGAGCGCGAGCTGAGCTGGGCCGTCATTCGTGACGGCCGTGCAATCGTCGAAAACTGATTTACAACCTCGCACAAAACAATACAACACCGTGGGCCAATTCCAGGATCAAGGAGGATCAGGATGTCTACCCTTCCCCCTATTTCATGGGTCGGCCTCAAAGGCCGGTACTATGAAGCCTTGGCGCTACGTTATCTAAAGTCACACGGCCTGCGACTTGTGCAGAAAAATTATCGCTGCAATGCGGGCGAGATTGATTTGATCATGCTGGACAAAGCCACGTTGATCTTTGTCGAGGTCCGGTTTCGGGAAGTTGAAGATTTTGGCTCGGCAATCGATTCAGTCGATCGCCGCAAACAGCAAAAAGTGCTGCGTGCAGCTCAACATTATCTGTTGCTGAATAATTTTTATGATTCGTATCAATGCCGTTTCGACGTTATAGGCATTACTAAAAAAAATCGCGATGTGAGTTTCTCCTGGCTTCCAAACGCCTTTGAATAAAGTTCCCATTAAGAAGCCATCTCAATGCGATTGAGCATTCATAGAGTGTTCAGCCTCTTTCAAGTAGAATCATTGCGGCGGTTTTGAACCAGGAAGTACCAATGAATTTTCAGGAACGGGTAAAGCAACATTTCACCGCAAGCCTAGAAACTAAAATGCAGGCGATGGAAATACTCCCTGATCGAGTCGTAGCTGCTGCTGAAGCGATGGTCCAATCCCTACTGGACGAAGGAAAAATTCTGGCTTGCGGCAATGGCGGATCCGCCGGTGATTCGCAGCATTTTTCTTCGGAATTGTTGAATCGTTTTGAACGTGAACGCCCTTCACTGCCTGCCATTGCTCTAACAACAGACACATCGACACTCACCTCAATCGCCAATGACTATAGCTATACAGAAATTTTCTCAAAACAGATCCGCGCTCTTGGTCGTAAGGGTGATGTGTTGTTGGCTATTTCTACCAGCGGCAATTCTGCTAACGTACTTGAAGCGGTAAAAGTCGCACATCAGCGTGGCTTGAGAATTGTTGCTCTGACCGGAAATGGTGGCGGGAAAATGCGCGCGCTATTGCAGGCTGATGACATTGAAATTTGTGTGCCCTCTGTAGTTACCGCGCGTATACAAGAGGTACACTTGTTAGTAATACATTGCTTATGTGATTTGATCGATACTCAATTGTTCGGCAGTGATTAACCCAGGAGATAATATGTTACGCAAAGGTATGATTTTTTCTTTTGCATTATTACTTTGCAGCTGTGCGACAGTCGTTAGCACAACAACCGGTGATGCCGGAATTCAGGAAAACCGCGGTCGCCGTAGCGTAGGAGCGGTGATGGATGATGCATCAATTGAAACAGCCGTACAGGTGAACATCGATGCGGCCGATGATGCGCTTAAAGCTTCCCACATCGGCGTTGTCAGCTTTAATGGTGTGGTTCTGATTGTGGGACAGGTTCCTTCTCAGGATTTGAAAAACCTGGCTACGCGAGTGGCAAACACAACGAACAGCAGAACCAAGGCTGTTCATAATGAACTCGAAGTAGCCGGTCCTACTACCTTTCTTGCACGCAGCAATGACGCATGGTTGAGCAGCAAGCTAAAAACTCTAATGCTCGCTGATCCCAACGTGGCCGGACTGCGCATAAAAATTGTAACTGAGAATGGCGTAGCGTATCTGATGGGGCTGGTCACTCAGGAAGAAGCTAATCGTGCGGTAGATCTTGTGAGCACCACGAGTGGCGTAACCAAAGTAGTACGCGTATTCGAATATATTGATTAGGCTTGAGCTTAGGCTGGATAAGTCGCCTGCTTGGGCGACCTCAGGAAAAAACGCCTCACATAGTAAGTGATTTATTACCGCTTACTTAACCACTCTAAGGGAAGGCCTGGCTTTTGGTTTTCCTTTAGCTGGACCTTGACGACTAGACATTACTCCTACTGGCTTCGTCGTTTTTTCTGCGGGAGGCACTGGCGGTTCCGGAAGAGAATCATCAGCGTCAAAGACCATGCCTTGACCATTTTCCTTGGCATAAATCCCCATGATGGCGGCAGTCGGAACATAGACTCGCGTAGGAATACCACCAAAGCGCCCATTAAATTCAACGCCTTCGTTAGCAATCATCAAGCCCTGAACTGCAATCGGAGAGATGTTCAAAACAATCTGTCCATCTTTGACAAAATTCTGTGGCACTTCCACACCCTTGGCAAAGGCATTGACCAGGATATATGGCGTGCAGTTGTTCTCCAGTATCCAGTCGTTCAGAGCCCTTACCAGATAAGGGCGGTGGGAAGTCATAGACATCTAAGCAACCCTCGCCAAGGCGTACATCAGCTGCGCATCTCTCTTTCCTGTTCAGACAGACTTTGCTGAACTGATTCCCGATCAAATAACCGCTGGCGATATTCCAGCAAAGGTTTAGTGGCTTTGGTTTCTGGCAAGCGAATTCCAATTTCTGGCAGGCGCCACAAGATAGGCATGACGCAACAGTCAACAATCGTGAATTCATCACTCATGAAGTAGGGTTTTTCCGCAAAAATCGGTGACACGGAAATAATGCTTTCACGCAGCTCTTTACGCGCTTTTTCGAGTTCAGCAGGCGTTCCATCTTCGGCTTGCAGCTTTTCAACGAGGCCACTCCAGTCGCGGTCAATGCGATACATCCAAAGACGGCTCTGGGCGCGTGCTACTGGATAAACCGGAAACAGTGGTGGATGTGGAAAACGCTCATCAAGATATTCCATCATGATGTTCGGTTCATAAAGAACGAGATCACGATCAATGAGTGTTGGCAGGCTGTTATAGGGGTTAAGTGCAGCCAGATCTTCCGGCTTATCATAAATATCAACATCGACAACTTCGACAGTTACGCCTTTTTCTGCCAGTACGATACGTACACGGTGACTGAACTGACTATAGCCATCTGAATAAAACAACATCGATGAGCGTTTGGTAACAACTCCCATATTTTTGCCTCAAGCCTTACTTAATAATTAATGAACGTCTTTCCAATATTCGCGATTTAGCATAAATGCAAATACAAACAGGAAGGCCAGGAAAAACAACACGTATGCACCTATTGTTTTTCGATGCATCAGGGCTGGCTCGCCAAGATAAGTCAGGAAATTAACGAGATCATACACCTGTTTATCGAACTCTTCCGGGCTCAGTTTACCCGTGCCCTCGACGTGAATAGTTTCTACACAACCCTCTTCCGTGCACGGCAACTGCTGGCCTTGCAGGTTCTCCAGCACATTCGGCATCGCTACGTTTTCAAAGACACGATTGTTGACACCAAACGGTCTGCTGTCATCCTGGTAAAAGCCCTTCAAATATCCGTAGAGCCATTCTGGACTGCGCACACGTGCGACCAAAGTGAGGTCCGGAGGAGCAGCACCAAACCAGTTTTTCGCGGCTTCCAACGGCATCGAACTAACCATCAAATCGCCGATATTTGCGTCAGGGTCGAGCAACAAGTGATCTTCCATCAATGCTTCCGGAATATCGAGATCGGTTGCCACGCGCTGATACCGCGAGAAGCTGGCACTGTGACAGCCCATACAGTAGTTGATAAACGTTGCTGCGCCAGATTGCAGGGAGGCCTTGTCTTTCATATCAACTTTAATATGTTCAAGCTCAATCTCTGCTTCCGCACCTACAGCCATCAATGGCAATACAGTCAGCCCACCTATCAATAGCAACGACAACAGCAATTGAGGAATTGTTATGAATCTGCCAGTAACTCGCTGCGGAGGAACTGTGACCTGCTCCCGACGCGTATACCACGGCATTGCCAGGAAAAACGCGAAGTAGAGAACAGTACAAATCTGCGCAAGTGCAGTCCTGGGGCCAGTCGCAATCATCGTTCCCAATACGCCAAGAATGATGAATGACACGACGAAAACCAACAACGCAATCCGGCTGTACCAGCCTTTATAACGCATCGATTTCACAGGACTTCTATCCAGCCAGGGAACCACAAACAAAATGGCAATGGCCAAGCCCATCACAATCATTCCCCACATCTTGGCATCAAAGCCGAGGAAGGGATAAGTCACCGCGCGTAACATTGAGAAAAATGGCGTGAAGTACCAGACTGGAGCAATGTGCTCAGGTGTTTTCAGGTTGTTCGCTTCTTCGAAGTTGGCGTGCTCGATAAAGTAGCCACCCATCTCCGGCATGAAGAACAGAACAAAGCAGAATACGAACAGAAAAACTACGATGCCAACGAGGTCGTGCACAGTGTAGTACGGGTGGAAGGGAATTCCGTCCAGCGGGATGCCATTGGCGTCCTTGTTTTTCTTGATCTCAATTCCGTCGGGGTTATTCGAACCGACTTCATGCAATGCCAGAATATGTAAAACTACCAGACCCACAAGTACGAGCGGCAGAGCTACGACGTGCAAGGCGAAAAAGCGATTGAGCGTTGCGCCAGAAATAAGGTAATCACCTTGAATCCAGACGGTTAGATCCTGCCCAATACCTGGAATGGCACCGAACAAACTCACAATTACGTTAGCCCCCCAGTAGGACATCTGCCCCCATGGCAATACATAGCCCATGAAACCCTCGGCCATCAGCACGAGATAGATGGTCATACCGAAAATCCAGATTAGTTCACGGGGTTTCTGGTAAGAGCCATACATCAACCCACGGAACATATGCAGATATACGACTATAAAAAATGCCGACGCTCCCGTTGAATGCATGTAGCGGAGTATCCAGCCATAATTCACATCACGCATGATGTACTCAACGGACGCAAACGCCGCTTCAGCACTCGGAGTGAAATTCATTGTCAGCCAGATGCCAGTCAGCAGCTGGTTAACCAGAACAACCATGGAAAGTACACCAAACACGTACCAGAAATTAAAATTCTTCGGTGCGTAGTACTTACTCATGTGTTTTTCAAAGGCGTTAATGACGGGCAGACGCGCGTCGATCCAGCCAAGGAAACCTTTCACTTCAGTTTTGTTTGCAATTTCTTTTTGATCAACACTGGCCATCAGGAATTCTCCGCATCAAGTCCTACTACCACTACGTTGTCATTAACGAAGTAGTGAGGGGGAACTCTGAGATTCGTTGGTGCAGGAACACCTGTGAAGACACGGCCCGCCAAGTCAAACATGGAGCCGTGGCAAGGACAGAAGAATCCGCCTTTCCAATTGGGGTCAAAGTCCTGCGGTTGAACTTCTGCAAATAATTTGGGCGAACAGCCAAGATGAGTACAAATGCCAACCAGTACCATGATTTCAGGTTTACGTGACCGGAATTCATTCTGGGCATACCCAGGTTGTCGGTCAGGTACTTCGGATGCTGGGTCAGCGAGGTGAGCTGTGTTGTCACGAAGATTGGCAAGGATGGTTTCGTCACGGCGCATCAAGAACACAGGCTGGCCACGCCATGCCGGCATAGGACCTAACAACTCACCAACTTCAAGCCTGCTTATGTCGATGGTGATAGGGGCACCAGCAGCAAGTGCTTTGGCACTTGGGCTCCATGAGCCAACAAATGGAACGGCAGCGCCTACTCCGCCGGCAGCTCCCACTAAAGTGGTGCTTCCGATCAAAAAGCGTCTGCGGCTCTTGTTTACAGTGCCGTCATTCACGATTTTTCTCCTCAAAAGATTTCTTGGGAACCCAAGGATAGATAGACTGGAAAATGCGGCGCATACTACCAAAATTAGGGACTTCTATTCAAGGCAAACACGCTGGTTAGTGGCTTGATTCCCGACTCGTCGCGCCAAACAAAAACGCCGAAATCAGGCGATTTCGGCGTTTCGGTGAAACTTGTATCAAAGCGATTAACGCTTGGAGTACTGAGGTCTCTTGCGGGCTTTGCGTAAGCCAACTTTTTTACGTTCGACTTCTCGTGAGTCACGTGTAACAAAACCCGCTTTACGCAGAGCAGGACGATTAGCCTCGTCATACTCAATAAGTGCGCGGGTCACACCGTGGCGAATAGCACCAGCCTGACCGAAACTACCACCGCCGGATACACTTACGTTGATATCGAACTTATCAACCAGTGCCAGCAGCTCAAGAGGCTGACGCACAATCATGCGAGCTACTTCACGACCAAAGAAATTATCAATAGTGCGATTGTTGATCGTGATAGTGCCGTTGCCTGCGGTAAGGTACACACGGGCAGTAGAGGTCTTGCGACGTCCTGTGCCGTAATATTGAGTCACTGCCATGGGAAATAGAGTCCTGTCAGAGTGTTAATTGGGCTGGTTGCTGAGCAGCATGTGGATGCTGATCACCGGCATAAATCTTGAGTTTGCGCATCATGTCGCGACCCAGCGGGGAGCGGGGAATCATACCTTTGACAGCCAGTTTGATGGCTTCTTCAGGGGTACGAGCAATCAGCTCATTGAACGACAAGGTTTTCAAGCCGCCTGGAAATTGTGAGTGCGTGTGGTAAAGCTTGGTTTTACCCTTGGTACCCGTCACGGCGACCTTCTCTGCATTGATAACAACGATGTAATCACCAGTATCAACGTTCGTTGTATATTCAGCTTTGTGTTTGCCACGCAGGCGGTGTGCTATTGCTGCAGACAGCCGACCCAAGGTCTTGCCAGCTGCATCTACCACGAACCAGTCATGCTGAACGGATTCTTTTTTTGCAGTAAAAGTTTTCATGATCTATATCTTCTCTAAGTCTGTCTTTACCCAGCAATCTTTCATGATCAGATGCAGTATCTGACTGATTTATTTGCTTTAACCTGGCTTACGAACTCGCTGATTTCCACTGCCTGGACGGATAAATCGAGGGGTAGCGGGTCATTCAAAACGTGTTTTTGTCTTTATTCACAGCTGTGTAGCTGCAAATTTTGACTTACAACGGCATCGCCGGTTGTTAGGGGCGCGAATTCTACCGACGGGACCAGACAGATTCAAGCCTTGTTTAGAATTATTATTAGAAAAAGACTGAACTCCCGACCATCTTCAGGCCAAGGAGCGACTATCACTCTGGTTTATGTGGCTTGCCAAGGTATTCCGTTGTCTGCATTTCCAAAAGCCGACTCTGGGCACGCGCGAATGGAAAACTCAAGTCCTGCCCTTGGTATAAATCCTTCAAACCAACCGCCGCAGAAATTACGAGAATAACATTATGATCATAAAACTCGTCGATTAAGGTGATAAATCTGCGCGCTTTGTCATCACTATTTCCATACAAAATGGGTATGTCTGAAAGAAATACTGTGTGACATTGCTGAGCCAGCTCAATGTAATCCGCCGAACCTCTTGGACCACCGCACAAGGTTGCAAAGTCAAACCAGACCAGCCCTTCGCTCCAGCGCTTAGCCAGTACCGCCCTTCCCTGTATATCCAGCATCTTGTCCTTTTCACTGTGCTGCGCACCCGTTAACTTCTCGTAGAGCATCCCCATCGCAAGATCGTTTTCTTGCGTCAGCGGGTAATGATATACAGCCGCTTTGTTTAAAGACCGCAGCCGATAATCAATACCTCCATCCACGTTGATGACTTTTGCATGTTGCTTGATCAATGTTATGGCCGGAATAAACTTTTGTCGTTGCAGCCCGTACTCATAAAGCTTATCCGGCACTATGTTTGACGTGGTCACCAGAATAACTCCCAGCGAAAAAAGCGCCTCAAGCAAATTTGCCAGAATCATGGCATCACCAATATCAGAAACAAAAAACTCATCAAAACACAGAACGTCAATCTCTTTGGCAATACCTTGAGCTACCCGCACAAGTGGATTGCTTTGGCCTCTCTCTGCTTCCAGCTTTCGATGCACCATCAACATGAAACGATGAAAGTGCATACGCATCTTCCTTGGCCCCGGAAGAGAATGAAAAAAAAGATCCATCAGATAAGTCTTTCCCCGCCCAACACCTCCCCAGATATAAAGCCCTTGAGGCACGTCAACGCTGGAGAGACCCAAAGTTTTTTTCAGTTTGTGCCAACGCGACTGCGAGTCCGGCGATATTTGCAACAAATACTGATGAATTAGCTCAAGCTCCTGAACCGCCAGCAGTTGAGCCGCATCTTCCACGATGATTTTTCGCGCAAGATCCTGCCGATAAACAAGGAGAGGTCCTGATGAAGCTTGCGAATCAGGCAATTTGAAATCCTTCTGGTATTCTGTAATTCAGAGCCGCAATTATAGGTATAATCACAAGCGACTTGCCAAAATTTAGTAGCATGACAAGTGGAGTATTAGGATGATCTGGTTGGTTGGTATTTGCTGTTTTTTCGGCGGGGCTGCGCTAGGCGCCGTATTATTCAAGATATTCAGGTCCGATGAAGTTCGCATAGATGCCCTTGAGCAACAGTTGCAAAGTCTTACAAATGAACACGAAAATTATAAAAACAATGTTCATGCTCACTTTAGCAGCTCAGCTCAATTGCTGAATCGACTGACAGAAAGCTACAAAGATGTTTATGTACACATGGCCGATGGCGCTCGCTCCCTCTGCCCGGACTATATTTCCAATCAATTGAATTTAAATTCGGATGATAAAACTTTACTGGGCTCAGGCTCGAATTCACCGCTATATAACGAAAGATTCAGACAAATGGCCCCGCCACTAGACTATGCGCCTAAGCCCGCTCCGGATCAGAAACACATGCTTGACGATGACTTTGGCCTCGGAAAAATTCCGGAAACGCCCTAGCACTCTTATTCTGTATAGGGCCTGGTTGCTACTTCCCCTATAATAATCCACCTTCAAAATTACCTACCTCGTAGGTATTACCAAATTTCAGGCACAAATATTCAATGTCCGATTATCGTTTGACCCACCTTAAGCAACTTGAAGCGGAAAGCATCCATATTCTCCGAGAGGTTGCCGCAGAATTTGATAAGCCTGTAATGCTTTATTCGATAGGCAAAGATTCTGCCGTCATGCTGCACCTTGCACTTAAAGCCTTCTATCCTGGCAAGCTTCCTTTTCCCCTTCTACACGTAGACACAACGTGGAAGTTCAAAGAGATGATTGAATTCAGGGACAACCAGGTAAAAAAACTCGGGCTGGATCTGATTGTTTATATCAATCAGGAAGGAGTGGATGCGGGCATAGGGCCTTTCAGTCATGGCAGCCAGAAACACACCGATATCATGAAAACTCAAGCTCTTAAGCAGGCATTGAACAAATACAAATTTGACGCAGCCTTTGGCGGTGCGCGTCGCGATGAAGAAAAGTCCAGGGCCAAGGAGCGTGTCTATTCGTTCCGCGACAAGAATCATCGCTGGGATCCGAAAAATCAGCGACCAGAATTATGGAATTTGTATAACGGCCGCATTAATAAAGGAGAAAGCATTCGGGTCTTCCCTTTATCGAATTGGACTGAGCTCGATGTCTGGCAATACATTCATCTCAACAACATCGATATCCCGTCTTTGTATTTTGCCAAGGAACGACCTGTAATAAATTATGAAGGAGCGACCATAATGGTCAACGATGATCGCGTTCCCGAAGAATTATTAACCAGGCAATTTAAAAAAATGGTGCGTTTCCGCACTCTGGGATGTTACCCACTCACTGGAGCTGTTGAGTCGCACGCAACAACACTACCTGAAATCATTCAGGAGATGCTGCTAACGACAACCTCGGAACGTCAGGGGCGCTTGATAGACAGCGACCAAGCGGGCTCCATGGAACAGAAAAAACGCGAAGGTTATTTCTAGTTTTTTCTCCAGGCTTTCAACCAAATCATTCAAGGGTATCGACAGAAACTCAGTATGTCTCATCAATCAGAACTCATCAGTACCGACATAAACGCCTATCTTGCTCAACATGAGCGCAAGGAATTACTGCGTTTATTAACTTGTGGAAGTGTGGACGACGGCAAAAGTACGTTGATCGGACGTCTTCTGCATGATTCAAAGATGATTTATGAGGATCAGCTCGAGGCCATCAAATCTGACAGCATCAAATCAGGAACGACTGGCGACAAAATTGACCTGGCATTACTGGTAGACGGCCTGCAGGCAGAACGCGAACAAGGCATAACAATCGACGTTGCCTACCGCTATTTCTCCACCGCCAAGCGCAAGTTCATTATTGCCGACACGCCCGGTCATGAACAATATACGCGCAACATGGCTACCGGCGCCTCAAACTGCGAGCTCGCCATTATTCTGATCGATGCCCGCCATGGCGTGATGACACAGACTCGCCGTCATACGTTCATTGCAAGCCTTCTCGGGATTCGTCACATCATCGTTGCGATCAATAAGATGGACTTGATGAATTTCGATCAAACGGTTTATGAAAAAATAAAAGCCAGCTATCTGGACTTCGCCAAAGATCTCGATACAGGCGAGCTAACTTTTATTCCAATCTCCGCATTGAATGGCGACAACGTCGTTAATCCCAGTGTGAACAGTCCGTGGTATGACGGCCCTACTTTGATGTCGATGCTCGAGAACGTGAAAATAACCGCCGATAAAAATTTCGCGGACTTCCGTTTTCCTGTCCAGTACGTGAATCGTCCGAATCTTAATTTCCGCGGTTATTGCGGAACGATTGCTTCCGGCATAGTTCGCAAAGGGGACTTGGTTACCGTCCTTCCTTCCGGAAAATCCAGCCGAATAAAATCCATCGTTACTTTTGATGAAGAGCTGGAACAAGCCTATACCCCAATGGCAGTTACGCTGACATTGGAAAACGAAATCGATATCAGTCGCGGCGACCAGTTAGTACACGCAGACAACTTGCCTTCTGCAAGAGACTCCGTTATGGCGACCATCGTGTGGATGAGCGAAGCCACAATGTTGCCCGGCAAACAGTATGACTTTAAACACGCCAGTAAATTTCTGAGCGGCCAAGTCAGTTCAATCGTCCACAAAACCGATGTGAACACACTGGAACATAAACCAGCATCAGCGTTAGAGTTGAACGAAATAGGCTTGTGTGAAGTTACGTTTAACCAAACGCTGTATTTCGATCCTTATAAACGCATCATCAGCACTGGTGCTTTCATCATCATTGACCGCCTTACCAACGTCACTGTTGGCGCAGGCATGATCGAAGGCGATATCAAAACCAGCCATAAGGACAGCACGAATCACGTTTATGTAACACCTGAAGAAAGAGCCGGCCGTTATGGCCAAAAACCAGTAACTGTGATGTTCGTCGGCTTGTCAGGGTCAGGAAAAACCACTCTTGCCCATACGCTGGAAAGACGCCTTTTCGACAAGGGTAAAGCCAGCGCAGTGCTCGACGGCAAAGTGATGCGTCTGGGAATCAGTAAAGACCTTCCGCATGATGCAGGCGGACGCGCCGAAAATCTGCGCCGCAGCGCGTACATTGCGCGTTATCTGAACGACTCAGGTTTGATTTGCTGCGCCGCGTTTGTTGCCCCAAGTGTTGAAGCCAGGGAGCACACAATCAGTGTTATTGGCGAGGAAAGCTGCATTCTGGTTTATCTAAATCCGCCGCTCGAAGTTTGCGTCAAGCGGGATCCGAGCGGACTGTACGCCGCTGAGGCAATCAACCCTACAGGAAACGTACCCGGTATTTCTTTTCCATACGAGCCACCAGCGAATGCAGATTTGATTCTTCCTACTCACGAGCTCGACATAGAAGAATGTATTGAAAGAGTGATGAATGTTTTGAAAGAGAAGTCGGTAATCTAGAGATATCCAAGGGACTTCTCTAGATTACCTGGTAAGGAATGACTACTGGATATTACAAACTGTTTGTTCGTGAATGGCTCGCAAGGTCATCCGATCAAGCAGGTTTGGACTCATGACAAAATGCCTGTAAAAAGTCTTCCACAGCTTCGATACTGCGGCGCCTGATTTCTTCCAGACTCAAACTTTCCTGCACGCCACATTCGCGCTGTAGCATCGTACGATGCAATACCATCGCAATAAAATAACGGCTGAGTTTAGTCACTGGAAAATCGGCCGCGGGCTGGTAATGCTCGAACAATCTGACGAGATTCTGGTAAGCGATGTCAGGGCCAGCGAGAAAATAGTGGCTACCCACTTTTGAACCATTCGCAGACATCTGGAATATAAGTCTGCGCAAAGCTAGTGTGCGATCATCAGATGCAACACGAAGAGTTGCCTCTGCAACACTGAACAACGCCTCCTTCAGTGTCTTGCCATGAAAGTGGCTGATGGTTTCCTGCATTCCTTTTTTATAAACCTCCAGCTCCCTTTCAACTACAGCCAGGAACAAATCTTCCTTGCTGCCGAAATAGCGATAAATGGACTCCTTGGAGATCCCCGCTTCTCGCGCCATCACGTTGATACTAGTGCCATCAAAACCCTTACTTAGAAAAGTTTCGCTAGCGATATCAAGTACTTCTTCGCGTTTGTCCATAGTCCTGGTCTTGATCGGCGTTACATTAGTGGCGTTCGTAGTCATTAAAGGTCTCAATATTTTGCTGGGTGAAAAGGATTAATTTCTTTAATTAATAAAGAATTTATCCGGCAATATAGAAATAAATGTGAATTTAGGGAAATAAACTTGACTCATTAGGCGAGCATGGATAATATTCACACCGTACCGTACGGTTCGGCAATAAAGAATATCGCAATACCAACCGGGATTTCTTTCAAAATCGTCTTCACTGAAGTTTGTAGTAGTAAGGGCGATTTTGACAGCGATCCGCTAACGGCCCCCTCTGAAAAGCCTCGAAAAATGCAGTTTACTTTCGAGGCTTTTTTTTATCTGTCGCATTCGTTACGCTGCTCCGTACATTTTTCTACCGGAGCCCGCAATGTCTAATACATTCTTCCCGATGATGCTGAAACAAGCAACAAGGCGAAGATTCCTGGAGCAAAGCGGATTATTTGTCGCTTCCACCCTGTATCTCGATTCTAACCTATTTGCCCAGACTGCAGCTTCAAACCAGGAGCTCGATGAGCGCCTCTTCCCAGGTTTCGAAGTAAAAACACTAGATACCAACGACGTTTCGATACACGCATTAGTCGGCGGTAGTGGCCCACCTGTTCTCTTGCTCCATGGGGCGCCCCAATCTCATCTCGCCTGGGCTGAAGTGGCGGTCCAACTCGCCAAAGACTTCACCGTTGTTGCAACAGACCTGCGAGGCTACGGCTGGAGCAGCAAACCTGATGGCGGTGAAAACCATATCAACTATTCCAAACGCACAATGGCGCAGGATCAGTTAAACATCATGGATATGCTCGGCTTTGCAAATTTCGACCTTGTCGGCCACGACAGAGGAGGAAGAGTTGCACGACGCCTGACCATTGATCACGCTGAAGCAGTAAAGAGCCTGACGGTTCTGGATATCGTCCCTGCGCATTACCTCTATTCACACGTCACCAAAGAGTTTGTAGACGCATACATTCACTGGTTTATGTTTATCCGACCCGCACCATTCCCTGAAGACATCATTGCCAAAACCGGCCTTTTCGTCGGCGGTGGTCCGGGTGAAGTTGGCGCAGCCTACAGCAAGATTTATGAAGACCCCGCCGCAATACATGCCATGTGTGAGGACTATCGAGCGTCCGCCGGAATGGATATAGAAATTGACGAAGCCGATCTGGCCGAGGGGAAAAAAATCGAATGCCCATTAAACGTATTGTGGGGAGACAACGCATCCATGGGCAGAATGTATAACGTTTTGGAAATCTGGCAAATGGAAGCTACCAATGCCGAAGGCAAGGCGATGCCCGGCGGCCATTCGTTCCAGACGGAAAATCCCGAGCCAACCTATGCTGAACTCAAGCGATTTTTGCAGAGTGTCTAAATGCTGTTCTAGTGAAGACAGCCAGTTATAGACACATCCGGAAATTTGCAGAACAAAAAAAGCCCCGCTCTCTTACGAAAGCGGGGCTTTTTTTTGTGCGTATACGTTCCTAGAACTTCTGCCCTACTGTGAAATACATGCCTCTTGGCTCACCAACAAAATAGCGATCAACTCCAAAGCCAAAGTCAGCGCGTTCAGCGTAGTCGGTATCCAGGAGATTGGTGATACGAGCCGCGTAGTACCAACGCTCTCCCATAGTCGCCTGATAACGCAGGTTAACCAGATCGTGGCCATCATATTTCGCGGTATTGGCCTCATCAGTAAAGTATGAACCCATATGGACCAACTCGAGTTCGAGGCTGCGCTCGTCACTAATTTTCCACATCAACTGCGAGCTGCCGGTAAAACGCGGCGCAGTATCAATATCCAGGCCAGCCAGTTGCACGGCTCCAGGATTAACATTCCCTTCATAGGTATGGCGCGCATAAGAAGCGGCTACTGTCAGGCTAAGGGAATCCGTAAGGGCAACAACGGAGTTAAATTCCAGACCACGATGTTTGGTTTGAGCACCGCTGATATTGATGCGATCACTGTTCTGGAAAATTACATTTTCCTTTTCCATGTGAAAAGCGGCGAAGGTATAACTGATTCGATCCAGATCGGCCCGATAGCCCACTTCGAAATTGTCCATTTGCTCGGATTCAAGATCAGCAACGTTCTGCGTACCCTGAAGACGGTATACCTCTCCAGTATCAGGTGCGCGAAACGCCTGAGCCAAGTTCACGTAAACCTGTTGATTGTCGGCAAAATCGTAAATCCAGCCCAGTTGTACAGAGGCATTTTCATAATCATCACTTCTGTCGGCAGGACGATTAAAACGACAGCCACCAAAGCCACAAGCAGTGCCATCTTCTTTTAACCTGCCATCTCGCATCAGGTTGTCGTAATCGTATTCAAGTGATTCATAACGTACGCCAAGCGACAATTGATGCTGCGGGTTCACCTGGAACCTGGTTTGCACAAACGGTGATACCAGGACTGCATCAACTTCGTAATCGTAATGCTTACCCAGTGGAATGGTGCCAACAACAGCAGGTGTACCTGTAGCGGGAACACTCTGGGTTTCTTTCAGGAAACCTTCGGTAGTTTCCATATCCAGGCCTGTCTGCCAATTCACTCTTTCGCCGAAAGTGCTGGAGAACATACTTTGAAGACCAAACGAATTCTGGCCATTTTCCTCTAACGGAATGCCCGGTAGAAAATGTTGCAGAAAAGTCATGTCGGTTTTGCGGTAATAAGGTGTAAACATCCAGGTACCGCCAGTAGCTGCGAATGCGATCTGGCTGCTCAGGCGATACGATTCTGCGTCGCGGAACGATTCCGGATTGGGGTTCACGCGTTTCTGATTGTCATCTTTATACGCATCGTGCCCCTGGATAAATCCCGCTGTTTCCTGATTCAGGTTGGTAGCGTGAAAAGCATTGGTGATGGTGACATTTCCACCGGTGTAACGATGTTGCATGCTTAATTTCTGCTGGCCGTAGCCGGAATCACGTTTATAACCATCGTCGTTAGCGCCATTGAAACTGATGCGATAGCCATTTTTACCCGAGGTGTCGCTGAGCGTACCCATAAATCTGGCGTAACCATGTGGACCCGCTTCCACACCAGCATCACCGGAAAGATTATCTGTAATCGGATCACTGATGATGTTGATCGCACCATGCACGGCATTCGCACCATACAAAATGCTGCCGGGGCCACGAATTACTTCAACGGTTCCAGCTTGTTCAGTATTCGCTTCAAAAATCTGGTTTACGTTGCAAAAGCCTGAAGCACGCAGCGGGATCCCATCAAGCGCCATCTGAAACGCGCCACAACTACCAGCACCGCTAAGCACTGGCGAGCGAATAGCCGTGAGGCTTTCCTGGCCATTGTTTCTGCTGATCCAGACTCCAGGTACACGCACCAGGCTTTCATTGATATGAATATGCCGCACTGTATCCAGTGCATTTGCATCCAGGCTGAAAATGCTCGCGGGAACATCGCGCAAGGCATTCTGTTGCCGATCAGCTGTGATCACGATTGACTCAAGACGGTCGGTCTGTGCCGACGCAGTATGTGATAACAGCGCCAAAGCAACCGCTAAGCTGACAGGTGAAAGCATGCCCTTGTAGGTGGTTTGCATAATTATTCCGTAATCTGTGGATGGCAGGTCGAGCCTGATTTTTATTGTGGGAAATTGAGGTCGCGTAAAGTAAATCACTGTATTGGTATATGCAAGGACTGCCAGTCGGACGCGCCCTGTGTGACAATGCAATAGACCCTTAAATTAAGCCTGTAAAAGAAGAAAAAAATCCTTATGAGCATTACTTCGCTTCAAACAGAAGCCTTGCAGTTTCACCTCGCAAGCATTGGTGGTCTATCCCGCCTGCAAAACACTGAATTGTTTGCGCATGTCGATACCGAAACTGTCAGCATGGTGCTGGAGCAGGCCGCAGGTTTCGCCTCATCCAGTCTCGTTCCGCTAGCTGCGTCAGGTGATATATCAGGATGCCGACTGGTCGATGGAAAAGTAACTTTGCCACCCGGTACCGTTGGTGTTTATACCGAGTGGTGCAGCCTCGGATTTCCATCACTTGGAATGCCTGAAGAATACGGTGGCCTTGGTTTTCCCAGAGTAGTGCAAAGCGCTGTTCAGGAATTATGCGATGGGGCCAATCTAGCCTTCGGTATGATCGGCATCAACCTGCGCTGTGCTGTGCTGGCCATGCTGAAAAACGCGAGTGATGACTTAAAAGCAAGTTGGGTACCCGGTCTTATCAGCGGCGAAATAGCCAGTACGATTGTAATCAGTGAGCCACAGGCAGGATCAGATGTTGGGAGAATCCTGACATCCGCGCGCCCTCAACAAGACGGTAGCTGGTTGCTTACTGGCAGCAAAATCTGGATCTCCTACGGCGACCATGATGCCACGGGGCAAATACTCCATTTGATGTTGGCACGTGTTCCGAATGGCGAAGCCGGCACGCGTGGACTCGGCCTTTTTGCGGTTCCGAAGTTCATCGATGATCCGACCGCAAGCAACGGCATTACTGTGCTGAGGCTCGAACACAAGATGGGTCTGCATGCATCTCCTACTTGTGTGCTCGACATAAAAGACGCACGTGGTTATCTGATTGGCGAAGCGGGTCGCGGCTTGCAGGCATTGTTCGTCATGCTTAATGCGATGCGTCTTTCGGTTGCGGTGCAGGGATCAGCAGTTGCCAATGCCGCGACGCTGCATGCGATTGAATATGCGGTGCTGCGGCCTCAAGGCGGCCATCCGCTGAATAAACCGGTCATGATCAGCGATCATCCTGACGTGAAACGTATGCTGCTCGAGATAACGGCGGAAAGTGAACTGCTGCGCGCATTGGCGCTACGCACAGCGTTGTATTTTGATGTTGCCGATGCAGAAGGCTCAGAGTTCTCGCAAACACTCGGAGAATTACTGCTCCCGATCGCCAAAACAATTTGCGCAGAAACGGCGTTCCAGGTTGCCAATCAAGGCATACAAGTTCTGGGCGGTTATGGTTATACAAACGATTATCCACTGGAAAGACTCGCACGAGATGTTCGCGTCACATCGATTTACGAAGGCACAAGCGGTATACAGGCGCTCGATTATCTAAAACGCAAAGTGCTAAAAGACAACGGCGCGTTATTGAAAAAATTGCTGGACGTGATTGCGACCGAAGCCGCTACCGGAGATTCGCCATTCTCCAACTCATTGCAGATTTTGCCTGAGATAGTCTTGGCAACACTCGCTAAGTTGATAGACATCGAGACAACCAAAAGTGGCCTCACTGAAGATGGCGCTTACGCATTTTTGCAGCTGAGCAGTTTATTGGTACACGCATGGAATGGTCATGCGTTATACATCTCAGCAACAGACGCAGTTCCATACCAGCAGAGATTACGCGCATCACTTGA
>JAZKES010000063.1:91353-92897 GCA_040386995.1 Pseudomonadota bacterium | reverse complement strand
TGCTCAAAGCTGCGGACCTCATGGAAGCACGCAGCAAGGAACTTGCCGAAGTTTTGATTGATGAAGCTGGCTCCACTCTGCTCAAGGCAGGTTACGAAACACATCACACACCTTCCTACTTGCGTTCCATGGCTGGCGAATGCCGCAGAGTAAAAGGCGAAACGTATCTTTCTGATTATCCTGGCGTGAAGTCATACAGCATCCGCAGACCACTCGGCATAGTGTTGGCGATTGCGCCGTTCAACTTTCCGCTACTGCTCGGCATTCGCAAAATAGGTTTCGCACTCGCTGCAGGCAATACCGTAATTCTCAAACCTTCCGAAATGACACCTGTCGTCGGCCTGAAACTCGGCGAACTGTTTCGCGATGCGGGTTTCCCTCCAGGTGTTCTGAACGTAATACCTGCGATGGGCGCAGAACTTGGCGACGGCTTGATCACTGATTCGCGCGTGAAATTTGTAACCTTCACCGGCTCCACCAAAGTAGGTCGTCAGGTTGGTGCTATCGCCGCTACTCACGGCAAACGTTTTGCGCTGGAAATGGGCGGCAAAAACCCGATCATCGTGCTGAATGATGCCGATGTCGATTACGCGGTAAACACCGCGACGTTCAGCAACTTTATGCATCAGGGCCAGATTTGCATGACTGGTTCACGCGTTATCGTTGAAGCAGGCATTTACGACGAGTTCTGCAAACGCTTCGCTACAAAAGTTGCAGCAGTGAAATACGGCAGCAATCCACGTGAACCAGGCTTGGTTGTTGGACCATTGATTCGCACAACCCAAGGTCCGTTCATCAAAGAGCAAGTCGATAAAGCAGTAGCCCAAGGCGCACGCGTCCTTGCCGGTGGCAACTATGAAGGCAATGTTTTCCAGCCAACCGTAATAGCCGATATCACTCAGCAAATGTCGATTTTCAAAACCGAGTGTTTTGGACCAGTCGCGTCTGTAATCAAGGCCAACGATTATTTGCATGCATTGGCTTTGGCCAACGATGCCGATTATGGTTTGTCATCTGCGGTAATCACCAATGATCTGCAGAAAGCCATCGCGATTTCCGAAGGCATAGAAGCAGGCATGGTCCACATCAACGGACCATCAGTGCGTGATGAGCCAATCATTCCTTTCGGCGGAGTCAAAGGCAGCGGCTCCGGCCGTGAAGGCGGACATTACTCGATGGATGAACTGACCGAACTGAAATGGGTTACGATCCAGACAGGGCAAAACAAGTATCCGTTCTAATTAACCTCCCTTGAATAAAAAAGGGGCTTATTTGCCCCTTTTTTATTATTTCCGAAAGTTAGTTTCGGTCTTATCGAAAATTAATAACACCCAGCGATAAACATACTCCGGGCATTTTGACTTTCAATCGAGAAGACCACTGCAGCAACGTCGAATTTACTAATTAACCCGCTTTTGATTTACGTGGCTGGTGTTGCGCGAGGGTTTGAGTAAGTTGCTCCACAAGACTACGCGATGGTTTTGTCAGTTTGCGGAAATTCACCAGTAGCCTGAATTCTTCACCCGAAAGACTGAAGCCTTCCT
>JAZKES010000063.1:76215-91253 GCA_040386995.1 Pseudomonadota bacterium | reverse complement strand
TTGCGGAAATTCACCAGTAGCCTGAATTCTTCACCCGAAAGACTGAAGCCTTCCTGCGCAGAATAATTGCGACCTGTTTCTTTCATGTCCGCCGCGTGTGCACGCATCGGCAATTCGTTGTCGAGTAGCCATGCGCGCCTTACTCCCAGTTTCTCCGCAACCGTGCGGGCCCTTATCGCGGACGGCATCGCTTCACCTGATAGCCATTTACTCACGGCCTGGGGTGTGACAGAAAACAAGCTGCCAAGGGTCTTTTTCTGACGAATGTTATAACCGGCCTCATCCAGCGCCAGGGTCAATCGTTCAGCAAAACCTTCGCGTACGTTCGCGCCCACACTTCACCCAACCATTGGTTATCGACTGGGCAAATACTGGTTTATTCATTGATAACTATCAGTTACTCACTGAAATACTTTCAGTTGAGATCAGCTCTCGATAAATCTGTATGTACGAGTGTTACAAACTGATCTGCAGAGATCGCACCCGCAGACCGGGCAGCGTCAAATTCAGCGGTGGGTTTTGCGGTGAGGATTTGTTCGAGTGTTTTACCCTCATCAATCATTGTTTGAATTCTGGCGCTGACTGCTTCAAACATAACGAGCTGTTGCTCGATCTCTTTAAAACCAACAACAGGCCCAAGATGACCCGCAATAATTCTTGTCTGCGGATTGGCAACTTTCATGATCAAACGAGCGGCAGCCATCATGCCAGCAACAGTGCCGCCATCATTCACTCCAATATTCGGATAACGCAAAGACGAAGGCACATCACCGGCATGCAAAATGTTGGCGTCACGCAGATAGATGATGGAATCGCCATCTGTATGCGCCGCTTCCGGCCAGAAGATATCCACAGTTTCACCATTCATGCGAATGGTCATGCTGGTGTCGTAAGTAAGTACCGGTATGGTAGCAACAGGAAGTGGATTATTTTGCGCGAGCATACGATCACGCGTGTTGGCTTGGGAGATGACGAGCGCACCCTCCTCCGCAAACGCAGCATTACCGGCCGTGTGGTCGCCATGCAGATGGGTGTTAACGATATATCTGACTTTCTGCTCAGTGATGTCCTGCAACGCCCCAAGCAATTTACTGTGCATCGGTGCGTACATGGAATCAACCAGGAACGTACCATCAGTACCCGTCAAAACCAGTACATTGCCCTGCGCAGGGCCTCCCATCAGAACATGTATATTGGGTTCAAGCTGAATTGTCGAAATTTCTATTGCGGAAAAATCCAACCCTGGACCTTGCGCCTGACTTGCTGAACTTCCGAGAAGTCCAGCAACAAGAAGTCCAGCAAGCAGTGCAAATGCGAAGATGAAATTGGCTTTCAACGGGATCACTCCGACGCAAAAAGTTCAACGTGTTACTCTGGTGAGTCTGGCGCTACCTCCGCCCAACAGTGCCCGCGTGTTACTGCATTTCCACGAGACTATTACGCGTTACTTCTTGCAAGAAACCCGCACCATATTTCTACAATTTGAAAACTTTTTCCGCCACGCCCTGGAAGAACATCTTTTTGTGCTCGGCAGACATGTCCATATTATCGAGGTCGACCACTTCTTGTGGTGTGTACTGATAAGGGTAATCCATCGCGTACATCACTCTGTCGACACCAATAACCTGCTGTGCAAATTTGATCGCAGGTTCCCAAGCGACACCGCTGTTGGTGATGTAGACATTTTCACGCAGATAGTCGCTGACTTTTTTCTTCAGTGGTTTCATACATTCATAACGTCCGGCTTTTACGCCAGCAGCATGCATGTAGTCCAGTCGATACATCCAGTAAGGCAGTGCCTCTCCCATGTGACCTACGATGATCTGCAGTTTCGGGAAACGATCGAACACACCTGACGTGATGATGCGCAGCAGATGCATGCCGGTTTCAACGCCAAAGCCGAAGATGGCGCCATCAAGGCCGGCTTCGAGCATTGGACCAATCATGTTTTTTGGTGGAGTGTAAGGATGCAGGTAGATTGGCAAATCCAGCGCTTCTGCCGCTTCGAAAATCGGCCAGAATTTTTGATCAGATAAATATTCGCCATGCGTATGCGAATTGATGATGACGCCTTTGAAATTAAATTTTACGCAGCGTTCTAATTCCTGCGCTGCAACTTCTGGCGCATGAGGCGCAATCGCTGCCATGCCACTGAAACGTGTTGGATGTTTACGAACCGCTTCAGCAAGAAAATCGTTGCAATCAATTGAGAGCGCTACGGCTGTATCACGATCAAAAACCTGCACACCTGGAGACGTAAGTAAAAGAATTTGATGATCGATACCGGATTCATCCATGTGTGCAAGTCGCACAGCATCTACATCCTCGAGTTTTTCGCGAATAAAAAGTGGCCGCGCGGCCATTGAAGATGAGTAGAAACCCCAGAGGCTGTCAAAACCTGGATCATCCAGCGTTTTGCTTTCATAAAGCCTGCGATACATCTTGAGCAGTTCGGGAGTGGCGAAAGCTTCTTCGGTTGCGATGCGCTTATAACCAGGATTGGAAGCTATTTTTACGGTTTCGGACATTACTATCACCTGACTATGTGGATTCAAAGACGGGTGAGGAGTAAATCAGGAAAACTGCCCTCGCTCAATATGCAATTGCGTACGGAATATGAAGGTTTTTCAGCGTAAAAAATTTACTCTGTTGTTAGTTATGGAGGATCATAGCAACCCAACTTCAGGCTGGTTCGCAAGTTCCCGCAATTGAAATAAACCGAACCGACCGGTCCCTCAGGAGATGCCGCATGACAACTAACGACAAACTTTATCCAGAGCTGCAATTGTTCATAGACGGCGAATGGATTTCCAAAGGATCTCGCAAAAGCGAGTTGGTATTGAACCCCGCAACGGGTGAAGTTCTGGGTGAGTTGCCACACGCCACGCAAGGAGATCTTGATCGTGCGCTTGCAGCGGCTGAACGAGGCTTCAAAGTCTGGCGCAAAGTTCTTCCAGAAAAACGCGGCGAAATCCTGCGCCGCGCTGCAGAAATTCTCAAGGAACGTGCTGACCAGGTAACTAAAGTTGCAAGCATGGAATCCGGCAAACCGATCGCGCAGTCGCGCATCGAGTTACACATGTCGACAGAAGTGCTCGAGTGGTATGCCGAAGAAGGACGACGCGCGTACGGGCGCGTGCTCGCACAAAGACAACCCGGCTCTCGAATGTTGGTAGTAAAAGAACCGATCGGTCCTGTAGCGGCTTTCACGCCCTGGAATTTTCCGCAGGGCAATCCCGCTCGCAAACTTGGCGCGGCATTAGGCGCTGGCTGTTCATGTATTATCAAACCCGCCGAAGACACTCCGGCGTCCGCGTTATTGATGGCAAAAGCATTGCAAGAAGCTGGAGTTCCCGATGGTGTGTTTAATGTTGTGTTTGGTGTGCCAGCCGAAGTATGCCCTTATATTTTGCGCTCCAAGGTAATTCGCAAATTGAGTTTCACTGGTTCGATTCCAGTCGGTAAAGAACTCGTAAAAATTGCCGCTGAAAATATGATTCGCACGACGATGGAACTTGGTGGCCATGCACCCGTACTCGTGTTTGAAGATGTCAATCTCGAAAGCACGCTTGATATGTGTGTCACAGCCAAATACCGCAACGGCGGGCAGGTGTGTGTTTCGCCTACGCGTTATTTTGTTCACGAGTCGCTTTATGAAAAATTTGTTGCTGGCTTCACCGAGCGAGTAAACAAAATGAAGATCGGTAATCCGCTCGACGAAAGTAGCAACATGGGGCCCATGATTCATGCGCGCCGGCGTGATGCAGTGGATGCTTTGGTCAAGGATGCCGTAGCGAAAGGCGCAACGCTGAATACCGGTGGAGAGGCAATAGCGGGCCCCGGATTTTTTTACAAACCCACAGTGCTTTCCAACCTGCCCGACTCAGCCCGCATCATGAAAGAAGAACCGTTCGGTCCGGTCGCACTTATTAATCCATTCAAGGATTTTGATGAAGTGATGGTTAAGGCAAACAGCCTGCCTTTTGGTCTTGCAGCGTTCGCGTTTACCGATTCCGCCAAACGCGTGAAGTTGATCGGGGAGCAACTTGAAGCTGGCATGATCGGCATCAACAGCTTTGCGATATCAGTACCGGAGTCGCCATTCGGTGGCATCAAGGAAAGTGGCCACGGCAGTGAAGAAGGTATTGAAGGACTCGATGCCTGCCTGATCACCAAATTCATCAGTGAGGTTTAAATAACACAGCTCTGGAGGCACACATGGCAAAACCCACTCTAACCGCCAAAGATTTTCATCCGCAGGTTCTCGCAGACTTTGATCAATATGTTCACGGACGGATTAGTCGACGCGAATTCATCAATCGCAGCAGCAAATTTGCTGCGGGTGTTGTCGGTGCTACTGCGATTCTCGAAAGTCTCAGCCCGAATTATGTTCAAGCTCAGGATATTGCTGCGGATGATGCACGCATCACTGCTGAATATCTTGTGTACCCATCACCGCAGAACTGGCAGGGTTATCTCGTCAAACCAGCCAATACCACCGGATCGTTACCGGCTGTGCTCGTGATTCATGAAAATCGTGGCCGTAATCCGTACATTGAAGATGTGGTGCGTCGTTTAGGTGTTGCGGGGTTCATGGCCATGGCACCCGATGCGCTGACCTCGTTTGGTGGCTGGCCCGGTGATGATGACAAAGGTCGCCAGATGCAGAGCGAACTTGATCGCGAAGAAATGTTCACCAACTGGGTAGCTGCAGTAAAGTTTCTGCAAAGTCATCCCGACTCAAACGGTAAGGTCGGTGCAGTCGGTTTCTGTTACGGTGGCGGTGTTGTCAACCAGCTTGCTGTTGCACTTCCTGACCTTGCCGCAGGTGTTCCGTATTATGGGAGCCAGGTCAGTGCCGACGATGCTGCAAAAATCAAAGCGCCACTTCTGATCCACAACGGCGAGCTGGACGAAAGAATTGTTGCTGGCCAAGCTGCCTTCGGCGAAGCTCTCACAGCAGCAGGTGTTGAATTCGAAGCATACGTTTATGCTGGTGCCAACCATGGTTTTCATAACAACAGTACGCCGCGTTTTGATGAAGCCGCGGCTGACTTATCCTGGCAACGCACGCTGACCTGGTTTAACAAACATTTACGCGAGGAATAGGTTATGCAGTTTGTAGTAACCGCAATGGATTTTACTGACGCTGGAGCACTCGAGCGCAGGATGGCGCATCGGGAAACTCATCTGGCGACAGTCAGAAAGATGATTGCAGATGGACAGTTTCTGAGTGGCGGCGCGATTCTTGACGCCAATGGCGGAATGATAGGCTCCACGCTTCACCTGGAATTTGCAGATCGCGCCAGCCTTGAAAAACATATTCAGAATGATCCCTACATCATTGGCAAAGTATGGGAACACGTCGATATCAAAGCGGCAAAGCTGGTTCCTCTTACACCAAAATAATTGTCAGCAACATGGAAGTGGTTTTGTATGGAAAACTCTCGCTCGAAACGTAAAACGTTTCTACCCATTCTGTCGTTATGCGCCTGGTGTTTTTTGTTGCCGTCAGCCAAGGCGCAAAACTCGCAGGATTATTTTGAACTCATCACTGAATATATAAACAAAATCGACAATATTTACGACGGCACCTGGACCTACACCCTTGCCGAGGAAGACAAGCTCGAGAACGAAACGACTGTCCGGCGCGTCGATCCGAGCCAACCTTTTCTCGATAGTGATGTGCTTATCTCGGTAAACGGCCAACCACCTACACCTGTTGACGTAAAAGAACATCAACGCAGATTAAAAAAGCGCATTCAACGCAGAGCGATGATCACTAGCCGCAGAGAACCCAGAACAGAAGAGGAGAAACGCCGGCGCAGACTCGAACAAAATGGCAACGAAAAAGAACGTTTCCTCGCGATGCTGATTCCTGAAAGCATCAAGTTTGTTAAACAGGAGGGTCCTTTGTTGTATCTGCAGTTCGAGGCTTCGGAGGAAGGTCGTGAAGCCATTTTCGAAGCGCTGCAGGGCACATTGGTGCTGAATACCGAGCAAGAATTCATTCAGGAAGTTCAGGCGAGAAATACCGCAATTTTTTCGCCGTTTTTTCTCACTGAAGTCGAGGAGGCCTTTTTATCGCTGAATTTCGCGCTGGTTGATGGCAAACCCATGCAGCAGAACATGACGTGGAAACTGGTAGGACAGGCGTTCCTCTTCAAGGATCTCGATGGCGAACGCGAAGTGGTGTGGTCGGATTTTGTAAAGTCCCGAAACTAAATTCCGGAAACTGGATGATTAGCGAAGTCTCTACGCCAAAGACATTCGAGTTAAAAAATTTCCTGCGTGTTTTTTGAATCCTGGAAATCTTGTGTATCGGCGGTGTGTTCTCTGCCGGCTGCAGCTGGCACTTCAAGCAACAAACCATTCACATATTTATGAACAATGTTTGCCAGAAGAGACTGGGAAGGTACGCCTTCTTCGAGGGAGAGTTTATGTAACTGCTCGAGATCCTTGCCTGACACACGAATACTAATACGGTTGTCACGCCGCTTGGGATCTTCAATGTGGTAGCTTTTAAACTCTGAACGATCGTAATTCTTGGCAGGTTCGTAGTGTCCACTCTCATATCCAGAAATAATACTTCTGGACATATCCAAGTCTCTTTTATCCATAGTCCTTCACCGCCGTCACAAGTCCATTATCTAATTTCTACTATGGCGGCGAGTATTCCATACACGTTAATACTTTTCAAAAATTTACTGGCATGTGATACAAGGTTTGTGAAGCTAGTCACAATCTGACGGAAACTTCGATAATTCCCGACTAATTCCGATTACTTGTCAGAAGGAATGTCTTTTTGATATAGAACTTTCCACTCCATGTAAGGCATGCCATACACTCGTTCGCGTGCTTCTTCGTAGGTGAGTATTTCACCTCGTTCTGCCGCTGCGGCAACGTACCACTTGGCGAGACAGTTCCGGCAGAAGCCTGCGAGATTCATCAGATCGATATTCTGAACATCTTTTCGCGCATCCAGATGTTGAAGAAGACGTCGGAATACCGCAGCTTCGATTGCAGTTTTATCGTTCATAGTGGTTCTCCGATTCGGGTGTAACAATAAAAATTGTGATCCTTTCACTGGAAGGATCAGGAACTATCCACCAGCCAATTTGGCCTTATAGCCTTGCGCCGTTATGTAGACGAGCAATTTATCGCGATGATCACCCTGGATTTCGATAACGCCATCTTTAACGGTGCCGCCCGTGCCGCATAACTGTTTTAATTTAGTGGCCATCTGTTTGAGCGGATCTTCGGCGAGCGGCAGCCCGGTTATCACAGTTACGCCCTTGCCCTTTCTGCCCTTTGTTTCACGACCAATTCTAACGACGCCATCACCCTTAACAGCCAACTTCTGTTGTTGTTTGCAAATGCAGAGCGCTTCGGGCCTGTTGCACTGAGCACAATGTCGGCCTTCGTCGGTTGAATAAACAGTTCTGGAATCGCGCATACCACTTGAGCACCTGATAAATGTCGGAATCATTATCCTGTATACTGGCTGCCAGCCACCAGTCTTGCATAACGACAGGTAGACTCCACATATGTATTCGAGGCCGCCCAGGCAAGATTTTCAGCTTACATCGATGAAGAAGCTAATCAACTTTATTATTTGGCCCGCACTCGCAGGTCTGGTCTTTGCGATCACGCTGCTGGTTGTGCCGCGCCTTGCAGTAAGGCTTCCTGGATTGGAAGGTTATTTCGGACAGCTGAATACACAATCAACTTTTGCGAGCTCGGCGCAGCTCACCTATAGCCAGGCAATCAAGAAGGCGGCGCCTGCGGTTGTGAGTATCAACTACAAAGAAGAGGTCATTCGTACCCAGGACGTTTACGTCAATCCGTTCATCACTGAACAAGAAGAGTACATTGCCGAAAATAACAGCATCGGTTCTGGCGTGATCATCAGCCCCGACGGTTTCATCATTACCAGTTATCACGTCTTTTTCAGCCCAGACACCGAAAAAAACTACTCACCCGATACCACCATAACACTCAACGACGGCAAAGATATTGAAGCCCACCTTGTAAGCCTTGATGAAAAAAATGACCTGGCTTTATTGAAGATCGATGTTGAAGACCTGCCTTTCCTTACACCTGCCAACTCATCCGAATTACAAGTAGGCAACGTGGTCCTTGCCATTGGTAATCCACGTAATATCGGGCAATCTGTCAGCTTTGGTATTATCAGTGCGCTACCACGACGTGAAGATAGTTTCGTCATACAGACAGATGCTGCCATCAATCCTGGCAACTCCGGCGGCGCGCTCATTGATACCAACGGCAAACTGATTGGCATCAATTCGACCATTGTGTCGCAATCAGGTGGCTCGGAAGGAATCAGTTTCGCAATTCCAGCGGCCAAGGCAATGGAACTGCTGGATCAATATCTTGCATCAGGACCCAGCGGCTATTTAGGAGTATCGACAGAAGGTCTTACCCTCATCGAAGGCCAACAAATATTTGGTCAGGATGTACAGGGATTCAAGGTCATCAAAGTGACATTAAACAGCCCTGCGGATAAAGCCGGGATCCGCGTAAACGATATTATTACCCGCATCCACGATACAAAAATCGCCATTACACGTAATGACGACACGGATGAAGATAGAGAACAGCTCAAGAAGGAAGCCATGCAGTTCATCAGCGTGGTCAGCAGTCTTGAACCCGGCGCATTGATAAATATCGAAGTGTTTCGTGATGGCGAGTTCCTGCAAATTCCCACCATTCTGGGAATTGGCGAACCGCAAATTTACGAAGTGCCCGAATATCCTGTCGAGCCTGTTGCGCAACCTGCTCCAGTCATCAATTAACGAATCGCTACTTCCAGTCCGGATCGCGCATTTCTGCTGACTGCGCGTGTGCAGTCAGCCCTTCCGCCCTTGCCAGCACAGAAGTGGGCTGCGCCAGATTTTTTGCTGTAACGGCACTGCAAAAAATGACAGATGAACGTTTTTGAAAATCATATACGCCAAGCGCTGATGAAAATCGTGCTGTGCCGGAAGTTGGCAGGACGTGACTCGGTCCCGCGCAATAGTCTCCGAGTGCTTCGGATGTATGTCTTCCCATAAAAATTGCGCCAGCATGACGAATCAGCGGGAGCAATCCAGCTGGATCTTCAACCGATAACTCCACATGTTCCGGAGCCACCAGATTGCAAACTTCTGCTGCTGCCGCGAGATCTTCGACTTCGATCAGAATGCCGCGCCTTTCAAGCGATGCGCCGATGATGGCCTTGCGCTCCATCGTCGGTAGTAAACGATTGATGCTGGCTTCTACTTTGCGGATAAAAGCTGCGTCAGGACAAACCAGAATGGACTGTGCATCTTCGTCGTGTTCTGCCTGGGAAAATAAATCCATCGCAATCCAGTCGGGGTTCGTGAGCCCATCACAGATCACCAGAATTTCTGAAGGCCCAGCTACCATGTCGATGCCAACCTGGCCGAATACTGCGCGTTTGGCGGTAGCGACGTAAATATTTCCTGGACCAACAATTTTGTCGACGCGTGGAATACTTTTTGTTCCATAAGCCAGTGCCGCGACTGCCTGTGCACCACCCACAGTAAAGACTTGATCTACTTCTGCTAACGCCAAAGCGGCTAGCACCAAGTCATTTACCACCCCGCCGGGCGTCGGAAGTGTTGCAATTATTTCTTTTACACCAGCTACGCGCGCGGGTATCGCGTCCATCAATACTGTTGAGGGATATGTGGCCTTGCCGCCGGGAACATACATGCCGACACGATCAATCGCCGTAATCTGCTGGCCATACACAGAACCATCATCATCGGTGTATTGCCAAGAGTCCTGTTTCTGCCGCTCGTGATAACGACGAATGCGATCCGCCGCTGTTCGCAACGCCTTCGCCTGATCAGCAGGCAGTGACGCCAACGCCCGTTGCAAACGCTCAGGTGCAATTTTCAGTTGCTGAAAATCAGTTGCACCAAGCTTGTCGAAAGTATTGGTCCAATGCAGCACAGCGTCATCGCCACGCTGCCTGACATCAGCAAGAATTTCCTGCACACGATTGGCTACGTTCGCATCGGACAAATTTTCCCAGGCGAGCGCTTTCTGCAGTTGGCTGCGGAAATCAGGCGCTTTCGCGTTGAGTTTGTTAATTTTGATTGTCATGTATTGCTCATGCTGCGGCGTCGCTAGCTTGTTTATTTGCAGTTACGGCTTGTTGCAGCCGTTGCAACAAGGATTGCACAAGGTCGTGTTTTATTTTCATTGAGGCGCGGTTGACGATAACGCGTGTACTGACATCGGCAATATGGTCGCGGGGCTCAAGACCATTTGCGCGCAGCGTGTTGCCAGTATCGACAACATCAACGATGCAGTCACACAGTCCCATGAAGGGTGCAAGTTCGAGCGCGCCATTAAGTTTGATAATGTCGACCTGGCGCCCCTGTTCATAAAAATAATTTTTCGCGACGTTCACAAATTTACTGGCAACACGCAGTCGTGGCGAATCGAGTTTTGCGTTGACGGGCGCGGCAGACATAAGCCGGCAGCGTGCAATTTCGAGATCAAGCGGTTCATAAAAACCACGTGAACCATACTCCATGATCATGTCTTTGCCGGCGATGCCGATGTCGGCACTGCCGAGCTCCACGTAGGTAGGCACATCCGAACCACGAATGACCATCAACTGAACATTGGGAATATTGCAGGAGAAAATAAGTTTGCGGCTTTTGTAGATATCTTCAGCCGGTACAATACCGGCCTGCTCCAGCAGCGGCAAAACTTCGTCAAGAATGCGCCCTTTGGTCAGCGCAATCACCAGATTTTTGTCAGGCATAATCAGCTCAGGATGGCAGCCGGCGAATTTTGGCGCCGAGCAATTGCAGTTTTTCTTCGATACATTCGTAGCCGCGATCAATGTGATAGATGCGATCAACGACCGTCTCATTTTCGGAAACAAGTCCGGCGATGATCAAGCTGGCAGAAGCACGTAAATCGGTCGCCATGACAGGCGCGCCTTTTAATGCAGAAACACCACGGAAAATAACGGTATTTCCTTCTACTTTCAGATCGGCGCCCATCCTGTTCATCTCATGGACGTGCATGAAGCGATTTTCAAAAACTGTTTCTGTGATCGAACCAGAACCATCTGCGACAGCGTTCAACGCAGTGAATTGCGCCTGCATGTCGGTAGGAAATGCAGGATAAGGTGCAGTAGTGAGTGATACGGCGCGTGGACGCTGGCCATGCATGTCGAGACTGATCCAGTTTTCACCGATCTCGATCTGCGCTCCCGCCTCTTCCAGTTTGGTTAATACCGCTTCGAGAATATTAGGGCGAGTATCTTTCACTTTGATACGTCCGCGTGTTGCTGCGGCAGCAATCAGGTACGTACCGGTCTCAATACGGTCGGGCATCACGGGATACTGGCAGCCGTGTAATCTATCGACGCCATTGATCGTGATGGTGGCACTGCCTTCACCACTGATGTCTGCACCCATTGCGCGCAGGCACAATGCAAGATCCACCACTTCGGGTTCACGTGCGGCATTTTCGATAATCGTCTGACCACTGGCGAGCGTTGCAGCCATCATGATGTTTTCGGTGCCGGTTACGGTCACGATGTCCATCAGGATATGCGCGCCTTTAAGACGCGTGCCATTGGTGTTGGCTTTGATGTAGCCATTTTCTACCACAATTGTTGCGCCCATTTTTTTCAGCGCAGCCAAATGTAAATTGACTGGACGACTGCCAATCGCACATCCACCAGGCAGCGCCACATGCGCTTCGCCGTAGTGCGACAACATCGGCCCGAGCACGAGAATCGATGCACGCATGGTTTTCACCAGGTCATACGGTGCATTGAAATGCTTGATCGTGCCGCTGTTGATTTCAACTTTCAGCTTTTCGCCCACGACAGATTCAACGCCCATGCAACCGAGCAGTTCCAGCATGGTCGTAATGTCGAACAGATGTGGAAGATTGCCGATGGTGACAACATCACTGGTCAACAGAGAAGCCGCCATGATCGGCAGCGCGGAGTTCTTGGCACCTGCAATGCGAATTTCGCCATTGAGTTGTATGCCACCCTGAATTACTAACTTGTCCACAATTTCCCCTATGCCTGTGAGCCAGACGTTGCTTCGTCTGGCGTTTTTAAATTCATGTTCACGGCATGGATGGCACCGCTTGCGATGTGATCATTCAATACGCGATAGATAACTTGCTGGCGTTTCACGCGATTCAGACCTGCAAAAATGCCGGAGATAACCTGCACCTGATATTTACCCTCGCCACCTTGCACCTCAACACTTGCATCCGCGAACGCTGATGTCAGCAGTTGTGCAATTTCTGTTGTACTCATTGCCATGTGTTACCCATTCTGGTCTGCGTGAAGTCCGGATTACTGCGTTTTTCTTTTACCTGGATCTGCTGTTACTGCGACACGGCTGCAGCCCAGCTGTCTATCACCTTGTCGATATCGTAATTGTTGCTCATCATCATGCTGTCGAACTGCGAATAATATTGTCTGCGCAGATTGACACCTTCTATGTACAGGTTTTTTAGTTTCCATACACGAGCTGAGTTCCTGAACATCGTGTACTGCACTTCAAACTTGCCACCCGCTTCGTCAGCGATGCTCATCACAACATTCGCATTGTCCGGATCTGACGCTGGCTCAGTTGGCGGAACGATTTCAAAAACAACACCGCCAGACGTAGCCAGTGCATTGCCATAAAATTCCACTAGCGATGTCTTGAACACACCAGCGAAACGATTGAGTTGTTCTTCGTTGGCACCGTTAGGACCTGTGCCGTATTTGGCCATAACACCACGCGCAACTTCCTTGAAATCAACAAATTCATCGAGCGCTTTTTCAACGCCATCGAAATAAGCCACTTTGTCAGTTTCGTATAGCGGCTGAATTGTTTTTATTTCATTGAGCAGATCGCTGATGTAAGTCTGTACTGCGGCATCAGCGGTAATTTCGCCGGCCACTGCTTCTGCAGCTTGCACTGCGAGAGGACTGCAAAAAACAAACATGCCAAACAATAAATGCAAATAACGCGACATAAAAATAACCTCAACCAGCTGAGTGCCTTATCGCTGTCTGGAAAATGGGAAAATGGAGGCAGGGCATTTTACCCGAAAGCAGGTTGCGACCCAACAGCAACCGTCATAACATCAACCTAATATGAATTTCTGTCCTGCCTCATGACCTCTAATCCGCTTATTCTCACCGCTCTTGCCACAATCAACCTGCAATATGACGCTGTCGGAGCCTTGCGCTCACGCATAAATGATGATTTTGTCAAAGCATGTGAGCTGATTCTGACAAGCAAGGGTCGCCTCATCGTGATGGGCATGGGCAAATCCGGTCATATCGCGAACAAGATCGCTGCAACACTTTCAAGCACAGGCACGCCAGCCTATTTTGTACACCCGGCCGAAGCCAGTCATGGCGACATAGGAATGGTGACGCGTGACGATGTGATTCTCGCTCTTTCAAATTCCGGCACAACACCGGAAGTACTGGCCCTGCTGTCAATCATCAAACGCAAGGGTGTGAAACTCATCAGCATGACAGGGAATCCAGCGTCCGAGCTTTCCCTCTCTGCTGATGTCAATCTTGATGCAAGTGTGGAAAAAGAAGCCTGCCCACTCGGCCTCGCGCCCACAACCAGCACAACCGCAGCGCTGGTACTCGGCGATGCACTTGCGATGGCTCTGCTCGACGCACGTGGATTTACCGCTGAAGACTTTGCATTTTCACATCCAGGTGGCAATCTCGGACGCCGTTTACTGCTTAAGGTGTCTGACATCATGCACACGGGCGCTACGATTCCAACGGTGACTGAAGACGCGCTCATTAGTGACAGCCTTTATGAAATCACCTCGAAAAAACTCGGCATGACCACTGTTGTCGACAATACACGCACAATCACCGGCGTTTTTACCGATGGTGATTTGCGCAGGGTTCTCGACAAAGGCCTGGATGTTCGCAGCACTCGTGTGGGCGGCGTTATGACACGAGGATATAAAACAATTGTTGCTTCGGCACTCGCATCTGAAGCGGCGAGAATCATGCAAGACAATTCCATCTACAATCTCGTGGTAATGGACCATGACCAACTGGTGGGCATCATTACCATGCATGATCTGCTACGTGCGAATGTAGTCTGATCCTAAAACTGGCAAACAAAACATGACGACACCACAACCTACTCTGGAAGAAATTCACGCACGTGCCCGTGGCATAAAATTACTGGCACTTGATGTTGATGGCGTGCTCACTGACGGAAAGCTCTATTTCAGCAACAGCGGCGAAGAAATGAAATCTTTCAGCACGCTTGATGGTCAGGGCATTAAATTGCTGCAGAGTTCCGGTGTCATTGTCGCGCTGATTTCTGCGCGTACATCCCAGCTCGTCAGTAATCGTGCGAGCAACCTTGGAATTCAGTACGTATTGCAGGGAAGTGAAAACAAACTCGAGGCGCTGATGGGGATCATGCAAAAACTGTCGCTGGATTTTTCGGAAATCGCGTATGTGGGTGATGATCTTCCTGACCTCGCATGTATCCGCAAGGTAGCGCTCGGAATTACGGTTTCCAATGGTCACTGGTTGATGAAAAAAATGGCATTCTGCACTACCACTTGCGCAGGCGGATCTGGCGCTGTACGAGAGGTTTGCGACTGGATATTGCTTGCCCAGGGTAGTTTCGACGATGCCGTCGCAGAGTACTTCTAGACCCAGGTATAAGCATGTTTAATCTGCGTAATTTTATTCTGCTGAGTCTTGCCGTGCTGACAATAGTAATACTCAGCCGGGAATCAGAAACCACTGACGAGCCTTCAGTCCGGGTCGATGCACAGCTGCAGGAAAATTCCGACTATTACATCACCGGCATGCGCAACACCCAATTTGATGACGTGGGTAAGCCGGCTTACAGACTTGAGGCAGCACGGGTCACGCACTACGTTGAAACAGACACTGCCAAGATGGAGAAGCCACATTTTTTCTATTTCGCTGACGGAGAGCTTCCTTGGGAACTCACCGCAAACACAGGCAC
>JAZKES010000063.1:62887-76115 GCA_040386995.1 Pseudomonadota bacterium | reverse complement strand
TCATTCCTCCAACTGCCCCGGCTGATGCGCCGTAGATGAGAGTCCTGACCGCACGAAATCTCGCCAAAAGTTTTAATGGCCGCCAGGTAGTCGCGGATACCTCACTGACCATCAAGAGCGGCCAGATCGTAGGCCTGCTCGGACCAAACGGCGCAGGCAAAACCACCTCCTTTTATATGCTCATCGGCATGATCAAGGCCGATGCGGGCCAGGTGTTACTGGATGATGAAGACATTACCCAGCAGCCCATGCATATACGCGCTCGGAAAGGCCTGGGTTATCTGCCGCAGGAAGCATCGATATTCCGCAAACTTTCAGTCGCCGACAACATCATGGCGATTCTCGAATCACGCAAGGATCTTACCGCTGCAGAGCGCACTACCAGGCTCGAAGGACTTTTAAGCGAGTTTCACCTGACCCAAATTCGTAACACTCTCGGGATGAGCCTTTCTGGCGGTGAACGCCGCAGGGCGGAAATTGCACGGGCGCTTGCAACGGAGCCAGCCTTTATCCTGCTGGATGAACCATTTGCGGGGGTTGATCCGATTTCAGTAAATGATATAAAAAACATCATCCGAGCCTTGAGCGCGCGAGGGATCGGTGTACTGATTACAGATCATAACGTCAGGGAAACGTTGGATATATGCGAACTGGCCTATATCGTCAACGCGGGCACCGTGCTGGCAGAAGGAACAACTGCGCAAATCCTGCAAAACCGCCTTGTGCGGGAAGTTTATCTTGGTGAACAATTCCGGATGTGAGCAGGTAAAAGCCTAGCTGTCTTACCGGCATGAGTTTTGCTAAGATGCCTTGGACCTACCTGTAACTGTAGTACCAACAACACTTTGACAGGTTTGCAATTGGCACGCCGTTAAGCCGTTATTAAGAGCATTAAAGTAACCGCAGTATCATGAAACTATCGCTTCAAATCAAACTAGGTCAGCAACTTACGATGACCCCTCAATTGCAACAGGCAATCAAGCTGTTGCAATTGTCGACGCTGGATCTGCAGCAGGAAATCCAGCAAGCACTCGAATCCAACCCGATGCTTGAACTTGAAGATGACTTCGATACAACGCCGGACATCAGCACCACCGCAAGCTCAGATTCAGACTCGCACCTTGCCAACACCGACAATGACGACAATCGTCATGCAGGTGATACCTCTGATTATTCCAGCACCGAACCAAGCAGTGATTTCCAGGCCCCCGATGATGATTTTTCGGAAGCATCGGAGTTCAGCAGCGAAGAAAGCTGGAACGACACCGATATCCCGGAGAATCTTTCTACCGACAGCTCCTGGGATGACGTGTTCACCAACAGCCAAATCACTGGCCAGCGTGGTGGCGAGGGTGACGATGGCGAGGGCAGCAACGATTTCGATTCGAGAAATACCGCGTCGGGAACATTGCAGGACCACTTGATGTGGCAGCTGAACCTCACGCCAATGACAGACAGCGATAGATCAATCGCAACCTCATTGATCGATGCCATCGACAACAACGGCCTGTTAACCACAACGGTCGAGTCCATTCATGCCAGCCTTGTCAGCGAATTCGACATTGATGAAGAAGAAGTACTCGCGGTGTTACATCGCATCCAGCAATTTGATCCGGTTGGCGTTGGTTATCGCGATCTAAAAGAGTGCCTAACGGTTCAGCTCAAACATATTGCTCATGACTTCCCTTACATAGATGTTGCGCAGCGCATCATTGATGATTTTCTACCGCAGTTGGCAAGCCATGACTACAACACCATCATGCGAAAACTGCGCATCAAGGAAACCGAACTTAAAGCGGCGATCGCCATCATCCTGGATTTGAATCCGCGTCCCGGCTCAGAAATCACGCCGCTCGAAACCACGTATGTCATTCCGGATGTGTTCGTGACCAAACACAATAACAACTGGAAAGTTGAGCTGAATCCCGACACCGCGCCACGTATCCGTGTAAATCCTGATTACGCAGCATTGGCCTCGCGTGGCAAAGAGGGCGACAGCACATTTTTACGCGATAGCTTGCAGGAGGCGCGCTGGTTTATCAAAAGCCTGCAGAGCCGCAATGAAACCTTGCTAAAAGTCTCGACTAAAATTGTTGAACACCAGAAAAATTTCTTCGATTACGGCGAAGAAGCAATGAAGCCACTGGTACTGCACGACATTGCAGAAGCAGTGAGCATGCACGAATCCACTATCTCGCGCGTGACAACCCAGAAATATATGCATACGCCCAGAGGTATTTTCGAACTTAAATATTTCTTCTCGAGCCATGTCGATACCGACTCCGGCGGAGAATGTTCATCCACCGCAATTCGCGCCATCATTAAAAAACTGGTGGCAGCCGAGAATCCGCGTAAACCACTCAGCGACAATAAAATCGCCGATGTATTGGCTGACCAAGGTATTCAGATCGCGCGCCGCACGATTGCCAAATACCGGGAAGCGTTGTCGATAGCGCCATCCAATGAAAGAAAGCAACTGACCTGAGTTTTTGCTGATTTTGCTGGTTCGGTCTGACAGCGAACTTCCCTCGCAATTGTTCTGCAAATCATTGAGTATTTGACCACTCTCGACTAACCGATAAATTTCGATTCAGTTGATACCAGTACCCGCGGACTTGCTTTTTTTCCTTTTCGTCCCTGAAAATGCCAACGGCGGCCATATAGGGTTCCTGCAATTATTGGTCGAGCACTTCAGTAGTCCGGATTTTTACCAAAACCGTCGTGCAGCCAGTACTGCTGCGAAATTGTATTCTGTTGCCATTTCGGGCACTCAGGCCAACAGCAGAACGTCGTCAAGCAAGGCAACAGGTGGAGCATGAAACTCATTATCATCAGCGGCCGTTCCGGTTCAGGCAAGACTACGTGTCTGCATGTCCTGGAGGATATCGGCTATTACTGCGTCGATAATATTCCCGCGAGTCTGCTGGATGCCTTATCCACCCGCTTGAGCGAAGAAAATCTTCAGCTTGACCAGGTAGCAGTGAGTATCGATGCGCGGAATATTTCTGAAGACCTCAAGCAATTCCCAGAGATTTACGAGAAGCTCCTGACCCGGGCTATCGAATGCCAGATAATATTTCTGGATGCCGACGACAACACGCTTCTCAAACGTTTCAGCGAAACCCGTCGCAAACATCCGCTTTCCAACGAACATCTGGGCCTGATGGAAGCGATTGTCTACGAGAAAGAACTACTCGAACCTATCGCTGGCCTTGCCAGCCTGACCGTCAACACCAGCACGCTGTCTTTGCATCAATTGCGCGACATCATCAAGAACCGGGTTGCCGAACACGACAGCAAGGGCCTGGCGCTACAATTCCAGTCATTTGGTTTTAAACATGGCATTCCGGTGGACGCGGATATGGTCTATGACACCCGCTGCCTGCCCAATCCCTACTGGATTCCGGAATTACGCCCATACACGGGTCTGGACGAGCCGGTGATTTCCTATCTTGAGCAACAACCCGACGTGCAGGAGATGCTGCAGAATATCATCACCTACCTCGAGCGCTGGTTGCCTTCATTCCAGGCCAATAATCGCAGTTATATCACCGTCGCGATCGGTTGCACCGGTGGGCAGCATCGCTCTGTTTATCTTTGTGAAAAACTCAAGCAGCACTTTAACTCCTCCAGCTATAATGCCCAGGTCAGGCACAAGGAACTTGCGTGAAGTTTTTCGGCCTCTTTAAGTTAATCCTATGATCACTACTACTGTCACAGTACCTAACAAGGCTGGTTTGCATGCGCGTGCCGCAGCAAAGCTCGTCGCTACTGCTTCTGCATTCAGCAGCCGCATTGAATTTGGCAATGGTGATCGTACTGTTGACGGCAAAAGTATACTGTCGCTAATGCTGCTTGCTGCGCCGCAGGGAAGTGAGCTGATGTTGACGCTTGATGGTCATGACGAAAATGCCGCGCTACAGGCAATCCTTTCCCTCATCGCTGATCGTTTTGGCGAAGACTAGGCAAAACACTTTTAACAGTTTTCCGCTCTTCCACTCCTGGAAGGCGCTGGCACCCCCGGCTGTTATAATGATCCGTAAATTTCCGTCTTTTTTCTGGTAAACCATCCGTGACCGAAGTTCTACTTCAGGATAAATCCATGCTTACCCAGGAGCACCTTCGGGCTCTGACGGATGCATTGGAAAGCGGGGCATTTGTCCAGGTGCGACGGATGCTTAATCATTTGCCAGCACCAACAATTGCTCACCTGCTCGAATCTTCCCCGATCAAAACGCGTGAAGTCCTGTGGAAGCTCGTAGAAAAAGACAACGAAGGCGATGTACTGAATTACCTGAACTTCGATATTCAGGCAGACATTCTCAACAAACTAAGTCCCGAAGAAGTCGTCAGCATCACCGAAGGTCTCGATACGGATGACATTGCGGACATCCTGCAGAACCTTCCGGAGCAAGTGATTTATGAAGTTCTGCATGCGATGGACGCGCAGGATCGCAAGCGTCTGGAATCAGTACTTTCATATCCAGAGGACAGTGCAGGAGGTCTGCTAAATACTGACACGATCACAGTCAGGCGCAGCCATACGCTTGATGTGGTACTTCGTTATTTGCGCAGGCACGACGAAATTCCAGAGATGACCGATAACATTCTGGTCGTTGATCGCAATGATCATCTGATTGGTATTCTGCCGCTGCGCAAACTGCTGGTATCGGATCCTGATCAAACTGTTGAAGACATCATGATCACGGATTTTCAGGCAATTCCCGTCACGATGGATCAGGCTGAGGTCGTGCAATTGTTCGAACGTATGGACTGGATATCCGCTCCGGTCATTGATGAAGGTGGCAAACTGCTCGGCCGTATCACCATCGACGACATCGTGGATGTAATCCGCGAAGAGTCCGACCACTCGATCAAAAGCATGGCAGGCCTGGGCGATGAAGAAGATACGTTTGCACCTGTCATGCGCACGGCGAGAAGCAGGGGTGTATGGCTCGGTATCAATTTGATAACTGCATTTGTTGCATCCGCCGTTATCAGCCAGTTTTCTGCAACCATTGATCAGGTCGTTGCCCTTGCCGTGTTGATGACTATCGTCGCGAGCATGGGCGGGGTCGCCGGTAATCAGACCCAAACCATGGTCATCCGCAGTATGGCGCTTGGCCAGATTGGTAAAACCAACTCGATGTGGCTGATGAATCGAGAATTACTGGTTGCAGCGTTAAATAGCCTGCTATGGGGCTTTGTTGCTGCCGCAGCTGCAGTTTGGTGGTTTGGTGATTGGACACTGGGTTATATATTCGCGGCGGCCATGATGATCAATTTGATGACGGCTGCACTGTCGGGGGCATTCCTTCCGCTCATGCTGAAATCAATTAACATCGATCCCGCATTGGCCGGCGGGGTGATTCTTACCACTATCACCGACGTTGTAGGCTTTCTGTCGTTTCTGGGCTTGGCCACATTGTTTTATTGAAATTCTCCACAAGGTTAATGCCATGAATAACAAGGATCTCGAAATCCTTCATGAAGGTCCGAGTAAAAGTCAGCTCAAGCGTAACTCGGAAGATTTGCAAAAAATTGGTCAGCAACTGACCGAAGCCACGCCGTCGTTGCTCAAAAAGCTGGAGCTTCCGGAGAATTTGCTGCGCGCGATTAATGAGTACAACAATCTGCCGAATAAACACGGCGCAAAACGGCGCCAGCTACAATTCATCGGCAAGGTTATGCGTGATTTGTCCGATGACGAAGTTGAAAAAATTCTGCGCCAGACTAATCAGAACTCGGCGTTAATTCAGCGCCGCACCCAGGAGATGGATCAGTTGCTCATCACCTTCCTGACGGGTGATGACAGCGGCGTCGAATTGTTGATGAAGCGCCACCCTAAAATGGATCTGCAACAGTTGCGGCAATTAATCAGGCAGGCTCGCAAGGAGCAGGTGGCAGAGAAACAGAAAGCCGAACAGAAAGAACTGCAGAACCAGCATCAGAAGGATCCAGTGGCCGCAGCACAACGCGCGGCTAACGCCTTGTACAACACCGGCGGTAGCCGCAAGCTGCTGCAGTTTTTACGCGATCTGAATCAGGAATAGGCAGAACACCCTGCTCTGCCGCACTTCGCTTCCCGATAATTTTCGCGCAATCTCAGTCATCAGACTCGCTGATGTTGGGCATGGCATTGCCTGGCTTGGTGCCCGCTAGTTGCTGGTTTACACGCTCAGCAATTTTGCCGTAAATCTGCGCAACAGCTCCATGAGGGTCGGCCGCTACTGCGGGATTACCTTCATCACATTGCTTCCGGATATTCGCATCAAGCGGCAAAGTGCCCAGCAATTCGACGCCGTAGGTTTTGGCAATGCGATCTGCGCCTCCCTCACCAAAAATGTGTTCACTGTGTCCACAGTTAGAACAGGTGTGCATGCCCATGTTTTCGACAACGCCAAGTATCGGCACCTGAACTTTGCGGAACATTTCAATGCCACGCTTGGCATCAAGCAACGCAACATCCTGGGGAGTAGTCACAATCACAGCGCCAGTCACAGGAACTGACTGCGCAAGACTTAACTGGATATCACCTGTGCCTGGAGGCATGTCGATAATCAGGTAGTCGAGTTCGCCCCACAGCGTGTCATTGAGTATCTGGTTGAAGGCGCCAACGACCATAGGACCACGCCATACCATCGCCTGATTATCATCGACCAGAAAGCCGACAGAATTACATTTGATGCCGTGCGCAGTAATTGGCTGCATTTGATTGCCATTTACTATTTGGGGACGTTTGCCCGCGACACCGAGCATCAATGGCTGACTTGGACCGTATATGTCCGCATCAAACAAACCAACCTTGTGACCTTGACGATGCAACGCGAGCGCCAGATTCACCGCAGTAGTTGATTTGCCAACACCACCCTTGCCTGACGCCACGACAACGACATGGCTGATGTTACGCAAATTGAGACTGATATTTGCCTGGACTTGTTTAGTCGCCATTACTTTATTCCCGTATATCCAATGCGATTTCTATAAAAGTAAAAAGGGGGCAACGCCCCCTGATTACGAACATGCTGGAGCTGATTTTTCTTACAGCAGGATGCCGCCATAATTAACAAAGAATGGCGCGAAAACAAGACTCAGAATCGCTGACAGTTTGATCAGGATGTTGAGCGACGGACCTGAAGTATCTTTCAGCGGATCGCCCACCGTATCACCAACTACTGCAGCTTTGTGTGGCTCGGAACCCTTGCCACCGTGCGCACCTTTCTCGATGTATTTCTTGGCATTGTCCCAGGCACCACCACTGTTGGATGAAGCAATGGCCAACACACCGCCAGTAACAAGTGAGCCTGCGAGCAAGCCGGCTACTGCCTGCACGCCAAACAGGAAACCAGCCAACAACGGAGCACCCATGATCAGCACACCTGGAGCAATCATCTGGCGCAGTGCTGCTTTGGTGGAAATTGCCACACACTGACCGTATTCAGGACGGCCTGTGCCTTCCATGATGCCAGGGATTTCGCGGAACTGGCGACGCACTTCTTCGATCATGTCGAATGCTGCGGCGCCCACACTCTGCATGGTCATCGCGGAGAACAGGAACGGAAGCACTGCACCGAGGAACAGACTCGTGTACACCATCGGATCAAGCAGCGTGATGGTGTTGATCAGATTGTAGTCCGGACCATATTCAGGCAACGCCTGCATAAGGCTCTGCGACGATGTGATAAACGCGCTGAAGAGTGCAAGAGAAGTCAGGATGGCTGCGCCAATCGCGAAACCTTTGCCTATCGCTGCAGTGGTGTTACCGGCTGCGTCCAGAATATCGGTACGACGACGTACTTCCTTGTCGAGACCAGTCATCTCTGCAATACCACCAGCGTTGTCTGCAACTGGACCATACGCATCGATCATCAGTGCGATTACCAGGGTTCCCAACATACCAAGAGAAGCGATCGCGATGCCGTACATGCCAGCCAAGTGCCATGACGCAAAGATGCTGATCGCAATTGCGATGTAAGGCAGAACGGTACTTTTGTAACCCAGAGCAAGACCAAAAATGATGTTGGTAGCAGCGCCGGTTTCGCACGATTTCGCAATTGCGCGTACTGGCGCGTAGTCACCGGAGGTGTAGTACTCAGTCAGCAAACCAACCGCGAGACCAGCAACCAGACCCGACAGGAAACACCAGTAAACACCCATTGAGCTGTAGGTTACATTATTGATAATGAAGCTTTCCGGAATCATCATCATCGTGACGAAGTACATAACCACCGCCATGATTGCGCTGGAAATCATCAGCAAACGTTTGAGTGCTGGGCCAACTTGTTCTTCGGTTTTAACAGATACCATCAGTTTGGTGATCAGGCTCACCGGGATACCAACAGCGGTAATCATGATCGGGTACAACATTGCATTAATGTCTGTGGCGAATGCCAGTGCACTGATTACCAGCGCAGCGCAGGTGCTCTCGGCGCAGGAACCAAACAAGTCTGCACCCATACCAGCGACGTCGCCAACGTTGTCACCGACGTTGTCAGCGATAACGGCAGGGTTGCGGGGGTCATCTTCAGGAATACCTTTTTCAACTTTACCCACGAGGTCAGCGCCAACGTCAGCAGCCTTGGTAAAGATACCGCCCCCTACTCGAGCGAAAAGCGCAATGGAGGAACCACCGAGACCGAAACCTGCAATAACTTCCATCAAAACGTTGTTAGGCACGTTGGTTAACATCGCGGACATAAACAGATAGATGAGGATCAGACCGAGTGAGGCCAGGCCTACCAGAGCAAAGCCCATTACTGCACCGGAGTTCAGCGCGACTGCGAATGCATCAGCCAGGCTATTGCGAGCGGAAACTGTGGTACGCGCGTTACCGGCAGTCGCTACCTTCATGCCGATGTAGCCTGACAGGATGGAAATTACCGCACCAAATAAAAATGCGATTGCAGTCCAGAGACCTTCGCTTACATCAGTGGTGTGCTGATCATCGATAAGCAGTGTAATGACTATTGCGAAGCCGACCATAAAAATGGCCATCACGCGATATTCCTGCTTGAGAAACGCCATCGCGCCTTCAGCGATTGCGCCATGGATGGCCCTTAGTTTTACTCCTTCTTCGCTGCTCAACCCCAGATCAATTGGAATACGCGTGACCTTCTTCATATAGAAAAAAGCAGTACCAAGTCCGAACAACGACAGCAAAATTATTATTAAGGTAGAACCCGCCATGCAGCATACTCCCAGTGATTGATTTTAATTGGTTTTGGCCTGTCAAAAGGTGCGGAACTGTACCATACGCCCCAAGCACAAACAAAGCGCAGAAAGTGCCGTATATTTGGCCTTCAAATCGGGAGCGTGCGTTATTTTTTGCCGGTCGGCGGGGATGGTTTTTGCGGTGCTTTGGTTTTGAAAAGGGCGAGCAGTTTGGTGGTAGCCTGCGGCCGGTTTTCAGGAGATGACTTCTGATCCTGCCGGACCTTGCGAAACGAATCCTGCATGGCCTTGGCCCGGGCATCTTTCCGGTCGTGTTCCTTCTGGATGCGGCGGGATTCTATATCGACAATTTTGGTCATGACACAGCGATCAAGGTGACGGCTGACTCAATGCCGCTGCTTGCGCCTTCAGTTGTTCAATCTGCGCTTTTAGTTCGTCGATGCGAGCCTTTGCAAGAGCATCGACTGGCTGGCCATTAGCGGGATCGGTGCTGGTGTATTTCTGCTGTTCGGCAGCCAGGGTTTTGGACAATTCTTCAGCCGCTGTTATCGCTTCGCGCAACGCAGCATTGTTGCTTTCCAGTTTTGCAGTTTCAGCTTTGTTGGCGGCAATCTGATTACGCAAATCAGCAACCTTGGCTTGCACACGAGCAACTTCTTCAGTCTTTTCGACCGTCTGATCTCTTGATGGCTCGGCATTACGCTCTCTATACGCGCGTAGATCGGCCTCTCGTTGAGCTTCGGCTTCGGCCGTGGGTCGAGCTGCTGCCTCAGCTTCGGCTTTGCTGTTGTCCAATTCCCTGAGCGCCTGCTGCTCGAAAATTGTGCGCTCCGCTGCTTCACGCTCACGCTGTTCCTGCAGCCTGGCTTCTTCGAAAAGCCTTTGTGATTCAAAATCGGCTTCTCGCTTGGCGATATCTTCCGCCGTGTTGTCGACAGGCGCGGTCGCACAGGCGCACAGGAATAAAAACACACTGGAAATAAGCAGGATTCTGGCTGAAGTCATTGGTACATCCTCACAAGTCCTTCATTTGATGAGGGCAGCATGGTAACGCAACTCAAAATGAATAGCACCCCGGAAACACCAGTGTAATCAGCAGCTCAGAGCATTACGGATGCATCCTTCTGTAGAGCGCAATGTTGGTTAGGAGTATCATCTGCACCTTTTGTTCAGGCAGTAAATCATGAGTAAAAAACACTTCACTACTACGGCTTTGCATGGCGACCGCCGGGACAATCCCGAACATGGCGCACTGCACAAACCCATTCACCCGTCTGTCGCGTTTGGTTATGCGGACTCGCGTGAGCTTGCGGCCATTTTCCAGAACAAGAAATCGGGTTTCGCCTATGGCCGTCAGAGCAATCCGACCGTAGAGGCGCTGGGCCGCAAAGTTACGCAGATGGAAGACGGCCTGGCGTCGGTCGTTTTTGCGACAGGCATGGCGGCGATCAGCTCGACCTTGCTGGCCCTTTTGCGAAGTGGCGATCACGTGATCTCTTCTGCATTCTTGTTTGGCAATACGAACAGCCTGTTTGCCACTCTGCAAAATCTGGGCGTTGAAGTGACGTTTGTTGATGCGACTGAAGCTGGCAATGTGGCTGCCGCGATTCGAAGTAACACCCGCCTCGTATTTGTCGAAACGATCGCCAACCCAGTTACCCAAGTGGCAGACCTTGCCGGCATCGGCAATCTATGCGAGAAGCATAAGCTGGTTTATTTTGTGGATAACACAATGACCTCCCCCTGGCTGTTCAAGCCACGAGAAGTTAAAGCCAGCCTGGTGATTAATGCACTTACTAAATACATCGGTGGTCATGGCAACGCGCTTGGCGGCTGTGTAACGGATACCGGGCTTTACGACTGGAGCAGCTTCCCGAACATTTTCTCCAATTACAAAAATGCCGATCCGTCCCTTTGGGGAGTAACCCAGATCCGCAAAAAAGGTTTACGCGATCTGGGAGCCGCCCTCGCACCGGAAGCCGCTCATCACTTGTCAGCCGGCGCCGATACACTCGGCCTGCGCGTTAACCAGGCTTGCGACAACGCATTCGCACTTGCGGAGTTCTGCAGTAAACATCCTAAAATCCGTAAAGTTTATTATCCAGGATTGGCAAGCCACCCTCAGCATGAAAGAGCAGGTTCGCTATTTAAAAAGTATGGCGCGCTGATGAGCATCGAGCTCGACGACAGCGTCGACTGCTTCGATTTGCTCAACGCACTGGATCTCGTCATTTGTTCCAGCAATCTGGGCGACAACCGTACCCTCGGGATACCGGTCGCCCACACCATTTATTGGGAAATGGGTGCAGAGCGGCGTGCCTCGATGGGCGTTGGAGATTCAATGATTCGACTGTCGATTGGCATAGAGAACATAGATGACCTGCTGGCCGATTTTGCGCAGGCTTTGGAAAAATGAATATTGTGCTGTGCGCACTAACCGCGATTCCCGATGGTGGAACACGCGGTTTTGCGCTGCCTCAAGCACAACTATTCGCAGTGCGCAGTGGGGGCGATGTATCGGTATACCTGAATCGCTGCCCTCATCTCGGCATTCCCCTGAATTGGCAGGAAGATGGCTTTCTGGATAACGAAAAAGCATTTATCCAATGTTCTACTCATGGCGCTTTATTCGAAAAACAGTCAGGTCTATGTATTCAAGGCCCCTGTCGCGGTGAGAGCCTTTGGCAAATCATGTGCTCGATTAAAGCGGGTAATGTCGTGATTGACGACGCTGAATTACCTTCGAAAACAGAGCTGCCTTTCTAGCTTGAACTTCGCATTTTTACTGGCGCAGTTATTGAGTATTGCAGTAAGGCAATGAAAGAAAGGACGCCTTGGACAAACGACAAATTTTCAGTCTATTGTTATGGCACTGCCTTGTGGAATCTGGTAGCGTAGCGCGCTTTCTGAAATCGGGGATAAATTGTGATCTTATGTTGGTTTCGATCAATATAGATCATGTGTATTGAAGCAATGTCGAAGCAGGAAACCAGAGATGGCAACGAAAAAAACTGCAAAACTGAAGGCCGTGGTAAAAAAAATCGCTAAGCCAGCGGTAAAAGCCGCTAGCAAAAATTCAGTCAACGCCAAGCCAAAATCTGCTGGCAAGCCCGCTGCCAAAATCGTAAAAAAACCTGTTGCTGCTAATAAGGCAAAGCCGGCGATAAAAAAACCTGTCGCGAAAGCGCCTGTTAAAACAACCAAGCCTGCTGTCAAGAAACCGGTGGTAAAATCACCAGTAGTAAAAGCCAAACCAAAAACAAACACTAAGGTCAGCACGAAAACCATTACCAAAGTTCCTGCTGGAAAAGCCACAGTGAAAGCTGTCGTATCATCCACTGGAAAAACTGCCAAAGTTAACGCGGTACCTGAGAAGCCTGTAACTCCTGTCAAGCAATCTGTTACCAAACCTAAATCTGAACCAAGTAAACCCAGTCCTATTATGAATAGTGCCCCATCCAAACCAACTAGCGCAGCTGCCAGCAAAACTGACACTGTGAAGACAGAGAAAAAATCTCAGTCGAAAAAGCCTCCGGCCACATATGATTCTGAAACCAAAGGCTTCACACCCTACGATCTTAAAAAGGGTGAGGAGTACATGAACGAGGCGCAAAAAGATCATTTCAAGCGCATTCTGCTCAACTGGCGCAACGAACTCATGGAAGAAGTGGATCGCACAGTGCATCACATGCAGGATGAAGCGGCCAATCCGCCGGACCCTGCTGATCGCGCAACACTTGAAGAAGAGTTCAGCATCGAATTGCGCACACGTGATCGTGAACGCAGGCTCATCAAGAAAATCGACAGCACCATCGAACTCATCGCGAATGATGATTATGGTTACTGTGAGTCGTGTGGTGTTGAGATCGGTATTCGTCGGCTCGAAGCGAGACCCACTGCGAATAAATGCATAGATTGCAAAACCCTTGATGAGATCAAGGAAAAGCAGCTTGGTGCTCCCTAGTACCCAGTCATTTCCAGTATATCGAGGGCGCTTTGCGCCCTCACCTACCGGCCCACTTCATGAGGGCTCCATTCTTGCGGCCCTCGCCAGCTA
>JAZKES010000063.1:48184-62787 GCA_040386995.1 Pseudomonadota bacterium | reverse complement strand
TTGATCACGGCAATGTTTATCCGGGCACATGTCGCAGCCTGAATTTTTCAAACCAATCTCCCGCTGCGCTGCGCTGCCGCGTGTCAGAAAGAACAATCTCATTCGATGATCGCGTACAAGGAAATTTTTTTCAGCATCTGGAAAATGACGTCGGCGATTTTGTTATCAAACGCAAGGAAGGGTTATTCGCATATCAGCTTGCGGTAGTTGTGGATGACGCTTACCAGCGCATAACAGATATCGTGCGCGGTATTGATCTGCTGGATTCGACACCACGCCAGATCTATCTGCAGCAATTGCTGGGATTTCCTACGCCGGCTTACGCACATATTCCTGTCCTGATAAACGCCCAAGGGCAGAAACTCGGGAAACAACAATATGCGCAAGCAGTGGATACCGTACGTCCGAGCCAGATTCTTTTTAAAGCCCTGCAAAGACTGAGACAAAATCCTGAACGGGATATCGAGGCTCTCTCCCCAGAAGAAATTCTCGCTTGGGGCATTTCAAATTGGGATATAAAAAAATTGGCAGGCATCAAACAAATTCCCGAAATTGAAGAGTTTTAACACGCTACTGTATGATGGTTCAGGCCATGCAAGTTTTTTACCTGGAGCAAGTTAGCGCGTGCAAACCTCAATCCTGCTTCTACTATTTATTCTGCTGATCGCGATCACTTCCATACAAACACTGGGAAGTGTTTTGCACTGGTATAGCCCGTATTTAATCGCTCTTGGGGTAATTATCCTCGAAGCATTGATTCAGCATGCTCCCCGGAATGATGATGTTTAATCCCACGACAGTTATTCTGGTTGCCGCCTGTTACTTCCTGGTTTTCTATTTTGTAGCGTGGATTACTGATCGCGGTTATGTGCCCGCGCGCCTCATCAATCACCCTGCACTTTACGTGTTATCACTGGGAGTAGTAGTAAGTACCTGGTCGTTTTATACGGCGCTGATCTCCGCGTCATCGCGCGGTTACGGTTTTAACGCCTATTACATGGGATACGCCGCAGCTTTTTTATTTGCCCCCATTCTGATGCGTCCAATCCTGCAGATCACAAGGACTCATCAGCTCGCCTCTCTGGCTGACTTGTTTGCCTTTCGTTTCCGCAGCCCATGGGCCGGAACGCTTACGACCATTGTTTTGTTGTGTTGCATATTGCCACTTCTCGCACTGCAGACACTCGCCGTTGCTCTTAGCACCACACTGATAGCCCCGGCAGCAAAGCCGCATGTCGTCGCGTTGTTTTTTAGTCTTGTCATTATGTTTTTTACGATACGTTTTGGCACACAAGACGTTACCGGCAGGGATCGCAACGATAGCGTAGTGGTCAGTCTGGCTTTCGAATCAATAGTCAAGATTTTCGCGCTGCTGGCTGCGGGCCTATACGCCGTGTATGGAGTTTTCGGTGGCTTTACTTCATTGAACGAATGGTTGGCAATTCAACCGCCCGCAGTAACGCGGCTTGATATTTCTTTTCTCGATAATTCGACAAACTTACTGGTGCTGCTTTTTTTTACCGCCGCCATAGCAATGCCACATATGTTCCATATGATTTTTCATGAAAACCGCAACCCTCGAAACCTTACAGTGGCGAGCTGGGGAGTTCCCTTGTTTCTCCTGCTTGCCAGCATACCGGTGCTGCCTATCCTGTGGGCATTTGAGCAACTTGGCTCGGAAGGCAATGTGCAATTCGCCGCGCTGCTTATCGGCTTGGTAACAAAAGCGCCTCTTATTACGTTATTAATTTATACGGGTGGCGTGGCTGCGGCTTGCGGCATGATGATAGTTCTCGCCATGTCTGTATCGAGCATGTGTCTTAATCATCTTCTTCTGAGAGTGCAGCATCCTCCTGCGGGCACTGGGCTTTACCAGTGGCTTCTCTCAAGTCGACGACTCTTCATCATAGGCATTCTCACGAGCGGCTACTTTTGTTATTCGCTTATTGCTGATGGCAGCAAAGTACTTGATATGGGCAACATCTCATTTATTGCCTGTGTTCAATTCCTTCCAGGAATTCTTACAGTCCTGTATTGGCCGATGGGCAACAGCAAAGGTTTCATAGCAGGTTTGTTATGCGGTGTTTTTGTCTGGGTCTTACTGGGACTCGTCCCGATGCTATTCAACTTTGCAATATTCGATATCAGCTACAACACAACCGGAACGATCAACTGGAACCTCGTGGCATCTGTTTCGTTGATTGTGAATCTGTGCGTTCTGGTGCTGGTATCGCTAGTGACCAAAACAAGCAAGGAAGAGCGAAGGGCTGCGCGTTTATGTGCGATGGACACTATCCGCCAACCTTCGGTAAAACATGGCCTGGTTTCACGGACACCGGCGGAATTCATCAGCAGGTTGAGCGTACCTCTTGGTGAGAGCAATGCACGCCGGGAAGTACTTCAGGCGATGCTGGATCTCGGCCTCCACGAAACTGAAGCCCGGCCTTATCACATGCAGCGATTGCGCACGAAGCTTGAGGCAAATCTGTCCTCTCTGTTGGGCCCCACCATTGCACATCACATCATTGAGTTTCATTTGCCGTTTGCACCGGTCCAGTCCGAACATGCGAGCATAAATTTCATCGAAACCCAGGTAGAGACTTCTCCCCAGAGTTTGAGCGGCATCGCCCTGGACCTTGATGCGTTGCGTAGACATCATCGTCAGGTATTACAGAATCTCCCGCTCGGCGTGTGTTCGATAGATGGCACGGGAATGATTTCCATCTGGAATACCGCGATGGCTAAATTGACGGGACTCTCGGGTGAACTCATGACTGGTTTGCATCTATCGGGGCTGCCGATGCCCTGGAAGGATTTGTTTAACAACTTCATCGCTGATCCACTGATTACGCATATCCCCAAACATGCGTTCATTGTGCAGGACCGCCAACGTTGGCTTAGTCTGCATAAGTCAAACTTGGGGCATCCCCTGTTGCCAACACATCGCACAAGTACTGGGTTAACTTCAATTTATGCGGGCCAGGTAATTCTGGTAGAGGATCAAACTGAAACCGGCATGCTCGAAGCCGAACTCGCACACGCCGAACGACTGAGCTCAATAGGCAGACTGGCTGCCGGCGTCGCGCATGAAATAGGCAATCCTGTAACTGGAATAGCTTGTATCGCACAGAATCTCCGCGATGAAACCCTGGATGCGGAACAGCGACAGATGGCTGAACAGATTATTCAGCAGACACATCGCATTTCGGCAATAGTGCAATCACTAGTCGGGTTTTCTCATAGTGGTATGCAAGCCGATCTCCCATCCCGTCAGGAACTGGTAAATCTGCATCGTACTGCGACCGAAGCGATTCAATTACTAGCGTTGCAGCAGGATGATCGTGGCATACGCTTTAGCAACCTCTGTGATCCCGATTTATCCATAATTGCCGACCACCAGCGCATCATGCAGGTTCTGCTTAACCTGCTGACCAACGCTCGAGATGCGAGTCCCGACAATGCCACGGTAGATGTGACGAATAGTAGCAACGCAGAGTATGTCACCCTGATCGTTACGGACGGCGGAGAAGGAATTCCCGAGCATTTGCAAAGCAGAGTGTTTGAACCATTTTTTACCACCAAAGACCCTGGAAAAGGCACTGGACTGGGCTTATCTTTGGTTCATAGTATCGTGAGCGACTTGGGTGGCAGCATAATAATTGAAAGTCCACTTGATACCGGCAGTAACAAAGGAACCCGAGTAATCGTAACATTTCCCTGTTATGCTCCGCGGTCACCCGTGTAGCAATACACTTAAAAAATTTGATCAATGCCGACATGAGCCACATTCTCATAGTTGAAGATGAAGACGTTATCCGGACTGCCTTACGGCGGCTGCTGGAGCGCAATGGTTATGAGGTCAGCGAAGCCTCCTCGGTGCAGGAAGCGACTGATCAGCACAACCTTGACGCGATGGATGTCATCATCAGCGACCTCAGGCTTCCGGGCCTACCTGGCACCGAACTGATAAAACGCACCCCAACTCCCGTGCTGATCATGACCAGTTACGCGAGCCTCCGCAGTGCGATCGATTCCATGAAAATCGGCGCCGTAGACTACATATCCAAACCCTTCGAACATTCTGAAATACTTTCTGCCCTGACCCGAATTTTTGGTGAAAACACCAAAGCCAAAAACCTTGTCCGCCGCCAACCGCGACCGTCAGAAGAGCCTGTCAGGGGCATGATAGGCAGCTGCACCCAGATGCTGGAGTTGTTTCGCCGTATTCGTAAAGTTGCCCAGACCAATTCCTCTGTACTTATTCAGGGCGAATCAGGTACCGGCAAGGAGCTGGTTGCACGCGCACTCCACGAAGCGAGCAGCCGACGAGATTCAAATCTTATCTCGGTGAATTGCGCCGCGATTCCTGAAAATCTTATTGAATCCGAACTCTTCGGCCATGAAAAGGGTGCTTTCACGGGTGCCACGTCTACACGAACCGGCCTGATTGAGGCAGCGAACAACGGCACACTATTTCTGGATGAAATTGGCGAATTGCCGCTTGAAGCCCAGGCACGTTTACTGCGTGTTCTGCAGGAGCATGAAATCCGTAAGGTGGGTTCGGTCGTATCGCAAAAAGTCGACGTCCGCCTCGTAGCCGCTACCCATCGCGACCTGAAACAATTCGTGCGGGAAGGACGCTTCCGGGAAGATCTGTTTTACCGAATTAATGTAATGCCACTGCATCTGCCTCCGCTACGCGAGCGCGGCAACGACATCCTGGAATTGGCGGACCGTATTCTGTCCTCGACTTGCAAGCGCATAGGGGTTGACCTTATGTATTTCAGCGCCAATGCGATCCAGGTCATTACTACCTACCCTTGGCCAGGCAATGTCCGCGAGCTCGAAAATGCGATTGAACGCGCTGTGATCCTTTCCGAAGAAGAAGAAATTTCGATGGAACTACTTGGCCTGGATGTCGAACTGGTCAAGATCGACAATAAGAATCCCTATGCGACACCATCACAACCAAACAAGCCCGACATCAGCAATGTGACCATCGAAGACGATCCCCAGGAAGACCTTTCTCTCGAGGAATATTTCCAGCGTTTTGTGCTCGAACATCAAGAACAGATGAATGAAACCGAGCTGGCGCAAAAACTGGGCATCAGCCGTAAATGTCTGTGGGAAAGACGCCAGCGGTTTGCAATTCCTCGCCGTAAGAAAGGCGCCCTGTAAACCATCGCTATAACGTTACCGTGTTACCAATTAAGTAACAATTGTTCACACATTTAGCACGGGCCACACTTTTTCAGCACTTTCCAGCCCCCATACCAACACCCATCCTATTGAATTTTAACAACTTTTTAAAACCAAAAGTGTTGGCACGTAAGGTGCATTATTAATGGTTGTGCGCTGCACCAAAAACAACAATAAACAGAAAATAAAAACAATAATTGCAGCACATATAATTTTGTTTGCCGATGCTCGCATCGGATCAGGTTGATAAAAGACTGGGAACCAGCGACAACCCGAACAGACAAGATTGTTTCGACAAGGGGTTTCCCTACAACTAAGGTCGTTGACCGCCAAAAAAAATAGTCAAAGCACGAACGTCTAGTAGTAAAAACATAATAAATGCTACTTGCCTCATTAACCCGGAAAGGTTCGCCTTTCCGGGTTTTGTATTTCTGCCCTTCGTATTTCTTTCCTCCTGACACCAGCACCCTGTTAAGCACAGCCATGTGTGGATAGAATGCGACGGGTCAACAACTGCAAAATCACTCAGGTATCACCCATCACCGATTCAGCCCCTAAGAGCAAGCCCAGTGCTACCAAAAAGCCGGGCGCCGAAAGTCCTGCACTGACCATCATTGGCCGGGCTGAACATGGCATATCCCGCCAGCAGATCAGTCCTAACAGCCTCAAGGTTCTTTATGCGCTGAATGATGCCGGCTATCAGGCGTTCATCGTGGGCGGTGGGGTCAGAGATATTCTGATCGGGTTAAAGCCAAAGGATTTTGATATAGCCACAGATGCTACACCGGAACAGATCAAGGCTATTTTTCGGAACTCTCGCATCATCGGCCGGCGCTTCAGGATTGTGCATGTGCATTTTGGTCGGGAAATTATTGAGGTCTCCACCTTTCGCGCCATCACCGGCGAGAACGTAGAAATTGTTGAAAACCGATTATCGCGCCACGATAACCACCTCGACTCCGTGCATTCGTCTAGCGGCATGATTCTGCGCGACAACGTCTACGGGACAATCGAAGAAGATGTTCTTCGTCGCGACTTCACTGCCAACGCGCTCTACTACACGGTGCGTAATTTTGCGGTGCATGATTACGTCAATGGCATGGCCGATGTCGACTTGCGCTGCCTGCGCATGATTGGCGATCCTGAGCAGCGTTACCGCGAAGATCCTGTGAGGATTTTGCGCGCCATTCGCCTCGCAGCAAAACTTGGTTTTACGATAGAACCTGCCACAGCCGCGCCTTTGCGACCCTATGCGCAATTGTTGACCTCCATTCCATCTGCGCGCCTGTTTGATGAATTCATGAAACTGTTTTTTTCAGGTTACGGAGAAAAGACTTTCCTGTTGCTGCAACATTATGGCGTCTTCGGAATTCTGTTCCCGGGAACAGCTGCCGCAATGCTTGAAGATAGCGGCCATTACCAACGCATGTTGCACAGCGCTTTCAAAAATACCGACGCAAGAATCAATGCCGAGAAAAGTGTGACGCCGGCATTTCTGCTTGCCATCATCCTGTGGCCTGCCTTGCAGAAAAAGCAGGAAACCCTCGAGAAATCCGGCATGCCGCCCGCCATGGCAATAAATGATGCTGCCCAGGCCGTGCTTGGCCATCAGCTCGAACGTATCTCGATCCCGCGCCGCTTCAGTTTGCCGATGCGTGAAATCTGGGACATGCAATTACGCCTGACTCAGCGACGAGGAAAGAAAGCTGAACTTTTATTAAGCAACAAGCGCTTCCGTGCTGCGTACGATTTTTTGCTGTTGAGAGAAGCCGCAGGTGAAGAGCTGGATGGACTGGGTCAGTGGTGGACTGACTACCAATTAGCCAACCCTGAATTACAGGCTCAGATGCAAACGGGTCTTGGTGCGAGCGCCTCATCACATGCAAAACCACGCAGACGCAGAGTAAAATCACGCCATCCGCCTGGCTCAAAGCCAGCTTCCGACATCTGAGTTTCCTGTGACTGATATTGTCGTTAACAATAATCCAGGCAGTATTGCTGCTAACCCTGACGTCCCACGTTACATTGCGGTTGAAGGTCCCATAGGTGTGGGCAAGACCAGCCTGGCGAAGCGTCTGGCTGATAGCTTCAATTACGAAGTCCTGCTGGAAAAAAGTGAGGACAACCCGTTTCTGGATCGTTTCTACCATAATCCCAAACAACTAGCCTTGGCCACGCAACTTTTTTTCCTGTTCCAGCGCGCCAATCAGATTCAGCAGTTGCGGCAAGATGATATGTTCGAACCTGTTCGCGTAGCGGATTTCCTGATGGAGAAAGATCGGTTGTTCGCGCGCCAGAACCTGGACGCCGACGAATACAAACTTTATGACAATGTTTATGAGCATCTAACCATCAATGCACCCACACCAGACCTTGTAATTTATTTGCAGGCACCAGTGGAAGTACTTATGCAGCGCATTCAAAACAGAGGCATCGCATCGGAGCAATTGATTCAGGAGAGTTACCTCACCAATCTTATTTCCGCTTATACCGAATTTTTTCACTACTATGACAAGAGTACCCTGCTTGTAGTCAATTGCAGTGACGTAGATTTTGTCCACAACGATGCTGACTATCAGTTGCTGGTGAATCACATCCTCAGCATCCGCAAAGGCAGCAGAAATTATTTCAATCCCAGACCAGGTTTTATCTGATCTGGCTACAGGACACAGTCGTGAGCAAACCCGTTACTTTGTACAACTTGCAGGAAATGAAACGCCTCGGCGAAAAATTTGTCTGCATCACTGCTTATGATGCGCTGTTCGCCGGCATATTTTGCAAAGCAGGCGTTGAAGTTCTTCTCATCGGCGATTCTCTCGGCATGGTACTGCAAGGCCATGATTCAACATTGCCTGTCACCATGGATGAGATGGTTTATCACATGCAGTGTGTCAAACGTGGCAACCTGGGCGCTTTGCTAATCGCGGATCTCCCCTTCATGTCCTATGCGTCTCCTGCACAAACACTCGAAAACGCCGCACGCCTCATGCGCGCGGGTGCACAGATGGTAAAACTTGAAGGCGGCGCGTGGATTGCGGAAACAACACGACAGCTGAGCGAGCGAGGGATTCCTGTATGTGCACACATGGGACTTACGCCTCAATCCATTAATCGCATCGGTGGCTTTCGTGTGCAAGGACGTGACCCACAAGCCGCAACAACCATCATCGAAGAAGCGCGTCTGCTTGAGTCTTATGGCGCAAGTATGCTGTTGGTCGAATGTATTCCGCAGAAGCTCGCGAAAATAGTCTCCGCGAGTGTGAGCATTCCTGTTATAGGTATTGGTGCTGGCCAGGATGTTGATGGCCAGATAATGGTTATGCATGATGTGCTCGGAATTTCTCCAATCAACCCAAAATTCGTGAAGAATTTTCTACCCGAATCGACGAATGGAATTCCGGGCGCCATTGCTGCGTATGTGCAGGCTGTGAAAAATGGCTCCTTTCCTGCACCAGAACACTGCTATGACTGAACTTCAGTTGCATGAAACATTGCCGTCGCTGCGCGAGCAACTCAATGAGCGCAGGGAAATGGGTCAGACCATCGCGCTGGTTCCCACGATGGGCAATTTGCACAAAGGTCATCTCACGCTCATCGCTGAAGCGCGCACAAAATATGACGTAGTGGTCGCGACAATTTTTGTTAACCCGATGCAGTTCGGGCCGAAGGAAGATCTGGCGCGTTATCCTCGCACTTTCGCTGATGATGTCGCCGCCTTAAAACAAGCAGGTTGTGACTACCTGTATGCACCTGCGGTCAGCGAAATTTATCCTGACGGGTCTGCTGTCCACACAAAAATTTCCGTACCCGAAATTTCTTCACTGCATTGTGGGCAAAGTCGCCCGGGACATTTTGATGGCGTCTGCACCGTCGTGTGCAAACTCTTTAATATGATTCAGCCGAATGCGGCTTTTTTTGGTTACAAGGACTATCAGCAATTTCATCTGATCAGCATCATGGTGCGTGATCTATATCTTCCAGTGCGGCTGCAAGGTGTGCCAACTGTACGAGAAAGTTCGGGGCTTGCGATGAGTTCTCGTAATGGTTATCTCTCACCAGAGCAGCGCGAACAGTCAGCAATTCTTTACGCAACACTCATAAAAACAGCGGCGCGAATTCAACAGGGTGAACAAAATTTTCGCCAGCTTGAGAATGAAGCAACTGTTACACTTACCACAACTGATTTGCAGCCGGACTATTTCCACATTTGTAATCGCGACACGCTGCAACTTGCGCAGTCGAATGACACCAACCTCGTCATTCTCGCTGCCGTTTATTCTGGCACTACTCGCCTGATTGACAACATCTTCGTCCAAACGGCAGCATAGCCACCTCTCCGCTACGACCCGTTACACCTCCCCGTGGACTCATTATGAAAATTGGAATTTTGTCGCGCAATCGTAATCTGTATTCGACCAAGCGCCTGGTAGAAGCGGCCCAGAAAAGCGGCCATGAAGTTCGCGTTATCGATGTACTCAAGTGTTACATGAACATTACGGCGAACGAGCCAATCGTTTATTACCAGTTGTCCGCAGAGAAAGTTGAAGCGTTGCAATTCGACGCGGTGATTCCTCGCATTGGTGCCTCTGTCACCAACTATGGCTGTGCGGTATTGCGGCAGTTTGAAGTTGGCAATGTGTATTCGATCAACGAGTCAATTGCGATCACGCGTTCGCGCGACAAATTGCGCGCGCATCAACTGTTGGCGCGCAAAGGCATCGGTCAGCCTGTGACAAGTTATGCGCACTCCGCGCGCGCAACGGACAAGCTGATTCAATCTGTCGGTGGACCACCTCTCATTCTCAAGCTGACCGCTAGCACACACGGCACTGGCGTGTTGCTTGCAGAAACGCATAAAGCTGCTGAAGCCTTGATCAACGCCTTTCATGGCATCGGTTCTGATTTCCTCGTGCAGGAATATATCGAGGAAGCGCATGGTTCCGATATTCGCTGCATCGTAGTTGGTGGCAAGGTGATCGCGGCAATGAAACGCACCGCGAGCAAAGGTGAATACCGCTCCAATCTTCATCGTGGTGGCAATGCCGAAAAAGTAAAGTTGAGTCCGGAAGAACGCAGTCTCGCGGTTCGTGCAGCAAAAGTAATGGGACTGGATTTTGCGGGCGTCGATATCATCCGTTCTTCGAAGGGTCCTGTTGTGCTGGAAGTAAATTCATCTCCAGGCCTTGAAGGTATAGAAAAAACCACCGGCATCGATATCGCGAAAAAAATCATCGAATTTGTGGAGATCGATGCCAAGTGCGGACCCAATAAAACCAAAGGCAAAGGTTGAAAAAAAGCGTCGGGGACTTATATCGTTAATGTACAAGTATCTTGCCCCGCAGCGTAAACTGATGCTAAGTCAGCAGTGCTGGAGCAGTAAGGGAGCAAGAAGTTTGGCAAAAAAAATTATTGTCGGTGCCGTGGAAACAGGTGATTTACCAGAGCTTGGTATCTACCACTTATCGATGCGCGTCGACACCGGGGCCACCACCTCCGCACTACATGTGGAGAATATCGAAGAGTTTCGCGAGCATGGCAAACGTTGGGTGAGTTTTGATCTTTTGCCGGAAGTTCATAACGTGAATGGCACGGTGCGAATCACCTGCAGAGTCAAGGGTCGCAAGACAGTTAAAAGAACCAACGCAGACAGCCAGAAACGCGTGGTTATTGATACGCGCCTGAACATCGGCAAGAAGAGCTGGCCAATCAAACTGACTCTGACAGATCGCTCAGAAATGAATTACCCGATGTTATTGGGACGAGAGGCGATGGTTGGCCGTGTCACTGTAGACCCGGAATTTCAATATTTGCAGGACGTGCCGGAAAAGAAAGCCAAATAGACCTGATTTGCCCAAGGCCCTACTTATTTGGGATAATGCGCGCCCTTCCACACACCCGGAGGCTTACCTTTTGCAAACCCAGATGTTGAAAGCTAAATTGCATCGAGCCTGTGTCACGCATTCCGAGCTTGACTACGATGGTTCGTGCGCGATCGACAGCAATCTGCTGGACGCTTCAGGCATCCGTGAATACGAGCAGATCCAGATCTACAACATCACCAATGGTGAACGTTTCACAACCTACGCCATACGCGCTGAGGCTGGCTCACGAATCATTTCTGTGAATGGCGCCGCTGCGCACAAGGCTGCTGTGAGTGATCGTGTGATTATTTGTGCATATGCCGGTTACAGCGAAGTTGAACTACTCAACCACAAACCCAAGTTGCTCTATCTGGATGAACACAATCATGTCCTCAGAACAACCAATACCATCCCCGTTCAGGCAGCCTGAACCCTCGACTTATTTGCTACCACCAGTTGGATGTTTTGCGACTGGTGGCCAGAACCTCAAAAAAACTCCTTCGTAGTTTCCGTTTTAATCATCAGGCCGTTATCGGCTCAACAATCGAATGTGGCGCATGGTGCACATTAAATTACGCCAGGTTTTCTGCTGCATGACTTTTAGAGTTTAGTGAAACTCAACCTACAGTTGCACACAGCCGCAAGTGTTTTCCCAACCTTGCGATCAGAGTAAAACCCTAGCAAACTCGCCGCTCGTGACAAAGTCCACAGGTTGCTTTATGTCTGACAGCAAAATTTATCCCGCCGGTGCCACACTCACCCGCAGTGCCCATCTGGACAAAGCGCAATACGACGCGCTTTATGCCGAATCCATTAATTCGCCCGATACTTTCTGGCCGCGCATGGCCACAAGTTTTCTTGATTGGCAGACCCCTTTCGACAGCCTGCAAGACTGCAACATGGCCAAAGGTGAAGTCAGCTGGTTCATCAATGGCAAACTCAATGTCAGCCTCAATTGTATTGATCGACATCTGCCGCACAGAGCTGAGCAGATCGCGATTTTGTGGGAAGGTGATGAACCTGGCCTGCAACGCAGCGTGACGTATCAGCAGATGTATGACGAAGTTTGCAAGCTTGCCAACGTGCTTAAACAACGCGGCGTGAACAAAGGTGATCGTGTATGTATCTACATGCCGATGATTCCGGAAGCCGCTTTTGCAATGCTTGCGTGTGCGCGCATCGGCGCAATTCACTCAGTTGTGTTTGGAGGGTTTTCGCCCGAGTCACTCAAGGATCGCATCCTCGATTCAGATTGCCGCGTTGTCATCACTGCAGACGAAGGTGTGCGTGGCGGAAAGCTGATTCCGCTCAAGGCAAATACCGATATTGCAGTTTCGCACTGCCCTAACGTGAATACCGTGCTGGTGGTACGTCGCACTGGCAACAAAATTGATTGGCACAACTCGCGCGACCTTTGGTACCACGATGCACTTGCCGAACAAAGCAGCGAATGTGCTGCCGCTACGATGGACAGTGAAGATACACTTTTCATTCTGTACACCTCGGGTTCAACCGGCAAACCAAAAGGTGTCCTGCATACGACTGCAGGTTATTTGCTACATGCAGCCATGACGCACAAATATGTGTTTGATTATCACGATGGCGATATCTACTGGTGCGCCGCGGACGTCGGCTGGGTGACGGGTCATACGTATATCGTTTACGGTCCACTCGCGAATGGTGCCACTACGCTGATGTTCGAAGGAGTGCCAACGTATCCTGACTGTTCGCGGTTCTGGCAGGTAGTCGATAAATATCAGGTCAATCAGTTCTACACGGCGCCCACCGCAATCCGCGCGTTGATGTCGCATGGCAATGAACCGGTCTCTCGCACTTCGCGCGCGTCGCTGCGTATTCTCGGCAGCGTCGGTGAACCCATCAATCCGGAAGCGTGGGAATGGTACTACCAGGTTGTCGGCAACGGCCGCTGCCCAGTAATGGATACGTGGTGGCAGACGGAAACCGGCGGTCACATGATCACACCTATTCCTGGTGTCACAGACCTCAAACCTGGATCAGCCACACTACCGTTTTTTGGTGTGCAGCCTGCGCTGGTTGATCCAGAAGGCAAAATTCTCGAAGGCGCCACATCGGGTAATCTTGTTCTCACCGCAAGCTGGCCAAGCCAGTTGAGAACGATCTACGGCGATCACAAGCGCTGTGTCGAAACCTACTACTCTACATATCCCGGCTACTATTTCACAGGTGATGGCGCGCGGCGCGACGAAGATGGCTACTGGTGGATCACGGGGCGCGTCGATGATGTGCTGAACGTCAGCGGCCATCGACTGGGTACGGCCGAAATTGAAAGCGCTCTGGTGTTACATCCTAGTGTTGCCGAAGCCGCGGTGGTCGGTTATCCGCATGCAATAAAAGGCACTGGCATCTATGCCTACGTGAGCCTGATGGTTGATGCGACACCCAGCGAAGAACTGCGGAAGGAACTGCTCGCGATGGTAGTAAAAGAAATCGGCGCGATCGCAAGACCCGACGTGATCCAGTGGGCACCAAGCCTTCCCAAAACCCGTTCCGGAAAAATCATGAGACGTATTCTGCGCAAGATTGCCGCAAACGAGCTGGAAACACTGGGTGACATCACAACGTTGGCGGATCCTGCTGTGGTCAACAAACTGATAACTGACCGGCACTCATAGCTGCGCAAGTCGGTCATTGGAGGGAAACAAACCGCAGATCCGATATCTGCGGTTTGTCGGCAAATCAGGGCTGCATACCCTCAACCGTGAACTGCAGGATGGACGGATCAGTCAGGCGCAGCTTCACATTGGTAAGCACAACGCTGCCGTTAATGAGAACCGAAGGAATGACAAGCAGACCATCTGCCGGTGTAAACACAGCCGCTTCCTGACCTCGATCAACCATACTGCGGATTTTGTTGAGATTGGCCCTGTAGACATAGTCAGGATTGTTCAACTCACGCTCGAAGATAACCATGAACATGTTCGGGCCCACTCGCACAGGCACTTCGAATTTTCCGTTCACATGCTCCGTCAACGCCGCAGGTTTGACGGGGAAGCAAGGGTTAGGTCCGAGGTTTGGAACGTATGCATTGGAGATTTTAACGAAGTCGCCGAGGTTCAGATCGCCCGCGATATTGCTTCTTTTAAGAGGCACTTCTTCCATCTGTGGCTGCAAGCCATCTGCGTTTAGATTCCAGATCCTGAGCGCCGCGATTTGATCAATTATCGCCATCCCTGCATCATCAACACGGCCAAACGCGGTGAACCCACCGTTATTGGCATCAAGCTCTACAGAGTTGTCTTTGGTGTTTACAAACCATTGGCTGGCGGCACTATTAGGCGAACCGTCTGATTTGGCCATCGCTATGGTGCCGCGAGTATTGGATACCTTGAACTCGTTAATAATGGTCGGATCAGCAGGCACTGAAGAAAACAGGGGATTTAATTTTATGCCACCACCCTGCACCACGAAGTTCGTGACACTACGGTGGAAGATGGTGTTGTTGTAATCGCCATCGACGACATAGTGAAGGAAGTTTGCAACAGTCACGGGCGCATCATCTGG
>JAZKES010000063.1:35817-48084 GCA_040386995.1 Pseudomonadota bacterium | reverse complement strand
CGTTGTGCATTGCCAATCGCATCCACAACAGGCAGCCCGCTGACAATCTTCGCGAATACGGTATAACCACCATTTGATGTGTCGAGATCCACATTGGTCGTCAGATTGATGAACCACTCACTGGTCGCACTGTTGGGCTGATCCGCCAACTTTGCCATCGCTACCGTGCCGCGTGTATTGGGCACCTTGAATTCATTAGGAATCTCTCCATTTGAAGGCACTTCCGCAGCTTCTGGAGGGAGCTGGTAGCCGCCGCCCTGGATAACGAACGACGGGACTGTGCGATGGATGAAGGTCTGGTTGTAATCCCCGTCCCGTACATAGTTCAGGAAGTTTGCCACGGTGCCAGGGGCATCCTCTTCCAGCATTTCCATGCAGAAAGTACCAAGCGTGGTATCCATACACACATACGTGACAGCCAGCGAAGCTTTAGCAAAAAGGAGTGACCCGCAGGCGAACAGAACAACGGTTAACTTTTTAAAAAATTGCATGATTAATCAATCAGTTACAGAAGAAAATAAACCAGGACATCCAGCTTTGGGTGCACAGGATATCACAGTTCCCTTTATAGGATGAGCGTACAACACTTAACGCGCTTGCCCCTTAAGCGTGGACAAATTTGCGCACAGAATTTATCAGCTGCCTGTGCCCTGAAATTTCGAAAATATCTGAAACCCCTAAGATTGATGATCTACGGATCGACCTGATTTTGCGAACGAGACCAACCAGGTTCCGAACGTTAGTTGTTCACGTTTATTGCTGGAAGCAATGCGCTGCATGCTCAGCTGAGGCCAATCGGTTGAACAGATATTCCTGGTCCCGAACACTCTCTGAACTGCACTTATTGCTAAACTTTCAAAACAGCTCTTTTAAAACTGCTCTTACAAACCCTGCGCTTCCATCTGCTTGCGTCTTTCCTGCTCTGCCTGTTCGAGCACATTGCTGACGTTACCCGCCTTGGCCATCGCATCGAGCTGCGCCTGTGGAATAACACCTTGGGGAATGTTGGCTTGGGCTGGGGCAGCCGCTTCCGTTTGCGCAGAAGTTTCTGTTGGCGCACTTGATTCCGAACACGCTGTCAGTAAAAACGCCGCAACAAGAAATCCTGCTGACAATAACCTTGGCATCACTCGACTCCTCAAAAATTTTTCAGTTGCTCAGTTAACTGCAAGTATTGCCGCTCTCTTCTGCAACCACGATACGTTTGCAAAATCAGCAACAGTAAAGTCACACATAACAGAATGAATATCACTGGCAACATCATGGCCATGGTTTGCAGCGTGGTCAAATCGAGCGTATCAGTTCGCAGCCGCTGGATGACGGCAAATGGATTCAGAAACATCGGCGCTGCCAGCAACATCGTAACGACGAATATCAGCAACCCTGCTGTCAGTAGGGGTCCGATGCTGCTCCACGCAGCAACGAATGTACGTCGCTTGCGCAGGAATTCGTGTTGCACATCAGTCAGCGTTGCCATGGTTTTACCTTTATTAGTTCGAAGTACCCAGACCAAAGGTCGTGGCCAGTTCCTGCAATGTTGGCAGCAATGACAATACAAGCAGAGCGGCCATCACTCGATTAAAAATGCTTCTTGGCCCGGGCTGGCTGAGTAACTTTTTCAGCGCTGCTCCGAACACAAGCCAGCTACCCGTGCAGGTGAAGGAAGCAATCATGAATACCGCAGCGATCAGCATGATCTGCACCGTCGATGCCTCGGCGCTCGCGAACGTAGCGATGCCACTTGTGGCCATCATCCATGCTTTGGGGTTGAGCCATTGAAAGAGGGCAGCCTGCAAAAAATTCAACGGCGGTTTATTTGTGCCTTCGATTTCGCGCGGACTTGTCGTCCACACACGCCACGCCAGAAACAACAAATAAATAACGCCGGCAATTTTGATAACCGTATGTAGCAGCGGAAAACGCGCGAAAAGCAGGCCGAAACCAAACCCGATCACTAACACCATGAAGGAAAAACCCAGCACGATGCCGAGCAAATGCGGCATGCTGCGTCTGATGCCATAGTTCAACCCGGACGTCAGGATCATGACGTTGTTCGGGCCAGGCGTGATACTCGCAGAAAAAGTGAAGAGCAAAAGAGCCGGTAGACTTTCCATATCCGGATCAATATTTTGTTTGCAACGAGAGTGAAGATTTACTCATCGAGAACACTGCGCACAGGCAGGCTGATCTCATGACTGCTGCCATCAGCAAACTGGAGAGTTAATGTCACCGTAGTTCCCGCAACTGGATTTTGCTTGAGCTCAGTCAGCATCAGATGCAAGCCACCGGATTCAAGAACAACTTCACCATGCGCTGGAATATTGACCGACATCACGTGCTGCATGTGCAACATGCCGTCGTGATTCATCGTCGTATGGAACATCGCACTTCCTGCAATCGGTGAACTTGCGCCAGTTAATTCCAGTGCTACATCACCAGTGTTACGCAGCGTCATGTAGGCAGAGGTGTTGTCGACACCAGGCGGCAAACCGCGAACATAAGCATCTTCTACAACGAGTTCTGCGAACGCAGCGCTGTTCAAACACGTAATGAACATGGAGGCGAATATGCCGGTAATAATTTTCATGACAAATTTTCCTGATTGCTAATGCCGCTCACGGCAGCACTGTCGCCTGCAGCGATTGCAAAAAAAGTTAGTTCTGCGGCAACGTTATAACTATGTTTGCGGTGCCGGAAATCGCGATATTACCGCGCAGGCGATAACCACCTACCGCCTCGCGCATTACCTTATAGATCCAGCGTCCCTCTTCATCATTGCGCGCATTGATCAGAAAAGTCGTTTCGATTTCCTGAATATGCTGCGCCACTTCCGCGAGCTTCGCGAGCATCTCTACGCTTTTGTTGCTGAGCCCGACGGGATCAAGCGAGTGAATTTCCAGTTTGGTTTGGCGTGCAATTTCCAGATGCTCACGCGCCGCTGCAAGTTCGGGGAGCGCGGAATTAATACGCATCGCACGGATCAAATGCGACTCGGCCGTGTCATATTGAGCTGCTGCTGTGGCAGTTTCCGCAAGAGCCACATAACGCAGCGCAATTTCCTGGATGCCTTCGAGCGCCACAGCATTACCCGGATCGAGCTCCAGCACTTCCTGATAACGATCGTATGCGTTGTTATTCCTGGGCAATTGCAAGCGGTTATCGGCAAATGCCTGTTTCGCGGAGTACAGGATGTCGGCCAGCAGACGTGCGCGTCGAAGTTCTTCATCAGTTACGTTTATGGGCTCGGGTTCTGGCTCAACAACCGGAGGTGGCTCAGGCGGAACATAGATAACCTGCTCCTCTGGTGTGGTGCATGATGCAAGCAACAAGAACAAAACCAGATAAGACCAACGCATGTAAATTACTTTCTGCATCGTTATAACAATCCGGAAAATGGCAGGTATTCAACTGACTCACCTGCGTTGATAGTAGTGTGTACTGGAATGATGGCGATCCCATCAGCCCACGACAAGGATGTCAGGATGCTAGATCCTTGATCAGCAAAAGCTTCAACCTCCAGCTCATTATTTTTCCTGACCAGCCTCACGCGCAAGAATTCCTGCCGTGTGCCACTTTCGATGACGTTGAATCCTGCTTTGACCGAAAACGACGGCACATCAGTATTGGTCGCGCCCTGCATGCGCAAAAGAAACGGCCGCACAAGCATCACGAAAGTGATGAACACAGCGACTGGATTGCCCGGCAAACCAAAGAATGGCGTGTTGCCAACATGACCAAATGAAAACGGTTTGCCAGGTTTGATCGCGAGTTTCCACAACGACAACTGACCAAGATTTTCGAGCGCCTGTTTGACATGATCCTCATCACCAACCGAAACACCGCCCGTGGAGATGATGCAATCCGCCTGTGTCGCTGCCTGCTGTAACGCAGCTTCGGTGCTCGCAAGATTGTCTTCGACGATGCCAAGCTTGATGACCTTCACGCCAAGTTTGCTGAGCAACCCGGCAAGCGTATAACTATTGGAGTCATAAAGCTGGCCGGCTTGTAATGGTGTTCCGGGTGCAATGACCTCGTCACCCGTATTGAGTATCGCAACAGTCAGCGGCTTGTAGATTGAAATAGTGCCGATACCCAGCGACGCGAGTAAGCCCAAGTCCTGCGCCTGTAATCTGTGGCCCGCCTGCAACACGTCAGTTCCACTGGCAATGTCATGACCTTTGCGGCGAATGTTCTGCCCGGCTTGCGGAAGTTCGTTGATCACAATATTGCTGCCGTCGGTGACGGTATTTTCCTGCATCACGACTGCATTGGCTCCAACGGGTATCGGAGCTCCGGTAAAAATACGCGCGATACTGCCAGCCGCGAGTGTTTGCCCAGGATGACCCGCAGCAATGGTCTGACTCATCGGCAAGCGGGTTCCGACCGAGTCGACATCGCTAACCTTGAGCGCGTAACCATCCATCGCTGAATTGTCATACGCGGGCACATCGATGTTTGCGCGCATGGTTTGCGCAAGCACACTCCCCAAGGCATCGCTTAGCGGAATTTCCAGGACAGTTTGAGTGGGCTTAACAGCGGCCAGTACATACTGGAGCGCATCAGCGAGGGGCATTAACGGCTTGGTCATTGGATGGGGATATCTCGTTTAAGGCCCGAATTTTACCCTGAAACGCCGGGTTCGTATTAATGAATACCGTCAGCTTGTTGGCAAATCTGTTCGAAAGACATTTTTGCGGTGGCTGACTGTCGCTCGGGATTTATCCGGATTCGTGAGTGAGCTGTTTATTTGCATGAGGACGGGTAACAAGGCTTGGCCGTTTTCACGAAACGCAGGATCTGGACGCACCCTCGTATATGCACCAGCCAGTGGATGCCCCGCAATCCTCAACGAAGATTTAAATATTCGATTCGGCCACTACCTCTTCCGTTATAATTGCGGCTTCCCCGCCAAGAAGTAATCCGCGTGTCCTTAACTATCCTGATCCTGATTCCTGCCATTTGTTTTATCGGTGGTTTCTTCTCGACTCTTGCAGGTCTCGGTGGTGGTTTGTTCACGCTGGCGAGCACGTCGCTGTTGTTGCCCGTGTCGATTGTGGTTCCTCTCAACGGCGTACTCATCCTCGCCGGGCAGATCACGCGCGTCGTGCAGTTTTATAAATACATAAACTGGGATATCACGCTTCCATTTATTCCGGGTTCGGTCATCGGCGCCACCATCGGTACGATGATCTATTTCGCGCTGCCCGAAACCCTGCTGGCCTTCATGCTTGGTTGTGTGCTGCTCTGGTTTTGCTGGATACCACCGTCCAAGGGCGCACGTGCGTTTGCGGCGCGCATCCCCTTCCCCTTTTTCTGGGTGGGCCTGTTCCATACTTTTCTGTCTACGGTTTCAGGAGCAGGTGTGTTGTTCCAGTCAGTGATGGTTAACAGCAAACTATCCAAAGAAGCCGTGGTCGCGACGATTGCAGGTACACTACTGTTCATGGCGCTGTTCAAGTCGATTGGATATATGGTGGCCGGTTTTGATTACAGCCCTTATTACCTGGTGATTGGCCTGAGCTGGATCATGGGAATTCTTGGCACTGTGGTTGGCAAACTCTGCCTTGATGTGTTGCCGGACAAATATTTCCGGCTGCTGATCAAGGCTGTTGTGACCCTTTTCGCGTTGCGTCTGTTTGGGCTGGTGGGTTGGAATCTTTGGTTTTCCTGAGCTGATTTTTAGCCTGCGCTTTGCTCTTGTTCTTTTTCACGCTATTGGATGCCGCTGCCTGGCCATCTTTGTTTTGATCCCTCGATTGATCCCTCAATTGTTTCCTTACCTGTTTGGTATTTGCCAAGCGTCCGAACTCAGGCTCTACTTCTTGGGTAAGCACTTCAGGTTCAACCGGCTGGATGCCATAAATGTCCTGCAGCAGCAGACTGAGTTCGCCAGCGCGTGAGCGTTGCTTGATCCCGAAGGTTTCAAATATACGCTGGCAATTCAACGCTGAATTCGGAATATAAGGCAGGTGTACAGGAATTTTGGTGATCTGCAGTTTGTTTATCACCTCGGCCAGCGCGGGATCATAACGCGCCGCTTCCTGCAGGAAGTTTTCGACAAAATGATCATGGCTCATGGGCTGCAACGCACAATAGTGATAAGTGCCCCATACATCAGCCGCACAATCCACTTGCCTGGCAATCGCTAACAGCACACGTGCAACATCGTTGGCGGGTGTAGGACTCAGGCGATTGCTCATCACTGCAATTTTGCCCTGGCTCTGCTTGCAGTCTTCGATGTGGTCCCGGAAATACTTGTTGCGCTCCTTGCTGAACATCCAGTCAGTACGCAGGATCACATGACTAGGTAACGCCTCACGGATAGCGCGCTCGCCATACCACTTGCTCTGTCCATAACGGCAGATCGGATTGGTTTCGTCAGCCTCGGCGTAAGGATGGACTTTCTGGCCATCAAACACATAACTGCTCGAATGATGAAGTAGAGGAAGATCGAGGTGTTTGCAGACTTCCGCAAGTGCGGACATCCCGCGGGTATTCGTGATGTCCAGCTTACTGGCCGCGTCGGGATCGTTTTGCGCCTGGACCAGATTTACGGAAGAGGTGACATTGATAACTTGGGTGCAACCAGCGCGTGTGACCTTCTTGAGCAAATCCATCTGCTTGAGCAAATCCAGCTCATCGGTCGCAAGAACAGCGTGATCAACACCCTGTCCCTGCAGAACCCTGGTAAGAGCCGTTCCTAACTGACTCTCTGCTCCAAGCACCAATAACTTCACAATACTCCCGGTTTTTTATTAACTGCGACGACCGTCTCCATCAGAACGGAATGTCGTCATCAAAACTATCTTCGGGAGGTGGTGATTTCTGGGGACGCTGGCTGCTGCCACCGCTGCTTGATCCGCCGGACGCGCTGCGAGGTGCCGACTGCTGATAAGCGCCGCCTCCTTGCGAGTCACCACGCGAGTCCCCACCCCCTGAGCCCTTGCCATCCAGCATCTGCATCTGGTCGGCGATGATTTCCGTGGTATATTTTTTTACGCCTTCCTGTTCCCAGGAGCGGGTGCGCAGACTACCTTCGACATAAATCTTGGAACCCTTCTTCACATACTCGGCAACGATCTCTGCCAGCTTCTGGTAGAACACTACCCGATGCCATTCAGTGCGTTCCTGCTGCTCACCGGTATTTTTGTCTTTCCATGTTTCGGAGGTAGCAATCGTGACATTCGTAACGGCACCGCCATTTGGCATGTAGCGGGTTTCGGGATCTTGCCCGACATTACCCACAAGTATCACTTTATTCACGCCTCTGCCTGCCACTTTGACCTCCAAATACTAAAAATATTAAGCTTGTTTTGTCCCCTCGGGATGCCCCCAAGTCTAGCATCAAACTGAAAAATTTCGATCTTATTTCCATCCCCGGGTTATAATCGCCGGTTCAAAATAATTCAGCTTTAGCCGCCGTTCGTTAAGAAAGGAATCATGGACAAAATCACTGTTAGAGGGGCTCGCACCCACAATCTCAAGAACATCGATGTCGTCATTCCACGCGACCAGCTGGTGGTTATTACAGGCCTGTCGGGCTCAGGAAAATCATCTCTCGCATTTGATACTCTTTATGCCGAAGGCCAGCGCCGCTACGTAGAATCGTTGTCTACTTATGCACGCCAATTCCTGTCGATGATGGAGAAGCCCGACATCGACCAGATCTCCGGCCTGTCCCCCGCTATATCGATCGAACAGAAATCCACCTCGCATAATCCTCGCTCCACCGTCGGCACCATCACTGAAATCTACGACTACCTGCGACTACTGTTTGCGCGTGTTGGTGATCCTCACTGTCCTGATCACAATGTGAAGCTGCAGGCCCAGACAGTGAGTCAGATGGTTGACCTCGTGCTCGCGTTACCTGAAGGCACATCAATGATGTTGCTCGCGCCAGTAATCCGTGAACGCAAGGGTGAACATCTGCATGTGTTCCACGAACTCAAGAGCAACGGCTTTATCCGTGCTCGTGTCGACGGCATCGTTACCGAACTGGATTTCCCGCCCGAACTTGAGAAAAACAAGAAACACACGATCGAAGTGGTGGTTGACCGTTTCAAGGTACGACCCGATCTCGGTCAACGCCTGGCGGAATCATTCGAAACTGCACTCGGCATTGCCAATGGCATCGCACTCGTCAGTCCAATGGAAAAAGATGGCGGACCAGAGCTCGTGTTTTCGTCGCTGTTCGCGTGCCCGCAATGTGGACACAGCATTGCCGAGCTCGAACCGCGCCTCTTCTCCTTCAACAATCCTGCTGGTGCGTGTGAAAGCTGCGATGGTTTGGGCCTCAAACAATTCTTCGATGAAAAACGCGTAATCGTCGACAACAGCCTGTCGCTCGCCGAAGGGGCCGTGCGTGGCTGGGATCGCCGCAACATCTATTATTTCCAGCTACTCAAATCACTCTCGGATCATTACGGCTTTGCGATCGATGAACCGTTCCAGGACCTGCCCGCAAAACACCGCAAGATCATTTTGCACGGCAGCGGTAATGACCAGATCTCATTCAACTTCGTCAATGAACGCGGCGACAACATCAAACGCAAACATGCGTTCGAAGGCATCATCCCGAACATGGAACGACGTTATCGCGAAACCGATTCGATGATGGTGCGCGAGGATCTTTCCAAATATCTGAGTTCGCACAACTGCCCATCATGTAACGGCACCCGATTAAAACGCGATGCGCGGCATGTACTGATTGATGACCGTAACCTGCCGACCATCAGCAATATGACAATCGGTGGTGCAGCGAAATATTTTGCCGACCTGCAATTTACCGGCAACAAAGCCAGCATTGCCGAAAAAATTCTCAAGGAGATTCAGGATCGCCTGCGTTTTCTGGTGGACGTTGGCCTGAATTACCTGACGCTCAGCCGCAGTGCCGAAACCTTGTCGGGTGGCGAAGCCCAGCGTATTCGTCTCGCAAGCCAGATCGGCGCAGGCCTTGTTGGTGTGATGTACATTCTCGACGAACCTTCGATCGGGCTTCATCAACGCGACAACGATCGTTTGCTCGGCACCCTCAAACATTTACGCGATATCGGTAACACGGTAATCGTGGTCGAACATGACGAAGATGCAATTCTTGCTGCCGACCATGTGCTCGATATTGGTCCAGGCGCAGGTGTACACGGCGGACAGATTGTCGCCCAAGGCACGCCGAAAGACATCATCGACAATCCCGATTCACTGACAGGCCGATACCTCGCAGGCACCGAAAGAATTGAAATACCCGAAACACGTCTCGCCGCCAAACCCGACAAGAAACTCGTATTGAAAGGTGCAACTGGCAACAATCTGAAAAATGTCACGCTCGAAATTCCGCTTGGCTTGATGACCTGCGTGACAGGTGTGTCGGGCTCCGGCAAATCCACGTTGATCAACAACACTCTGTATCCGCTGGTAGCCACTGCACTTAATGGCGCAACCACGCTGGATGCAGCACCACACGACAGCCTGGAAGGTCTCAAGCTGCTCGACAAAGTGGTTGATATTGACCAGAGCCCGATCGGTCGTACGCCGCGCTCGAACCCTGCCACCTACACCGGAATTTTCACACCAGTACGCGAATTGTTTGCTGGTACGCAGGAAGCGCGGTCACGCGGCTATCAACCCGGTCGTTTCAGTTTCAACGTGAAAGGTGGTCGTTGTGAAGCCTGCCAGGGCGACGGTGTTGTCAAAGTCGAAATGCATTTTCTGCCCGACGTTTATGTCACCTGTGATGTCTGCAAGAACAAACGCTACAACCGTGAAACACTCGAAGTGAAATACAAAGGCAAAAACATCAGCGAAGTGCTCGACATGACAATCGAAGATGCTCGCGACTTCTTTGATGCAGTTCCTTCCATCGCGCGCAAACTGCAGACCCTCATGGAAGTTGGACTTTCCTACATCCGCCTCGGTCAGGCAGCCACGACGCTCTCAGGCGGCGAAGCGCAGCGTGTAAAACTTGCGCGTGAACTGTCGAAGCGCGACACCGGCCAAACGCTTTACATATTGGATGAACCGACAACGGGCCTTCACTTCCACGACATCAAGCAATTGTTGAAAGTGCTGCACAAGCTGCGTGATGAGGGTAATACGATTGTTGTTATCGAACACAACCTCGATGTCATCAAGACTGCCGACTGGGTCGTGGATCTTGGTCCGGAAGGCGGCGATGGCGGCGGCGAAATCATCGCTACCGGTACACCCGAGCAACTGGCCAAGATGAAACATTCTTACACCGGCCACTATCTAGGCAAGTTCCTGAAAAAGCAGACGGTCAAGAAGGGCGCGTAACGGGTTTTGCTGTTGAGATTGCTTCTACGCAATTGCAAAACTCGCGATTCTGTTGGCCAGTCAAGGAGCTAATGTGATGGGGAAGCCCGACACTTCCAAATCTTTTCCCGATCAGAATCGGGATTTTTTCCTGAAAAAAATTTAAGCAAAATCAGAGCATTAACCGATAAGCCCTATTATCAACGAGACTAAAACGAAACTAATAGAGCTCGCTATTGGTCTATTGGAAGGCCAGAATTAACTTTCAGGCAGGGCCCATCTCAAACCTGACATGGGTAATAACTTCGGCAGTAAACGCCGATTTCAGCAACACTCATAAGGAGCATGACAATGAAAAAATCGAAACTGACAATCGAGATGGCTGCGCTAGCGTTGGCCTCCTCATTCAGCTGGTCGCTCGCAACAGCAGCTGACGATATCGGCGGGGGCCCCCTCGCAGACTTCGGTGCCAACGAGCTGACTGTCCCATGTGTAGAAGTGAACAATCTGTCGGGCAGCAACGCGAACAACAAATTTTATGATGTTGTGTTGGACCGCCGTGGCAACTCCATGAACTTTGAACTGACTTACGCAGCGCCGGAAGACCCTGACTATTGTCAGCGCCTCGTTGACTACGCCAACTATGAAGATGACGACTACGAGCCAAACCCAGGCGAGAACGGCTTTGGTATTCTGGTGAGATGTGAACTTGAGGCTGATCGCTCCAAAGTCTCGGTAAACGCGAAAGATCTTCCGCCCGGAACCTACTACGCGACCGTTACCTCAGGACTAAATGAAGAACTGTCTCTTCCCCTCCTCACCGCAGATGATGAAGTCGAGTTTGATTTTGACAGCGATGAAGACGAAGTCGATGACGGCGCTACCGAAATAGACGATGACTTCATTCAGGACGATCTGGAAGTTACGGCCGAAATTGTAAATGACGCAAATGATCAAGTCGTTTACAGCGCAACAGGTGTATGTCTGGTCGATTAATCTAATCAAGAGCTGATTATCAAATGTCAAAAGCCTGGCTGACAGCAATGTTCAGTCAGGCTTTTTTTTATGGCCTTTTTTTATGCATCGGGCCCTGTGCTGTATAAATCACTAGTGGAAGTCGCTCTTCTACTCTTAATGCGAGGCTCGACAATACGGGCACTATCACCAATCTCAACCCTGCGCTAAACGTTGCGGCATAATTGAAGCGTCCATTCGGCCATATTCATTGGCAAATAATTTATGGGTTTGCACGACAGATGACCCCAACCGTAGAATCGTCCCAGAGAAAATTTTGGCAAAGGACTGCAAAAAGTGAATTCAAGTGCCGATGTTCCCGAAAGTTGCGCGATCTGTGGCAACACCTTTCCAGTCACACTCGTTGTTGCCGGCAAAAAATTACGCGCGGAGCTAGTAGCGGAAATTTGTAAAACCCATCCGCACTGGTCCCCAGAAAAATTTATTTGCCAGACTGATCTCGCCGTTTTTCGGAAGAAATATGTGCGCGCGTTGCTTGAATCGGAGAAGGGGGAATTATTTACCCTCGAAGAAGACGTGCTGCGCAGCATGGAAGAACACGAAGATCATGCATCGAGGCCCGAAGCGGACCACGAACAGAATTGGACTTTCGGCGAACGCCTTGCCGACAAAGTGGCAAGTTTTGGCGGGAGCTGGGCATTTTTGATTTGCTACGGCATTTTTCTGTTCGTCTGGATACTCATGAACTCGCTGGTTGTTTTATGGCAGCCGATAGATCCATATCCTTATATTTTTCTCAACCTCGTATTGTCGAGCCTGTCTGCGTTGCAGGCGCCATTCATCATGATGAGCCAGAATCGGCAGGAAGCGAAAGATCGCCTGCGGTCACAACACGATTATCAGGTGAACCTGAAGGCAGAGCTTGAAATTCGCAACCTTCACGAAAAAGTCGATCACTTGCTCACGCATCAGTGGGGACGTCTCGTAAAAATCCAGGAGTTGCAGCTCGAAATGCTGGCGGAC
>JAZKES010000063.1:28144-35717 GCA_040386995.1 Pseudomonadota bacterium | reverse complement strand
CAAACCATCATTGCGAGCACTTCGGCAGTTTTGCTTTGCATCAGTGCAATATCGCCGCGCGATTCAACGTTGAGCCGTATCACGGGCTCGGTGTTCGACATGCGCAAATTGAAACGCCAGTCAGGAAAACTCATGCTCACGCCGTCGGTATAGTCGATGTCGATTGCATGAGGTTTGTAGTGCGCGAGCACTTTTTTAATCACGATGCCTGCATCACTGACGGTACGATTGATTTCGCCGCTCGCAGGAAAACGTGCGATACATTCCTCGACAAGTTGAGAAAGGGGCTTACCCGTTTTCACAATGAGTTCGAGCACCAGCAGCCAGGGAATCATGCCGCTGTCGCAGTAGAAAAATTCGCGGAAGTAATGATGTGCACTCATCTCGCCGCCGTAAACAGCATCAGCAGAGCGCATCATTTCCTTGATAAACGCGTGGCCGGATTTGCATTGCACCGCGACGCCACCAAACTGCTTCACCACGGCTTCCGTGTTCCAGACGAGGCGTGGATCGTGAATTATTCTGCTGCCGGGTTTTTTAACGAGGAAGGCTTCAGCCAATAATCCCACGATGTAATAACCCTCGATAAAGCGGCCTTTTTCGTCAAACAGGAAGCAACGGTCAAAATCGCCGTCCCACGCGATGCCAACGTCAGCGCCCGATTTCAGGATTGCATCTGTGGTGGACTGGCGGTTTTCCTCAAGCAGAGGGTTTGGTACGCCGTTCGGAAAATTGCCATCGGGATTGTGGTAAAGCTTGACGAAGTCGAACGGCAAGTAAGGTTCAAGCAAATCGATAATTTGCCCGGCTCCGCCGTTGCCGGCATTACAAACAACCTTGAGCGGTTTAAGACCGGATACATCGATGTATGACAAAAGGTGCGTAATGTAGTCTGTTTTTACATTGACGCGCTGTTCAGCGCCAAGACGTTTCGCTGGAGTGAACTCGTTTTGTTCCGCCAACCTCTTGATGTCGTGGAGCCCCGTATCACCGCTGATCGGTTTGGAGTTCTCTCGCACAAACTTCATGCCGTTGTAGTCTTTAGGATTGTGGCTCGCAGTCACTACGATGCCGCCATCCATTTTCAAAAAGCTGGTCGCGAAATAAATTTCTTCAGTGCCGCATTGTCCAATGTTGTAAACGTCGACACCCGAATCGAGCAAACCGCGCGTGAGTGCCGCGCAGATCGCCTGACTGCTCAAGCGAATATCGTAACCGACTACCACTGTGTTCGGCCGCAGGAATTCCGCATACGCGCGTCCGATGCGATACGCGATATCTTCGTTCAGCTGATCGGGGATACGGCCTCGTACGTCGTAGGCTTTGAAGCAGGTGAAAGTATCCATTTGCACCTCAGTTGTGATCCAGATGTTGCAGGAAGAATGGCCCGTCTTCATTCCTTATAAACGTTTTCAAAATAGAAACTGCTCGCTTCCATAAATCCAGGCACGCTGCCGCAATCAAAACGACGGCCTTTAAATTTGTAGCCGAGCACTCTGCCCTGTTTAGCTTGCGTAAGCAGCGCATCCGTAATCTGGATCTCGCCATTGCGACCAGGAGGAGTGGTGCGAATTATGTCGAAAATATCAGCGGTAAGAATGTAACGGCCGATGATGGCGAGATTGCTTGGCGCATCTTCGGGTTTGGGTTTTTCGACCATGTCGCTGATGCGGATTATGCCTGGCGCAATTTCTTCGCCAGCGATGATGCCGTATTTGTTCGTTTCATTACTGGGCACTTCTTCAATCGCGACGATCGAACAACGGTAGTAGTCGTACAGCTCAACCATCTGCGACAACACACCTTGGTCGGGGCTGTAACAAAGGTCGTCAGCAAGCAGCACAGCAAATGGTTCGTCGCCAATAAGTGTCTCGCCAGATAAAATTGCATGACCCAGGCCTTTCATCTCGATCTGGCGTGTATAAGAAAACACAGCGTCATTCATGATGCGGCGAATTTCAGTCAGGTAATCTTCTTTGTCACTCCCGGCGATCTGGTGCTCGAGTTCGTAGTTGATGTCGAAGTGATCTTCAATTGCGCGTTTACCGCGACCAGTCACAATCGCCATTCCGGTCATACCTGCATCCATCGCTTCTTCAACGCCATACTGGATAAGTGGTTTATTCACTATCGGCAGCATTTCCTTGGGCATGGATTTAGTGGTCGGTAAAAACCGTGTGCCGTAGCCGGCGGCAGGAAATAAACACTTTCTGATTTGTGCTGCTTTCATAATATCCTCGTTGTTAATCCTTGTTAGTAACCGCTTCTGTCCATGAAACAGGCAACACCAATGGCGTTGGTAAAGCTATTTTTCGGCGCAGTCGTTGCGGCCGTAAATATCGTCAAACCGCACGATATCATCTTCTCCCAGATAACCACCGCATTGTACTTCGATCAGTATAAGTGACGAATCTGTACAGTTTTCGAGCCTGTGTCTGGTTTCAACCGGAATGTAGGTTGATTCGTTCTGCTGCAACTCGAACCGCTCTTCCGCACACGTAACCGTTGCTACACCTTGCACAACAATCCAGTGTTCCGCGCGTTGATGATGCAACTGCAACGAGAGAGCTCCACCCGGTTTTACGATGATGCGCTTTACCTTGAACCCTGGAGCCTCCGCGAGGCTTTCATAAGAACCCCACGGCCTGTATACCTTTTGATGCAGGTTTGCTTCCGGGCGTTTCAGTGTATTGAGCTGGCGGACTATCTCCTTCACATTCTGCACGCTCGACTTGTTGGCAACCAGCACTGCATCGCTGGTTTCAACCACGACCGTATTGTCCATGCCAACCAGCGTGACAAGACGTGATTCAGCGTGAATGAAAGAATTTGTCGCATGATGCAGCAGAACGTCACCCTTGCAGACATTGTTGTCCGCATCGTGCGGCCCCTGCTCCCATACTGCAGACCAGGCGCCAAGATCGTTCCATCCTGCAGAGAGCGGAACTACAACTGCTGCCGAGGTATGTTCCATCACGGCATAGTCAATCGAGTTGGCCGGGCAACTTTCGAACACGTCGAGCGGAATACGCTTGAACTCAAGATCAGGCCTGACCGCCTGCCATGCCGACTCACAACATTGCAGCATGTCGGGCGCGTATTTACTCAGCTCCTGCAAAAACACATCAGCCGAAAACATGAACATTCCGCTGTTCCAGTAGTACTCCTGTCTTGCCAGATAAGTTTGCGCCAATTCGAGATTCGGCTTTTCGACAAAACTCTGCACCTGATATGCGTCGCCAACGGCAGCGCCGCGTCTGATGTAGCCATAGCCGATTTCGGGACTGGTCGCAACGATGCCAAAAGTTACGAGGGAGTTTTGAGCTGCAAGTTGCTGCCCACTCTTCAGCGCAACCTGAAAGGCGGCGACATCCGCAATGACATGATCAGCTGCAAGCACGAGCAGAAGGGGATCTTTGTGAGTTGCAAGTGCTGCCATCGCAGCGAGAGCAACAGCCGGCGCCGTATTCCTTCCGACGGGTTCAAGGATAATCGTGGCGTCAACAATGTCCAATTGTCGTAACTGTTCAGCCACCAGGAAACGGTGTTCAGCATTACAAACAACAACCGGAGCAGTCACGCCGGGCAGACCTTTCAGTCGCAGCAAACTCTGCTGGAACAAGGTAGGTTCCGAAGCACCGGCTGCAAAGGTTAGAAACTGTTTCGGAAAGGCTTCCCGGGAGGCTGGCCACAAGCGTGAACCAACCCCACCCGCCAGAATGACAGGAACAAGCATGTGACTGTGAAATCCTTTCGCAAAATTAATAAGTTAACAAGGTTAAGAGCGGGGATTATAGCTAGATTCCAGCAGAAAATATTAGGCCTTCGATGTATTTATCACTATATAATGCTCCCCTTTTTACTGAGAGCTGTACGATCAGTAGCAGCCTGTATTTATGATGAATTCCGTTTTCAAACCCCAAAGTAGTTATAACCGCGAAGAGCTCCTTAGCTGTGGTCATGGCAACATGTTTGGCCCCGGCAATGCGCGCCTTCCGGTGGGCAACATGCTTATGGTGGATCGCATCGTTGATATCAATACGACGGGGGGCAAAGAAGGCAAAGGCCGCGTTCTTGCCGAGCTTGATATACACCCCGACCTGTGGTTTTTTGCGTGTCACTTCGAAAGTGATCCCGTCATGCCAGGCTGTCTTGGTCTTGATGCCATGTGGCAATTGGTTGGTTTTTATCTTGGCTGGCGCGGCAATCCCGGCAAAGGTCGTGCATTAGGCTGCGGTGAAGTTAAATTCATGGGCGAGATTCTGCCTAGCTGTAAGAAAGTTGTTTACGAACTTGAGATCAAGCGCCTTATTGAGCGCAAACTGGTGATGGGCATCGCCGATGGCGAGGTGTCTGTCGATGGCAAGGTTATCTATACTGCCAAAGGGCTTAAAGTAGGCCTGTTTATGCCGGAAGAAACTCTGGCTCCATAATTGGTCATCAGTCATCCTACGCCCCGGCACATGATTGGTGCTTTAGAGAGGTCAAAATGCGTCGAGTAGTAGTTACAGGGATGGGTATTGTTTCTTGCATCGGAACCGACAAGCAAACTGTGCTCACATCTCTGCAACAAGGAAAAAGCGGCATTGTTTACCGCCCCGAATATGAAGAACGCGGTATGCGCAGCCTTGTGGCTGGTGCTGTAGATATGGATTTCAGTCAACTTATTGATCGCAAGGATCTGCGTTTCATGGGAACAGCAGCCGCTTACGGCTACATCGCCATGCGTGACGCCATCACAGATTCGAGTCTCACACCCGAGCAAGTTTCCAATAACCGCACCGGCATCATCATGGGAGCCGGCGGATCTTCCACGGAAGATCAGGTTGAAACAGCCGATATCCTGCGTGAAAAAGGCCTCAAGCGTATTGGACCGTACCGCGTTACGCGTACGATGGGCAGCACGGTGTCTGCGTGTCTTGCCACCCCGTTTCGTATTAGAGGTGTCAATTACTCTATCTCATCCGCTTGCGCAACCAGTGCACACTGTATTGGCAATGCAATGGAGCTGATTCAACTGAACAAACAGGATGTCGTATTTGCGGGGGGCGCGGAAGCAGAACACTGGACCCTTAGCTGTATGTTCGATGCGATGGGCGCACTCTCCACTAAATACAACGCAACTCCCGGCCGCGCCTCGCGTGCATACGATGTCGATCGCGATGGCTTCGTAATTGCTGGTGGCGGCGGTGTGCTGGTTATCGAAGCACTGGATCATGCACTTGCCCGCGGTGCAAAAATTTACGCTGAGCTCACTGGGTATGGCGCGACATCTGATGGTGCAGACATGGTTGCCCCATCCGGAGAAGGCGCTGCCCGCTGCATGGAAATGGCGATAGCCACCACCAAACGTCGCGTGAATTACATCAATACTCACGGTACAAGCACACCGGTAGGTGACGTCAAGGAAATTGAAGCCGTTCGCACCACATTCGGCACCAACATTCCGCACGTCAGCTCCACCAAGTCGCTTACCGGTCATTCATTAGGTGCTGCGGGTGTACAGGAAGCGATCTATAGTCTGCTCATGATGGAAAATAACTTTATTGCAGCATCTGCGCATATCGATAATCTTGATCCTGTAGTGGCAGACATTCCGATCGTGCGAGAAACCATCACTGACATCAAGCTGGATGCTGTTATGTCTAACAGCTTCGGTTTTGGCGGCACCAACGCTACCCTGATATTCGAACGCTACGAAGGCTGAAATGCCCGCTCATAAAATCGCAACTGAGTCTCGACAAGTTGCAGTCCTGCGACACGGCCTCTTCGGGCTGTGTCGCAAAGCCGTAATCAGTGTATTTACAGGGCTGATTTTAGCTGGCACCCACCCGCTCCTTGCCGCAGATCTGCCAACCACCTATTCCGATACTGCCCCCGCTGCAGAGAGCGCTTTAAAACAGGGTTCGCTGCTACAGACAAACAGTACAGTACTTCCCGTCGATGTGGCCTTTGCCCTCACCAGTTTTATCGAAGCCGCCACTGGCGCCAATATCAACATAGTGTTGCGTTGGGAAATGCCTCCGGGTTATTACCTGTATCAGAAAAGCCTGGTGGTGGAAGATGCGAATGGAAAGGTAATAAGCCTTGAATTACCTGATGCAAAAAAAATTACTGATGAATATTTTGGCGAAGTTGCCGTCTACTACTCAGACTTGCTACTGCGCCTGCCCTTAAAATTACTCGACTCCAAACCAGGCACGACCATAAATCTGCTACTGACGTATCAAGGCTGCGCTGAAGCACTTTATTGTTATCCACCTGAACAGAAAGCACTGACGCTGGAATTACCGGAATAATTTTCGATCAATCGGGGACACACCATGGGACTTTACGACTACCTTCGCATGATGGCCAGCCAGGAAGCCTCCGACCTTTTCTTTAGCACGGGCGCACCGCCGAATATCAAGATACAGGGACTCGTCTCTCCCGTAAGCGAAATCGTGCTGGCGCCCGGCGAAGTTAAAAAAATGGCTTACGGCATCATCAGTAATCAGCAACAACGCGAATTCGAAAGCGAAATGGAGTTGAACTTTGCACTTTCCATCGAAGGTTTAGGGCGCTTTCGTGTAAACCTGTACGTGCAACGTGGCGAAGTCTCAATGGCCGTGCGTTACATCAAAACGAATATTCCTTCCATTGACGAGCTGAACCTTCCACCCATACTCAAGACATTGATCATGGAACCTCGTGGACTCGTCCTGATCGTGGGCGCAACAGGAGCCGGCAAATCCACCACACTTGCCTCGATGATTGATTACCGCAACACCAGAACCACGGGCCACATTCTTACCATTGAAGATCCAATCGAGTATTACCATTCACACAAAAAATCCGTGGTGGATCAACGCGAAGTTGGAATCGATACTCATACTTACGGCAGCGCACTGAAAAATGCGATGCGCGAAGCCCCGGACGTAATTCTTATCGGCGAGATTCGTGATCGCGAAACCATGCAGGCTGCCATTGCATATGCAGAAACCGGCCACCTGTGTCTGTCGACGTTACACTCCAACAATGCCAGCCAGACCATCGACCGCATCGTGAATTTTTTCCCCGAAGCAGCTCACAAGCAACTGTTGCTCGATCTCTCGCTGAACCTGCGAGCTGTTGTATCGCAACGTCTCGTGAAAGGTCTGGATGGTGCGCGTCATGCTGCCGTCGAAGTCATGCTCAAATCAGCCTACATTTCCGACCTCATTGAAAAAGCGGATATCAACGCACTCAAACAGGCGTTGGAGAAAGCGGATGTGGAAGGTACGCAGACTTTCGATCAGGCGTTATACAAACTTTACAAGCAGGGCAAGATCAGCCTCGACGAAACGCTGCGAAATGCCGACTCGAAAACCAACCTGTCGTTAAAACTGCGCCTGGAAGATAACGAAAACGGCACCTCAAATCTGGGCCTGTCACTGGATAAAAAATAAGCCTGGAACCTATCTCAAAATTGAACGAGCGCAGGAAAGACAAGACGAACATCCGAAAAGCTGACGAGTACATGGATGTACTCGGTAGAGCGAAGCAGGAGCCCGAGCCGACGAGTACATGGATGTACTCGGTAGAGTGAACCATG
>JAZKES010000063.1:14470-28044 GCA_040386995.1 Pseudomonadota bacterium | reverse complement strand
GAAGCAGGAGCCCGAGCCGACGAGTACATGGATGTACTCGGTAGAGTGAACCATGTTCTAGTCTGTTTCGATGGTGTAGCTGATGTCCACGCTTTGGCTGATACCTGTTTCCACTTCGAGCTTGATGTGTTTAGTTAAGTTGTAGTCGATGCTGAGCGCAGACTGGCGATCAAAAAGCCCAACCTTGTAGCGTAACAGCAGATCCGGCGTAATGTATTTGCCGAGACCCAGCGCGCTGTCCTGCAGCGTTGAGCCACCTTCTACCGTGAACGAGTCAAATCCCAGCTTCGAACTCACTTTACTAGTCAGCCCTTCACCACGCTCAAAACCAAAATTTGCGATAGCCCCAAGCAACGCATTGCCATCTGCATTATTGATATTATTGAACGATTTACCCGTAATAAGCAGCGCAAGTATTTCATCTTCAGGCAAGTCGGGCGACGAGTAGAGCTGCCCCTGCATATTCTTGATGTTGCCACTCAAGAGCATCCCTACTTCGGCATCATTTGTTTCCCGGAACGCACGAATATCCACCACTGGATTGGCCGGATTGCCAAAGAAAATCAAACGTCCATCTCGTGCATTTAGCACCTGGTTGTAGATTTCGAAACTGCCTTCAGGAATGCCAAGCTCGCCGTACACAAGGAATGGTCGATTCGGTGCTTGCTCAAGTGAAAGTTCACCATTCAGTCGAGTGTTCAGGCCATAACCGCGCAGTTTGACATCTTCGCCAAGCAACAACGAAACATCTGCATTCAGCGGCACTGCAACACTCTTGCCGCTATTCGCAACTGCATCTGTCTCTGCCGCATTGATTACCACAACATCGCGCGACACATCGACTCCACCCTGTCCTACCGTAGCAAACATGGCTTCGAGATCCAGGTCGAGAAGCGGCAGAATAATCCCACCTGAAACAGTGAGTTCACGATTTTCAAATGTGAGCTGCAACTGCGGACTGATGTTCGCGCGCGCATAACTGGTATTGATGACACTGAAATCAGTTCCCGTGATCTCCGCAGTTACCGCACGATCTACCGAGGAAATGTTGTTCAGCGTTGTCGTGAGCGCTACCGTGCCCTCGCCTGACTTGGCGCGCCCTTCCAGCACAAAGGCATTATTGGCGCGATTTTGCAGCATCAACTCTATCTCGGTAATCTCGAGACCATAATCCGGCAACGCGAAACCTGCATCGCGGAGTTGCAACTGGCCAGTCAACAAAGGTACTGACCTCGTACCACCGAAGACAATCCGACCGTTGAATATGCCATGAGGTCCGCGCAGATCGGGGATGACAGTTTCAATCCATCCCAGATCGTTGAAACCAAAAGCCAACTCGCCAGAAAGAGTTTCATCGGGAGTCATGGTCAGGTCACCAAATAGATTGCCTTGCGGCAGGTCACCATTGGTGCTTTGTTTTGCAACGGCCAAATCAAGCTCGGCTGACCAGGTGCCAGATGTGTTATTCACGTGCAGCGTGTCGGCGGTAAAACTGAAACGCTCAATACCGGCGTCTGTTTCATCTACACCACTCTCCTCTGCATCCTCCGCGGCAAAATCAATCTGCAATACGGCATTCTCAGGGATAACAACCAGATCAACGTTATCCCATGCGCCGCCGGAAAAATTTGTGACTTCCGCGCGCACATCGATGTCGCCTTCTGCCTGCAACCCTGGAGGCAAGTGGTAGGCGCCGGCGTCCTGCAGTTCGCGCAATGCCTGCGGTATTGGCGTAAGCGCCAGCGCGGTGTCAGGCGTTTCGTAATCGAGCCATGCGAGCGGAAGGTTACGCAAATCAAGACTCGCATTTAGCCCCGCCCCCGCGGGCTTTCCGCCCTGGAGACACAGTTGTATCAGGCCATAACTCCAGCAGCCTTCTTCAACTACCAACGCACCATCCAGCCAGGAAATCGCGAGTTGTCGCTCCTGACGCCAGTTACCGTAACTGCCGGTGATGCTGCTGGTTTGCAGAGCGCCCTGCCAATTGCCGAGATCCTGACCACCATTTATTACAAATGCAATATGACTTTCCACGAGTGTGAGCTCTGCATTCACGGAATGCTGAGCGGGAGTTCCGGAGAGCTGAATAGACCCTTGTTCCAGAATCTGCGTGGCAGCACCATCTTTTTCGACAGCAACAGAACCGAGCTCCATCGTTATGTCATTATTGGCTTGCGACGCGTCAGCCTGAATCTGCAGTGAGTCCACTACGATTACGCTTTGCCCGCTGCGATAACGCACTTCGTTGCCGTCGAGTGAACCGTTCACTGCCGGCTCAGTCATTGTGCCCGTGATACTGCCCTGACCTGCGAGTTCACCATCGAGTCCTTGCCAAAGCTGTTGAAGTTGTGGCGCCTGTAATTGCCACTCGAGATCAAGTTGCTCAGTCGCCGCGCCAGTAACGCTGAAATTATTGGCACCACTGTTTACCTGCATATCGATTGCGGATAACTGAGAATTCACGACGTCTACCATGCCATTTATGTTAAGCGGCAACTCATTGAGCAAACCTTCAATGCGTGTGAAAGTCAGATTTATTTGCTCACCTTCCGGCGTGCTGCTCGTCGCAATCGAACCTTCACCCGTGACCATAGCCAGCACTACATTTGGCAGCGCTGTTCCAGGATCAAGATTGGTGAGCTGCCAGTCGAGTTGCAACGAACGCGGATCCAGTTGTAATGCACCGCTTGCCTGCATGCCGATCTGGTTGCTGTCGAGCCGAATGGAATTGATGGCGAGTAAATCAGGTTGATACAAAAGGTTCAGGTTTAAAGTCAGCAGTTCCAGATCCTGAACCTGGCCTTGCACACTTCCGGTAATCGCAAGTGAAGCTGGAGCACCAGCAGTCACGATATCACCTTGCTGTAACACAATGTTTTGCTGGCCGAAGGACGCCAGGTCAAGTGTTGCAAACGTATGACGCAAATCCAGGCTGAGTTCAGAGCCCGCGAGAAATCCTGGCGTTAACGTACCACTGCTGTTGATTTGTACGGGTTGCGCAAGCACATGAGTAAGTTGCAATTGCTGCAAGTCGCCCGCCACATTCAGCTCGCCGCTGTAGTCCCTTTCAGCAATCCTTGTTCGCCAGAGAATGTCTCCTTCTGTCTCTAGCGTATTGCTCATCACCAACTCACCGCTTACCACGGTGACGTCCTGCACCACTTGCAGGTCAGTCAATTGCAAGCGTTCTGAATCTAGCGCCGCAGAACCAGTGAGACGTGAGAGAACAAAGTTGCTGTCATTCTGACGCACGGAAATATTACGGATGGCAACATCCTGCAGTTCTATGCTGACGGGCAAGCCGAACAGCAAGTCCCGAAACGCGTCCGCCGTCATGGGTGGTTCGTCCTGAGCTGCACTGTTGGCTGTATAACTCAAACCTTCAACCTGCAGAGGATCTATAACAACCGCATATTTCAGCAGACCTAGCGGTTGCCAGCTGAACGTCAGATACGGAATCGCTATAGCTATCGTGCCTGATTCAGTATTGGTGGTCAGACTAAAATCCCTGACTGTTAACCCGCTCAGTAACGTACCTTCAGCTTCTCGCCATTGCACCTCGCTGCCGGGCGAAGCATCGATGGTGGTTCTGACACGTTCCAGAACCCAGCGAGTTCCTGTTTCGGTTAGACCGACATACAACACAGCGCTCGCAATCATCACCAGCAACCCACCGATGATTACGACGACTGACAACAGAATGCGTGAGCCTTTTTTCACAAGTCAGGCCCCATCGTGATATGCAGGCGGAAGCTCTCCTCGGCGTCAAACGGATGCGCGATGTCGACGCGGACCTGGCCAATCGGCGACAGCCAGCGGATACCGATGCCTGCACTGTGCTGAAATTCAAACGCGCTGGTATTGTCGAATGCGTTACCGCTGTCGACGAATGCAGCAACACGCCATTTGTCCCGCACCTGAAAATCGTACTCGACACTGCCAACAATCAATTGTTTTCCACCGACCACTTCGCCATTCGCATTCAGCGGACCCAACGCCTGATATTCAAACCCGCGAATACTTTGGTCGCCACCCGCGAAATAACGCAGCGACGCTGGCAGTTCAATTTTTTCATCGATCCACGTGGCGCCAAGATCCAGGCGCGTTAGCAAACGACTACGACCAAAACTCATGACATATTTACCGTTGGCAGAAAGCTGCACAAAAGTACTGTCTGACAACAAGCTGTCACTCGCACCGCGCAGTTGGGAAAATAATTTCCAACCCTGCGATGGATTGATCAAATTGTCTGCAACGGTTTTGCTGAGACTGATACCGGGCATCGTCAGTTTTGTGGTTGCTTCCTGAACGTCTACGACGAAATCATCACGCTGAAAGTCGATGAATGCAGTTTGTTGCCAACCGCTGCTGCTTTCATTGCGCAACGCAGTGCGCAATTTCAGCTGCTTGTTTTCAAACGACTCCGTGTCGTCCGAACTGAAACCTGCCGCGAAGGTGAGACTCTGGCGCGCTGCGTCAGCCAGAGGTATTACATAACTGCCATTAACTTGCGTCTGCACCGCAGAAAGCGTCGCATCCGCGAAGATCTTGTGACCGCCTGTATTCACATAGCGGTTTTCATACGACAGTCGTGTTCTCGGACCAGTGTCAGTCGTATATCCAATACCGCCCGTCCAGGCCTGCCGAGGTCGCATCAATAAGTTGACCTGGATCGGCACACTCTGATCGACCGCACTTCTGAGCTGGGGCGCCACTCTGATCTGGCGAAAATATTGGCTCGCATCCAGTTGCTTATTTAGCTCTGCAAGGCTTGCTGTCGTGTAACCACCGCCTTCGCGGATTGGCATGAGTCTTCGGATCAGCTCTTCCGAAAGATTGCCGTCGCTCGAAATACTGATCACACCGAAGTGATACTGCTGGCCCGGATCGAACAGAAGATTGACGTCTGCTTCATTGGTTTGCATGTCGACTGCAACTTCAGCCTGCTCGAATCGCGCGCCAAAAAAGCCATTGTCCGCCGCGCGTGAACTCAGCGCGTTTTTAACCGTTTCATACTGACCATGATTTAAGGCACTGCCCGTCCGTAGCGGTGAGTTGGCGACGATGTCATTAAACCAGCCCTGCTCTTCAGGCGACCCCGCAACTTGCACCAATACGTCATCGAGTAACACTCTCATACCCGGCACTATTTCCAGATCCAGTTGCCAGCAAGCTGTGCCCGAACTGAAGCGGATGGTGCTGGTGCTCTGGTAATAGCCAAGCGCATTGGCGGCACGGATCACATCGTCGCGTACCCGCGAAGTCTGGCGCTGTAAACGCTGGAGGGACACATCACAAGCCTCCCCGCTTACCTGTAAGTGGCTCAATATGTTGGCCTGGAGTTCAGCATCGACTCCAGTAACATTGATCAGCGGAAAGTTTTCTTCCTGCGCATGAACAACAACGGGAAAGAGGGCCAATAATGAGGCTAGAAATAACGACACGGGCGAGCAACGCCCAAAATCCGGGAAAAGCAGCCAATCTTCCTTGATGTTGTACATAAAATACAAAACTGAGTCCTACTTTGGTTCAATCCAGTGTTTGGCGTGTCCTTGCCAAACTTTCCCAACTCTCTCTTCCGATGAGCGAAGTTGACTCTTGTTTCGTGCAAGATCGCAGTAAATTTATGAAGATAACTCGAGCCTTTATAGGCTTCGCTATTTACTTGCCACATCTCCTAAAGGAGAATGCGCCCAATGTTGCAGGAACGGCACATTTAACCACTTCTCTCTTCTTTATCTGTCAGGATGTCGATAGCCAAAGGAGTCAGTGCCCAGTACAAAACCTAAAACTACAACGAGTTACTCATGGCTTCCATACTGGTACTAAACGGTCCCAATCTCAATCTTCTTGGCAGCAGAGAACCTGAAGTTTACGGCAAACAAACCCTCGTAGACATCAATGCCCGTTTGTCCCAGATTGCGAAAGATGCCGGGCATCATATCCAGTTTCTGCAGAGTAATGCGGAGTACGAATTGATTGATCGTATCCATGCCGCCCGCAACGAAAATATTAATTTCATCATCATCAACCCCGGTGCCCTGACCCATACCAGCATTTCTTTACGCGATGCTCTGCTTGGAGTGGCCATACCTTTTATCGAAGTACATCTGTCCAATATTCATAAACGCGAAACCTTTCGCCATCACTCCTACCTGGCCGATGCTGCGGTGGGAACCATTGTGGGCCTTGGCGCACAAGGATACGAATTAGCCTTGCAGGCAGCTTTTGCCAAAGTTACGGCCTGATTGCTACAAAAGATCAAACTTTCCCGGATTTTATTGTCTAAACCCTGAATTAATACTGAACACCTGCTATCGAGGAACCCATGGATATACGCAAAGTAAAAAAACTGATCGAACTCCTGGAAGAGTCAAACGTCGCTGAAATAGAAATCAAGGAAGGTGAGGAATCAGTGCGTATCAGCCGCAACTATCCCAGCGGCTCAATGCCACCCCAGCATTATGTAATGCAAGCACACGCACCAGCCGCTGCAGCAGCTCCCGCTCCAGCCGCAATTGCGGCAGCACCCGCAGCCAGCGCACCCATGTACAAAGGCCAGCCAGTCAAGTCACCGATGGTAGGCACTTTCTACCGCTCCCCATCACCAAGCTCGCCCAGCTTCATTGAAATCGGCAAACAGGTAAAAGTCGGCGATGTCATCTGCATCATCGAAGCGATGAAAATGATGAACCAGATCGAAGCCGATCGTGCCGGCACCGTTGAAGCCATTCTTGTAGAAGACGGCCAGCCGGTTGAATATGACCAGCCGCTCGTAATCATTGCCTGAGCCCGAACCAAGCTGCCAATCCAAGAGTAAAACTTCTTTATGCTTGAAAAAGTGTTAATAGCAAATCGCGGGGAAATTGCCCTGCGTATTCTCAGAGCCTGCAAGGAGCTGAAAATCAAAACCGTTGCGGCGCATTCCACCGCCGACCGCAATCTCATGCACGTGCGCCTCGCCGATGAATCAGTCTGCATAGGCCCACCAAGTTCACTGGAAAGTTACCTGCATATACCGGCCATCATCAGCGCAATGGAAGTAACCGGCGCTGACGCGGTACATCCGGGTTATGGCTTCCTGTCTGAAAATGCCAATTTTGCTGAACAAGTTGAACGCAGCGGCTTCATATTTGTTGGCCCACGCCCCGATACGATTCGTGCGATGGGCGACAAGGTCTCTGCAATTGATGTGATGCGCAAAGCCGGCGTACCAACTGTGCCGGGTTCCAATGGCCCGGTTACGGATGACCCCGAAGCCACGCTCGCGATGGCCAAAAAAATCGGCTATCCGATTATGATCAAAGCGGCAGCTGGCGGCGGTGGTCGCGGTATGCGTGTTGTTCATGATGAAAGTTCATTGCTCAAATCGATTCAGGTAACACAGTCCGAAGCCGGCAGTTATTTCGGCAGCGACGTGGTGTACATGGAAAAATTCCTCGACAATCCACGCCACGTCGAAATCCAGGTGATTGGTGATGGCGAAGGTAATGCGATCTGTCTTGGTGATCGCGATTGCTCGATGCAACGTCGTCACCAGAAAGTCGTCGAAGAAGCCCCAGCACCCGGCATTCCTGCTGACGTGCGTGCGAACATCGTCCAGTCATGTATCAAAGCCTGCCAGGATCTCAAATACCGGGGCGCAGGCACGCTCGAATTTCTGTATCAGGACGGCAAGTTCTATTTCATTGAAATGAATACCCGAGTACAGGTAGAACATCCGGTAACCGAACGCATCACTGGCATCGACATCGTCAAAGAACAGTTGCAGATTGCATCAGGCATGGGCCTTTCGGTGAAACAGGAAGACATCGTATTCACTGGTCACGCAATCGAATGCCGTATCAACGCGGAAGATCCAGCCACCTTCATGCCGAGTCCCGGCAAGATCACGCTGTATCACGCGCCAGGCGGTAATGGCGTTCGTGTTGATTCACATATCTACAGCGGTTACACAGTGCCGCCGTATTATGACTCGCTGATTGCGAAACTGATTTGCCATGGTCCTTCGCGCGATGCAGCGATCGGTCGCATGCAGAATGCACTCGAGGAAATGGTTGTAGACGGCATCAAGACAAACATCCCGTTGCAGAGCGACATCATGCGCGATCCAGGTTTCCGCGAAGGCGGCATGAACATTCATTACCTCGAAGCCAAGTTGAAAGACAAGGTCGGCAAACCGCATTAAACAATGCGCGCAACACCGCTTCAAACCAACTGCATCTCAGGGTGCAGTTGGCGCTTCAAATCGGTACTATCTGAAAACGCTTCGCCCATAAGTACTTCACCATTCCTTTTCGATTTATAAAGAATCCCTCATGAGTTGGCTGGAACTAAAGCTGCAAATCACTCGCTCGGACGCTGCGGAACTTGAAAACCTGCTGGATGAACTCGGCGCAGTGTCGATCACCATGATGGACGCCGAAGATAAACCGCTGTTCGAACCCGGCCCTGGCGAAACACCTTTGTGGGATAACCTCGTAGTCACCGGACTTTTCACCGAAGACACTGATGCAGATGCACTGCAGGAAGCACTCAGGTCTGCATGGTTGCCGCGACAAATCCCGGCGGTGCAGGCAAGTATGCTTGTCGACCAAAACTGGGTGCGCGCGTGGCTCGATGATTTCAAACCAATGCGTTTTGGCAACAAACTCTGGGTATGCCCGAGCTGGTGGATGGCCGGCAAAGATGGCGGCGGAACCGCTGACTGGACCCCAACACCAGAAGATGCCGAGAGTTGGGAAATTCGCAATCACGATCTTCTGGGCCAAATGCAGCAAGCAGGCAACTCAATCATGTTGCTCGATCCGGGCCTCGCTTTCGGCACTGGCACCCACCCAACTACTTCGCTGTGTTTGCAATGGCTGGACGCTGCGCCTTTGCGGAATCAGACACTCGTGGATTATGGCTGCGGCTCCGGCATTCTCGGCATCGCGGGTTTACTACTCGGCGCGAAGCTTGTTTATGGTATCGACAATGATCCGCAAGCGCTTACCGCAACGTCCGACAACTGTGCCAAAAACCAGCTGGATCCCGCGCGTTTTCCGGTTTTTATGCCGGCAGATTTTCAGCAGGCGATACAACGTGGCAGCATCCAGCCTGTAGATGGCATGATGGCAAACATACTCGCAGGAACACTGATCGAACTCGCGGAAGCGCTCGCAACACAAGTGAAAAAAGGTGGCTGGATTTTGCTGTCAGGAATTCTGTGTGAACAAGCTGACGCAGTAGTCACCGCTTACACCCCGTGGTTTACTGATTGCGTGATTACCGCAGAAAAAGACTGGGTACGCATTAGTGCCATCCGGAAGTAACTTCTACATCACAGCAGCATCGTACTGAATTTTTCGGGCCAGTTTCGCAACCATGCAATCGATCCTCACCCAATGCCCCCGCTGCCAGACCTCCTTCAAGGTCAGTGAAAAACAGCTGGCCATTGCGGAGGGTATGGTGCGGTGCGGTTCTTGCCTCGATGTATTCTCTGCGCTCGCTAACCGCATCACTCTCAAACAACCCGTCTCTTTAAATCCAGCGGTTGATCCAGAGGACGAAGACTTTACAGAAGAGAATGCAAGTTACGGACAAAAACCGTCTGCCTACGACTCCTCTATCGATGCATTACAGCAAAACCCCACTGACCAATCGGCAGCAGTCGACAACACAGCCAATTACCCATCCGATTATTCCGAAACCCCGGATTACGGCACTAACCAGCCCGGCAATTTCAGCACAAGCTCTTCTGCCAATACTTCGCATATATCTAGCGAAGAGATGGAATTTGTTCTGGATGATGAGCGAGGTGAAGTGTCGCTCGGCGACATGATGCTTGATGATATGGAGCTGGATGACCAGCAGCCTTTTACTCACGATGATGAAGACCAGGATGAACCCGATTCCACTGGTGAATACGAAGCCGTAGAAGATACCAGTTACCAAACTGTTTACGAAGAATACACAGAAGCGGATGAGCAATATTCCATTGACGATAATATCTTCGAAGAACCCCCGGCAATAAGTCTTGAACCACAACGTACATCTTCCAGATCCGATAATTCCGCAAGTTACGAAGACGCACTTGGTGTTGAAGACGATCCTGGCAGCTCCTTCGATCAAGAGTTTTTTGAAGCTGATGGCTCAGCACTCTCCGAGCCCGTTGCAGAGTTTTCTGCTGAACAGGTGTTCGCAGCGGAATTTGCAGAACCCGTTATCGAAGACACTAACAGCAGTTACGTTGCGAGTAATGAAAACTACGCGCCGTACGAGCAGAATTTTATCGCTCAAACAACGCCTGATTTTCAACAGTATCCGCTCGGCGATTCAGACCTGCATACCTCGCCCACAATACTTGAAACAGTGAACAATCCCGAACCCGCAGAATTTATTCTCGATACTGATGAAGATGTTTTCTCTGCATCACCCACAATCACTCATGAAACTGTTGCCAGCAAAGATATTGTTAATCCCCCAGCTCAGCCTGAGCTGAAAACTGAAGAATCGCCGTTTGATTTTGATGCAAACCTCGCGGAAGAACTGGAACAGACGACGGACGACGTTTTCTTTGCTCCAGATGATGACGACGAAAATATTGCTGCCCGGGATTCTTTCAACGTTGATAATTTTACCGACCTGGACGGGCTTCACGAGCCCGGCTTTTCTGCACTCACGCTCGATGAAACACTCGACGCTGAATTGGCGGCGCCAGCACCCAAGGTAGATACAAAACGCGACAAGGAAGAAATGCGCCAGTATCTGGCAGAGCTCGAAGATGCAGATGCACTTGAACCCTTGCCCGCCACGATGATGGATACCATCGAAGTTGATCCACTTACACTTGAGGTTAGCCACACCCTTCGGAAATATGTGACTACGTTTGCGTGGGCTTGTCTCGGCCTGGCATTCCTTGCAGCTTTTGTTTTGCAGGTCGTCGCAAGCAATCTTGAGCTGATGCAGAAGTCTCCCTTGTATTCGCGCTATCTGCCGATATTTTGTCGTGTGCTTGATTGTCCTGAACCGGATATAGCAACAGCCGGCATTGAAAGCCTGCAGGCGCAAGACCTTGTCGTGCGCTCCCATCCTCAGGTTGCCGATGCGCTGGAAGTCAGTTTTATTTTTCGCAACAACGCGGAGATACCGCAGGCCTTTCCGCTGATCGAGCTAAGTTTCAGGGACAGCAATAAAGTGCTGATAGCAAATCGCTTGTTTAAACCTGAAGAATATTTACCCCCAGAGCTCGCGGCACTCGACACCATGCCGGCACGTTCAAGTGTTCAGGTCATGATGGAACTGACAGATCCGAGCAGCGATGCAGTTGATTATGCAATAACGTTCCGCGAGGCTTCCGGGGAAGTGTTAGAAAATCCGGCAACTTTACCGTGAGAAATAGCCGCGAATCACAGAAGTTTTATTACGCGATACGGGTTTCTGCTGATGACACAAGATTGACGGCATAGGTTTTCAACCTGCATGCGATCAAGTGCACGCAAACCTGCCTCACCACCCACGTCGCAACATGGACTCTATTGCGACGCCTTAGTAAGATGCCTGCCTGTTTCGTCTTGAGTTCTACCCCCCGTGTTTCGCATAGGCCCATTTCAACTGGATTCCCGAGTGCTGCTGGCACCCATGGCCGGCATCAGCGATCGTCCGTTCCGCGTTTTATGCCGCCAACATGGTGCAGCATTGGCTGCCACTGAAATGCTGAGCTCAAATCCGTTACTGCAGAATAATCGTCGCAGTCATCAGAAACGTATACATAAAGATGAAGTTGCGCCGCGCGTCGTGCAGATTGCAGGCGCCGACCCACTTACGATTGCCGATGCTGCCCGCCTCAACGAAGATCAAGGCGCGCAGATCATCGATATCAATATGGGCTGTCCGGTCAAAAAAATACTCAATCAAGCATCTGGTTCAGCGTTACTGAAAGACGAAGCGCTGGTTGCACGAATTCTTGAGTCCGTCGTAAAAGCGGTATCCGTGCCAGTTACACTCAAGATACGCACAGGCTGGAGCCCCGAACAGCGCAATGGCGTCACAATCGCACGTATTGCCGAGGATGCCGGTATTCAGGCGCTCGCTGTACATGGTCGCACACGCGCTTGTATGTTTAATGGCAACGCGGAATACGACACCATCGCAGCGATAAAACAGAGCATAAAAATACCCGTCATTGCCAACGGCGACATCAATACGCCAGAGCAGGCACGTTATGTTTTGCAATACACCGCAGCTGACGCTGTCATGATTGGGCGGGGCGCCCGCGGCAGACCGTGGATTTTCCGTGAGATAAACCACTTCCTGCAGACAGGTTTTAAATTACCAGCCCTGACAGACAATTTCGTGGAAAAAATCTTGCTCGCTCACGTACGTGAACTACACAGTTTTTATGGCGACCATCTTGGCCTCGGTTACACACGTAAACATGTCGCGTGGTATCTCGAAACCTATCCGGGTGCACGGGAATTTCGCAGCGTATTTAACAAGCTCGACAGCCAAAGTGCGCAGATCGAACACATCGAACAGTTTTTTGTAAGCGTGCAGCAACAGGAACATGCAGCATGAAAGTCCCGGTTAATCCACAAATGCGTTCCCAGGACGTACTCGCAGATAAAAAACCTGTTGTGCAATGTATGCGTCAATCTTCCACGCTGCGCGCAAGTGTTACCGCAGCACTGCACGATTACCTGAATCTTGTCGAACCAGACATGGTTAACGATCTTTATGCATTGGTACTAGCCGAAGTCGAAGCACCTATGCTGGAAGCCGTCATGCAGAAGGCGCGCAGCAACCAGAGCAAGGCAGCACAGATGTTAGGAGTAAGCCGCGGTACACTTCGCACCATGCTCAAGCAATACAAGATGCTCGACTAGTTACCAGCGAACCATAACGTTCACCACGCAATCCTCCTTCTGCACCAAACTTCCACGACAAATATCCTTGCCGCCAAATGAAAGCGGGTACTGATCAGCGTTTCAACGTGGACTCAAACCCACCTAATTAGTAACATGCAGGCCTGATATTTCCCGGGTAATTTTCTTCCGTGCATCGCAGCAACCGCAGCCAGGTTTCAGCCATATCCACGATCAGACGGACAATTGCCAACAGCAAAATTGTTTCAACTGGCGTCGTTCATATCCGCACAAATATTGCGATGAATGCTGGCCCGTACCCAAAAATCTGCCACTCCATTTCTTTAGTCTTATCACACAGTCAAACCCTATGAGCTCATCATCTATCAGTTCCGTTCAACCTGGTGCCGTTACCATTCGTCGCGCACTCTTGAGTGTTTCCGATAAACACGGCATTGCCGACTTTGCGCGCGCTTTACATACGATGGGTGTTGAACTGCTGTCGACGGGAGGCACCTACAAACTCCTGCTGGAGTCGGGCATACCCGTGACGGAAGTAGCTAGTTATACAGGCTTTCCCGAAATGATGGATGGTCGTGTCAAAACCCTTCACCCGAAAATCCATGGCGGCATTCTTGCCAGGCGCGACATCGACGCGGACGTCATGCAGGAGCACAACATTCCCCCGATCGATATGGTGGTCGTGAATTTGTATCCGTTCCAGGCGAC
>JAZKES010000063.1:2955-14370 GCA_040386995.1 Pseudomonadota bacterium | reverse complement strand
ACAACATTCCCCCGATCGATATGGTGGTCGTGAATTTGTATCCGTTCCAGGCGACCGTTGCGAAGCCGGGTTGCAAGGTGATTGATGCAATCGAAAACATCGATATTGGCGGGCCAACTATGTTGAGAGCAGCAGCCAAGAATCATGCATGGGTAAGTGTGGTGGTTAATCCCACTGCTTATTCAGCCATCCTGGCCGAACTACAGCAGAACAGCGGCACACTGAGTTTCGCAACACGTTTCAATCTCGCTGTTGCGACATTCGAACACACGGCGCAATACGACGGCGCAATTGCTAACTACCTTGGTAGTCTCGACGCAAATGGCGAGCGCCAGACTTTTCCGCAAACCTGGAACGCGCAGTTCAGTAAAAAGCAGGATCTGCGTTATGGTGAAAATCCGCACCAGCAAGCCGCGTTTTATGTTGAGAGCCAGCCGCCACGCGGCAGCATTGCAAACATGACGCAGCTGCAAGGCAAGGATTTATCCTTCAACAATATCGCCGACACTGATGCTGCGCTCGAGTGTGTGAAGGCTTTCGACGAACCAGCCTGCGTAATCGTTAAACATGCGAATCCGTGCGGCGTTGCAGTTGCTGGCAATCTTCTTGCCGCGTATGACAAAGCCTATCGCACCGATCCCACTTCCGCGTTCGGTGGCATCATCGCATTCAACCGCGAACTCGACGCTGAAACAGCGCGCGCGATTGTGCAGCGGCAATTTGCCGAAGTAATCATCGCGCCCTCCGCAAGCGAAGCAGCAAAACAGGAGATCGCAGCCAAAGCCAATTTACGGCTTCTCGCGTGTGGCGAATGGAAAGCCGAAACGCAGGTGGCATGGGATTACAAAAAAGTGAATGGCGGTTTGCTCGTGCAAAATCTCGATACCAGCACGGTTGATGCCAGTGCCATGACAGTCGTAAGCAAACGACAACCAACTGCTGTGGAAATGCAGGATCTGCTGTTCGCCTGGAAAGTCGTGAAGTTTGTGAAATCGAATGCAATCGTTTACTGCCGCGATGGCCAGACTATCGGAATCGGCGCAGGCCAGATGAGCCGCATCTACAGCGCGAAAGTTGCCGGTATCAAGGCAGCGGACGAAGACTTACAAGTTGCGGGAGCCGTGATGGCGTCGGATGCATTTTTCCCGTTCAGTGATGGTGTTGAAGCAGCAGCTGCTGCGGGCATCACTGCAGTGATTCATCCAGGCGGTTCGATGCGCGATGCCGACATCATTGCCGCTGCCGACAAGCTCGGCCTCGCGATGATCTTCACGGGCATGCGTCACTTCCGTCACTAGTCCAGATTTCAGGAGAGCAACATGAACATCATGATCATCGGTAGTGGCGGGCGCGAACATGCCCTGGCCTGGAAAGTAGCGCAGTCGCCGCTCGCAGAAAAAATTTTTGTGGTGCCCGGCAATCCTGGCACTGCGCGCGAAGCGAAAGTTGAAAACGTTGCGCTCGACATAACGGATTTCGCTGCACTCACCCACTTCGCGCAAACCAATAACGTTGCGTTGACGATCGTCGGTCCTGAAGGTCCACTCGTCGATGGCATCGTTGATCATTTCAGGAATAATAATTTGCGCTGTTTCGGGCCGACCAAAGGGGCCGCACAACTCGAAGGTTCGAAAGCGTTCACGAAAGATTTTCTTGCGCGTCACAAAATTCCCACCGCAGCGTATGGCAACTTCACCGATGTAAACGCGGCGCTGAAATATCTGCAGACGCAGTCGATGCCGATCGTGATCAAAGCCGATGGCCTCGCCGCAGGCAAAGGCGTGATCATCGCGCAGTCTTTGGAAGAGGCAGAAGCAACTGTTAGAGACATGTTGTCGGGCAACAGTTTCGGCAAGGCCGGATACAAGGTCGTGATCGAAGAATTCATGACAGGTGAAGAAGCAAGTTTCATCGTACTTGTCGACGGCACAACCGCGCTGCCGTTTGCAACGTCACAAGATCACAAGGCGCGTGATGACGGCGACAAAGGACCCAACACGGGTGGCATGGGTGCGTATTCGCCAGCGCCGGTAGTTACGCCAGAAGTTCATGCACGTGCAATGAATGAAGTCATCATGCCAACCGTGCGTGGCATGGCGGCTGAAGGGAATACCTATGTTGGGTTTCTGTATGCCGGCCTGATGATTGGCGCAGACGGCACACCCAAGGTCGTGGAATTCAATTGTCGTTTCGGTGATCCGGAAGCTCAACCTGTGATGATGCGCCTGCAGTCCGACCTCGTTGCATTGTGCGAAGGTGCACTGGCCGGCAAACTGAATACGATGGATATCAGTTTCGACAGCCGCCCTGCCGTGGGCGTAGTATTGGCAGCGGGTGGTTATCCAGACACGTATGCGAAAGGTAAGGTGATTTCGGGCCTCGACACGTCGGCACCCGAAGCGGCAAAAATATTCTATGCCGGTACCGCAATGGATGGCGCCAATGTAGTCACCAATGGTGGTCGTGTGTTGTGTGCTACTGCGATGGGAACAACGGTGTCAGCAGCCCAGGCTACCGCTTATAAACTCGCGACCAACATCAGCTGGGAAAACATGTATTACCGCAAGGACATCGGCTGGCGCGCAATTGCCAGGGAGACTAAAACCTCGTGAACTTGATCGATACCCTCATCATTCAGCTTGATCAGGCGCTGCACACGCTGGTGCCAGGCAGCATCGAGGCAACGCGACGTAATCCTGCAGATGCGAATGAACAGGCGCCGCTCGAAAGTGTTGCGAGCAAACACGCCGCAGGACTCATGCGTATCAACCACACCGGCGAAGTGTGTGCGCAGGCTTTGTATCAGGGTCAGGCACTCACGGCGAAACTGCCCGATGTGCGCAGCAGTATGGAACAGGCTGCAAAGGAAGAAAGTGACCACCTGCAATGGTGCGAAAGCCGGCTGACAGAACTCGACAGCCGCCCCAGTTTATTAAATCCACTCTGGTACGGCATGTCATTCGGCCTCGGCGCACTCGCAGGACTTGCGGGTGACAAGTGGAGCCTCGGATTCGTCGCAGAAACCGAACAGCAGGTCTGCAAACACCTTCAGGAACATCTGGCCAAACTGCCGGAAGAAGATCAGAAGAGCCGCAGCATCCTGCTACAAATGTTGAGTGATGAAAGCCAACACGCAGCAAGTGCAATCGATGCTGGAGCAGCACCGCTGCCAGCGCCGGTAAAACAAGTCATGGGCCTGATGGCGAAGGTCATGAAAACAGCGGTTTATCGGATCTAGCTCCTACTTCACCCAGCCCTCATTTGCTGAAGAGCAAGAGCGCAAAGCGAGAAAGCAGTAACCTTACTCCGCCACAATCTCAAAATCATGCGTCATCACCACTCCAGCTTTTCCAAGCATGATGGACGCTGAACAATATTTCTCCGCAGAAAGCTCAATAGCACGCTCCACTTTGCCTGCATCCAGATCTTTGCCTTTAACGATGAAGTGCATGTGAATAGTTTCGAATACAGACGGAATGGCATCGGCACGCACGGCGCTGAGCTGTGCCTGGCAGTCACTGATTTGCTGGCGGCCTTTCTTGAGAATGCTGACCACATCGAATGCCGAACACGCGCCAACACCTATCAGCAGCATCTCCATCGGCCGTATCCCGATGTTGCGGCCGCCCGCGTCTTCGGGGCCATCCATAACCACTGAATGTCCTGAGCCGGATTCGCCTACAAACATCGCGCCATCCACCCATTTGATCGTTGCCTTCATCTGCATTACCTCTGTTAAAAATTAGCGGGTCATTATCCCACATTCTGCCTAAGCGACTTCGACCCTCCAGGGTCGCCAGATCCCTACCGTTTTGTGGCCAAATAGTGCTTGGAAATAGCCCAAAATCCAGAATTGTGATATACATCACATCTAACAACAGCTCGGATAGCTAGAGGGCCACCGTATGGCATTAACCGCCATTACCCCGCATATAAACGATCTTGAAAATTTCCTGAGCAATGCTCACCGCCGGAAATACCCTAACAAAACCACAATCATCCACGAAGGTGACAAGTGCGAGACCTTGTACTACATCGTGAGTGGTTCTGTGTCGGTCATCCTTGAAGATGAAGAAGGCAAGGAAGCGGTAATTACTTACCTCAATCCGGGCGACTTCTTTGGCGAGATGGGCTTGTTTGAAAGCAAGGAAGCGCGCAGTGCGTGCGTACGCACCAAGACCGAGTGTGAGATCGCCGAGATCTCCTACGTAAACTTCAATGTCTATTCGCGCCAGCACCCTGAAATTCTGTATGTCATCGGTCGCCAGATGGCACATCGTCTTCGCAATACCACCAAACGTGTTGCCGACCTGTCATTCCTGGACGTTACTGGCCGCATCGCGAGCATTCTGCTCGAGCTTAGCAAACAGCCTGACGCAATGACCCATCCCGCTGGTATGCAGATCAAGATAACGCGCCAGGAAATCGGTCGCATCATCAACTGTTCGCGCGAAATGGCGGGCAGGGTATTGAAGGACCTTGAAGATCAGGGTTTGATCGAAGTGAAGGGCAAAACTATCGTGGTCTACGGAACCCGCTAAACTTGGTAACTACACGAAGAAGTGGTTATTAAGAAGCGGGCAAGATGTGGACACTAGGTTCAGATGATGGCGTCTGAACCCGCATGAAAGCAGACAGTGAACAGCCCAAGCTGGAAGAAATAATGCGCGAAAGCGCTGGAAATCAAAAAAATTAACTGCCGCAACCGGCGTTGCAAAACATCCCTGCAACCTACTCCCTAACCCTCCCTTCAAAACATCTTAAAAAACAACCTTTCGAATTAAGCCTTTAGTATCAACTCTTCGTATCGTTCTTTCACAGAAGAAGCTTCAGAACAGCAATACCAACACCCAGCATCCGACTAACGTAAGAATACTTAGCATCACCGCGGCGGAACCAATGTCCTTAGCCAAGCCTGAAAGCTCGTGATATTCATGACCAATTCTGTCGACGACCGCCTCAATACCCGAGTTCAGCAATTCGACAACCAGCACGAGCATACAGCATGCGATCAATACGGCCTTTTCTACACCGCCGTCGCCCAGATAAAGCGCGAGTGGTATTAAAACAACCGCCCCTGCCACTTCCTGACGAAACGCCGCTTCCATCTGCCAGCATGAAACAAGTCCCTTGAGCGAATAACCGCTCGCAGAGATGATACGTTTAATGCCGATTTCGCCTGGCTTAGCCATTGAAGAAAAGCTCCTGTAGCTTGACCCCGGGGTCAGAGGCACGCATGAATGATTCTCCTACGAGAAACCCATAAACACCGTGATCGAGCATTTCCTCGACATCGGTGCGCGCCAGTATTCCGCTTTCGGTAATGACTGACACGTCATCCGGAATTTCGTCCAGCAATCGATAGGTAACGTTAAGGCTCGTTTTGAACGTTTGAAGATCACGGTTGTTTACGCCGATCAGTTCCGGTTTCAGCGCAAGAGCTTGAGTTAACTCAGACGAGTTATGTACTTCCAACAACACGTCGAGACCAACTTCTTTTGCGGTCGCCCATAATTCCTGCAGTTGGGCAGGCGAAAGCGCGGCAACAATCAGCAACACACAATCTGCGCCAAGCGCGCGTGATTCAAGAATCTGGTAAGGGTCGAGCATGAAATCCTTGCGGATCACGGGCAATGAACACGCGTTACGCGCTTCCTGCAAAAAGTTATCGTGGCCCTGGAAAAAATCTTCATCGGTCAGGACCGACAAACAAGTCGCGCCATGTTCAGCGTAACTCGCGGCAATCGCGGCGGGATCAAAATTCTTGCGGATAATTCCCTTGCTCGGCGAAGCCTTTTTTATTTCGGCAATCACGGCCGGGCGTTTATGCCGGATCTGATACGACAGTGCCGCAGCAAAACCCCGACAAGGTTCCTGCTCTTTGCATCTGCTCATCAGTTCGCTTAGAGAAACAGCGCTCTTGCGTTCGCTGACTTCTTCACGCTTGCGCGCCAGTATCCTTTCCAGAATGTTCGCTGCTTCCACGGACATCACTATGGTCCTCAATCCCTGCGGAGAAAATTTTGTAACAACTGGTGACCGTGCTCAGTCAGAATCGACTCGGGATGAAACTGCACCCCTTCTATCGCCAATGTCTTGTGCCTTACACCCATGATTTCTTCGATGCTGCCGTCCGGGTTTTCCGTCCAGGCGGTAATTTCGAGGCAGTCGGGCAGGGTTTGCTGTTCGATCACCAACGAATGGTAACGGGTTGCATTAAACGGATCAGGCAGATCCCTGAATACCCCTTCGCCGCGATGATGAATGGCGGAAATCTTGCCATGCATGACGCGTTTCGCACGAATAACCTTACCGCCGAACGCTTCACCAATACCTTGATGTCCCAGGCACACGCCGAGGAGCGGAATTTTGCCGCCAAAATATTTGATCGCCTCTACCGAAATGCCTGCTTCTGCCGGCGTGCAAGGGCCCGGCGAAACGACGATATGCGACGGCGCGAGTTCTTCAATTTGTTTAATGGTGATTTCGTCATTGCGAAACACACGAATCTCCGCGCCCAGTTCCCCGAAGTACTGCACGAGGTTGTAGGTAAACGAATCGTAGTTGTCGATCATCAACAGCATTACTGCATTCCTGACTCTGCGAGTTTGACGGCATGGAACATCGCACGCGCCTTGTTCATGGTTTCTTCCCATTCAAGCTTCGGCACGGAATCAGCCACGATGCCGGCACCAGCCGCGATATAAAGTGTGTTGTCCTTGATGACGGCAGTGCGAATCGCGATTGCCATGTCCATGTTACCGTTCCACGACAGATAACCCATCGCGCCACCGTAAATACCGCGTTTTACCGGCTCGAATTCATCAATGATTTCCATCGCCCTGACCTTCGGTGCGCCGCTCAATGTGCCTACTGGCAGCGTAGCTTTCAACACATCCAGGGCGGAGTGCCCTTGCGCAAGTTCACTCTCCACGGTGGACGCGATATGCATCACGTGTGAATAACGCTCAACAAACATCTGGCGTGTCACCACCACACTGCCTGTCTTCGATACACGTCCGGCGTCGTTGCGGCTCAAGTCGATCAACATCAGGTGTTCGGCAATTTCTTTTGCGTCATTCAGCAGCTCCTTTTCGAGCGCGAGGTCTTCCTCTTCGGTCTGGCCGCGTTTGCGCGTTCCTGCCAGTGGTCGCACGGTAATCTTGCCATCTTCAACACGCGCGAGAATTTCGGGTGATGCACTCACGATATGAAAATCTTCCATATCCATGAACACCATGTACGGCGACGGATTCAACTGCCGCAACGCGCGGTAAACATTGAGTGGTGCACCACTGAACGGCAGGCTCATGCGCTGCGCGAGCACCACCTGCATGACATCACCGGCGACAATATAATCTTTAATACTTTCGACTGCCTTTTCATATGCAGCCTGACCAAAACTGGAGACAAAATCTGTTTCGCCCACCACACGCTTCGTGGCTTTGGGAGGCAACCTGGCAGGCTCTGATAGCTGCATTGCGAGGCTGTCGAGTTTCAGCGTTGCTTTTGTATACGCGTCGCTATCGGCCGGGTCCGCATAAACCACCAGCGTCATCTTGCTGCGCAGGTTGTCAAACACCACAACCGATTCGGACACCATCAGCACGATGTCGGGCGTATTGACCACATCAGGCGGCGTGGTCGCGGCAACCTTGTGTTCGACATAACGCACGGTGTCGTAGCCAAAATAACCCACGAGACCACCATTGAAACGCGGCAGCTGGGGTAATTCCGGAATCTTGTAGCGCGCCTGAAACCCGGTAATAAACTCGAATGGATCGCTGGTCGTGCTCGACTCAACCACTTTACCGTCGCGGCTTATTTCCAGGTTATTACCTGTCACCTTCAGTACGGTTGAACACGGCAAACCGATAAACGAATAACGCCCCCACTTTTCGCCGCCCTGCACGGATTCCAGAAAATAACTGTAAGGGCCCTGCGCAAGTTTGAGATACACACCGAGTGGAGTTTCAAGATCGGCCAGAATTTCCCTGATCAGCGGAATGCGGTTGTAGCCCTGCTTCGCTAGTTCGGCAAACTGTTCGGGCGTCATGCAGCGTCCAGTTCCTTGCGCATCGCTGCGACTGTGGCCGCGTAGTCCGGGCTGCCAAAAATGGCAGACCCCGCAACAAACATGTCGGCGCCGGCGCGTGCAACCTCTGCAATATTATTCACAGTGATGCCGCCATCCACTTCCAGCAAAATCTGGTGACCGCTCTGATTGATCAGCTTGCGTACCTGGATGAGCTTGCGCAGTGTTTCGGGAATAAATTTTTGACCACCAAAACCCGGGTTCACAGACATCAGCAGAATGATGTCGAGTTTATCCATGACATATTCAAGACACGTGATCGGAGTAGCGGGATTCAACACCAGGCCAGCCTTGCAACCAAGGTCGCGAATCAACTGGAGGGAGCGGTCAATGTGGTTGGAAGCTTCTGGATGAAAGGTGATGTACGTGGCGCCGGCTTTGGCAAAATCGTTGATGAGGTTATCGACCGGGCTGACCATCAGATGAACATCAATCGGCGCTTTTATGCCGTAGTTACGAAGCGCCTTGCAAACCATCGGACCGATCGTCAGGTTGGGTACGTAGTGGTTATCCATCACATCGAAATGGACCACATCGGTGCCCGCCGCAAGCACAGCGTCGACCTCTTCACCCAGCCGCGCAAAGTCGGCAGAAAGTATCGAAGGGGCTATCAGGTACTCTCTCGCAGGCATGCTTGCTTCTTTAATTATTAGGCTAAAAACTGGGCGGCATTGTACCGGCTTTCAAATCAACTTACAGCACGAATGGCTGCGTAAAAACGCTATTCCATGTGCCTGACATCACTTTTCCAACAACTTTATTTTTGCGCAATATGGCTGCGATTTTCCGCGCCGGCAACACTTCTTTCGACAAGTTCTGCGTTTCGTTAAGACCCGTTAAAGATTGCACTGAAGCGGTGCGCGACAAGAGCAATAAAGCAGTAGTTGAGCTTTGTCGCCAGCATCATTTCCACATGTGGCCAATGCTGATTCCAGCTAAACTGCCGATCACGCCGGACCCTCGTATCTTTTCATGCCTTTATTAGCCGTTGTTGCAGTTTTACTGGCCGCGTTAACCCATGCCACCTGGAACCTGTCCGCCAAACGCGCAGCGGGCGCCAAACATTTCGTGTGGATGTATTCGGCGCTTACGCTGGTGTTGTATCTGCCGATCATCATCTGGGTGTTATGGACGACGCGCCCCCAATTTGAACCCGTTCACTGGCTTGCACTCACCGCAACTGCAGTCCTGCACATCGGCTACTCACTCATTCTGCAAGCCGGTTACCGCGCTTCCGACCTTTCGCTCGTGTACCCGCTCGCCAGGGGTTCGGGGCCCTTGCTGTCATTTTTCCTCGCGGTAATCATTCTGGGGGAAAACATCACCTGGATCTCGGTGGCCGGCGTGTTGCTTGTGGTGTGTGGCATCGTGCTGGTGTCGGGAATCTTCAACAAGAGCCACAAAGCACCGCTCGCTGGCGTGTTGTACGGACTTGGAACCGGGCTTTTTATTGCGTCTTATACGATCAACGATGGCTGGGCAGTAAAGGTGTTGTTGATCTCGCCATTCATCATCGATTACTCGGGCAACCTCGTGCGTATGCTCGTGCTCAGCCCACACGCATGGCTGGACCGCAAACAAGTTGCAAGGGAAATCCGCGAGTACGCGCGCCCCGTCATCATCGTCAGCATATTCGGGCCGCTCGGCTACATCCTCGTGTTGTTCGCCATGCAACTTGCACCCATCAGCCATGTGGCGCCTGCGCGCGAACTCGCGACACTTATCGGCACGTGGTTTGGCGCGCGTATGCTTAAGGAAAAAGCTGCGCCGTCACGACTGATTGGTGCCGTGTGTATTGTGGCGGGTGTCGTCAGCCTTGCGTTGGCAGACGCGGGCGCCTGACCTCTCAACTCACGTTTTCACTTTTGCACCTAACAATCGCCAACACCCTATTACATCCAGACTGGGAAGCCATTCGGCGAACCGCGGTCTGATTCAGAACCGGATCGCCATGAAAACAAAGCAGTTTCCCCATTGTAATTAGCATTCCTGCCCCCCATTAATTCTGACTGACAGGAGTTATTAATGTTTTGTATTGAAAACTGGAGGTTTTACCCATGATGCGCCTGGTTTTGTTCCTCGCTACCAACATTGCTGTGATGGTACTGATTTCTATCGTATTCAAGCTGCTTGGTTTCCAGGGACTGCTGCAAAGTAATGGCGTCGATCTCGATCTGAACGCGTTGCTGGTTTATTCCGCCGTCATCGGCTTTTCGGGTTCCATCATTTCGCTGCTGTTATCGAAGACGATGGCCAAGATGTCGATGGGTGTGCAGCTGATCAAAACTCCCACCAACGAAACCGAACGCTGGCTGCTGCGCACCGTTGAACAACAGGCGGAACGTGTCGGCATTCGTATGCCCGAACTCGGCATCTTCAATCAGGCCGCACCCAACGCGTTTGCCACCGGCTGGAACAAAAACGCTGCACTTGTTGCGGTGAGTTCCGGCTTGCTGCAAACCATGAGCAAGGAAGAAGTGGAAGCCGTGCTCGCCCATGAAATCAGCCATGTCGGCAATGGTGACATGGTGACACTCACGTTGATTCAGGGTGTGGTGAACACCTTCGTGGTATTCCTCTCGCGTGTCATTGCGTTTTTTGTTGATCGCGTTATTTTCAAAGTTGAACGTGGCCACGGCCCGGCGTTCTGGATTGTGTCGCTTGTTGCGCAAATAGTGCTGGGCATTCTCGCGTCGATGATCGTGATGTGGTTTTCACGCTGGCGCGAATACCGCGCCGATGCGGGTAGTGCCTCACTGGTTGGTCCGCAAAAAATGATCGGCGCGCTGCGTGCTTTGCAACGCGGCCATAAAGCCGAGATGCCGGATGAGCTGCTGGCATTTGGTATCAACACCGGAAAAATGAGCGGACTGTTTTCAAGCCACCCGCCCCTCGAAGCGCGCATCAAAGCACTCGAAAATTCCAACTGAAATTTGTCGAAGCAACACTGGCCCGGACAATCTCCGGGCTTTTTTTTGGCCGTATGTTTGAGGTAGAAGTTTGGTTGTAGTGTTAGTCAGAAGTTTGGTCGTAGTGTTAGGCAGAAGTTTGTTCGTGGTGAATGGCGACTGAGAACTATGGCGAGTTTATGAGTTATGAATATCAGCGGTTTAGAACTGTCAGGAACGCTCTAATTAATTCGTCATTCTCGCGCTCTGTTTATTAATTTGTCAGTCCCGCGCTGCAACTATCGATTCGTCGCTCCCGTGCTGCAACTATTGACTCGTCGCTCCGCGCTGAACCACCAACTTGTCAGTCCCGCGCTATAACTATTAACTCGTCATTCCCGCACTATAACTACTAACTCGTCATTCCCGCGA
>JAZKES010000063.1:0-2855 GCA_040386995.1 Pseudomonadota bacterium | reverse complement strand
ATAACTATTAACTCGTCATTCCCGCACTATAACTACTAACTCGTCATTCCCGCGAAAGCGGGAATCCAGATCGCTGATTTGGTGGTGGGCACTGCGCGTTCAATAGCTATTCCCAACTTCACCGCCTCGCCATTCAACCGCGAACAACTAACGATCAGGGACCACTCTGTCTTTCCAGCGTAAATGAACCCTTGCCTTGATCGTGTTCCCAGATGCCAGCGAGTGTTCGCGTTTGGGTACCAATCTTGTCGAGCTTGCCATTCGCCTTGAGGTGGTGTGCCTGGCCTGCGTCGTCTTTGACGTCCGCTTCAAACGCGACAGTCCAGGTGGACGAATCCAGTTTTGCGATTTTCAGTTCGCTGGAATCCGGACCGGGATTCACTATGCCCGTGATGTTCTTGCCATCCCAATACATGATGATCGTCAGGAAGTTACGATCATCCGCAGTAGGGCCCCAATCACCGAGCCAGGTGCCAACCAACGGATGACCTTCCTGCGCAATTGCGGTCGCTGAAAAAAACAGCGCTATGAACGTGAGCAGCAACGCTCTTCCTGATTTAATCATTCTCAACTCCAGATCCTTATACATCGTTATTCATTCAACACGCCGCGGCGCACCCACAATACTCTCGCGCATCAAGGTACAGTCGAGCTTATGCGGCCTTCGCCGAGCATGGATTCAGGTGACAGGTTATTTTCCTGACACACGTATTCAAACATTTCCTCGCCTTCCGACCAGCCGACGACGAAACCACTTTTCCACGGCGCGGTATAGGCACCCGGATCGTCGATGATTACGTCATACATCATCGTGTCCATGTCCTGGCGCGTGAAGCGTTCAGTGAGATGCAACTGGTCCGTGCTAGGCAGCCCATCACGACTCATCCACGAACGCTCGTTCATGCCGACCGTATCAACGACGAGTGTGTCGCCCTCCCAATGACCAACCGAATGACCAAAATACGTCGGCAAAAAATCCGCCGGATGTTCACGACCATCCATGTAGATGATGCGATAAGTCATTGCGTTGGAAATAGTCAGGATATAAACGCGTTTGAGTTCGGGCATATCAACAATCTCGAACCCGTAAGGCGACATGATCTGACGCGGACCACCAGCGGGTTTACAGCGCGTATAAGGCTCGCTCGCGAGAAACACCGTGTGACGGTAGTCGGTCAATGCATGCGCCCACGGTTGCAGCGGAACATCATCAATATGGATAGGCGCGCGCAAGGTTGCACGCGCTTCGTATGAATTGGGGTTAATCACAAGGTTTGCCGTGCGACGCGCCCAGAAGCCCTTGCCACCTTCCGGTGGACCAAAATTCATACGACCATCGGCATGACGCGGTGCGGGCAGCGCAGGTTTTTCAGCCGAGGCAGCAGCATCGGCCGCATATGCCTGTACGCCGGACAAAACGAACAACGGCAAAAGTGCCAGCGTCGCTAATGTGTGTTTAAGCTTGTTTTCCACGTGTTTTTACCCCTACTGACTCTTTTGCTACTTACTTACTACATATCGGTGATGGATCGCTTCAACCGATGTCTGGCATCAAGGTCTGTTGTCCTGGCAATAATATTCCGGGAGTTCCTTGCCATCGATCCACTTCATCGTCCAGCTACTCTTCCAGGTGCGCGTGTAGGCACCGGGATCATCAACAGTTACTTCTACGCGCAACGTGTTGATGTCTTCACGCGTGAAACGTTCGATGACATGTAACTGCGCGGTATGCGGCAGACCACCATTCGAAAACCAGAAACCCTCGTTGAAACCTTTGCTGTCTACGACCAGAGTGTCGCCTTCCCATGTCGCAACAGAACGACCGAAAAAGAGCGGATTGTTATCGTCGCCAGAAACCTGGCCTACCTGCTCGCGACCATCGGTGTATATCTGGCGCCAGTTGCCGTTGCCACCGGCGTGCAGAATGAATATGCGATCACGCTCGCGCTCTTCGACAAACTGGAAGCCGAACTGATTCTGAAACTGACGCGGACCTGATGGTGGAATGCAATACAGAAACGAAGGATCATCGCGCAGAAAATTACTCTGCCGCAGTACATATAAATCTTTTGCCCAATCCTGGAACGGAGCCACCTTCGGCGCATCGGCAATCGTCGCGAGTACGCCATGTTCATCTATTGCTACGTCTACACCATCTTCAACCAAACCCATGCGGCTTGGCAGTGCCCAGTAACCCGTTGCACCGGGAGCTGGCCCAAGTCGCGGCTGGTTATCGGGCCAACGTGGTAACTCACCTTGCGCAGGTTTGACCAGTTGTTTTTCGAATACGTCTTCGTCAACAGCAAATAACTTCTCACCGTTTTCGCGTTCTACATTATTGCCCCAGATCTGCTCGCTGCCATTGCGCGCTGCAATACCTTCAACAGTGATGACATCACCCACTTTAACTGCGTCCGGGCGCCACCCACTCCACTGCAATTCGATTGTGCTCGCCAGTTCAATCGCCCATATGGCTTGCTCACCATTGGTACTTTTGACATCGATGAAGACATGCACATGCGGATTTGCCCAATCAACTTCAGTGATTCGCCCAGTGAGGGTCAATGGCTTGGCATCGTCAAACTTTGCCGAGATGGGATGATGTGCAAAGACCGGCGTTGCAATCAGCGACAACAAGACAGCTGCGCGACCAGACAAACCGGCGAGGGTGAAACAATTTCTCATAATAAATATCCAGACGGGATTTTTGTGAGGTGTAAAACGGGATGACTCAGGATTTAAATTATTGCAGCCACGTGTGCAACTTCAATCCCTTTTTATGCCCGCAAGTATTGCAAGATATGCAGCGCGATCCAACCCTTTGTTTAGTATTTTCACAATAGGTTCAGAATGTA
>JAZKES010000062.1:0-3893 GCA_040386995.1 Pseudomonadota bacterium | reverse complement strand
CCCGCGAACGCGGATATCCAGAAAACCCACCCGGATTCCCGCCTTCGCGGGAACGACGATTTATGCAGTGCACCTTTAACAACTACTGAGTCCGATACAAGGCGGAAGTTGTGCTTGTGGTTTTATTCCGAGCATAAAAGCCAGGGAGTTATGAATTTCCGTCATACCCGCGAAGGCGGGTATCCAGAAAACCCACCTGGATTCGCGCCTTCGCGGGAACGACGACTATGCAGAGCACCCTTAACAACTACTGAGTCCGATAGATTGCTCTCAACAATGCCTCTCTTTCCGGTATCTCTCTTTGCTCTTTGAGGAACTCAGGCGGTTGTTCCGAGTATGGTTTGGCCACCCAATCAACTTTTGTAGCAAGAAGGTCCCGAATTTTATTGTCCCATTCCCTGCGCTCAGCAATGAGCGCGATCACATCAGGGTCCGCATCTGTGGCTATCAGGACATCTCTCTGAATAGAGCCACCAAAAACATTCGCCATAAATAATTTACTGGAGTTTCCCATTCGTGCTCCCAAAAAGAGACACGACAGTTTCCAGTCGTCAGTGGCAACACTCAGTTTTGGACAGTCTGAAAGTAACTTCGAATAAAAAGCATAATAGGCACCCACACCCGTGTAAATTCCCGCCGCGTACCTTACATCCTCTTCTACGGGGTAACCGACAGACGTAAGCTTCTGCGTTATTACTTCTTCCTTGTCCCACATATAATCATTATGGGTAGTAGTTTCCATGCCCTGATTCAGGACACTTAATGCACGGTTCTCATCACCGTTTTCGATTAACCTCACCGCATAATACAAATAGGGCTCCAGATTATCTGGATCGAGCCTGATTGCTTCCTCGAAGATCGCGTCACCTTTGCAAAACTCAGAAACTCCACCCGAAAAGCAATGATAGACCGCTGCCGACATCAGCAAACTATCGTGTTCTAACACGTCCAAAGCTTTGGTAAAAAACTGGCCGGCTAAAGATGGCTCCTGTGCCTGCGCCACAACCGCAGCAACAAACAGATCGTCATCGGAATTATTTACCTGCACCTGCTCAAGCCAGCTTTTACCGAATGCAATATCTTGCTCCCTAAGTTCAACTTGCGAGTAGGCAGTTCCAACGAGAGTCAGTTGCAGTGAACATAAAAAAAATAAAACTCGTGCTGGCTTCGACATAATTAAAATCCTGGCTGGAACTGACAATTTTGTTCTGAGCTTTCTCTTTCCAGAGCGTGAGCGATGCCAACAAATTCGCCGTAGGGTAATAGTTCTTCGCAGTAAAAATCATCAGGCGGACACTCGTGTGTACAGCACAGAGAGAGTCGGCCGACTTCGCGCTACTTATCTTCTGCGTTGAACCGAGCTTCGCGCTGCACGCGCAGTTCCTCGCGCAGCTTGGCGTGCTTGATCACAGCCTCGAGCAATGCAGGATTCTGTTCGACGATTTTTTTCATTGTCGCCTGGAACCCAGGAAGTTCTGCATTCATGGCGATGTTTACCGGCGTGGGGGCTGCGGTTGCATTACCGGCTGCACGTGAAAGCAGGTACTGTGCCTCTGCCTGCATCGCTTCGAGCTCGAAACCCGTGCGGCAATGCCTCTGCTTTATGTGACTAAGTACGCGTGTTTCTGTAGCGCAATGAACATCGTACCGATCTTCTGTATTCAATTCGTTGAAGAGCTCGTACACCACATCTTCGGCCTTATCGGCCTCTATTCGCAGGGATACCAGAGAACGTTCCCCGGTTACGACAATTTCTTCAACGTCGACATTGGGCTGCGGAGCGACCGCTTCCATCGCGAGCATGCCACACGAGAAAGCTGCAGCCGCCAAAGCGGTGAAAAGCCGATGAGTGTTTTTCATGGCCAGGTTTTTCATGAGAAGCTTTTTCATGGTGAAACTTTTAATAGTAAGACTTGTGACAGTGAGACTTTTAATAGTGAGATCAGAGTCGCGTTTTATCTTGCGGGGTTCGCAGCATTGTACGAACAAACACCAATCGCGCGGCAAGAATAATCCTGGGCAATCTCGCTTGTCGAGTCCGCTTGTTCGCCAACGCTTGAGTCATGGCTCATTTTTTCACGCCGACTACTCATGCAACGTTCCTGGCCAGCATGTGCGGGCCAAGCAGCGTGCAAGCAAAAATTGGTATGAGGATTCAGGATTGGCGTTCCCGTCAGTTCGTTCTTCATTACATATACGACGATCACTTGCACAGCAATGTTACGGACCATCTTCTTCAATGATTGATAACAACCACCGGAAACATGAGGCCCAACGAAATGTTCTATCTCGTTAACGCTGATTTTGAGGTATCGTCGGCTTATCGCTTTCGCGAGAAGGCGAGCCACACAAATAACAATAGAAAAAACTCTGGAGGGACTCTGCCATGAAACTGCATAACCTGTTTCCGTTTTTACTTGCTCCGCTTTGCTGCATTTCTGTTTACGCGCAACAACCTGAACCAACACCTGCGTTCCGCGGTCAAACTGACTTACCACCTCCTGCGTCACCCTCCTCTGGCTTCAAAGTAGAAACTATCACCGATGCACTCACAGGTCCGTGGGCGCTGGCGTTCCTGCCCGATGGTAATTTTCTTATCAGTGAAAGTCGGGGAGTATTGCGCACGGTGTCGCCGACCGGCGTGGTCTCCGAACCTATTGCCGGTGTGCCCGGAGTGAAAAGAGTTGCGGCGCAAAGTTTTCATGACATCGTGCTTGATCCGGATTTTGCTGAAAACCGGCTGGTTTATTTCACGTATTTTGCGCCACCGAAAGGTGAAGCGCCGGCTGAATGGCCAATCGAACACTATTACGAAGACGTATGGACCAAGTCGCTAGCGGAACGCCGCACACTCGAGCTCGGCACAGAGCGTATTGGCGTGGCCCGTCTCAGCGAAGACTTGCGCAGTCTCGAAAACGTCGATGTGTTGTATGAAGGCGGTGTTGAACGTCGCATAGCGTTTGCGCCCGATGGAACCATGCTTGTCACGGGCGCTGACCAGTTTCGCTTTTACGATTCCGAACTCGACGGTATCGAAGGCCGTGACTTTCAGGATGAACCCGATATCACGCGCAATTTTACGGGTCGCGTAATTCGCATAAATCGTGATGGCACGATCCCCGGCGACAATCCGTGGCTCAATCGCGCCACCGTGAGCCGTGAAACTTATGCACATGGCCTGAAAGATCCGGAAGGCGCAGCGATCAACCCTGCCACGGGTGCGTTATGGGTCGTGGACCATGGCCCACAGGGTGGTGATGAAGTGAACATCATCAAACCGGGCGCCGACTACGGCTGGCCCAACGTGACGTACGGCGTGCAATATGATGCGCGCCAGGCTGATGGCCGTACCAACGTGAAAGTGGGCAACGGCCTTACCGCGCTGCCCGGTGTAGAACAGCCGATCTACTATTGGGTACCGTCTATCGCGCCATCAGGCATGGCGTTTTACACGGGCGAGCTGTTTCCAGAGTGGCAAGGCGATCTGTTTATCGGCGCAATGGCCGGCCGTGCATTGGTTCATCTCGAACTTGATGGCGACAGAGTGGTCAGCGAGGAACGTTTGCTCACCGATCTTGAGCAACGCATTCGTGAGGTGCGCACTGGTCCAGACGGCGCACTCTACATTTTCGCGGGTAACAGTTTGATGCGGGTAGTGCCGGAATAGAAAACACAGACCTGAATCCGGGACGATTGCTTTTATCGCCCCACGACTCGCCAAAAAAATCTTTGGTGAGTTGTCAGGTTTCGAACGACAGTAATAAAAGAGACCACCCCTGGCTGTTGGTATGAACCCAAACCAGGGGGCTCCTATTCACGCACTCACACACTCACACAATCACACTTGGCAGATCACTGTCGAAGCAAAACTTCATTGGGCAATCAGTGTGTAT
>JAZKES010000061.1:0-33041 GCA_040386995.1 Pseudomonadota bacterium | reverse complement strand
ATGCCCGAACTACCCGAAGTAGAAACTACCCTCAGGGGCATTAGCCCACACGTTAAAGGCCTGAAAGTAACGAGCGTCGTTGTGCGTGATCGCCGGTTACGCTGGCCAGTTTCGCCTGCACTCGAGACCGCGCTGGCGGGTCTGAAAATTACCAGTCTGGAGCGCCGTGCAAAGTATCTGTTGTTACACACAGGCAATGGAGCTGTACTCATTCACCTCGGAATGTCGGGGCGCTTACGGATAGTAGGCGCTAACGAACCTGTGGTGAAACATGATCATGTCGACTTCTGCCTGGCCAACGGCAGGGTGCTGCGCTTCCATGATCCACGGCGGTTTGGTTGTGTGCTCTGGCTTCCCGATGATCCGTCATCACATCCACTACTGGCAGACCTCGGGCCCGAACCTTTATCGGATGACCTCACCGGCGCTTATCTGTTTACGCGTTCCCGCAAACGCAAAGTCCCGATCAAAAGTTTCATCATGGATGGCGGCGTGGTTGTAGGCGTCGGCAACATTTACGCAAACGAAGCTCTATTCGCCGCAAAGATTGCGCCGCTCCGTATGGCGGGGAGTGTTACTAAAAAGCAGTACGAGGCGCTCGCGGACGCAATCAAGGTTGTGCTGGTTCAGGCGATAGCGGCGGGTGGTACGACCCTCAGGGATTTTTCCGGAGGAGACGGCAAGCCAGGGTATTTCAAGCAGGAGTTACAAGTGTATGGGCGCGGTGGAGAACCCTGTACGCGATGCGGGACGGCGCTTGTTGAAATTCGCCTCGGGCAACGCACAACGGTTTACTGTCCGAAGTGCCAACGCTAAGATCAGTTCACAAGACCACAACAAGAAGGGTCCGTCCATGCGTAAACCATTCCGTCTGTATGTTTGCGTGTTTGCCTCAGTTCTGGTGGCGCCCTTTGCACTGGGCCATCATTCGTTTGCGGTGCACTTCGTTGCTGACAAAACCGTCGAGGTAAAAGGCACGGTTGAAAGTTTTCGCTTCAGTAATCCTCATGGCATCCTGACGTTTAATACCGTGGATGCATCAGGCGCGACAGTTGCGTGGCGCGCTGAAACCAATTCTCCGAATGTACTGCGCCGCCGGGGCTGGGACCGTGATGCACTGAAGCCCGGCGATCAAATCACTGTCACCGGTTTTCCTGCCCGCGACGGCACGTCCTATATGCGTATCAGCAAAGTCATCTTCGCGGATGGCCACGAGCTGGTAGGCCAGGCTGCCCCTCCTACACCTGAAGAAGAAAAGGACTAACTATGACGCGGCATGGGCTCTTGTTGGGATTGCTTTGGTTGCCGATCACGGCGTTTGCGCAAGCAACGGCGTTTGAAGGTTTCTGGACCCCGCAATTTGCGCCAGGCACAGAGAGCCAGGTTTTGATCGATAAACTGCCTGAAGGCGCAGTTTTTATTAACGATGCGGGCGCAGGTGAACTCGGCGAGGGCGAATTCAGCGGCCTGCAATTGAGCGCTGAGGCCAGGAAGCAGGTGGAGGATTACGATTTCAGTACCGAACTGACAAGCGAGTTTGCGTGTATCCAACCGTCAGTCGCGTTGTACATGCAGGCCCCGTTTCCGATGGAAATTTACCAGGACACCAAACTACTGGTCTTCCGGATGGAATACTTCGATATGACACGCGTGATTTTTATGGATGGTCGTCAGCATCTGCCCGCTGAAGGTCCGCATTCGAAGAACGGCCACTCGGTTGGTCATTGGGAAGGCGATGAGCTGGTCGTGGATACGACGCACATTTCTGCGGCGAGCTTCATGAACAACGGCTTCAACCACAGCGACAACCTGCATCTAACGGAGCGCTTCAAATTAAGCAGTGAGGGAACAACGTTATTTGCAACGCAGGTTTATGAAGATCCGGACGTTTTTCAGGGTATTGCGGCACGGCTGATGGCGTGGCGCAAAGTCGAGGGCGAATACGTATATCCCTACGAGTGTGATCCAAGCTTCGGCGAATGATCCAGCGCGTGGAACGTTGCTTCATTGCCCGTGATGAGCTGGTATTTGGCGAGTAACTGTTCACGGGTTTCCAGATGTTCGGGATGCAGCGGAATACAATCCACTGGACACACTTCCACACATTGCGATTTCTCAAAGTGGCCAACACATTCGGTGCACAGATTGGGATCGATCACGTAAATTTCGGGCCCGAGTGAAATTGCGCCATTCGGGCACTCAGGCTCGCACACATCGCAATTGATACACTCGTCTGTGATCATCAGTGCCATTAGTCGTTTGTCCTCATGGCAGCTGCCACGGCAGGATGTACAAACTGGGAAACATCTCCTTTGTAGGCCGCTATTTCCCGTACCAGCGTGGACGAGATATAGGAGAAGTGTTCATCCGGCGCGAGAAACAGCGTTTCGATTTCTGGCGCCAGTACGCGGTTCATACCGACCAACTGGAATTCATACTCAAAATCGGCGACGGTGCGCAAACCGCGCAGAATCAGCTTGGCATCCATTTCTCGCATGAAATCTGTGAGCAGCGATGTGAAGCCGCACACATCCACGTTGCTGATATGGCCGAGCACTTCGCGACACAGCTCCACGCGCATTTCCAGAGACATGCCGCTGGCTTTCTGCGTACTGGTACCCACTGCGACAACAACTCGATCAAAGATTCGGGCCGCGCGCTCCACGAGATCAGTATGGCCATTGGTGATGGGATTAAAGGTGCCGGGATAAACTACGGTTTGCATCGAGAGGCCTCTGGAACAGGGAGCGCGATTATACCTCATGCCACTTTATCGCCGGACGGGCAGGCACCGCAAAGGGAATCTGGTATGTTAAAACTGTTGCTTTGAGGAAGCTGGACAGCTCTCAGCCCATCACCGCCGTCTTTTAAAGGAAACCTTATGCGCAAAGCCCTTATTTCCAAAAACCTGCCTAAACCCGCGTTTAAATACAGCCACCTTACGCACGTTGGCGCGCACTATTACATGAGTGGTTTATTGGCCCAGGATCGCCAGACCGGCGCGGTAACCGGCACTACTCCGGGCGAACAGGCGGGTAAAATTCTCGAGAATGTCCAGATACTGATGGCGGAATTTGAACTCGGTTTCGAACATCTCGCGATGGCAAGAATCTTCACTACCCAGATGGACAAGTTTGCTGAAATCAACAGCGCCTGGGAAAACGTGTTCAACGCAATAAGTGACGCCCCACCTGCGCGCACCTCAATCGGCGTAGCCGCGTTGCCGATGGCTGCGTTGGTTGAAATTGAATTCACTTTTTATAAAGAATAAAAACCGTCATTCGTGAGCTGAAGTTTCGCGCTTCGTGATAAGTGGTTTTGCATGAACCTTATGGAACAAGGGCAGCGACACGTCGAATGTTGATACATTCGCAAGGCGCCTCAGATCATGAGGTTTCGCACAAACCGTAATGAACCGTGCTGGCGCGTTTGTTACGAATAAGTCGCCATTCCTGCGGCAGTTTTAATGAATCCAACGGTTGGTCGGCTTCAATATAAACCAGCGCCGATGGCGCCAGCCAATTGTTCTGCTGCAGTAAATGACAGCAGGATTCATAGAAGCCCGCAGCGTAAGGTGGGTCGACAAAAACTACGTCAAATTGTTGGTTGGTGCTGTTGGTTTGCAGCCAGTCCAAGGTGTTCTTCTGCAAAAGCTGCAGCTTTTCGGCTTTTAAAACTTGCACGTTGTTTCTGATTGCGGATGCGGCTTTTGGATCGAGTTCGAGAGCTGTCACAGAAGAAGCTCCACGCGATATAGCTTCAAAACTGAGCACACCACTACCCGCAAAAAGATCCAGGCATCGTGCGCCAATAATGGGCGCCTGCAACCAGTTGAACAACGTTTCTCTGACTCTGTCGGGCGTTGGCCGGATATCCGGAATGTCAGCGAAATTTATTAACCGGCTGCGCCATTCACCGCCGATGATGCGCAGGCGGTTGCGCGTGTTACTGGAATCAGTGGTCATTAATTGGCAAGTGAACTAATCATGGAATCTTGGCGTTTTCTTCATATGGCAGGAGTTGAAAGCTGCCTGTACAGGCATTAGCTATAGAACGGCACTGCCTTGACTGGTAGCATTGTAACCTCTTTAGTTGTCAGTATTCCCTTATGTTTGGATTTGGAAAAAAACCCAAAACCGAGTCTGCCGAGACTGTAACACCGCAAGAACAGATTCCTTCTGCAGAACCGGCCCCGACTTCATTTTTCAGCAGGCTCAAGGCAGGGCTCACCCGCACGCGTGACAATCTCGCGCAAGGCCTTGGCAACCTTTTGCTCGGCAAAAAGGTCATTGACCAGGAGCTCATGGATGAACTCGAAACACGCCTGTTAACCGCTGATGTCGGCATCAAGGCAACCGCAGCCATCATGGACGACCTCGCATTGAGGGTGAAACGCAACCAGCTCGCAGATTCGGATGCGCTTTATCTGGCACTGAAAGAAATCCTGCAGACAATGCTGAAACCCAGCGAAGCGCCGCTGCAAATTCCCGCGAACAACGGCAAACCATTTGTGATCCTGATGGTCGGTGTTAACGGTGTCGGTAAAACTACTACGATCGGCAAACTGGCCAAACGTTTTCAGGGTGAAGGGCGATCAGTGATGCTTGCAGCCGGCGATACGTTCCGCGCCGCTGCTGTTGAACAATTACAGGTGTGGGGCGATCGCAATCAAGTGCAGGTTGTTGCCCAGCACACGGGTGCTGACAGCGCTTCCGTTATTTTCGATGCGTATCAATCCGCGTTGGCAAAAGGCATAGACGTATTGATTGCCGATACTGCCGGCCGCCTGCATAACAAGAGCAATCTGATGCAGGAACTTGAAAAAGTTGTTCGTGTGCTGAAGAAGCTCGATGCAGATGTGCCGCAGGAAATTCTGCTCGTTCTTGATGCCACCACTGGCCAGAACGCGTTGTCGCAAGCGCGCAGTTTTACCGAATCCGTCCATGTCAGCGGACTGGTTCTGAGCAAACTTGATGGCACCGCAAAAGGCGGAATGGTGTTTGCGATAGCGAAGGAGCTCGGCTTGCCACTGCGCTTTATCGGCATTGGCGAAACAGTCGAGGATTTACGGCCTTTCGCTGCGCAGCCTTTTGTTGAAGCATTGTTCGCCACAGGTACTGACTGACTCGGGTTGCTGCTACATGATCAAGTTTGACGATGTCAGCAAACGGTATCCGGGTGGACATGAAGCGCTCAGCCATATCGATTTTCATCTTGAGCGCGGCGAACTCGCCTTTCTGACGGGCCACTCCGGGGCCGGTAAAAGCACTCTGCTCAAACTCATCATGCACATGGAACTTGCGAGCAGTGGGCAGGTAATCGTCAACGGCCAGAACCTCAACAAATTAAAACGTCGCCAAGTGCCGTTTTACCGGCGCAACATCGGCCTCGTGTTCCAGGATCACCAGTTGTTGTTTGATCGCACTGTTTACGACAACGTTGCGCTGCCGCTGATGATCGCCGGTTACGATCCGCGCGAAGCTGCCAGACGTGTGCGTGCCGCGCTCGATAAAGTTGGCCTGCTTCATAAAGAAAACCAGAATCCGATTGCACTCTCGAGCGGTGAACAGCAGCGCGTTGGAATCGCGCGCGCCGTCGTGAACAAACCACCCTTGCTGCTTGCCGATGAACCCACCGGCAACCTCGATCCTGAGTTGTCTGCCGAGATCATGGAGCTGTTCAAACAATTCAGCGGCGTGGGCGTCACGGTGCTTATCGCGAGTCATGATTTAAGCCTGATTTCCCGGCTCGAACACAGAATGCTGGTGCTCGAGCATGGGCGCCTGCAGTCGACAATGCGGAACGCATCATGACACGCGCAGCCGCCAAAAAAACCAAGCCAGCCGGCAGTCAAACGCGATCCAATACACCCTCCGCATTCAGTACGCTGTTTACCCAGCATCAGGAAATCGCAATCGACAGTTTATTGCGACTTCTGCTCGAGCCACTGGCGAGCCTTCTGACGTGGACCGTCATCGCGATAGCACTCGCGCTGCCGCTCACCCTGATCCTGCTGCTTCAGAACCTGCAGCAAGTCGGGAACGGCATTGATCAAGTCAGTAACATTTCACTCTTCATGGTGCCTGCGGCTACCACCGGGAGTATTGATGAAACGGTGAAGGATATTTCGCTGCGCGCCGATGTCGCGGAAGTCAGCGTGATTACACCCGAACAAGCCTTGGCGGAGTTCGAACAGAACTCCGGTTTTGGCGAAGTATTGCAGGGCCTTGAAACAAATCCGCTGCCTGCCGTTATTCTCGTTACGCCAGCACTGACATCGCAAACTGAAGTCCAGGCATTGCAGAACGAACTCGCCGAAAACCCCAATGTTGAATACGCGCAGCTCGATCTTGCCTGGCTGCAGCGCCTTAACGCGATCGTCGAGCTCGCCGCTCGCATGACAACTCTTCTCGCAGTGATGCTGGGTGTTGGTGTGATTCTGGTTATCGGCAACACAGTGCGACTCGCGATAGAAAACCGGCGCGCAGAAATTGTTGTGACCAAGCTCGTCGGTGGCACCGACGCTTATGTAAGCCGGCCATTTTTATATACGGGCCTGTGGTATGGCGCCGGTGGTGGTTTGCTCGCACTGCTGCTGATAAATCTCATCATGTTTGGTTTGCAAGGGCCCATAGCGCGGCTCGCCGGAGTTTATGACAGCAATTTTGGCCTGATCGGACTCGGCATCAGTAACAGTGTTCTGGTATTTGTGTTTGCAGGATTGCTGGGCTGGTTCGGCGCGTGGATTTCCGTGCTGCGGCATTTGCGTGCGATAGAGCCGCGTTAGGCCGCCGAATTTAGCGCTTGGCCAGACTCCGGTCTTTTCAGGTACACTTGCCGCACTTTTCGTACTTCCCTTTTATCATTCAAGACCATACAAGGAGATCAACATGGCCTTTACCTTGCCGCCGCTACCCTACGCTCAGGATGCGCTTGTTCCGCACATTTCGAAGGAAACACTTGAATACCATCATGGCAAACATCACAACGCCTATGTGGTAAAACTCAATTCCTTGCTTGAAGGTTCGCCCGATGCGAACAAGTCGCTTGAAGAAGTAATCAAGTCAGCAGCGCCTGGCCCAGTGTTCAACAACGCTGCGCAAATCTGGAACCACACCTTCTACTGGAACAGCCTGAGCCCGAACGGCGGCGGTGAACCTACTGGCGAACTTGCCGATGCCATCAAGAAAGCGTTCGGCTCGTTTGCAGATTTCAAAACCAAGTTCACAGACAGCGCGATCAACAACTTCGCGTCTTCATGGACCTGGCTCGTGAAAAAATCCGATGGCAGTGTTGCGATCGTAAATACTTCCAATGCTGGCACACCGTTGACTGATCCATCTGTCAAAGCATTGATCACCGTTGATTTGTGGGAACACGCCTACTACATCGACTACCGCAACCTGCGTCCAAAATACATGGAAGGTTTCTGGGCCTTGGCCAACTGGGAATTTGCGAGCAAAAATTTCGGCTGATATTTTTCCACTGCAGTATTGCTGGAAATCAAATAAAGCGGGCCTCTGGCTCGCTTTTTTGTTTTTGGCCTCCATAATAAAACCGTTGTTGTCAGCTTATGGTGTTTGTCATGGCGAAAAGATTCTTGCTCGTTGCGTTATCAAGTTTGCTCTCTGGGCTCGTTACTGCGCAGCAAAACGCTGGGGATGTCGAACAGCCCGAAGGCTGGGATGAAGGTGTTGCGCTTGCCCATGCAATTGACCTGAATCCGGATCCAAAGATCGTCGAGATTGAACTCGAAGCAAAAATCACCGAGATGGAAATCATCCCGGGCACGATTACCCCAGTGTGGACTTACAACGGCACATTGCCCGGTCCGCTGATAACGGTGAATGTTGGTGATCGTCTGATCGTACATTTCAAAAATTCCGTTCCGGCTACCACCAGTATTCATTGGCATGGCATGCGCCTGCCCAACAACATGGATGGCGCACCCGGTCTGACCCAGGATCCGATAGAAACCGGTGGAGAATTTACCTACGACTATGTGGTCGCCGATGCGGGCACGTATTGGTATCACCCGCACATCGATTCAGCGGCTCAGGTTGGTTACGGTTTGTATGGACCGATTGTTGTGAACGATCCCGCTGATCCGAAAGTGTTTGGCGATGATCTCGTGCTCATGCTTTCGGACATGAGCCTCGAGCCGGATGGCCGCTTCAAATCGCCCGACGCCGGCACCCAATTTGGCGATCTGTTCGGACGCGAAGGCGAAATTCTGCTCGTGAACGGCAAGGTGATGCCCGAGCTAAAAGTTCGCCAAGGCAAGCAACAGCGCTGGCGCGTGATTAACGCAACACGTGCCCGGTATTACACGCTGCGCTACAAACGTATCCCGCTTTATAAACTGGGTGGTGACAATGGTTTGGCCGCGCGCACCAATGTTGTTAACGAGATCAAAATAATTCCGGGTGAACGCGCTGACTTCGTGTTTACGCCGCCTGATGCTGCGGGCACTGAAGACGTTCTCAAGTGGTACCCAACCGATCGTGGTTATGGCACCACGTTCAACCGGCTTTCCGAAGCGATGATGACAATCAAGACCGTCGATGAACCTGCCGTAACACCAGCCACTATTCCGGAACAATTGCGCGATATTGAGCCGATCGATATTTCTGTTGCAGTGGAGCAGGAAATTAATCTGACTATCGTTATTGATACCAAGGATCAGGTCATCATGGGCATCAACGGTGTTCATCACGATCATGCTGTGCCAATCGAGGCGACAGTTGGTCAAACGCAGGTATGGAATATTCGCAACGATACCGATTTTGCCCATCCGTTCCATCTGCACGGGTTTTTCTTTCAGGTACTAGACGACAGTCGCGTGCCTGAATGGAAAGATACTGTGGATGTGCCAAGCAAAAGTTCACTGAAGATTGCAGTGACTTTCGATAATCGTCCAGGCATGTGGATGTATCACTGCCACATCCTGGATCACGCTGAAGCTGGCATGATGGGTCATCTACACGTCGCACCTGCTGATAGCACCCCAACGGATGAACATGCAGATCATGGTGGCACGCAACTGGTTCATTAGGCGTCGAATCACTTGAGCTGGTGGTGCGCGCGTCAACAGACCTTTCACGACGCCTGGTCCTGAATTACAGTGACCTGAATTTTTATGCAGACCATGAACATGACTAAACAACGTTGCCCATGGCCCGGAGAAGATCCACTCTATCAACGCTACCACGACACTGAATGGGGTGTGCCGGTACGCAGTGATCGCAAACTGTTTGAGTTTTTGATTCTGGAAGGAGCGCAGGCTGGTCTGAGCTGGATAACGATACTGCGCAAGCGCGATGCGTATCGCGAAGCCTTCGCGGGTTTTGACTGGAACAAGGTTGCGACGTTTGACGACAAAAAAATTGCTGCGTTGTTGCAAAACCCCGGCATCATTCGTAATCGCCTCAAAGTCAAAGGTGCAGTCACCAATGCGAAAGCTTTTATCAAAGTACGCGAAGAGTTCGGTACCTTCAGTAAATACATCTGGGGTTTTGTTGATGGCAAACCCATTCAGAATAAATGGAAGGCGAGAGGACAGGTACCAGCGGTAACTGAAGTTGCCGAGAAGATTTCAAAAGACATGAAGAAGCGCGGCTTTACGTTCGTCGGCCCGACCATCATCTACGCACATATGCAGGCGACGGGGATGGTGAATGATCACCTCACTAATTGCTTCAGGCATAAACAAGTTAGCGAGTGACGGCGCTAACCCTGGTTGTCCAACCACGGAATAGTCATCGGCCCTTCCGGTAGTACAGCAATACGCGCTCCGCCCGGCAAACCTTCCACCACGTCTCTGACAAACCCGTTCAGATCCGCGATGGGTTCCATGTGGGCTCTGATCAGATCAGCCGGTGCAAGTTCGCTGAACACCGCGATCCGGGCTTTGAGCTGAATCAGCGCGAGCAGTTGATTCTGCCACTGGTCTTGCTGCGCGAAGCCAGGGCTAAACAGCGCATCAAGGAAGGGTTGCGGACCATCGTATTCAAACAGGAAGCGCTGGAAGTTGCCGTGCACAGGGAAACCGTCGTTGCAACGCGCGGCAACGATGATCAGGCCGCCATCCTCCACGATCTGGGCTGCGGCTGACATACCTTTTACTGCCTGATACAAGTTCTGGTCGAGCGGGTAGCCGCTGTTGCTCGTGATCACGACAGGATAGGCATGATCACATTTCGCCATGGCCGTGGCTTTCGCAAACGCGCAGCCCTGGTCATGTGCGGTAACAACATCGCCACAAAAAAATGCCGTGATCTGGCCTGCCGAGTTAAGCGTGACATTGATGCAGAAATCCACGCCAGCCTGGGCGCCATTGCGGCGGATCTGCTCCTGGGTCGGATTGCGGTCGAGATTGCCCCATGTGCTGCGTGGATCGCCGATCACTGCGGCGCGGTGGTAAAACATGATCGACTCAAAATCGGTGATGCCCGGAAAGATCGCCTTATAGCCGCCCGAAAACCCGGCCATGAAATGGGGTTCGATAAATCCCATGATGATGCGTTTGTCGGCTTCCACGTAATGGCGATTCATGTAAATCGGTAGCCCACCCTCGCGAACGCCTACTTGGAGCAACGAATCCGGATCAAACGCATTGTGGTTGATGACCTTGTACCGGGCCGCGATTTCCGCCCCGACCATGCGCACAATTTCTTCCGGTGTATTGGGGCGATGTGTACCGGTGCCGATGATGATCACGAAATTGTCGGCCGGCACGTGCTCAAGCTCAGCGAACAGCCAGGTCAGCAGGCGTTCGGACGGCAGTGCCCGGGTAATATCAGGGATGACCACGGCGACTTTATGACTGGCTTGAATCTGGGAGCCGAGACTCGCGCATCCGAGCGGTTTACGCAGGGCCTCAGCGAACGCAGCGGCTTCGTCTTCAAGACCCTCAACAAAGCGCGGGCGGATGACATCAACCTGGGGATGTGGGATGTCCAGGGTAAGTTGCTGGTCGCCAAAGGGCAGGTCAATCTGCATGGTAAAAGTGCTTTCCCGAGTGAGTTAAGGGGTTCACCGTGAACTGACCGCAAAGGTCAGCGAAGACAATTCAAAAAACCTTTACGGAGGGTTCAGGCATTGCAAGAAAACGGCTCAATCACCTGTCTTCCCAAGTGTATTTATTCAATCTTTATCGAGTATACGACGCCCTTGTGGCGCCAAGATAGGGCTTGATTCCACTGATTAAGTGGTTTACTTTGAAGTACTTTTTTCGCTGTCAATTCAGTCCGAAGGTCAGCCAAAACAAGCACTCAATCCTCATTAAATCCTAAAAACAAGCTAACCAGGGAGAGTTGTTATGGCAACTTTGCAGATCAATGGTCAAACGATGGATATCGGGGAAATCGATCCCTCCACCCCACTCTTGTGGGTGTTGCGAGATACGGTCGGACTCCTCGGCACAAAATACGGATGTGGAATAGCCCAGTGTGGCGCCTGCACCGTACATCTTAATGGAGCGCCAGTACGTTCCTGCCAGATCCCGGTTGGCAATCTTACTAACGAACAAATTACGACTATTGAAGGTCTTGCTGCCGCAGACGGCACGCTGACCCCGGTACAACAGGCATGGGTCGAGCACGACGTTGCTCAGTGTGGTTACTGCCAGGCTGGCCAGATCATGAGCGCTACCGCTCTGCTGAGTAACAACTCCAACCCGACCGATGAAGATATTGACGCTGCAATGTCAGGCAATATCTGCCGCTGTGCTACCTATACCCGAATCAAACGCGCCATCAAATCTGCCGCAACCAACTTGAATGGCACTGCGTTCTACAATGCTGCCGACCAGGGAGAGCGAGTATGAACAAGCCAATCAACACACAACATCAAGCGCTTCCTTTGGCAGAACTGCCCGAGTTTTTCCGCGAAATACTGAAAGACGGTGATATGCCTGCGATAAAACAGCCTGAAGTAAGCCGTCGCGGCTTTCTGCGGCTGAGTGGTCTTGCTGGTGGCGGTCTGGTCCTCGGTGGTTTCGGTACTGTTAGTAGCAAACACGCATTCGCACAGGATGCTGCCACCCCTGAAGTTGCAGCACTGACTGCCTACGTGCAGATCAAACCCGATGGTCGCATCAACATATTCTCCAAGAACCCCGAGTGCGGTCAGGGCATCAAGCTGGGCCTACCGCTGATCATTGCTGAAGAACTCGATTGCGCGTGGGAACACGTGGATGTTTTGCAGGCCGACGTTGACGCTGCCAAATACGGCGCCAACCAGTTTGCTGGTGGCTCGCTTTCTACTCCGGCGAACTGGATGGGAATGCGCCAAGCCGGTGCAACAGCCCGCGCGATGATTCTTGCCGCTGCGTCGCAGCAACTCAAACTTCCGATTGCCGAGCTGACCACAGCCGACACCAAAGTATTACATGCCACTTCCAATCGTGAATGGAGCTACGGCGAATTCGCCGAACTGGCCGCAACGATGCCTGTACCCGATCCCGCTACGCTGACATTGAAAGACCAGAGCCAGTTCAAATTGCTCGGTCGTCGTTTCACGGGTGTGGACAACGTGAAGATTGTTACCGGTCAGCCGCTGTTTGGCGCCGACACCGTTCTTCCCGAAATGATCTACGCCACATATACCAAGTCTCCACAGATCGCTGGCAAGGCAACTTCGTTCAACGAAGCGTATATCAAATCGCTGCCAGGCGTGATTGATGCCTTCATCATTGATCCATTCCTGGATGCGCGCTTTTTTAGCGCCAACAGTGGTACTCACTTCGGTGGCGTGGCCATTGTTGCGACCAACACCTGGACAGCAATCAAAGCCAAGCGCGAACTTCAGGTCGAGTGGGATACCTCCACCGCCGAAACCGCAACCTGGGAAGAGCTGGTGTCGCGTGCTACCGCTGCTGCCGAGCAGGATGGCGAACCGCTGATGGTCAACGTTGGTCCTCCGGGCCCAAACGGTCCGAATCGCGCCCCCGCCGACCGTGGTGATGCGCCTGCTGCATTGGCAAGCGCTGCAAAAGTAATTTCTGCATTCTATGAATATCCGTACGTATCACACGCCCAGCTCGAACCCGAAACAACAACCGCGCTGTTCAAGGACGGCAAGATTGAAGTGTGGGCTCCAGCACAAATCCCGCAAGGTGGTGAAGCTGGTGCTGCCGTTGTAGCAGGCGTTGCTCCCGAAATGTCGACATTACACATGACCCGTATCGGTGGTGGCTTCGGTCGCAAACTGGCTAACGATTATGTGTTCGAAGCCGTTGCAATCGCGCGTCGTATGGAAGGCCGTCCAGTAAAACTGCAATGGACTCGTGAAGACGACATGAGACATGACTTCTTCCGTCCCGGTGGCTTCCACTCTTACAAAGCAGGTCTTGATGCGAGCGGCAATCTGGTTGCGTTCCAGGATCATTTCTTCAGCATGACTGGCAACGGTCAGGCTCCGATGACCAGTGCAGATCTGTCCGCCAGCGTCTTCCCAATGGACGTAGTGCCCAATCTCAAGTTGACACAAACGCTCTTCCAGAATGGTATCCCCACTGGTCCGATGCGCGCGCCGTCTTCCAACGCGCTGGCGTTCACTTTCCAGAGTTTCATGCATGAGTTAGCGGTTGCTTCAGGCAAAGATCATGTGCAGTTCTTGCTCGATACACTGGGCGGCGAAGGTCCAGCGGAAAATCCGCAAGGCATGCACAAAGGCCGCGCTGCGAACGTTATACGCACAGTCGCAGAACGTTCAGGCTGGGGCAAAGAGATGCCTGCAGGCCGTGCGCTTGGTCTCTCATTCTATTTCTGTCACAGCGGTTATGTGGCGCAGGTAGCAGATGTCGAAGTTAATGCAGCGAAAGAAGTGAAAGTACACAAAGTATATGCAGTTGCTGACTTTGGTTTTATCCATAACCTTAACGGCGCGGAAAATCAGCTTGAAGGCGGCATCATCGATGGCTTGAGCCAGTTGTTCAATGCGAAGATCACCTTTAACAACGGTGTGATTCAGCAGCAGAACTTCCATCAGTACCCACTGTTGAGAATGCCACAAGCACCCGAGCTGGATACCTTCTTCCTCGAACCACCTGAGTTTTCTCCATCAGGCGGCGGTGAGCCTTCAATGCCTCCTCTGTTGGCCGCAGTAAGCAATGCGATCTTTAACGCGACCGGAGAGCGTATCCGCAAAATGCCTCTGTCCGAGTCTGGTTATAAGCTCGTATAAACTTTGCGGCAAAGCCCAGTTAATAAAAAAGCCGGAGAAATTCCGGCTTTTTTATGCAATTTTTTCGATCACTTTTTTAATAAGTGTAGTGATATCGCAAGCGATACAAATCGGCATTTGGCACTTTGCCATTTTGCACGCGAGGGCGAATTTGTGAATAACGGATGTGGTTAACCAGCCGATCCACGATTTCTTCATCTGTGTCCGGGCTCGTCCCCAATACCATTATTGAAGACGGTCCTCCAAAACGATTCACCTCAAATTCCACGTCGACGTAACCTTTGTACTGCAGCATCACATCATCAGGGATGCCCAGGTAAGGCCTGGTGTAACGATGACTGCGAAACTCAGGAATTTCCTGGGGCAGCGCAGGATGAAGCAAGCGGCTCAGCTTCTCCTCCGGAACCGCAGCGGTAGTCATGTCATTGTAGGTTTCTTCGAGCAATTCGACTGCCGTCATTCTTCGATCAAAAACCAGCAACCACTCAGCCAGTTCGACTTTTGCCGCCGCGAGCTTGCGCGGATCGGGAGTTGGTTGCTCCAGAATCCTGTTGATTCGATTTTCGAGAATATCGATTCCATTACGATACCCCAGTTCAACATTACCCATAAACCCGCCTCCCGAAGAAGGGAGCGAGCTAAAACCCGAGAAGCTCGGGATGTCCAGGCTGCTGGCATAAGGGGTGTAGCGTGTAGCAAATATATGCGAGATGACCAGTAACTGATTTTCCACTTGCGCAAGATGTGAATCATCAAAGCCGGGATTCATAATGAGAATCTGCATCATCGCATCGTATAGATTTTTTGCGTTCACCAGGCGCTGAAACTGAAAGCTCACCGTATCGACAATTTCGTCCTCGCTCGATTCGGATTCAGTGGCCGCAGGCGTGATGTTTGTAGTTGCCGCAAAAATATTCCACTCGGCGTAGTACTTGAGAGCGGGCAGTAACTCAATGTCGGAATCGCTGTATAAGCGCTGTTGCATATAAAACAACGCTTCTTGCTGGCGGTCTGCACCAACAATGTCTCCGAGCTCAACATAGTTCTCGATGACTTTTTTCAGCAGAGGAACCTGCGCCGCATCAAAAAGCCCATTGTTCACGCGGGCGATATGCGCGGCACGATTAAGCACTTTCTGGGCTTCTGCATACTCGTCGTTTTTTTGATACAGCGATGCCAACGCCAGCAGCTCCTCGCTCAGGCCAGCCTCATAAGCGCCACCTTTTTGCTCAAGATCCAGAATGACTTTTTTATAGTTTGCGATGTCGGAGTTAATGGTTTCGAGTTGATCGACAGGTGCTTGTTTCTGGCTGGCGAAAAATTCATCTATAGAGATTGCGGTGTCTGTTATATGAGGATTGGTTGGCTCGTCGACGAGCGCAGTAGCAGGCAACTCATCGCTTTCAGCCAGGGGCGTCTGTTCGTTCAATACTGAGGGTTCAAATAACAGGTTCTGAAAATTATGCTCTGGCTGGGCGAGGGCAACTGAAACAAAAAGAGGGAGCGCCAACAGAGCGTGGCTATAGGAGAGGAACTTGGATGAGGCTCTGAATAACATTTAGCAGCCGATACTTTTAGCACCGATACTTTGGGGATACACACCCGTCCAGAATACAAACTCACTAAACTCAATTACTAATTCATTAGTCAATCAATCGTCAATCAATAGCTATAGTAATACCTTACTTTAACGCCTGACAATTTCACCACTTCACCGTTTGCAACTGTAGGACGCATCTTGTTTTCTCTCAAGTAGGTGAATAGCGTATCACGGACTCTGCGTGGCGTGTCAGCCGACTCTGAATCTATGCGAATATTTGTGACGCGACCAAAACGATCAACGTCCACCGTTGTGTCGATGTGCCCTTTGTAGTCCAGTGCGATGTCAGCAGGATCGCCATAAAACTCTTTGCTGAACTCATGAGTAACATACGTTGGCACGGGTACCAATGGCTGAGGTAGAAATAGGGCGGTGATTTCGCTGACGGGAATTCCCGCATCTCTCAGCGTTTGCCAGGCTTTTACGTAGGCCTCTTCCGCGCGCTGGGGGCGTTCGAACAAAACATTCCAGTCACCAATATTGATATATGCCATCGCTTTTTCCGTTGGTTGTGCATCAGGCGAATTCTCTAGCTCTTCCGCAATGGCTTCGAGAGTCTCGAGATTTTTGGTATAGCTGCGCCGAACCAGCATGTTCGGTTGCGGCTGATCGCCGATGCTTCCGAAACTGAAAGAGCTCGAATTTAATTCAGATTCAAGCGCGTCCATCTGGCGTTTTACTGCGTAGGCAATATTGGCGAGTTTATGCTGCACCTCGGTATGCGCGGCCTCGGCATTTTGCGCGGCGCGTGTTTCCAGAATTTCTTCGTAGAGATCCTCCGCAGTGCGCAGGCGTTCATCAATTATTTCTTCCGGCATCACCGCATAGGGACTGCTCTGCATGTACAGATCCGTTGCGCTGCGCATGCCCATTCCGCTGGGGCTAAGCACCCAGGGCAATTGGCTGCGTGGTACATACGTATATTCGCCTGTCACAGAATTTTGAATCGGCACATAGTCATTCACGCTGGAGGCCGAATTCATCATGCTGTACAACGCATAGTTGCTTGTAAGGCCATTGCCTCCTTGCTCCAGGTAGGACTGCACGTTCCAGTCGGCCCACGCTTCCTTGGCTGCAAGAAACTCTTCTGAATCATCAGCGAAGGCTTTTTGATTAATGTAATAAAGGTAGCTCTGCAGATCTGCTTCTTCCTCCAGATTACCCAGCGCGCCCTGGCTTTCGATGATCTGTTTGACCAACGGAATCTGCAGGGTTGTGAACAGGCCATTGTTCACGCGGTCAATCTGCATTGCATTTTCGAACATTGAAATAGCACGTTCGTGTTCGCCATTTTGCTGCAGCAGATCGCCAAGTGCTGCGTATTGTTCGCGTAATTGCGCGGAATATTGATCCTGTTCCTGCAGCGTCGTGTTTAACTCGCGTTCGTACCGACCGATATCGTTTTGCAGAGCGGCGTTGGCAGGCTGCTCATTAACGTCGTCAGGCGTTGATGCCGAAGGCGGCATAAGTATTAGTGGAACAGTTGGTGCGCTGGCTTCATCGACATCTGCAGGAGCCAGCGGAATTTGTGGCACCGCTGCTGGTTCAAAAATGAGGTGACTGTAATCTTCGGAAGTCTGACCAAAGCTGATGAGAGGAAGACACAACAAAAGGATCAAGCCGCGGCCAAGAGTCTGCGAGACGTTGGAAAAAATGGGTGATGCGGTGGTTTCCATTTTTATTTTCACGACGTTCTTCCTGAGTGTGCGTTGGACGAATTGGCGGAGCGCTAGCAAGCCAGTACGCAACTCGCCATAAAGGTTAGCAACTACAGATTACGAAGTCACCTTCAACAGTTGAAACAGCGCGTCGGATGACTTCGGTTGCAGTGTTTCAAGCTTGAGAGTATCGTGATTTCGAGTGTTGATTTTGCACGCAAAATGAATGTGAAACTATTATGAAATCAGTCACTAACAGGTTTAATTGACACTTCTCGTACCCCATACTGATTCTCATAGAAGAAGAAATATCTAACGACAATAACTAGCTTGACCATCGCAGCGTTGGATTGATCAGCATCAAGTTTCAATAAGCTGATTTCTGCGAAAGTCGATTCAACTTATGGCAGTCAGTCTGACGCCATACCCCCTCCGGGAATAGAAACGCATTCCCCAACTTCGGGGCAGATAATAAAAAAAGAAAAATGACTCACCGGCTAGTTATGTTCGGGTATCCGTCGACGCCAGTACTAGATAGAAAAGTACAAAGCGTTAAATCGGGTGCGCGAAGGTTAACGACGATGTTCTGATTTTCAACAGGACACGTGACAGAAAGGGTTTCCAACGAAGGCTCGCAACAAGGCTTTCTAAACGTAGGTTTGATGAGGAGGGGAAATACATGTCATTTTCCAGACACGTATTATCAATCGTAGCGAGTACCTTGGTGTTAGGTGCCGGTCATGCTGTGGCGGCGTCCAGCGACGAAAATCTGTTTGAAGAATACTGCACCAAATGCCATAACTTTGAAGATTTTTCCGGTGGCATAACACTCGAAGGTGTAACGGTCGATTCGATCCACATGGATCGTGAAGTGGGCGAAAAAGTCATTCGTCGCTTGCGCGCGGGCATGATGCCGCCAGCAGGTGAACCCCGTCCTGATGTTGCAACCATGCAGGCATTTGCCGCGTCTCTCGAAAACGACATCGACACCCATGCTGAGGTAAATCCCGGCAGACCAGGCCTGCATCGCCTCAACCGCACTGAGTACGGCAACGCCGTGCGCGACCTGCTGTCCTTGCAGATAGATCCTGCTGAATATTTTCCTGCTGACGATTCCAGCCGTGGTTTCGACAACCAGGCCGGCACACTTGTGTTGTCGCCTGCGCTGCTTGAAGCGTATCTGTCTGCTTCAGCCAAGATCAGCCAGCTTGCATTGGGCACAGCGACGACACCTTCGCAGACGCTTTATCGCGTAGCAGAAGATGCCAACCAGAATTTCCGCATTGAAGGTCTTCCGTTTGGTACGCGCGGTGGCATCAAGTTCAGCCACAATTTCCCGGTAGATGGTGAATACACGTTCAAAACTTTTGCGATCACGTTGGGCAACATGGGTAGTGACCGCGCGTTCGGCGACATCCGCGGTGAAAAACTGCAGGTGTTGGTGGATGGTGTACAGGTCAAGGTATTCGACTGGGACCAAGAGCTCGGCCTTGCGAATCAGGAAGGCGGCAACGTAGATGGTGAAGAAGCTACCGGCGTAAACCTGCCGACACTCGACGTTACACTTCCGTTGACTGCCGGTGCGCACGAAATCGGTATCACCTTTTTAGCCACGAACTTTGCGCCTGGCCTCGACATGAACAACGACTTCGAGCGCAGCACCATCGAAACGGGTGGCTTGCCGGGTTACACCTGGTTCCCACACGTGGGTTCGGTTCGTGTTGATGGTCCTTATAACGTCACAGGCACCGGCAATTCCGAGAGTCGCCAGGCGGTAATGGTATGCAGCCCGGCCAATACGGATGAAGAACCCGCATGCGCGGATCAAATCATTACGCGTCTTGCTGAAGTTGCTTACCGTGGCAAACAAACTCCTGAAGATATCGACACCCTCAAGAGCTTCTACGAGCAAGGACGCCAGACCGGCAATTTTGATTCCGGCATCGAAATGGCGCTGCAGCGAGTACTCGCATCGCCAAAATTCATTTACCGAATCGAAGACGAACCAGCGAACCTGGCCGCGAATGAAATTTACCAGATCAGCGACGTCGACCTCGCTTCACGGTTGTCCTTCTTTCTCTGGAGCAGCATTCCCGATCAGGAATTGCTCGATCTCGCCAAAGCCGGAAAACTCAGCGACGACAAAGTTCTCGAGCAGCAGGTTTCGCGCATGCTGGAAGATCCGAGATCCAAAGCAATGACCGCCAACTTCGCAGGCCAGTGGCTTGCGCTGCGCAACCTCGAATCACAGGTACCGGTTGTTGATCAGTTCCCGGACTTCGACGATCTGCTGCGCGAATCTTTCCGTGTTGAAACTGAAATGTTGTTCGACAGCCTGATCCGTGAAAACCGTCCCGTGACTGAGTTGCTCACGGCCGACTACACCTTCGTCAACGAAAGACTTGCGATGCACTACGGCATTCCCGGCGTGAAAGGTGAAAGATTCCGCCGTGTGCAACTCGACGGCGATCTTGCGATCCGCCGCGGTATCCTCGGCAAAGGCAGCATGTTGACTGTTGCTGCGCAGCCTGGTCGTACCTCACCCGTTATGCGCGGGCAGTGGACACTCGCGAACATCATCGGCGTTGAACCACCACCTCCGCCCCCGAACGTTCCTGCTCTGGAAGCAAAAGAAACGGATGCAGCGGGTAACGGTGTGGTTCCTTCAATGCGCGAGCGTATGGAAGAGCATCGTGCGAATCCGGCATGTCAGGGCTGTCACCGCCTGATGGACCCGATCGGCTTTGCACTCGAAACGTTTGACGCAGTCGGTAAATATCGTACGACCGACAATGGCAGCCCCATTGATACCACCGGCCAGCTCTACGATGGCACACCGATCCATACCGCAGCTGATCTGGGTCCATTCCTGCTGAGCTACAAAGACAGCTTCCTGCGCAACGCTACTCAGCGCATGCTGACCTACGCGCTTGGTCGCGGTGTTGAATACGAAGACATGCCACTCGTGCGCAAAGTGAAAGCAGAAGCGGACAAGGACGACTTCCGTTTCCATGCGCTCGTCACCGCAGTCGTGAAAAGCGAAGCTTTCCTGAACAACGCAAAAACAGAAGTTAGTGCAACAACAGAAACATCCGTCGGTATGGTTTCCGATACTGCAGCTACCACTGGAGGTTTATAAGTCATGTTCGTAACCAAGAAAGCACTTCATAGAAGAACCTTCCTCAAAGGCATGGGCGCCACGTTGGCACTGCCGCTGCTGGAATCCATGTTCCCGGCGTTTGCCAGTTTGGCGCAAGCGCAGGCGCTGAAGACTACGCGTTTCACGGGCATCTTCCTGCCGCACGGTGCTGCGCCGAGCTATTGGGAACCCAAAAGCACAGAGCCCGGCTTTGAGTATCCATTCATCTGGAAACCACTCGAACACCTGCGTGAAAAAGTCGTGCTCACCACCGGCATGTGGTCGCAGTCTGCGGAAAATCCTCCGGGCGTAACCGGTGCAGACCATTTCGTCGCATCCGCGTTCCTTGCTGGCGTGAAGCCGAAGAAAACCACTGGCGCAGATGTCGAAGTGGCCACCACACTCGACCAGATTCTTGCGCAGACCATTGGTCAGTCCAACTTGCTGCCTTCACTGCAGCTCGCGGTGGAAGATCCGGGTTCCAACTCCACCAACTGTGGTGAAGGTTATAGCTGCATTTACACGAACACCATTTCGTGGGCGTCGCCAACACGGCCAATGCCGATGGAAATCAATCCTCAGGTAGTGTTCGAAAGAATGTTCGGCAGCGGCGGCACTGCGGAAGAACGCGCGCTGCGCCGTAGCCAGCAGAGCAGCATTCTGGATTCCGTCACCCAGGATCTCGCGAAGCTGAAAACCCAGGTTGCTGCGCCCGACCGCATCCGTCTTGATCAGTATTTCGAAGACGTGCGCGAAATCGAGCGTCGCCTGCAAATTGCGCAAACGACATCGTCAGCAGTGCCAAGCATGACGGTTCCGTACGGCGTGCCCGAATCGTTCGACGAACATATAAAACTGCAGTTCGACCTGCTCGCGCTCGCGTTCCAGGCCGACATTACCCGAGTGGGTACCTTGCTCATGGCGCGTGACCTTACGGGTCGCGTCTATCCAGAAGCGGGCACCGACATCAGCTTCCACGGTGGTTCGCATCACGCGGAAGATCCGGGTCGTATCGCCCAATACGCGATCCTCAACCGTTACCACGCGAGCATGGTGGCGTACTTCGCCGACAAACTGGCGTCCATCCCGGACGGCGACGGCACGCTGCTCGACAATTCAGTAACGTTGTACGGTTCGAACATGGGCAACTCCAACCAGCATCTGCACTTTGACGTACCAATGATTCTGGTCGGTGGCGCGGGCGGCAAACTGAAAGGTGATCGCCACCTGAAGTTTGCGTCGAAAACTGTTCCAACCAGCAACATGCTGCTGAGCGTGCTGGATATGTTCGATATCAAGCAAGACAGCATCGGTGACTCTACCGGCCTGTTGCCCGGCCTTGTATAAGCCAGGCCAACAGAGCACGTGACATGTAAGTGGTGGCTGCTATCTGGTAGCCACCAAATTGCAAAAGGGGCGAAGCCATGAAACTTAAAAAACTCGTATTAGCGATTGGTTTTCTGGGAACTGTTGGTGCGTTCCAGTCAACATTCGCACAAAGCGAACTTACCGCTGCGATCAAGAGCGATAATGCTGATGTCGTGCGCAGCCTCATCCGCAGCAAAACCGATGTAAATGCGCCAGATCGCGACGGCACGTTGCCGTTGCAGTGGGCGGTCTACAACGAAAATGCCACGATTGTTAAATATCTGCTTGATGCCGATGCTGACGTCGAAGCGGCAAATCGCGAAGGCATGACACCACTCGCACTGGCAGCAACCACGGGCAACGAAGAAATTGTTGAAATGCTGCTTGATGCGGGCGCTGGCGTAAACACACCGATGGTCAACGGCGAAACTCCGTTGATGATGGCGGCGCGCACGGGTGATCCCGCAACCGTGCAACTGATTCTCGATCGTGGCGGCAACATCGATGCAGCAGAACCCGTACGTGGCACCACCGCATTAATGTGGGCCGCGGCGAACAAAAATCCGCAAGCCGTAAAAGTGCTGATCGAAAACGGCGCCGCGCTCGGCACAACGTCAATCGCTACCAACACCGGCCGCACCGATCCTTATCTTGCACCAACTGCCCGCAATCGTATCCGTGAGTTCTACGAAGATACCGGCCAAGGTGGCCAGTCGCTGGATCCCACCAAACTTGGTGAGGATGCGCCTGAAGTGCCGATCACACGCGCCGATCTCATCAAGCGCCTGCCACCCGAACTTGTTGAAGACTTCATGCGTGATGAGCGTGAGCGCGCAAACCAGGTTATTTCAGTGCCCGAGAAAATGAAACGTGGTGGTTTGACTGCATTACATTTCGCGGTGCGTGAAGGTGATCTCGAATCCACCAAAGTGCTCGTGGAAGCTGGAGCAGATGTTAATCAGAAAAGCGAATTCGGCTGGACGCCACTGCTCACCGCAACCCAGAACCGTTTCTATGAACTCGGAAAATATTTGCTGGAACATGGCGCTGATCCGAATATCGCAAACGAAGGTGGCTGGAATCCGTTGTATATCGCCACCGACAATCGCAACATCGAAGGCGGCGATTATCCAACGCGTAAACCCGACATGGATCATCTCGCCTATATCAAACTACTGCTCGACGCGGGCGCTAATCCCAATTTGCGCATGGCATCCAGCACCGAGACCCGCACAATTTTTACGCACCAATGGTTGCGTGAAGAAGGTGCAACGCCTTTCCTGCGAGCTGCGCAGTCGAGCGATGTTGAGCTCATGAAACTGCTGCTCGAAGCCGGTGCCGATCCCAACATTCCCACGACCGTTGGCGTAACGCCGCTGATGGTCGCCTCGGGTATCGCGTGGGTGGAAGGTGTCACGTTCGAATGGTCTGAAGAAGCCAACAAGGAAACCATTCGTATGCTGCTTGAACTCGGCAACGATCCAAACACGCAGGATCATGAAGATGGTCGCACCGCGATGATGGGTGCAGCACACAAGGGGCGTCCGTATGCGATACAGATGCTGGTCGATGCGGGTGGCGATTTGTCCCTGCACGATATCGGCAGCCGCGATTCACTCAACAAACTCGCCGGTGCAACATGGCAGGCAATCGATTATGCCGATGGCCTCGTGCGAGTTGGTGTGCAGTCTGCAGTTGCGCAGCCTGAAACCGCCAAATTGATTCGTGACTTGATGATGGCCAAAGGTATGGAAGTTCCACCCGAAGGCCGTACGCTCGATTCAATCTGTGTCGTCGACATTTGCAAATAAGCCATTGCTCCACTTGCGCGGCTCAAGAAGGCAGGGTACAACAACCCTGCCTTTTTTATTGGACGAAAGAAAATTCTGAAGTGACTGTTACGAGGTTTATCGTTGGTACCGCCACCGGTTTAACGCGCGATTCACTTCAGCTTCCCCAGCCTGATCCAAGCGGAATGTTTTATGTTTGCAAGCCGTAACCAACTGCCCGGTATAGTTGTTCCCTTCAATACTTCGCGACTTACTACGTCTCTCCTTGCTTCTTCTTTTTTTACTTCTTCTCGGCTCGCTTCATCGCTGGCCACTTTTGCTCTGTCTGCATTAGTCTGTTCGATCTCACTCGCACAAACACCCGAAAGCCTCGAGATGATGCGCAAGTTGCAGAACCTCCAGCTCGATCAGCTTGGCAATCCGCAAATCAAGACCGATGTTATTCCTCCTGTGCAAAGTACCGCGGAGCGTCCACATCGTTTACTGATACTGCCCGTGCAATATTCCAATCGAAACTTTGATCGATTCACTGGCGAAGAAAATGCCGAACAAAAAAACCAGGCCTATCTGCAATCGATGTTGTTTGCCGACGATCTCGCGCAGCCGAAAGTTGAAACACTCACGCATTATTATTATCACCAGAGCAAGGGTAATTATTTTGTGACGGGTGAAGTGTTGCCCATTCTTACCGTTGAGCAGCCATCAGAATATTACGGCAAACCGATCCAGAATTCGGATGGTGCGTGGCGTAACGATTCACGTCCCGAGCTTCTTGTAGAAGACGCATTGAAACTCGCTTATGCGCGTGATCCGAATTTCCACTGGCAGGATTTCGATGTGTGGGATCCGCAGGATTACGATGGTGATGGCCAGCATGATGAAGCGGATGGTTACATCGATCATTTCGTCATGGTGTACGCAGGCAAGAGCCAGTCATCCTGTCAGGGCCTGTACAACCTCAGCGAAAAATTTACCGCCGACGCACCCGCCGATTTATACGATGCACTTTCACCACAGGAACAGGAATGTGCGCAGCGCATCTGGCCACACCGTTTTTCGCTCACCAAAAATAATGGTCTTGGTCCCGAAGTCGAAGGTTACACAAATCGTCGCGGTGGCCTGCCACTCAAAGAAGGGCTCTGGGTCTACGACTACAACATGCAGTCCGAATACACGACAGTCTCCACGTTCATCCACGAATTCGGCCACTCACTCGGCCTGCCCGATATCTATGCCTCGTCAACCAGCAACTCGACGGGTTCATGGGAAGCGATGAGTTCAACCGCAAGTCCCAATCCGCAGGAACTCAGTTCATGGTCGCGCCTCGTGCTTGGTTGGTTAAAGCCCTGCATCATTTCACCGCGCCAGGCCGGCGGTAAACGCGTGCAGTCGGTGTATCTCAAAACCATGAACGATTGGACCGCCGGTTCAGCCAATGCAGAAGGTCTCTGCGATTCAACCCTCGTCGTGCTGCCGCCGAAAATCCGCGAGCTGCGCATGGGCCCACTTGCCGACGTCAACGGCAAACAAGCGGCTTACACAGGGCAGGGTAACGATCTGAATAATTATCTTTCACGTCAGCTCGACTTGCGCAACGTGAAGGATGACAAAATTGAAATGGAACTCGACACCTGGTTCCGTATCGAAGCCGACTGGGATTATCTGTACGTCGAAATTTCCACCGACGGCGAAAACTATCAGCGCCTGCTCAGCACCGACAAAGAAAATGCGACCGACACAAACAGCGTCATGCCTTCACAACGCGGCCACGACGGCATGGGCACCTTGCCAGGTTTCACAGGTCGTAGTGGTGATCTCGATGGTGATGGCCGCGTCGAAAGCACAGCCGGTTGTGACGTCAACGCAGCGCGCGAGCTTGCCGAAGATCAAATCGACAACACCGAAGTGGATCCCTGCGAAACGTCGCAGTGGGTACATGCAACGTTCGACTTGTCTGCCTACAAAGGCCAGCAAGTCGAATTGCGTTTTCACTATTTTGCGGATGGCGCGGCCGTAGAAGATGGCGCGTTAATCGACAACATCGAAATCGCCGCACTCGATTATCGCGACGACTTTGAAGCAGAAAACTTCGACGGCTGGAAAGTGCAGGGCTTCTCGTTGAGCGGTGGCAATCACGACATCGCGGTTCCGCATTTCTACCTGCTCGAATATCGCGATCCTTACGAACAGTTTTCGTCGGCGCACAACTACGACAAATCGATCGACGGTCCAGGCTTTACCTTTTTCCGCAACCCCGACAACGGCGAAATGGAAGCTGTGGATTTCCGTTATCGCAGCGGCGTGCTCATGTGGTACTACAACGGCTCGTACCTCTGGAGTCAAAACGAACCTTCGCAGTTCGGTCCGGGCAATGGCTTCTTGTTACTTGTCGATCCTAACCCGCAGGAATTCGATCTCGCGGCGATTCCTGATTCCTATTATCAAAACGACAACGGCTGGCGTTTTTATGAAATGGGCGATGACGCCCAGGCGATGCTGCAGAATCAGTTTCTCGATGTCATGTGTTTCGAGCGCCGGCCCTTTTATTATCCCGTCGACATCACGGATGCCGACAAAGCCCGCTGCGGCGATGTCACGACTCCGGCAGGCGAAAACATCCGCTACAAAAATCGGCAACTGCTCTATAGCTTCACGCTCAACAACGAAACGCTTCCGGGTGCAGCGCGTGAAAAATATAAATCGATGGGTTCGTTGTTCGACTACCGCGTGACCAAGGAAGGCATCAGTTATCGTCTCGCAGATCGCAGCTTGCGCAACAACCACTCAGGCGATGCGGCATTCGCACTCGAGGATTTCCCGGTTGGCTTGCAGTACTACGGAATCAAGGACAACGAAATGGTTCCCGTACGCAGCGAACCATATGGTCACGTCAGTACGTTCAGCGACAGTGATCCGTCGCGTTATCTAAATCCGCATCTTCCATTTGGCAGCGCAGCCATTCCGAACGAAGGATTGAACTTTGAGCTCGCAGCACCAGGCGCTGATGCACCAGCGGGTGCGAAGGTTAAGGTGTATTTCAATTGGGACAGGTGAGGGCTAAATCGTTTTAGCAGGGTTACCGGCTGGCAACACGGTTCAGCCATTCAACAAGTAAGATCGACCAAGCTTCGATGCAAGCGCGCGTTCAATAAACGTCTGCCACGTTTCGTTTGGCGTCCAGATCTCCTTCATCGGAAAAATCGCCTGTTCTTCGGGTTCATCCAGCCGCAGCTTTCGATATAAATAGATAAAAGCTGAGACCCGCATATTTTTCGCGCAGTGCACCCACACTTTTCTTCCGCTCAGTGCATCAAGAACAGCGAAGAACATACTGAGGTCCTCCAGCTGAGGAGCCTCCCACACCACAGGAATATGGAAGTACTTTATTCCGTGAACCGTAATGAGCTCCGCCTCGCCTCGTAAAGCATTCGATGAAGTGGGCAACGCGAGATTGATCACAGCTTCAATGCCAAGCGTGGGCAGCTGCGCAATGTCAGACTCCGATAACTGGCCCGAGCTCCAGAGCCAGTCGAAGACCTTGTAAGTGTTATGCGCATCCATAATCAATTTCCCTAGGGATCAATTACTGATTGATTGTTCACGGTAAAAAATTGTCAATATTTGATAGCTTGGTTTCAGTACGAGGCCCTTGCGATTGTCTCATTGGGGAAGAGCAATTATTGATATGTTCGTTTAATTTTTTCTGCGATAAGATTCAAAAAGCTAAACGTGTTTCCGGACATTGAAGCGCTCTACTGCATTTGGGAATACACGTTTGTGACAAAATATTTAATCGCTCTCGCCTGCCTCTTTTCAACACTTGTTTCAGCACAATCCACTCTCCCCTCGCGTCTTGACGGGGCGCGTTTTGCCGGACCGCAAAATCCTGTTGAACTTAGCAGTGCCCATTTTTCGCTTGGGCTTTCATCAGATGATGGTTCTACCTTTAAACAACAGGCCGATAGAACCGAACCTGTCGAGATTATTGGCTACATCAACCCGCAATCGAAGGATATCGGTAAAAAAGCCGACATCTTTATTGTTGATCGAATCAACCTTGTTTTCATGATGAAAAATGCAGAGGGGTATTTTGTTCCGTGGAACGGCATGGTCGCGGATCTTGCACCAGCGATTGAATCGGTAACACTCGAAGACAACATGCAGATAGATGTGTTTACGGGTGCACTTGGCGTTAGTGGTGATCATCGAATATTTTTGGGATATGTCGTGGATGGCGAACTTCATTACACACCTCAACCGCTCAGGCTCGATATACGAGTGCCCCTTGATGGGAGCACGCCCGGCTCCATAAGCCTTCTATCCGATCCTCTTGATTTTGCACAAGGCAGGCTCATCACCTTCACTTATAGTGGGCCGGTAGTTTCAGCCGCGAAAGTAGGTGTGTACGTCCGTGGCAAGAAGATCACGTCGAGTTACCAGAATAATCAAATTTCCTTCATCGTTCCGCACGGGTTAAGCGGCAGCACCACTTTTTATATCGTCGCTGAAAACCAGGTGTTTGCGTATTCATCGCTGATAGAAGCTGCGCCCGTCATTACGAATCCAAAAGACCTGATACTTACTTATGCAGATAACGCTTTAAGTCTGTTGCAAGGTGATGAGACGCCGGAAGGGCAACAAATCTATAGCCAGATTCAAAACTTCAAACTGTCGTTAAACACAATGAGCGCGGCGCAGATTTACGATCTTGCCGTTATCCTGCAGCAGAACGTAGATGCCGCCGTTCCGAAATCACAAGCGTTTTTCCTCAAGAGCGCATCAGCCTCCGATGCAAAATTTGATGTCCAGAAGCTGATCCTCGATCCGTGCGACATAGCAATGCAGAAATATGTTTCCGGTGTGATCGATGCTGTCCAAAAGAATAGAAAAATTCGAGCTCTACTCGCCAGTGGTATGGCCCTGTTATTTATAGAACCGCCAGCAGGAATGATTTTAATAGTTGCCGGATTGTACAAAGCTCACGCCAACATGGTTAACGCAGGGAAAAAAGTAGAAGAGGTGCTTGAGGCATGTATATCGCCTTTGAAGGCAGAAATAGAAAGAGATTTTGGTATACAAGAAATAAGCAATGCCTTGCAGGCGACAAGCCCGAATAGACTCGAACTTAAAGAAGATGCTCTTGAAGCGTTTTCTATCAAGGTGACCTATGGTTTCGCCACTCAAAATATACGTACCCAATTTCTGGATGTGCTGGCACTACTGAAAATCGCGGTTTCGAACCTGCCCACATTCATAACCAGTAAACTCGATCTGACGTTCCTTACTCCCGACACTGACAACAGAATCGAAACTGCAGACCATAAGTTGTTCACACTTTCTGGAATCACCGCCGCAAACATTTCCGGCACTGTTAGCGGGGTTTCCAGCGACGCACTCCAGCTCAAATTCAACTTCATAAATCCTCTACCTTCAGGCACAACTTACCAGGATTTCAGTTTTACCCTGGCGAGCCAGAGCCTCGATCTAAGCCTGACGGTGCCGGCGAGAATTACTCCAATCAACATGCGCGATAAATTAATCGAGTCTTCGATTGGTCTGTGGATGGTTGAGGCTTTGGGTAGCCCCACCCAATACAAACTGGAACTCAAGGCAGGGGGAGTCGGAAAATATATATATGAAAGACCTGCCGAATTCTTCACCAGAGCAACCTGCCGCGACATCAACAGCTCCGAGCGTGTTGGCAATGCATGCCTGTACCCAATGACGTGGAATATTGTTCTGATTGGCGGTAAGTATTTTCTAGAAGATTATGGATTCTGGAACCTTGGAGTTCAGGGTGAAAAGCGCGATCCTGTTACGCTGCCTGTAACATCGTTCTACACGTATGGAAAATATGACGTAACACCTACCAGGTCGAGGCTGTTCACCAAATTGCAGTGAAACTGCTTGCGTGAAAATTTGCGGCGGGATTACCGTGTTTCTTGCGTTCAGTCCCTTCGTGGGATTGAAGCGCTTTTTATCGGTTACTCAGGATTCTCTTCAACGAATCTAATTTCTCTTCCCTCAACTTCATACGTGCCAGCATCGGTGAGTACGTACAAGGGCATCCGATATAACAAACTGGAGAACACATGTGTTTCGAGCGGCGCTTGGCCAATCACGTTTGTTACCATCAGCGCAGCAGCGTCTGTACTTCTTGCAGCCTGCAGACACGATTTGGTAAGTGGCTCACTTTTTATAATACGCGAACCATCTGCAGATATAGTGATCCTGTGATGACCACCCAGTACAACGATGTTCGGATCTCTCGTGGCCGCTAACAAATAAACTTCCCAAACCGGCTCAGCGCCATCGAGTCCTTCCAATACAACAGTGTTATAAGTTTCCGAGCAGCGCTGCACATCCGACTCAAGTGCCAGCTGCCGCGCTTTCCATTGCGCGAGTTGCTCATCCGGTATTATTTCGGGAACTTCAAACTCGGTTAAGCGCGAGGATTGTTCTTCCAGATTGAACGCAACGTCAAAAGAGGAACATACACTTTCGTCGCAATCACCCACAAATCTCACTTTCCAGTTATCACCGTCTGCAACCACTATCCAACCGCGCGCGTCGGAGTTTTGTAGTCTTTCAACCGAAACAATGTTCGTTGCATTTGCGGCCAGAAAGTCATGGATAAAAAGGTCGTAACCTTTGCTTTCGGTTTGGCGTAAATATTCTTCACTCGCCACGCTCTGTGCGAATACGGAGCTGGTGAGGAGGGGGATTATTAAGAAGAAAATTTTCATTGATGCTCTTTAACGCCAATACAGAGGTCGCAGAGTAATTTGATCAAAGCATGTGAGGAAAGCAAGCTGAGCTGTCGATTATATGAGAGCTCAGCAAGCTTCTTTCGATTGTGACTGGGCGTGATTCGCTCTTGATGAGTTGAGTGAGCGTCCCTTACCTTGTCTCTTTACCTGTTCAATACCGGAAGGTATAGCTGAACTTGGCTGTCATGGTGGACACCGCCGAATGAAAGCGATTGTCGCGGTCCACATCTTCCATGTTGTGATTCACCACGAAGAAATACTCCTGCCCGGCACGCGGAATCCACTGCAGGCGCATGTTGATCCCCAGCGTCTCGCTGAGATTGTCGTACTGCACGAGGTTGACCCACGACACCTGGTTCGAAAACACATAGTCGACGCTGGCGGTCAGCAGACGTGTAACGAATTTTCCTTCAGGCAATTCCACGTCGGATATATTGAAGCCGAGGTTGGTGCGGATCTTCGGTGAGGGCTGCCATGTGAGACTCCCCTGGACGCGGGTTTGTTCGCCGCCGTAAAAGGTGCCGTCGGTCAACGCGAGGCGTCCACTCACTTTGCGGAACGGGGCACTGCGGAATTCGATGCCGTAATCCTCGAAGTCATAAAGCCCCGCCGGGATGACCACCCCGGGATAGATCTGGAAAGGTGTCAGTAAATTTTCCTTGCTGAAGTTCGAGCGCAAGAACATGCCGTCCCCGATATTGGTGGTGAGCTCCAGTGGCGTGATGGATATATTTTCCGATTGCAGCCTGTTCGCCGAGTCTTCGTAACGCTCGAAGTCTGCGCCGAAATATACGGACTGGAACGGTGTTCCGTCAGGACGCCATATGTAATTGAGCGAGCCGGTCATTTCATCCACGCCGACGCGATTGGCGAAACCCAGTGCCGGATTGAAGTTGTCCTCGAACCGGTTGAAGCCAACCTGCCCGGTCAGTCCCTCCTGGCTCGGAAAGGCCAGCGTGACGCCCGCAGCGCCATCGTCGCCAGTAACGCCTTCGGTGTCACTCTGCTGGATCCAGCTCGATGCTTCGAAAATACGTCCTCCGGGCAGATTGGAATTGCGGTATAGAAAGTCCACCCCAGCAAGAGAATTCTTCAGGTTCGAAATCGGATTGCCCTCGGTGGCGATGAAGCCGATGGCGGATTCACGCAGCAACCCTTTGCGTACGCGCATCACCGAGAGTGTATCCGGCGCCACGGTGCCGCTGCCTTCCTGACGGATGCTCAGCGCGCCGAGTTCCCAGTCGCCAATGCGTCCGCTGATCTTCGCACCAACATCCAGGTCAATCGCGTTGCCGCTACGGCCGAGCCCGATGCGACGCGAGAAGAACGGCCGACCGTTCTGGTTAAGCCGACCGAACTCGAAGATGTCAGCCTCGCGCAGGAAGAAGTCGCGTTTTTCCGGGAAAAACAGGCTGAAACGCGTAAGGTTTACCTGGCGGTCATCCACCTCGGTGGCGGAAAAGTCTGTGTTAACCGTAAGCGAAGCATTCATGCCCGATGTGAGTTTGTAGAAGATATCCACCGAGGGTTGGAAATTCACATCGGTCGCGTTCGTGGCGAAATTCCGCTCCGATGTGATGCTGGTCGACGGCACGATGTCGAGACCCAAGCCCTGTCGCAAGCCAACGAGACCCGTGGCCAGTCCCGCGCTGCTCGGATCGAAGCGGCGGTCGTTGCTGACCCACACCATCTGCTCGTTGTGCGCCTGGATGCGACGCGAAAAATTCATGCCCCAGGTGTCGATGTTGGGGTCGAACGAAATCGACTTGAACGGAATCTCGAACTCGGCGATCCAGCCGTCTGACACGATGGTGGTCTCGGCCTCGTAGATTCCATCCCAGTCGGCGTAAAACTGCGAAATGTTGCGGTACAGGCCGTCCGCCCGCACGCCGTTCGGGTTCACCCCAAAGAAATAACCACCGCGTTTGGTGTTGAACGAATCGAACGAAATCGAAAAATAATCGTCGCTGCCGAATATCGTCGTGTTCTGCTTGAGGATGTTGGCCGTGATCATGCTCGGGTCGATGAACATCTTCACGCCGACGTACAACGCGTTGTCATCAAACAACACACGCACTTCGGTGCGTTCCGTAGGCTCCGCATATTCCACGGGAATGATCTGATGGAATTCGTCGATAAAAGCGGCGTTCTCCCAAACCGCATCGTCCAGCACACCATCGATGACAGGCGGCGTGGCGGTGCGCACAAGCTGGATGGTTTTCTGGTCGCGCCCCTGACCCACCTGAATGGATTGAGCGACGGCGGTGAAGGAGAGCAGCAACGTGGTTGCCAACACGAGGGACTTTCGGAACATAAGGTTGTTCTTCTAGTTTTTTCTGATTATGAAGAGCGCGCGCTGCCGGGGGAAGTGGGCCATTGCGGAGCAATTAAGGATTGGTGGGGGAGCCTTTTTGCCTGGCCGGATTTATTAAGTGGGTGTCCCGTGTTTGAACTGGTACTAAGATTTATTGAGCGGGTGTCCCATGTTTGCATGGTACGAAGACAAAAATATGTTGGCGTGGCTTTGCG
>JAZKES010000060.1:5494-24838 GCA_040386995.1 Pseudomonadota bacterium | reverse complement strand
GTTAAAGAGCTTTTCTGACAGACCCTCGCCTGCAGAGAGCGCGCATTATACTCAGTAGAGTTCGAGTAACAAGTAGTATTTATCAATTATTTAAAAGTAATTAAGATCGTGCGATTCGGGGTGGTGGAGGACGAAAACTAAACCGCTTCACACGCTGGCTGTAGCGCCGAAGCAGCCTGTAACCAAGACATAAAATTACAAGCCCGCCATATAGTACTGCATCGCCGTAACTAGAGCGTACTATCCAAACAATGTGCAATACAGCAAGGATACTTATTACATATATAGTGCGATGAATTCGCTTCCAGTTTCTCCCTAGCTTCCGTTGCGCATAGTTAAACGACGTTATCGCTAACGGCACCATTAACACATACGCAGCAAAGCCTATGGTTATGAATGGGCGCTCCACAATTTCCGTTCCGATGTCGGCCCAACGCCACTGCAGCAAAAACATCAAGAAGATAAGCAGATGTAGACTCGCATAAAAAAAAGCATACAAGCCGATCATGCGTCTGTATTGCCAAACAACTACTGCGTTAAACAGATAACGGATCGGCGTTATTGCAAGTGACAATACCAACATCCGTATTGCCCACGTTCCAGTCAGCAACGATAAAGCTATTGGCGGATCGGGACCCAGGATGTTTTCACCATTGAAAGCCAGATACACAGCATAAAATACATAACTGGCAGGCAGCAGACATAAAACAAAAATCACCGGCTTCACAAAAGACTTCATTACGAGGTCACTACACATTACGTACAAACATCGGAGGATGTATTGCTACTACTATTAATGGCCCCAGCAATTAATAGTTGCGGCGCAAATCCATCCCCTCATACAAACTGGCAACCTCTTCAGCATACCCATTGAATGGCAGTGTTTTTATCTGCTGCGGAGCGAAGAGGCTAGCTGGCAAACGTCTTTCGGATGCCTGACTCCAGCGTGGATGACTTACATCAGGATTTACATTGGCGTAGAAACCATATTCGGATGCCTGGAGGTCACGCCAGGTATTGTTTGGCATGTCACTGCGAAAATTAATACTCACGATTGACTTCGCACTTTTGAAACCATATTTCCAAGGCACAATAAGTCGTAACGGCGCGCCATTCTGCGCAGGCAGCATATCACCATAGAGTCCCACCGCCATTATGGTGAGGGGATGCATTGCCTCATCCATCCGCAATCCTTCCCTGTATGGCCAATCAATGGTGGCGAAACGCGAACTTTGTTCAGGCATTTGCTTCGGGTCTACCAAGGTTACAAATTCTACATACTTGGCATTTGAATTTGGCTCGAATCGCTTAATAAGATCTCCAAGCGAAAAGCCAACCCATGGAATCACCATTGACCACGCTTCAACACAGCGCAGACGATATATTCTTTCTTCAAACGTATGAGGCTTGAGAATATCTTCGAGCGTATATTTTCCGGGCTTTCCTATTTCTCCTGTGACCTCAACCGTCCAAGGCTCAATGACAAAGTCATGAGCATTATTTCCCGGGTCAGTCTTGTCAGTACCAAACTCGTAGAAATTATTATAGTGAGTGACATCTTTGAATGGCGCCATCATCTCTTTTGTAGTGTATGGGCCAGAGGCAGGAACAGGTGTTCGCGCCGCCATTTTTTTCTCGAGCCATTCTGGTTTGCTTGCCAAATTGAGATCCGCAGCAGTGCGAACAGCTGCCTCGTCCTGCGCAAGCGCTAGAGGTGATACAAGACTTGCCGCAGATAGCCCGAACGCAGTTTGCGCGGAGAGTTGCATGAAATCCCTACGCGACTGGTAGACATGCTTGGGAGTAATTTCTGAAGAAGCTATTTCATTGCCTGATTTAATTTTAATTAACATGGCCATCGTCTCTTTGAGTTAATTTCATTCATACCTATTAAGAACGGCACATCCGCAAAAGTAATTCACAATTTCAAACTTGAATCCCACTCAGATCAGAACAGTTCACACCGGTGGTCTATTCAGATTTTTTTTGCGCCTTGCATAAATTGCCATCCCCGGTCCGGAGAAGGCATAAATAATTGCCATCGTAAAAAGCACCACCGGCGGATTCAATGAGATGATCACAATGATAAGGATCATTGCCAGAATAGCGAAAAAAGGAACGCGGTTGCGAAAATCAAGATCCTTGAATGAGTAATATCGTAAATTTATAACCATGAGAATACCTGCCAGCACAGTTAGAGCTGCAGCAAATATCGAAACTGGAGCTGTAATCTCAATTCCGTACGTATCCAGACTCCAGACCATAAACACTACTACACCGGCCGCTGACGGACTCGCTAACCCCACGAAAAATCGCTTGTCTGCGGTGTCTTGCTGAACATTAAATCGTGCGAGCCTGAGCGCAGCGCATGCGACATATATAAAGGCGGCAGTCCAGCCCAACTTGCCCAGTTCGGATAAAGCCCAGCTGAAACAAATGAGCGCGGGCGCAACACCAAAGGCCAGCATATCGGAAAGACTATCGTACTCCGCTCCAAAAGCACTTTGAGTATTAGTCAGCCTCGCGACTCTTCCATCAAGACCATCAAGGAACATTGCCACAAGAATAGCGACACAAGCATTATGGAAGTCTCCACTCATGCCTGAAATGACCGCAAAAAAGCCAGCGAACAGGGCCCCAGTAGTGAGCAAGTTCGGTAGCAAGTAGATGCCACGCCTGCGTACTCGTCTCCCACCTTCGGAAACAACTTCCTCATGGTCATCTATAAATGTCAGCTCATCATCAAGGACCGGCGGGGTTATCGTTTCGCCCTCAGCCAATTCAGCTCCGGATGTATTTTCAATGTGAGTCATAACTTTGCCAAAAATTTGTGTTGAATTGATTATATCCCTTTATCCAACAGGCGGCTGTACGCCAGCCAGATTCCAGAAAGCCTTGATCAGTGGATTCTGAATCTTTCTCTGCAGAACACAAACACCAATCGCGAACGGCTCCAGATTATGTTCAATGTCCAGAACTTTGATTTTATTCCGCAAAGGACTGTTGTCCACAACCAGCTTCGGCACCACGCCAATGCCAAAACCCAAACTGACCATACTGACTATCGCTTCGTTACCCGCAACCTGAGCGTATATATATGGTTTAATTTTTTTATCTCTGAGCCAGCGATCTACCTGCTCACGCGCAAGCCCACTCTCCGAAAGAATCAATGGAATGTCTTCCCATTGAATTTTCTTATCAACATCCAGATTCTGTTTTGAATAAAGCCCAGATCGCGGCGCAATAAATACCAATGGAGTAGTACCAAGAACTTGCGCACAGAGACTGGGTGGTATTTTGTGGGGAAGCGCGGCAATTCCAATGTCCTCTTGTTCTGCAATTATCCGATCAAGCGTTGTTGCAGTGTCACCCGTATGCAGCTTGATCTCGATTCCAGGATGCTCAAGCCTGAAGCGGCTCAAAAGATCATATAGAAAGCTGTAACTGGCTGTGACGGAACAGAACAGGCTTATTTCACCGGTCAAAACCTGGTCTTGTTCCGCCAGGTTTTTTTTCAGATCCAGCCACTTATTGGACGTTTCATCAGCAAATTCCCGAAACATCTGCCCTGCCTTGGTTAAAGCTACATGTCTGTTGTCCCGCTCGAACAGAGGTACACCAACTTCCAACTCCAGACGCTGAATAACCCTGCTAAGGCTCGAAGGAGTAACATGTAGCGCCTCGCTCGTCCGCGCAAAACTCAACGTTTTTGCCAAGTGGAGGAACAGTTGCAGCTCTCTCTGATTCATTTGCAATGTTTTATGTTGCCGAAAGTGAAACATATCATTGCATAAGTATCATTTTACGCAACAAGCAATTATTCATAACATGCCCCAACATTTTTTCAACACCGGAGCTATATATGAACTACTTCAATTCCCTACCGTTACGATCACAGCTGGACCAACTTGCGAAATGTCGCTTCATGGACAAATCCGAATTCAGCACTGGCGTTGATAAGTTACGCGGCAAAAAAATCGTGATCCTGGGTTGTGGCGCGCAAGGCCTGAATCAAGGCCTCAACATGCGCGATAGTGGCCTGGACATTTCCTATGCATTACGTGCAGATGCCATCTCACTGAAAAGACAATCCTGGAAAAGTGCGACAGAAAACAGCTTCAAGGTCGGCACATTTGAGGAACTCATTCCAACAGCAGATCTTGTCCTCAACCTGACACCCGATAAACAACATACGCCAGTTATAGAAAAAGTAATGCCGCTCATGAAAAAAGGCTCATGCCTTGCGTATTCGCATGGATTCAATATCGTGGAAGAAGGCATGCAAATCCGTAAAGACATCACTGTCATTATGGTTGCACCAAAGTGCCCCGGCACCGAAGTTCGCGAAGAATACAAGCGTGGCTTTGGCGTACCTACTCTGATTGCCGTACATCGTGAAAATGACCCGAACGGTGAAGGTCTGGAACTTGCCAAAGCCTATGCAGCCGCAACGGGTGGTCATCGCGCTGGTGTTCTTGAGTCATCATTCGTAGCAGAAGTTAAGTCGGACCTCATGGGCGAACAAACTATCTTGTGCGGCATGCTGCAAACTGGCTCGATTCTTTGCTACGACCTGATGGTAGCTAAAGGTATTAATTCCGCCTATGCATCCAAACTTATCCAACATGGATGGGAAACAGTTGCTGAAGGTCTGAAACAAGGTGGCATCACTAACATGATGGACCGTTTGTCCAATCCAGCAAAAATCAAAGCTTTCGAAGTAAGCGAAGAACTAAAAACCATTCTGCGTCCGCTGTTCGAAAAACATATGGATGACATCATGGGTGGACAATTTTCCTCCGGTATGATGGAAGACTGGGCGAACAATGACAAGAAATTGCTGGATTGGCGCGAAGCGACAGGTAAAACAGCCTTTGAATTATCGAGCCCCGAAGGTGCGCCGGCTATCAGCGAGCAGGAATACTACGATCACGGCATCCTGATGGTTGCGATGATAAAAGCGGGCGTAGAGCTTTGCTTCGAGACTTTGGTTGCTGCAGGCGTAATCGCAGAGTCCGCCTATTATGAATCTCTGCATGAAACCCCGCTCATAGCGAATCTGATCGGTCGCAAGAAATTGTATGAAATGAATAAAGTTATTTCCGACACAGCAGAATATGGTTGTTATCTTTTCTCCCACGCTGCGGTGCCTTTGCTGAAGGATTTCATGCAGAAAGCGGACACATCAATCATTGGCGCGGGCATGCCTAGTAAAGACAATAACGTTGATGACCGTGAACTGATTGCCGTAAATGCTGCAATCCGTAATCACGAGATTGAAAAGATTGGTCAAACGCTGCGTGGCCACATGACCAGCATGAAGAAAGTGGTTTAACGATTTATAGAAAAGACAGGCAATAAAAAGCCAGGTTTTTGGCCTGGCTTTGGCTGTTCTTTTCAGAATTGTAATCTGCAAACAGTATCTTCTTCTTTTTCTGTACTGGGTCTTGCGAAGTTCTACAAGCTCAGTACCTTTTCCCCTCTTGCTATTCCTGAGACACCGGTCCTCGCGACTTCCAAAATTGGTGTGCCTGCGAGGGCTGCTATAAATCCATCCAGCTTCTCGCTGGTTCCTGTGAGCTGGATGGTATACATAGTTGGAGTAATGTCAACCACCACTCCCCTAAAAATGTCTGCCACGCGTTTAACTTCGGCTCGTTGAGCACCGGAGGCCTTCACTTTTATCAACATCAATTCACGCTCAATGTGGCTTCCCTCGGTGAGGTCGACCAGCTTGGTAACGTCCACCAGCTTATTGAGATGTTTGATGATTTGTTCAATCTTTCTATCATCTCCCACGGTTGTAAGTGTAAGGCGCGAGAGACTGGCGTCTTCAGTTGGCGCTACCGTCAGAGAGTTAATGTTGTAGTTACGTTGAGAGAACAGACCTACCACTCGCGAAAGTGCACCGGGCTGGTTTTCCATGAGCATGGATATTATGCGTCTCATAATCAGGTTCTCTCCGTTTTGCTCAGATACATTTCATTCATGCCGCCACCACGAATTGCCATCGGGTAAACGTGCTCATTCTTGTCCACCGCGATATCCAGAAAGACCAGTTTATCTTTCAGAGAAAAGGCGTATTCCATTTTAGATTTCAGCTCGCTTAGTTTTTCGATCCTGATTCCAACATGGCCGTAGGCCTCAACCAACTTGACAAAATCAGGCAATGATTCCGCGTACGTGCTTTGCGAATGACGGCCACCATACTGCATGTCCTGCCATTGCTTCACCATGCCAAGTGCTTCGTTATTCAGGTTTACGATCTTGATTGGTAACGCACATTGGTTACATGTAGCAAGCTCCTGAATATTCATCTGGATGCTGCCTTCGCCTGTAACACATGCAACTGTCGCTTTGGGGAACGCCAACTGCACACCCATCGCGGCGGGCAAACCAAAACCCATCGTGCCGAGTCCGCCTGAGTTGATCCAACGCCTCGGCTTATCGAAATGATAATACTGCGCGGCAAACATCTGGTGCTGACCTACGTCTGACGTTACGTACGCATCACCTTTCGTTATTTCGTACAACGCCTGAATTACCTGCTGCGGCTTGATCACATCATCTTCTGCCGGTGTTACCGCCAGGCAATCCTTTTTACGCCAATGTTCGATCTGCTTCCACCAATCGCCGAGTGCTTCTTTGTCGATCTGGATTTTTGAGTTCTCGACAAGATCAATCATCTCCTTCAATACTGGAACAACCGGACCAACAATCGGAACATGTGCAGTCACTGTTTTCGAAATGGACGCCGGATCAATATCAACATGCAATATGGTTGCATCGGGACAGAATTTCTTGATGTTCGAATTGGTAACGCGATCATCAAATCGAGCACCGATAGCGAGTATTACATCAGCTTCATGCATCGCCATATTTGCTTCGTAAGTGCCATGCATTCCCAGCATGCCCAAAAATTGTTTATCAGTTGCAGGATAAGCGCCAAGGCCCATCAGAGTATTCGTGATGGGATAACCCAGTTTACGCACCAGAGCTGTGAGTAATTCAGCGCCGTCGCCTAAAACAACGCCACCACCGGTGTAAATCATAGGCCTTCGTGCACCCAGAAGAATATCGACCGCCTTTCTGATCTGCCCCGAATGACCTTTGACAGGTGGGATATAAGAGCGAATTTTTACGCTATCAGGATACGCATATTCAAACTTGGTTGACGGGTCTGTTACGTCCTTTGGAATGTCGATCACAACGGGACCGGGTCTACCAGTAGTCGCAATATAAAAAGCTTTTTTGATTACTTCAGGAATGTCCTGGGGATTCTGGACCATGAAACTATGCTTCACGATTGGGCGCGAAACACCAATCATGTCTGTTTCCTGAAACGCATCAGAACCTACAGCCTCACGCGCAACCTGGCCTGAAATAACCACCAGTGGAATTGAATCCATGTAAGCAGTCGCGATGCCGGTAATAGCATTGGTAGCGCCTGGACCTGAAGTCACCAGAACTACGCCGGGTTTGCCGGTCGATCGCGCGTAGCCGTCAGCTGCGTGCGTGGCGGCCTGCTCATGGCGAACAAGGATATGTTCTACCTTGTCCTGATTGAATATTGCATCGTATATATGAAGAGCTGCCCCACCGGGGTAGCCGAATATGAACTCCACGCCTTCGTCGTGCAATGCACGCAGAAGCATGTCACCACCAGAAAGTAATGCCATGATTTTTCCTCTCCAAGTCTTGTCTCGTTGTGAATAAAAACGTGCAAACAGCATGCTCCACGCTAGCAACATGAAAAACATGAGTAGCAATGAATAGCGCGCACGAATCAGATATCAGATGACTGGGTTCGGGTTGAACCGTAGCGACCCATGGCGTTATATCGCCGGGGATATTGAACCTTGAAAAAGTCTCTTGGGCTCAAGTGGGTCTATGGCAGTAACTAACATATGTCAGTTGTTACGCGGGCTTGTCGTAAATTTCTACGCTACCTGCCGCAGAAATCGTTACGAAAACGGTCAATGGGTAATCAACACATCCGCACACCAATTCAGGGCGGACATTATTGCCAGATAGTGGTCGGTGTCAAGCTGGAAAAGTTGATTCTACTGGGGTTGAGCTGCCACCTGTTCCGCAGCTTCGAGTATTCGAAGCACATTTCCGCCCCAGATCAGGCCAATTTGCTCCTCGGTATAACCCCTGCGTACCAGCTCAAGGGTGACGTTGAAGGTCTCTGCGGCACTGTTCCAACCAGTAACTCCGCCACCACCGCCGAAATCAGATGATATACCGACATGTTCAACACCAATCAGGTCGACGGCGTAGTCGATGTGGTCGACGAAATCCGCGACCGTGGCCATCCCGCCTTCTTTCAAATACGCGTTGAATGCTACGACCTGCACAACTCCGCCGTTATCACGTAAGGCAAGCAATTGCTCATCGTCCATATTGCGTGGATGAACGAAGCGCGAAGTAATACCTGAATGTGAGGCAATTACGGGCGCTTTGGATAACTTCGTTGCCTGCAACATCGTTGCCTTCGACACATGTGATATATCTACGAGGATCCCCAAGCGATTCAGCTCAGCCACAACCTCTTTACCAAATGTGCTAAGGCCGCCGTTTTCTGCTTCCACATCGTTGAGTCTGGCTTGTGGTTGCGCAGAATCACCAATGTCGTTGTGGCCGTTGTGCACGAGAGTCATATATCGAGCGCCGCGCTTGTGAAATTCTGCCAGCAGCGAAATGTCCTTGCCGATCACGTAGCCATTTTCAATTCCGATCAATGCAACCATCTTGCCCTGATCGTGGATTGCGACAGCTTCTGCTGCCGTTGTGGCAAGACCAATTCGTTCGGGGTACAAAAAATCGGTCATTCGATGAATAGCATCGAACTTGGCTAATGCATCCGCTTTGGCTGCCAGGTAACCTGCTTCATTCCGCTCACCTTGTCCTACATACACAATGAAAAAAGACGCATCCAAACCGCCCTTCTCCATACCGTCGAGATTCACCTGAGCATCCGCGATGCCGGGCATGAACTCACTCGTAGCAAAATTTAGCGGGATATCGGAATGTGTATCCAGAGTCATCACGCGCTCATGAATACCGCGCGCACGTTCAATCAATTCATCTTCATTAGCGCCATAACTACTGCTGAAACCTGACAAGCTGATGGCAAGCAACAGATTCCACTTAAAAGTTTTTATCATGTCGAGATTCCAGCTGAAGTGAACGTGATCGAGCTGACTCACAAAAGAAATTTATCGCGCGGTTAAATCAGTGGGTCATCGAATAGATGACATAGTTGACAGCAAAACGATAGGCAAGCGCCGTCATTGGCTCCGGATAATCCGGCGTATCAGCTTGTTCCCAGGCATCACCAAGATCCATATTGTGGTTGATGGCTACCAGCAACCTGCCCTCGTCATCATAGATGCCACGCCAGGTCGGCTCGACGCCATCACGCTCATATGTCACCCCGTTATATAACGCGGCAAATCCTGGAATCTGAATACGCTCATCCAGGTCGTAAAGCACATGAAAAACTTCGTCTTCGCTTTTTAGATCTATGATGGGCCTGTCAGGAAACACTTTCTGCATCGTCGCGACAAAACCGCTCCACTCCTGACTGCCATGAAAATCATCGACCATCAGAAAGCCGCCGCGTAACAAATATTCGCGCAGTATTGCGGCTTCTTCGGTGGATAAAGTCCAGTAACCAACCTCAACAGCGTATAACCAGGGAAAATCAAAAATATTACCTTCCAGCAGATCAATACGTTCGCCACCATCTCCGTTATAAACACTTACCGCATTGCCATCCACAAGGGTCAAGCGCGTAACACCCTCCATGAAAAAATGTTCAGCTTCGGGCCAGTCTGTTGTCCAGGTATTGCGCGATCTGCCACGCCCACCGAAACCACCGTCTTCACCGTAGACGAGTCGAGCGAAATGCAATTCTGCGCCGTCAGGATCAGCCGGAGTATTGCCTTCAAACCTGGGCTGACTGCTCTGATAAGGAAATCGTTGTGCAAGCACCGGGTTCGCTGTGAATGCGAACAGCAGAATGAGGAATTGAGTGGTAATCAGGCGCAACAAGTTTGAAAAATTCAATTTAAGCACTCATGACAAGCCAACGAATTGAAGCAACTATAAACCAGCTATATGCCGAATAAAACCAATAGCCGACACGTACCCGTGAAGCCTCGAAATATATGCCCCTACACCAGCAAATCCAGCGCAATCAGAAGCGGAAGGTGTAATTGAATTTCAGCGATAAATCGGCATTAACCGACACAAACTGATTGTCCTTGTCCGGATCGATCAAACCATAATTGAGTACCACGAAAGCTTCACGTCCCGCCTCGGGAATCCAATGCAATCTGCTGTTGAAACCCAAAGATTCAGAAACGTTGTCGTATTGAACCAGGTTGCTCCAGGTTAATGTCGATACAAATGACACCTGGGTCTGCAAACTGATTAATCGCACGGTGAAGTGGCCTTGCGGCAGATGAATTTCGTTTTCGGTAAATTGCCCACTGAAGCTATAACGCGCAGTCGGTCGATAGTTGAACTCGACATTACGCTGCATGCGATTGCCGTTGTAGTAATCTCCCCAGCGCACAGACAGTCGACCCGACAATTTCCGCTGATTCGCGAAATCGATTCCTATCAAACCTTCCGTGAAAGAATAATCACCAACAGGAATTATGATTCGTTGCGATGTGTCCGAAAACCGGTTGATCGTGAAATCTGTTCTGAGAACTTCCCTACTGCGAATCAATCGTCCAAAAATTCCATCACCTGCATTAGTGTTGGTCGTCAGGCGTAATCCAAGGTTTTCGTTATTGACGCTGCCATCGTCAAGATTCTGTGCGCGATAACCATCGAAACCACCATACACGGAACGAATCGCTTTTCCAGGTGTGAGAAACCGCCGATAACCAAAGTCCAGCGCATGATCTTCAACGTCAGTCTGATTGACGAAACCGACAGCTGGATCAAAATTTTTCTCGATGCGTTTGTAATTGTAACCACCGCGCCAGCCTTGGCTCGCAGGATAGAAAACTCCCATCCCCCACGATGCATCGTCGTCTTTATCTACGTCGTTGTCAGTCTGCTGATAAAACGCAACACCCTGCAGTGTTCCTCCTCCCACCATATTTGAATTGCGATACCGGAAGTCCGTACCGATCAAACTGTTGTCGCTATTGGATTGAGGATCACCATGCGTCGCAATCACACCGAGTTGTGATTCGGACAGCACGTTCAACACGGCTCGACCCACAAAAATATCGCGCGAATCCACTCCCGTTGCTTCGTCCTCATCCTGGCTGATCAGCAAGGAGCCTACGTTCCAGTTGCCGATACGGCCGCTCACTTTGCCGCCAACGTTTATATCAACCGGCGCACCGTTTGCACTCAAGCCAATCCTGCGCGAGAAAAATGGTCTGGCATTCTGACTTGCAGCTCCTGGTATCGCCGGATTGCCGCTGCCATTACCGAAGCCGCCCGTGCCAATCTGGCCGAATTCAAAAATGTCGGATTCACGAATAAAGAAATCGCGCTGCTCCGGAAAGAATAAATTGAAACGCGTGAGGTTGACCTGGCGACTATCGACCTCCGCCGCAGAGAAATCCGTGTTCACCGTCAAAGAGGCGTTGAGCTGCGGTGTTAACTTATAGAACACATCAAGTGAAGGTTCGAAATTCTGTTCTCTTGAATCGAGCGGTCCATAAACCCGGTCTTCACGCATGGTGAATGACGGCACGACATCAAGACCAAGACCTTGACGCATGCCAGTAAGACCCGTCACTGTCCCTGCAACTGCAGGATTGACCTGACGGTTGCGCGAAACCCACGCAATACTTTCATTGTTCCGGCGGATCGCGCGGCGAAAATTGATGCCCCAGGAATCCGACGCAGGGTTAAAAGGCAATGTCTGAAACGGTATGCGCATTTCGCTATACCAGCCGTTGGCAACGCGGCTTGCGTCAGCCTGCCAGATCCCGTCCCAGTTACCGTCTATCTCGGTGGTATTCTGAAATAATCCTTCCCAGCGAACACCGTTGGCATTTACTTCAAACCGATAACCATTGCGACGATCAAAAAACGGATCCAGGACCACGGCGAGAATGTCGTCAGAGGCCAAACCCTGCCCCTGCCTTAGCGTATTCGCGGACACCTTCGACATATCGGCTTCCTCGAAAAAGCTGCCGATATACAGCGCATCTTCGGTATAGAAGATCCAGACCTGGGATTTCTGCGACGGCTCGCCGTATTCCACAGGTTCGTACTGATGGAAATCATCAACCAGCAAAGCCTGCGACCAAAGTGCATCATCCAATACACCGTCGATTTCGGCTTCACCAGTCAACTTGGGGATCGTGATCGTTTTCGAGCCATCACTGCTTCCTGCGGTAATCTGGGCATATGCGCAGTTATAGCTTGCAGTTATACAGAAGAAGGCCAATAGGTATTTGATAGCGGAATAATTGACGGATCGTAAAAAACTGAATACCACAGGAAAATTCCGCGAATGGATTAAGCCGAAGATTATATTGCAAGGTTCATGAGTGGCTGCGTCAATGAGCGCGTCTGGACGCCACTTGCATCGAATTTCCACAAACTACTCATGAGCATGATCGGCACGCCCTTCGCGGCTCAATTTAACGATGCTCCAGAAATGACAAAGCCGACTTCAATTACTCGAAGCCGGCCTGAAAAACCAAAAGCTGTTATAGCAACTCTTTGATGCGACGTTCCAGCTCGCCAGCTTCAAGAATGTCCGAATAATAAGTCGTGGGATCACAACTATCGTGTTCGATGATTGCGAGGTCGTCATCACGTGCAGAGGCGCGATGCCGAACCAGTGGTTGTGTGTAATAACCATCATAAATCGTCATCTCCCTTTCCATTGAGAGGCGATCTTCGGCGAAGGTGTAACGTTCCTCGATACGTGTGTTTTCTCCACCCATGAATGGCAAACCTGATCCATCAAGCCAACCACCAATCAGATGGGTTGTTTCGATTACCAGCTCCTCTCCTTCCCAGTGTCCAACCGAATATCCCATCGCACGATCCGGATAATCTGCCGGCGGTGTACGACCATCCATATAAACACGTCGTGGTGTGTTGTGTTCGATGTAGGTAATTTGGTAGTGGTTTCCAGCATCGACGATATCCATGTCATAAGGAGCACCAAAAACTCGCGGCAGTCCGGGGGCAACACAACGCAACGAATAGTCATCGTAATGGACGGTCTTCTCATGCAGCGCGCGGCCTGCCTCCGTAAATGGTGTTGGCTTTGGATCAAGGTCATCAACCGTTACGCGAAATTTGTAGGAGTTGCGCCACGGACCACTTATATCAATCGGTGCATCCTGGTTAACCTTGGCATAACCATAATTTTTGCCGGGCGTGGCGTTGATCACGGATGGATCTTTGCGCACAAAATCTTTGGGAGGAAAACTATCGCCGTTTGCTTTGGTGACGCCCCGGATGAACATTTTCTTCGCGCCATTACGACCAAGCGAACCATTCACGGTAACTTCATCACCGGGGTTCAGGAAGTTCTGTGTCCAACCGCCGTCAGTCAAGGTCGATACACTCGAGCCCTGCAACTCCCAAACATCCTTACTGCCATCGGGATTGGTAACTTCAACTTGATAACGCGGATGCGGATTGGCAAACCGACCACTGATCACCACGCCGTGAATTTCGCCATCGGTCTCAACAAATTCGGCACTGAAAGAATGGTGGGCCAAGGCAACGCAGGATAATAAAGATCCTCCGGCCAGAACCACACTTGTCAGCAAGGTAGGTAGTTTCATATTGGAATCCCCTCAACAATACAGTTTTTAATTTTGGTTATTATCTGATCCTGCGACCGCATTATATGCGGGCTTCTTTCAACACCAGCAACTGCTGATTGGGTATAAGTACTGATTACTGATAACTGAAACCAATTCCGAAGTTATCGTAGTACTGTTGTTCCTGTTCGATCCCGGCCAATGTCAGCGGATGTTCAGCCAACCATTTTTTTGGAAACCTGAGTTTGTATTCTTTGCCCTGCAGACTCAGTTTTGGCAGCACATCGAGATCTTCTCTGCGACGTTGCAACAACACGGCCAGTCGCAAGCAGATCACGAGTGGGAGCAGCGCGGCAGTGGTCTGCTCATCCATTTCTTCGAATTTTTTCTCGTATAAACCTTTGCGGTGGCTGCGCACGAGATTCGCGAGAATGTACTGCTCATAACGCCCGAAACCCGCGAGATCGCTAAACCTCAGGATGTAATAGCCGTGATGATGATGGCTCGAGTGGGAGATGCTCATGCCTATTTCATGCAGCTGTGCAGCCCACGCAAGAATTTTGGTGCGCGACACACGCGGCAGTACCGGACCATCTATCTGCTTCCAGAAACGCAGCGCCGTGGAAGTTACCCGTTCGGCCTGATCAAAATCCACATGATATTTGTCCTGAAGATCACGGACTGTATCAGAGCGCGAATCATGATCGCTTAATCTGCCCACGATGTCGTACATCAGACCTTCTTTGAGCGCTCCATCGCCGACGTAGATATTGTCGAGTTTGAGCTGGTCAAAGATGGCTTTGAGGATAGCGATACCCGCAGGCAATACCGAACGTCGCAACGCGGGGATATTATTCAGCAGACTCTTGTCCCGAATTATCTCTGTGCTGAGCCAACTGAGTGAATCAGCCGTAATCACTGCACCGCCGTCACGCGGCTGAAGCAAATCCGCAATGGTGCGTATTGTGCCCGATGTACCAAACGCAATTTTCCAACCGGCTTTCAGATAAATTTTGCGCACACTCTCTATTTCGGTACATGCAGCAAGATACGCTTTCTGGAAATTGGCACTCGTCAGCCGGCTGTTTTTTCCAAAATAACTTTCTGAAAAAATCACGCAACCCATGTTAAGGCTCTCAAGCACAAGCGGTTCATAGTCCTTGCCGATAATAAGCTCGGTGCTACCACCGCCTATGTCGACCACCAGCCTGTGATTGTGATCATTGGTTACAGAATGTGCCAAGCCGACGTAAACAAGGCGCGCCTCTTCATACCCTGAAATAATCTGAATTGGGACGCCCAGAGCAGCCTCAGCAGCCTTGATGAATTTCTTCGACTGCTCCGCTGTACGAAATGTCTTGGTACCTACTGCACGTATCTGTTCGCGCGGAATATGGCGTAAACGTTCTGCAAACCTTGCGAGGCAGGCCAGTGCCCTGTTTTGAGAATCCATGCTCAATACACCGTCGGCATTAATCCCCCGGGCCAGCTGAATCATTTCTTTTTCGCGATCGATGATTTCAATGCGCTCGTTCTGGACTCTGGCAACCAGCAGATGAAAACTATTGGAGCCGAGATCAACGGCAGCAAAATATGGCGAGTCCGGCTTGATAGGCATAAAACAAATACATGTGCTCATTAAAATAAAAAGGGGCAACGATCTTCATCGTTGCCCCTTGAATGGTACTACCAGCTGTTAGCCTGGAGTATTAACAATCCGGTTATTTTTTGCTCTTCGCTACGTGAGTGGCGATAGCATCCATCAGTGCTGGCGACAGGCAATCATAAGGCTCAAGTCCAAGTTCTTTGAGTCGACCTCTGACATCACCCATTTTTGCAGGATCAGTGCCCTGCTCGATGATGGAAGACACAAATGCAGCGAACTCAGGACCACTCCAGCCAGTCTGGCTTGATAATTCGGTATGAACGAAATCCAGGCCATAAAAAGGATGGTCCTTGTTTTCGATACGGCCATACATATGTACACCACAGTCTTTGCAGGCATAACGCTGAATCGTGGCATTGGGGTCAACAATCGCCAGTTTGTCGGCATTGGCCGTAACGGTGACTTTGTCTCTGCCTACTACTGCGATGAGGGAAAAGGAGGTGCCTTTGGGTTTCCAGCATTTGCTGCAACCGCAAATGTGATTATGGGCAGTCTGGCCTGCTATTTTCACTTCCACTGGGTTTGTGCTGCATTTGCATTTGAGGGTGCCGCCGGCAAAATTGTCGGATCCTTTCCAGATGCCGCCGTCGACAGATGGATGAATTTTGACATGTGTATACTTGGGCGCAGCTGGTTTACTGTCACCACCACCAAAAATTGAACTTAGGAAACCCACGGTTTACCCTCCAGATTAAGATTGTTTTAATAGTTTTCAGCCCGTCGCTGTATGTTTCAGGACCTGCATCCAACAAGAATTTTTGTAGTTTATTGACGAATGCAAAACTGCTTGCACCGGCCCGAGATTAAACCAGGCAACCTGCACAAATCAATATCAGGTTGATTGCCACTTTACTGTATAAAGCCAGCCTGTCCTAATGCTCTTTTGGATTAACAAATTGGCCATGCGCACCAAAAAATCGCCGAATCAGATGAATACATTAGTGACGCCAAACAGATCGGTTCGTCAGCCGATCCAATTGACACATTTGAACACTCAGACTTCCAGGGAGTAGAACAATGGAAAAGCTGGTTTCAGGAATTGCCAAATTCCAGCAAACACTTTTTGAAAGCCACAAGCAATTATTTGCCGACCTGGCGCAACAGCAAAACCCCGAGATATTATTCATTACGTGTTCCGATTCCCGCATCGATCCCAACATGATCACGCAGTCTAAACCCGGTGAAATGTTCATCTGCCGTAATGCAGGCAATATAGTGCCACCGCACGCACCAACTACGGGAGGGGTTACCGCTACGATCGAATATGCGGTAGCCGTATTACACGTTAAACATATCGTGGTGTGTGGTCATACTGACTGCGGCGCAATGAAAGGTGCGATGTATCCGGATTCGGTAAAACATTTGCGCCATGTTTCCGACTGGTTATCACACTGCGCACCCGCGATTGCCCGGGTTGCAGCGCGTAATGAAACGGTAAGTCACGCGCAGTTACTGGAACTGACTGAAGAAAATGTCATTTTGCAGCTGCATCACCTGCAGACACACCCCGAGGTGGCAACACGCATAGCGGCCGGTGACATCTTTCTGCACGGCTGGGTTTACGACATCGAACTCGGGGAAATTCATTGCTACGAAAAGAGCAGCGGCGCTTTTGTACCGGCAAGTGAGCATTACGCGCGTGTTATGGAAAGTGAAGGCAAAGCATCAATTGCAGCCGGGAAATAACGGGAGTAACGGGCGAGAATCTCGTCTTTTTTACTCCGAACGATGAACGCCACTGACAGCAGTTCATCGTTCAAAGTCCAGGCCAACTTTAGCGAGCTCCCTGGCCACCAGACTTTATTCAACCGTATCCTTGCTGAACGCGAGATCTCCGCCCACCAACCTTACTCTGATGGTGCTGCCAGGCGGATAGCTGCCTTTCAGCACTTCCTGCGCGAGCGGATTTTCGAGCCACTGCTGTATCGACCTTTTCAGAGGACGCGCGCCATATACAGGATCAAAGCCCAGTAGCGACAACTTATCCAGCACTTCTGGATCCAGATGTAGCCCAAGGTTCAAATCACTCAAGCGTTTTTGCAACAGACCGATCTGGATATCAGCAATGTTACGGACGTGTTCTTTCAACAGCGGATGGAACACCACCACTTCGTCAATTCGATTGATGAATTCCGGACGAAAATGTCTTGTCACCACCTGCATCACCGCGGCTTTCACGCTCTCGTAGGCTGAGTAACTTGCAGATTCATCCTGCATCAGATCTTGTATCCTGTCGGAGCCCAGGTTTGATGTCATCACAATCACTGTGTTGCGAAAATCAACAGTACGACCATGGCCATCCGTCAACCTGCCGTCATCCAACACCTGCAGCAAAATGTTGAACACATCCGGATGCGCTTTCTCTACTTCATCAAGTAACAGAACGGAATACGGCCTGCGGCGCACAGCCTCGGTAAGATAACCACCTTCTTCATAACCGACATAACCGGGAGGCGCACCAATCAGGCGTGCTACTGAGTGCTGTTCCATAAATTCGGACATGTCGATGCGTACCATGGCTTCTTCAGTGTCGAACAGAAATTGCGCGAGCGCCTTGCAGAGTTCTGTTTTACCCACACCCGTCGGTCCCAAAAACAGGAAGGAACCATTCGGTCTGCGCGGATCAGCCAGGCCGGAACGTGATCTACGTACAGCATTTGCTACGGCATTGACCGCCTCGGACTGACCAATCACACGTTTATGCAATTCGGTTTCCATGCGCAGCAACTTCTGCTTTTCACCTTCCAGCATTTTCGAAACAGGGATACCTGTTGCGCGCGAAACCACTTCGGCGATTTCTTCCTCGGTAACCTTGTTGCGCAGCAACGTCATTTCAGCAAGCTGCGGATTGGCAGCGGTTTCGAGTTTTTTCTCGAGTGCTGGAACAATACCGTATTGCAGTTCCGACATTTTTGCGAGATCGCCGCTACGGCGCGCAGCGTCCATGTCGATACGTGCTTGCTCGAGATCACTTTTGATTTTCTGTGAGCCCATCAAAGACGATTTTTCAGTACGCAGGATTTCATCGAGATCAGCATATTCTTTTTCGAGCCGCTCTATATCTTCCTGCAGTTTTTCGCGATGTTTGCGCGATGCTTCATCTGTTTCTTTCTTAAGGGCTTCACGTTCGATCTTCAGCTGGATCAGGCGGCGTTCCAGCCGATCCATTTCCTCGGGCTTGGAATCAATCTCCATGCGAATAAGACTGGCCGCTTCATCGATCAGGTCGATGGCTTTGTCCGGCAACTGGCGGTCAGTGATGTAACGTTGGGAAAGTTTCGCTGCCGCTATGATCGCGGAATCTGTGATATTCACACCATGATGCACTTCGTAGCGTTCTTTTAGCCCGCGCAGAATGGCAATGGTGTCAATTTCATTCGGCTCATTAACGAGCACCTTCTGGAAACGGCGTTCCAGCGCTGCGTCTTTCTCGAGATATTTGCGGTATTCATCGAGCGTGGTTGCGCCAACACAATGCAGATCACCACGCGCCAGTGCCGGCTTAAGCATGTTGCCCGCATCCATCGCACCTTCTGCCTTGCCGGCTCCTACCATCGTATGGATTTCATCAATGAAAAGAATGACTGAGCCTTCTTTTTTAGCCAACTCACTCAACACTGCCTTTAAGCGTTCTTCAAATTCACCGCGAAATTTCGCGCCAGCAATCAACGAGCCCATGTCGAGCGAGAGGATACGTTTGCCTTTAAGGCCTTCCGGCACTTCACCGTTAACGATGCGCTGCGCGAGGCCGTCCACGATTGCGGTTTTGCCCACGCCAGGCTCACCGATCAACACCGGATTATTTTTCGTGCGCCGCTGCAATACCTGGATAGTCCTGCGTATTTCGTCATCCCGTCCAATTACGGGATCAAGCTTGCCTTGTTCAGCACGCGAGGTGACGTCCAC
>JAZKES010000060.1:0-5394 GCA_040386995.1 Pseudomonadota bacterium | reverse complement strand
CCCGTCCAATTACGGGATCAAGCTTGCCTTGTTCAGCACGCGAGGTGACGTCCACCGTGTATTTCTCGAGCGCCTGATAATTTTCTTCGGCTTCAGGATTATTGACGGATGCGCCGCCACGCAAATTTGCGACAGCTTTTTCCATCGCATTCGGACTGACCGAAAATGAATTCAGCAGTTTGCCGAGCGAACCTTTGTCCTGCATTGCTGCAAGCAAAACACTTTCACTGGAAATGTATTGATCCTGATTTTTCTGCGACAGTTTATCGGCCAGATTGAGCAGCTTGTTCAGTTCCGGAGAGATCGACACCTGACCATCACTGCTGGTAACTACCGGCAGATCTGTGATCAGTCTGTCGAGGCCTTTGCGCACGGCCGCAAGATCAAAACCAGTCTGCGTCAGCAACGAACGAATCGACCCGCCCTTCTGATCGACGAGCACACTGATCAGGTGCACCGGCTCGATGTAATTATGATCCTTGCCCACGGCGAGCGACTGCGCATCAGCCAGAGCCTGTTGTAATTTGCTTGTCAGTTTTTCCATTCGCATGTCTTTCATCCTGCAAATAATTGGATGGTAACTAGATGGGGCTGAGCTGGTGTGATTCAAGTCATGACAGTGCGTCATGTTTGATAGAGATCAAGTGATCCGTAATAGGGAATTCAGGTAGTTTTTACAATAAGAGTCGCAAAACGCCCGGTCAATGGAGAGTGCCGATACGAATACCACCTGGCGTTTTCGCAAACTGTGCAGGTGGGCTCGCCACCTATCTTCGTCAAGCCGGCGCTGAGTAATCGAATACGGGCCAGCTGATACAAGTCTGCAAACCATTTACCGCGATTTACCGACGGCAAAAATGCGTTTTCGGTAACAGCGGTCATTTCCTGTGCCGATTCAAGAAAAGCCTCGCGGACTTCATCACCCACTTCAAAATGACACGGCCCAATTGCAGGCCCCATCCACGCAATAATCTGCGCGGGTGGCGCGTTGAAACAAGCGATGGTCTTTTCGAGAACACCTTTCTGCAGCCCTCGCCATCCAGCATGAGCAACCGCGATTTCCTGTCCGTCGGTCGAACTGAACAGCACAGGCAGACAATCTGCAGTCAACACACCACAAACAAGATTTGTCCTGTTTGTATAGAGCGCATCTGCCTGGGGAGGAGACGAAGTTGATGGTCCGTGCGCATGATGAACCGTTGTGCCATGAACCTGATTGAGCCATTGCAAATCAAGTGACGAACTGCCGGTAGCGACAACCAATTGCTGTTTAAGCAAGGCACGATTTGCGGCGACTGCGGCAGGATCATCCTTGACGTGTTCACCGAGATTGAACGACTGCCAAGGTCCCTCACTAAAACCACCATTGCGGGTTGTAACGAAGGCCTTTATGCCTTTGGGCAAGTCGATTACTGGCTGATATAAGCCGGGCTCAGTCACGATCCTTTTCCAGCAGACTCAGTAGCACTTGCATATCGTCAGGCAGTGGCGCCTCCCACTGAACGTAGATTGCTGTGTCGGGATGATAGAAACCCAGTGTGCGTGCGTGTAGAGCCTGGCGTTTGAACTGTTGCAGGCAGGCCAGTAATTCGGGAGAGGCCGCGCGCGGTGGTTTGTAACGACCACCATAAACCTGATCGCCGACCACGGGATAACCGAGATGCGCCATGTGTACGCGAATCTGATGAGTACGACCTGTTTCGAGCTGCACACTTACATGGGTGTGACAACGGAAACGAGTCTTCACGCGGTAATGGGTAATGGCTTCTCGTGCACTTTCACCTTCTGATACTGCGCGCTTCTGGCGTTGGACCGGATGCCGACCAATAGGTGCATCTATGGTGCCACCTGCAGTCAGCACTCCCTGCACGATTGCCTCGTAATGCCGCGCAACGCTGCGCTGTTGTAATTGGGTCACCAGATCCAGATGCGCTTCGAGAGTTTTGGCAACAACCATCAAGCCGCTTGTGTCTTTATCGAGACGGTGGACGATGCCAGCACGCGGCAGGCCGGCAAGCTCAGGACAATAGGCCAACAGGCCGTTGAGCAGGGTTCCCGTATAGTTTCCGGCGGCAGGATGAACTACCAGCCCAACAGGCTTGTTAATGATAATCACGGAGTCGTCTTCATGAATAATGTTCAACTCAAGCTCTTCCGGCTCGTATTGATCATTATTGTCCTGCCCGGCATGCAGACTGAGCTGCTCTCCACCAAAAACCTTGTCTTTGACCTTGCCGGGCTGACCATCAACCCGCAGCTCTCCGTCCTTGATCCATTGCTGCAGCCGGGCGCGCGAATATTCGGGGAACAGTTGGGCGGCAGCCTGGTCTAACCTCAGGCCGGTTTGGTCTGCGCTTACTACCTGACTTGATTCAATATTTTTGGTCATGCGTGTTCCGTTTGGAGGTGCTTGTTATTTTTCGACCATGGGTCGAGTAGTGGGCGCTGATAAGAGCGATCGAGAAAGACAGGCACGTGATGCGCTGATATTCGCGCAACACTTTGGTTCTCGCTCCGGCCTTTACGTAGTAAACTGTCCGGCATTATACAAGCCTATTAATTTTTAAGTGATCTGAAGTGAATAAGTCTCTCTATAGTCTGTTGCTCATAATGTTTCTCGCGCTGGCCGGATGCTCATCTGACGATGATGATGAATTCGCCGATTCTCCCGAACTCGAGGTATACGAAGCCGGCCTGCAGGCAACCGACGCCAGTAACTGGTCCCGTGCAATTGCTATTTTCCAGCAGTTGGAAGCCCAGTTCCCATTTGGTGGTTTTGCGGCGCAGGCCCAGTTGGAGCTGATTTACGCCTACTACCGCAATAGCGAACCCGAAGCTGCACGTACCACAGCCGACCGCTTCATCCGGCTTTATCCTGACAACCCCAACATTGACTATGCCTATTACATGAAAGGCATGTCGTTCTACAGCGAAGATTCACGCATCCTGGGTCGTTATCTGCCTACTGATCCGAGCAAGCGCGATCCCGGCAAGGCACGCGATTCGTTTGCTGACTTTTCGCAGTTGCTCAACCTTTATCCGAATTCACCTTATGCCAATGACGCTCGCTCGCGCATGGTCTACTTGCGCAATTTGCTGGCGGAATATGAAATCAACGTTGCGGAGTTTTACATTGAACGTCAGGCCTATCTTTCAGCACTCAACCGCGCACGATATGTAGTCGAAAATTACCAGAGCACGCCTGCTGTGCCGCGCGCGATGGAAATTATGGTAGAAACCTATCTTCGCCTTGGCCTGAATGATCTGGCCGATTCATCGCTCGCCATTCTGAAACTGAATTATCCGGACAGTACGGCACTCGACGCCAACGGTAACTTCATTGTTTCTACGCAAATTACTGATCCTTCGTTCCTGTATTCAATGAGTTTTGGGCTAGTGGGCTCCAACAAAAGAGATACACCACTTGCCCCTACCCGCAGGCCAACACGCAGCGACACTCCGTATTCGTTCGAGCTGCCTGAAGTCGAACAAAAACGGTCATGGTTGAACATTCTCACCCTGGGAGTTCTCGGTGATCCAGGCGCGGAAACAACAACCGAGGAATAATTTTCCCTGGTACGGTCTTCGTCTGCGACAACCCGCGATTTGCGAATTCAATAATTTGCTGTGTTTGGTAGTTCCCATAACAGCATAAAGTGCAGCCACGCTGGCGCAACTGACGGTCAGCTGAAAAGGATGCAATCACGTTTATGCAAAAAACCTACATCAGTGCAGAGCAGTTGTTGCAGGATTCGTTTGCACTTGCCCTGGAAGTTGCGGCAAGTGGTTTCAAGCCAGAGTTGATTGTAGGTGTCTGGCGCGGCGGTGCCCCGATCGCGATAGTCATGCAGGAAGTCCTCGAATTTACGGGACTTGCGTGTAATCACCTTTCTATAAAAACGTCGTCGTATTCAGGCATTGGCAAACGTACCGAAGTCAAAGTGCAGGGCATGGAAACTTTAGCCATTCAATTGAACGGTATTCACTCGATCCTGCTAGTGGATGATATTTTTGATTCCGGTCTGAGCATGGCCAAAGTGCTTGATGAAATACGTGCGATCTGCTCAAGCAAACTGGAAATAAAAATAGCCACTCCATATTACAAACCAGCAAATAATCAGACTAACTTGCAGCCGGATTTTTTCTTGCAGAACACGGCCGATTGGCTTGTCTTCCCGCATGAACTGCAAGGCTTGACTCAGGATGAGTTGCTAGACAAACCAATTCCTCAAGCTCTTAAACAACGACTGCTCGAGTTAAAGGGCGTGTATAGATCACAAACTTCGGACCGTAAAAAAGCGAACCTTTAACGGGCAATACCGCACCACACTGGTGCTTAACTGTAGTTTTATTTACGTTATAATTCGTTTCCGCGTATGCAGCTGTCCCCACGTTACGGCGATCTGCATGACTTATTTCAGTATCGATTAATGCAGGACTCACCATGACTTATTGTGTAGCTATTTCTGTTAACGCAGGAATGGTTTTATGTTCCGATTCGCGCACCAACGCGGGTGTCGACCAGATCAGCACCTACAGCAAAATGTTTCGTTATGAACTCGGCCCCGACAGGCAGTTCGTAATCATGACTGCAGGCAATCTTGCCACCACTCAGGCAAGCATGGCGCAATTGAAGAAAGATATTCGTCAGAAATCCCTCGTGAATCTTGGCAATGTCATGACCATTGGCGATGCTGCGGATTATCTTGGTGACGTCAGTGTGACTCAACAGGATAAACATGGCGGCAGTTCGCGATCCGCGTTTCATGCCACGTTTATTCTTGGCGGACAGATCGGCGGCAGCGAACATCGCATCGTCATGATTTACCCGGAAGGCAATCACATCACCAGCAGCAAGGACACGCCCTATCTGCAGATAGGTGAAAGTAAATACGGCAAACCAATTCTTGACCGTATCGTCAATCTTGAAACATCTCTGGACACCGCGGCGCTGAGTGCATTGGTCTCGATGGATTCGACGATGCGCAGTAATTTGTCAGTGGGACCACCCATCGAGCTGGCCTTATACAAGGCAGACAGTTTTTCTCTTGAGTGTTATTACCGGTTTGAAGAAGACAGCGAATATTTGCGTGAACTTAAGAAGAGCTGGGATAACCGCATCAGGGAAGCGTTTCACAAGTTGCCGCCAATTAATCTGAAAAACAGCGACTACACCAGACAGGAATAAAAACAGTTAATCCGCGAATGGCGTTGCTGTCTGTGGAGAGCTACAGCAACTTTCCACGAGAAGTAACGGCCTACCAAAGTAATGACCTACCAAAGAAACTAATTGAAAGAAGAAAATATTTCAGAAAGACAGCGACCTCAGTAAGGTCACCGCCTCAAGAAGGCAACGCCATTTTGCTGCGTTGTGACTGACTCTGCTCCTGACTC
>JAZKES010000059.1:0-8812 GCA_040386995.1 Pseudomonadota bacterium | reverse complement strand
AGCAGAACGGATGGCTCCTTCGGTGTCAGCCTGATTGCGAAGAATCTGTTCGACAACGAAACCCCGCTCAGCAGGAGCTGGACTGGATACACACCACCCGAACCACGCTGGCTCGGTGTGATGGTGACAGGTAGTTTCTGATTAATTTGATCACTGGCCATCCGCAGCATTGCTGCGGGTGGCTTTAAAAGGAGAACAACAAGTGAACATTCCAGCTTTAAAAAAACTCGCGGTACTCGCGGGATTTTTCGTCCTTCCTGCCTCCGCGCAGGTCATCAACAACGCAGTCACACCAGCGATTCCTGGCGTAACTGCCGGCGGCCTTGCGATCGAATTGATCAAGGATGGCTTCGATGGCACTGAAGGTCCTATCGGACTTGCGGATGGCAGTTTCATTTTTACCGAGACGCGCGCTGAACGCATCATTCAGGTCGATGCACATAACCAGGTATCGACGTTTCTCGAAAAAAGCAACGGCGCCAATGGTCTTGCGTTCAACGAAGACGGCGAGCTGTTTGCCGTACAGGTACTCAACCCGACGGTAGGCATCATCTATCCGAAAGGTCATGAAAAAGTATTGGCCACCGAGTTTGAAGGCAAAGCTCTGCAGCGCCCGAACGATATTGTGATCGATAAAAAAGGCGGCATTTATTTTACCGATACAGGTATCAACGCCACGCCGGAAAATCCGAATCCCACCGATTCACGTCCTGCTGTTTATTACCTGACGCCGTCGGGAGAACTCACGCAGGTCGCCAACGATATCGGCCGCCCCAACGGCATCCAGCTCAGCAAAGATGAAAAGACGCTGTATGTGGCCAATACCCTTGGTGAATACGTACTCGCTTATGACATCAACAAAGATGGCTCTATCAAGAACCGGCAGGATTTTGCGCGCCTTCAGGGCTGGCAGGATGCACCGACAGGTGGATCCAGCGGCGCTGATGGTCTCGCCATTGATGCTGAAGGCAGACTTTATGTTGCATCAAATGCGGGTATAGAAGTGTTCACCGAAGGCGGCACACAACTTGGTGTCATCGCCATTCCGCAGAAACCACAGAACCTCGCGTTCGCCGGCAAAAATAAATCATTCCTGTATGTCGTCGGTCGCGGTGCTGTCTATAAATTTCCAGTGCTGACCGCAGGCTTCCAGGAACGTGCAAAGTAACTTCACCACAAAAAAAGCAAATCCAGCAGAGGATGCTAACCACATGACGCAGTCCAATATCACCAGCCAGGACAACCAGAAGATTCACGTTGAAGGTCCGCTAAACCAGCTGATACGACAAGGCGTCATGCGGCTCATCGCATCGGCAGTCGAAGCGGAACTCGATGATTTTCTCGAACAACATACTCACGTACTCACCACTGACGGCGTAAAAGCCATCGTGCGGAATGGGTATCTGCCCAAACGTACACTGTTCACGAGTATCGGCCATATCGAGATACAGGTGCCGCGTGTGCGGGATCGCAGCGATCTCGGCATTCACTTCTCAAGTGTGCTTGTGCCGCCGTATCTCAAACGGGTGCAGGATCAGCAGGAACTATTGCCCTGGTTATATTTGAAAGGATTTGTGAGCGGTGACTTTCAGGAAGTGTTGGCGGCATTGCTTGGAATAAGCCTCGATAAAATTTCGCCAACGATATTGGCGCGTTTGCAAAAACAGTGGCTGCACGAACACGACGCATGGCACCAGCGTTCCCTGCAGCACACGCGTTACCTGTACTGGCGCGCCGACAGTTTCCACGGAAGTATTGCGGATGAGGAACTGGACCTGCGCATCATCGCTGGTATAACGGAGGATGGACGGCAGGATCTCGTCGCAATAACAGCAGTTGCTGCTTCTCCTGAAGCAGGCTGGCTCGAACCGTTGCATGATCTGCAGCGCCGCGGATTAGCGGCCGGACCAAAGTTTGCGGATGGCGACCATGCTGACGGTTTCTGGCTCGCCATGGCGGAAGTTTTTCCCGATACAACAAGTGCAGTGCACAAGCCATCGAACGCGCCCGAGGCGATTGTCAGCCCTTTCCAGACTGCGCCACACACAGACAACAACCGGGTATTTTCTCCCGCGCGCTGAGATAAGGCGCGCGATTCATTGAATTGCCCCTGCGGCTGCTTTATCTTGGCTCTTCTTAAAGCCTCCGCAGGAACGTTGTAGTCCATGATTCTGGAAATAAACAAGCTCTGCAAAACCTTTCAAACCGCCGCCAACATCGAACCCATAGAAGTACTCAGGGATCTCAACCTGCAGATGGAACGCGGCGAAACGCTCGCTATCCTCGGTCAATCGGGTAGCGGCAAATCGACACTGCTGACCCTGCTCGCAGGCCTCGATGGTCCTACCTCAGGATCAATCGTGCTTAACGGCCAGGACATGCAAAAGCTCACTGAAGAGCAGCTGTCGAAATTTCGCGCGCAAAACATCGGCATCATCTTCCAGCAATTTCATTTGATGTCGCATCTCACGGCACTCGAAAATGTGTCGTTGCCTCTCGATCTGTTTCGCGACAAAGCCGCAGCAGCAAAAGCAAACGCTGCTCTTGAACAGGTTGGCCTCGGCAAACGCAAGGATCACTTTCCACACCAGATGAGCGGCGGTGAATGCCAGCGTGTAGCGATTGCGCGCGCGATGGTTGTGCGCCCTTCCATCCTGCTTGCCGACGAACCGACCGGCAACCTCGACTCCAGCACGGGCGCGTATGTGTCCGACATGATTTTTGATCTCGTGAAAGAACACCAGATGACACTGCTGTTCGTCACCCACAATGAACAGCTCGCCAAGCGCTGTAGTCGCGAGCAACGGCTGCAAGGCGGGAGATTCATCTGATGTTGTGGCTGCAACTTGCCTGGAAGGAAATCACCAACAACTGGAAATTCAGCCTGTTTTTTGTCGTGAACCTGAGCATCGGCCTGATCGGGTTTATCGCGCTCGACTCTTTCAAACAATCAATCGACCAACATCTGCAGAACAATTCGAAGGCGATCCTCACAGCCGATGTGCAGGTGTCTTCGCGCTTTCCTTTGACGAATGTCGAAACCGATTTTGCTGAAAACATCCTGAATACTGATTTCGAAGCGACCGACCAGATCTCATTCCTGTCGATGGTCGCGGGTAACGGTAATTCGCGCATGAGCCAGATCATGGGCATCGAAGCAGGTTTTCCGCAGTACGGCGACATCATCCTGCAGGAACAGGGCTCAGTACTCGAGAGCGATGCACGTGCTGATCTGATCGGCGGCAACAACATCTGGGTCGCGCGTGATTTGATGGTGCTGCTCGATCTCGACATTGGCGACACTCTCAAAATCGGCGAACAGGAATTCACTATAGCTGACGTGATACTCGAAGATCCAAGCAGCACAATTTCCGTGATGAGCAGTTTCCCCGCCATTTATATGGGCCTTGCGCAGATCGACGCGACCGGCCTCGTGCAACTTGGCAGCCGCATCACGTATTCACGTTTCTACAAACTGCCGCAAAATTACGACGTATCCCCACTTGAAGATATTTTCGAAGCACGCGAGCAGGAAGTATTCCGCGACAACCGCCGCATCAGCATGACCACTCACGAAGAAGAAAGCGAAGACCTCGGCCGTATCCTCGGGTACATGAATGACTATCTCGGCCTGATTGCGTTGATCGCACTGTTTCTCGCGGGAGTCGGCGCGGCGTATCTGTTCCGCAGTTTCTTCACCACCCGTTTCAAGGACATGGCGATCCTGATGTGCCTGGGCGGCACACCACGACAAGCGTACGAAATGACGCTTGTGCAGATCGTGTTGCTCGGTACTTTCAGTGCGGTGATCGCGAGCGTGATTGCGTATTTTTCACTGCCACTTTTACCACTATTGTTCGCCAACTTTCTGCCGCGTGGCTTTGTCAACGAGATGGAAATCTCGTCGCTTGTGCTGGCACTCTTCATGGGCACACTCGGCAGCATCATCTGCTGCTTGCCGATTCTCTCGAAAATTTACGACCTGAATCCGATTGGTCTCTTCCACGAAAACGTGCAGCCCAACTCTTCACGCGGTCACATGCGCCGACACGTCGCAAGTTACGCGCCGATCTTTCTGGTGTTCTGGGGCCTTGCGATCTGGCAGTCGAATTCGCTGCTGATCGGCACGTTGTTTATTGCGGGTTTCCTCGTTGCTATCGCGATTCTCGGTGCAGTTGCGTGGTACATCCTGCGTGCGTGTGGTGCGTTTTCAAACCAAAGCATCGTCACGCGTAAACTTGCGCTGCGTAACTTGAATCGCAATCGGCTCGGCGCGATCTCGTGTTTTCTTGCGATAGGTTTAGGCTCGCTGCTCATCAACCTGATTCCGCAGATCCAGAATGGGCTGCAGCAGGAAATCATGCAGCCAACCGATTTTTCAGTGCCCGATTTTTTCATGTTCGATATCCAGCCCGAACAGTTGGGCACGCTCGAAAGTCTGCTTGAGGAACGTGGTTACGATCTGTCGTTCCTGTCGCCACAGGTCAGCGCACGACTCGAAGCGATCAATGACGTGGTGCTCGATGAAGTCGAGGAAACACCCGATGAACAAATGCTGCAGCGCCGCATGTACAACCTGACCTACCAGGATGCGTTAAAAAATTCGGAAGAACTTGTAGAGGGAACAGTCTGGGAAGGCCCGTGGGATTTCAACTCAACCGAGCTGCCCGGCATTTCGATCGAAGAAGGTTTCGCCGCACGTATGGGCCTCAAGATCGGCGACACGCTGAGCTTCGACGTACAAAGTGTGCCCGTAACCGGACGCGTGTTTAATACGCGCAAGGTTGACTGGAACAGTTTTCAACCCAATTTCTTCGTGTCGTTCCAGCCTGGTGTGCTCGATCCCGCACCCAAAACTTTTGTGGCCGCCATCAGCGAAGTAACAGACGCCGACCGCCTCGCCGTGCAGAACAGCATCGTGACTGCACTGCCCAATGTCTCGATCATCAACGTCGCGCAGATCGTCGCGCGGATTCTCGACATCACCGACCAGATCAGCTGGGCAATCAAGGTGATGGCTTATCTGTCGATCTTCGCGGGACTTGTCGTGTTGTTTTCGATCGCGCGTTACGAAGTGAAATCACGCTTCTGGGAAATCAACCTGCTGAAAATTCTCGGTGCGAACTTCGGCGATGTGAAATCCATCGTGCAGATCGAGTTTGGCATTCTGGGATTCTTTGCGGCCGTTACGGGTGTTGTACTGAGTTTGCTGATGTCTTACAGCATTTCGTATTTTATCTTCGACAGCCTCTGGAGCTTCTCTGCTGGCGTCACCATGTTCAGCATCATTGCGATCACCACGTTGAGCATAGCAACCGCGCTGATTGCTACACGCTCAGTGCTCAAGCAGAAACCACTGGAATTGTTGAGGGCTGTATAAGAGCGAATGTTCCTCGTGAATTGAGCCGAGTAAAACCCCATGAAATATTTGCCACTGATTTTCTGCTTGCTTATGTCCACCCGTGGCTGGGCTGCAACTCCTCTCGATACTCACAATCCGCAGCAAGTGATCACCGTTGATTATTTTTTCGAAGCCTGCACCGTAATCGGCGAAACAGCCTATGGCATGGTTCCGCACTTCGATTGCGAAACCTATCTGTACGGCATTCTGGATACGTATCAGGCCGTCAATGCTGCCTTGCCTGTAACGGAACGCGCTTGCCTCCCTGCAAAACTCGCGCCCTGGCAGTTGTATGAGGCGTTGTCCGCAATTGATAGTTCAACAAGCGGTGCAGAAAACGCAGCAGCCTTTATCGTTAAAGCGCTGCGTAATGTTTATCCGTGTCAGTAATGCGGGATCGTTAACTCCTGCGTCACAACACTCGTTTATTCAGTCAGCCAACGCAGCCATGCTGGCCCTTGCCAGATGGTAGGACGCCAGTTCCAACCCGCGCGCGTGACGGCGGTAAGCAAGGGCGCTTTCATTTCGTCGAGATTAAATTGATACGCGTATGAAAGCTCTGGCGTGAAGCGACCTTGCTCGTCGAGTTGCAAGCCGAATACCCGTTGTTGCTCGCGCTGGAAAAACATGATGCCGAGTGCTGCGTGCCATTCAATACGCGCACCATCCCCACCTGCCGCCCAAGCGTAATTTGCGGTGTAATCTGTTGTGCGAACTGTGTGCCTGGACTCATCCAGCACCAAGCGAATACGGAAGGTGCGGCGCATGCCATGCACACGTGCGTAGTCCGCCCACTTCGCATCGGCGTAACGCCACGTGGCGATGAATTCATTTGGCTGCGACCCGCGTTCAAAACTGAACGGAACATCGAGTGTGTTGATCGCATCGAGTTGCCGCGTCAGTTCGCTTGTTGTGAGCACAGGCACACCGGCGATTGCGGGTGAACTACTCGCCCACGCGGCGCCTTTAAAAAACCAGACAACGTAGAGCGCAACCATCAGCAAGAGGCCGCCGACTTTTATGCCCGTGGATTGCATTGGCTTGGCCAGCGGTTGCAAGCTCGAGAATAACGGGGTGAATGCTGCCGAGCTGTTTGTCGCCAATTCACTGGGTAATGTGCTCGCCGCACGACGCGCGGCCGCAGCGTCTTTCGTCAACGCGGTCCAGAAAAACAAATGGCGACCAGTGAGTAACATTTCGATGTAGTCGGAATTGCGCTCGCGCTTGCCACGCCAACCGCGCTTTTCGTCACCACTGGTGTTGGTGATCTGGAAAACCTGCCAGCTGAATTGTGCGGCACGTTGCGCTGCTTCAGCGTCAGGGAATTGTGCAGCGACTGCGGTTTCGCCAGTGCCCACGATACCAAGTTCGGCGACTTCGGCCTCGCCAAAAAATTCGGGAAAAACAGCTTTGGCATCGCGGATCTGCGCTTCAGGAATATCGGCACCAAAGAGTGTCGCGCGGTCCGCAAAATGGCCGTCGCGCAGCGGTAACCCAGAAGTTGGTGCTGCTTGTGTGCCTGGGCTACGCGCTTGAACCAGTGCTGCGATCAAGAATGTCGATACAAGCGGCAACATCAGAATGCTCATGAAAACGATGGGACGCACCGATACTCCACCGCTGCGCATAAATACAGACATAAGCCCCATCAGCAGTGTAACGGCCGCAAACATCCCTACGGCAATGGTGAGATCAGGATTTGTGCGAATGACAGCGCTGAGTGAGTTCATCTGGACACCGATATCACGAAAATGATGAATATGATTATTGTCGGCGCGAATGCCGCGTTTACCGCCCAGCCAGTCTGGTCCGCCCGCAGCAGGAAAATGCTAATCACAATGCCCGCGATACCGAGTAGCGAGAAGCCCGTTATCCAGAGTTTGAGGGCGTGAATTTGCGCAGCAGATGCGTTGGCGCCCATGCCCATGCAGAAAACCAGTGCGGTCAGTGTGCTGAGTATTGTTAAAAGCATGCCGATGATGGCGATAAATTTCATCTCGAATTGTCCTTGGCTGGGTTGTTGATAAAGAGCGGATCGTTTTCACGTGTTGGGTCATAACCAAACTCACGAACGAGTGCCGCATGAAAGAGTTTGCGCTCGCGCGAGAGTGCGGTGCCTTCACCACCACTGGTTGCCTGGCTCGCGTTGGTGGTCATCCAGTCGATGGCGAGTTTGAACGCAGCGATAGCGCGTGTTTCATTACCTGCACTTCGGAAAGCACGCATACGTTGCGCGTACATTTCTGCGATAGACCCACACACGCCAACAACCGGGGTTGCTTTCAGCATCGCATTTTCAAGCGCTTCGAGACGATCAGGGCCATCAGTGTTATGTGCTGCGCGCCACCAATCCGAGTTACTTTCCTGCACTGTTGCAACGACAGGCGGCGGTACATTTATACGTTGTGTTTCAACAGCGCGGCGTACTGGCTCTGTACCGGGAACAGGCGCGTAATTGCCAAGTTCGAAGTACTCCCGCATATGTCCATTACGTGGACCACTTTGCGCTGTTGCCGAAAACAGCAGCGCAATTTTCTGGACAGCTTTTCCTGCGTTACTTTCGAGCTCGATATGGATTTCCAGGCGTATCTGGTCGAAAGACAATCTGCGCACAATCGCACTCTCACCAGCACACAAGCTGACGCCTGCTGCGTCCGTGAAATCGCGCAGGATCGTCACTTGATGATCAACGCGAAGATTGTCGATGGTCGTGGTCATAAGCAAGATCTACAGTTTCGTTAACAACAGTGTGTATATTTCGCTGTCGCGAAACATACCTTCGGTTTGCAGTGCGTAGGCACAATGCATTTCCAACGTGCCGTTTTCGAAGGTCTGTTTCATCTCAGCTTTCGTGCTGACGTTCTTGAGCTTGATCAGTGTTAATCCCTCGCGCACCGCTTCTTTGCCCACTTCGTCCAGACAGATCGTGCGCAGTGCCATGTTCAGGCGATGACACGAAATATTGTCCATGAAGTTCAAACCCTCGAGATCTTCGGCGAGGCTTTCCCAATCCACCTCGTACGAAATCGGCTTGCCGCAGATTTCTGCTATCTCCTTTACGCGTTCTGGCAACGTGATTTCTTGCAGTTCTTTAATTTTGCGGCGATGTTGCATTCCCATATCGATCTCCTCGTTTGTTTGTTGTTATCGGGCGTGTTTTTATTCTGCATAAGCTTTTATTGTTGGGCGTGAATAATGGCTTGAGGGTAGTTTAGGCGAGAGGAATGAGAAGGAATGAGTAACGGCGCAGTTACATTGGGTATGTAACCAGGATGATCGGGGTTGCACAGCCTATTGGTGCGTTATGCAAATTGTTGACACAATGAATCAAGCAAAAGCGACAACATTACCGCGAGGCGCATGGAGCACATTAGCTGATAACACGTTAATGGCTGAAACGCTGATGGATCG
>JAZKES010000058.1:0-2131 GCA_040386995.1 Pseudomonadota bacterium | reverse complement strand
AACAGGCACCGCTGCGTCGCGTAGCGATTTTCAAAGCTGACAGCCTGCGCCTGGAACCACTCAACCCAGCTCCGTTAAAAGTCGTGTCACCGCAAGAATAAGGCCGAAAATTAACCCGCAGTGGAAAGAAGAAGGCACAAGAGCAAGGCGCTTGAATAAGGAGCATAGCGAGAACAAATTGAATAACTGGCGCGTGAAAGTCACAGAAAATGGCCGCTGCGGCTCGGTACTCTACACCGAGCCTGCAGGCAGCCTCTCGTTTTCGTGGGAATTTGGCGGTGGTAATACCGTGGCGAGCATTTATGTGGAGACGGAAGATGCCTGGCGCACCAAACATCCATGGGCCGCAGAGCGACGCATCGAAATTCTGCAGCGCATCGCCTCTGAAGTGATTCGACAGAAGTCTCCGACTAGCCATGCTGAAATGGATGAGACGGGCGGTTGGATCAACCTTTGTGAAACGCCGGTGTCCCAACCTTCTGCAACTATCAGCACTGCGCGTGCTGCTGCCACAGTCACCACGGCCAGCAATGCGCGTGCTGCCAGAGCTACCACCAGCCATCTCGCGTTTCGCGAAAGAAAAGCCAAACTCATGATGATTCTTGCTGCTGTCCTTGTTGCCGTCGCGCTTGTTGCTGCCGGCCTGAAAAATATGTTTTCTATTGATGTTCCCTCCGGCTCACCGCTCGGGCTTTCACTTCGCACGCCCACTCACATCGCCACGCTCATTCAAACACTCGAGCCCTACGTGCCGTCGCTGAACCGTAACGCCGGTGACGATCGTTACAGTCTGTCGTTATTTTTGTATCCGCTCGATGGTGATGCTCCGGGTCGTATGATCAACATCGCAACAGGACTTGGCGCCAACGATTTTAATCTGGTGAGGTTGGTTGGCAGCGACAACGAGACTGTCTGGTTTAACTGTAACGGTGTTGGTGGCGTGAATCTCGAGACCGGGAAAATATTGTCCGAAGCCGAGCTGCGCGACGCCAGTCCTTCGTTCGAGGCAGAACCTGGTAGTGCAACTTTTCCGTTTACTCCCGATATACAGGACTTCCTGAGTGCTGGTGTGCGGCCGACACCAACTGAGTGGCTGGGCCTGCATTCGCCGCAAGAAGCAGCGCGGGAATACCAACCAGGCGCGCGGCTGTCACGCGTCAATCGCGCGGAAGATACGAAAGAACTACGCCGCTTTTATCAGGCGCAGCTTGGCCCCGAACTGGATCGGGGCAATCGCGAAATACTGTCGCTAACACCCGTTGCCGATGCTGAATTTCTCAATGCTGCTTTTGTGCGCACCGCACCTGACGCCGAGCCATTGCGCTTGAATTCACCTGAAAGTTTTCTGATCACGTATACATCAACGCCCGGCCTCTATGGAACTCTGATGCTCGCGCGCGTGGACGTAACAGGGAAAATAATTTGGCAGGCCGACACGGGTATCGATCGTTTCAAACTCACCCAGATCTTGCCGGATGTAAACAAACTCGCCGTCATCGGTACACGCCCACCTTTGCCAGGCAAAGTGTCTGAGCCAATTCTGGTCATCGTTGACAATCAAAGTGGCGCTCTGGCCACCAGCAGCCTGTGGCAATAAGGTCGTCCTGCCAGGTTTTGCCGACGCTTTTGCAAGCTCCCGCCGTGTAACGCAGGAGTAACCTCAGCGCAGTCATCCCTGGTAACAATCAAGTGGTGCTCTGTTTACCCGCAGACCAGAGATAGGTTTTAGCGCTGTTTTACCGGTCGATTCTCAATCGGCTGTCATGTAACACCCAGGTAACCTCAACGCAGTAACGCCGAAGTAACCTCGATGTAACCCCTTGTTACTCTTTTCAGCCAAGCCTCTCTTGCAAACTGACCCCGTCTTGAAAAACACGCACGACAACAAACCGACATACAACTAAACGACATATAACAAACAACAACACATAACAGAGGATATTCACATGGGCACTTACACTGGTAACGACAGCAACAACACAATCACCGGCAGCGACAACAGCGACGTCATCAATGGCGGCGGTGGTGCCGATTCACTCTATGGCAAAGGCAGCAGAGACTGGATCTACGGTGGACTTGGCAACGACTTGCTCAGAGGCGGCGACGCCCAGGACTTTTTGTATGGTGGCGA
>JAZKES010000057.1:0-1450 GCA_040386995.1 Pseudomonadota bacterium | reverse complement strand
TGAACTGACCCCAATTAGTTGGACGGTTTAGTTTGCTAGGAAGCCAAGGGTTGAGTCCGGTATTGCACCGGACTCAACCCTTTTAGTTTGAGCTTAATGCGGTCGTGATTATAGTAGTGAATGTATTTCTTGATGCCGATTTGCAGCTCATCGATACTGCCGAACTTGTTCAAGTAGAAGAATTCAGATTTAAGCACTGCAAAGAAACTCTCCATGGCCGCGTTGTCGAGACAGTTTCCGCGGCGCGACATGCTTTGTTCCATACCCTTTTGCCTCAATGTCCGTTGATATGCAGGCATGCGGTATTGCCAGCCTTGGTCTGAGTGCAACATCGGCCTGTCCTTGGATTTGAGTTTGGCCAATGCCTTTTTGAGCATTGAACTGACCAGCTCAAATACTGGCCGCCTGGCTGTTTCAAACGCGACGATCTCGCCGTTGTACAAGTCCATCACTGGCGACAAATAGAGCTTTTCGCCGGCGACGTTAAACTCTGTGACGTCCGTTACCCATTTCTGGTTGGCTGCTTTGGCGTGAAATTTGCGTTGCAGCACATTGGCCGCTGCCTGCCCCACTTCACCTTTGTACGAGCGGTACTTCTTAGGTCGCACCAGGGACTTCAGGCCAAGTTGCACCATTTGCCGTTGAACGGTCTTATGGTTGACTTGTCGGCCCAGTTGCCTGATGGCGACCGTCACGCGTCGATATCCATAGCGCCCTTTGTGGCGGGCAAAAATGGATCGAATCTGCTGCTTCAGCACCTGATGCTTGTCGACGACCTGCGCCACCTTCTGTTGGTAATAGAAGGTGCTGCGGGCCAGTCCGGCCAGCTTGAGCAAGCCGACCAGAGGGAATTGCTGCCTTAGTTCGCTGACTACCTGCGCTTTTTGCGCGCGGTCGCACTCTGCTGTTTTTGTTCCTGAACTAAGGCCTTCAACTTTTTTAGGTACGCGTTCTCCATGCGTAGATAGTTGACCTCGGCAAGCAAATCTTCGCGGGATCTGGTTTCATCGTCGGTGGGGCGCGGGGCCTTAGGTAGCTCGGAGTCAGGCATCTTCTTAGGGCGGCCACGTGGTCGTGGCCTTAGAGAGTCTATACCCCCGCTATGATAACCCCGCTCCCACATGGAGATGTGGCCAGGACTGCGGACATCGAAAAGAACCGCAGTCTGACCATAGGAAAGCTCATTGGCCCACATGTGCTGGAGAATTTCCAGTTTGCGTGATGCAGTGTAAGTTGTGGACTTCTTAGCCAGGCCAGCCATGCCATGGGTCCGATACAAGTCGACCCATCTTTGGATCTGGCTGTGACCAACGCCGTGCCGCTTACCCAGTGACTTAGAGCCGCAATTGCCAGCCAAGTACTGCTGAACGATTTCCAGCCTGAACTGTGTAGTGTATTTCGCCAAAGAAAAACCCCAAAAGTTGGTGTCCAACTTTTGGGGTTCAGTTCA
>JAZKES010000056.1:0-1049 GCA_040386995.1 Pseudomonadota bacterium | reverse complement strand
AGAAAACAGGGCAGAAAACAGGAAAGGTGTTGCGCAAGAACCTCTGAACAGCCAGCTAAATACACGCGTAAAAAACAAGATCCCAAATCAAATAAAAGAACACGAACGTTATGTCCTCAAACCCGAGAACAAGGCCAAGGCATATCCCCTGCTGCGTCCCGATCCGCTGGAAATTCTCGGCGTAGTTACCGGGAGCTTTCGCTCCTACCGGCGGTGACGAGCCATGTCGCGAGTCGATACACAACAAGCCCTCGAAAATGTACTGCGCAACCCGGCGATCTGGCGTGCAGAACAGACACATGCCCGATATCCAGGTATTCCGACTGCACACCCCGCGCTTGATCATGTGTTGCCCGAAGGTGGTTGGCCTGTTGGTGTGCTGACTGAGTTGTTGGTCAGGGAAACAGGTGCCGGTGAACTTTCACTATTGATGCCAGCCCTGCGCGCAATCTGCGCGGAAGAACGTGGCATCGCACTACTGTCACCACCTTACCTTCCACAAGCGCGCGCATGGGAAGCTGCCGGTATTCCGCTTGAACGAATGCTTGTCATCGACAGCACTGGTGTCGATCTCCTGTGGGCGACTGAACAAGTCCTGCGCTCGGGTGAATGTGGTGCTGTGCTGTTGTGGGGCCAGGCAGCGGGTCGCGCACTCAACCATCGCGCGTTACAACGTTTGCATCTCGCCGCCAACGCAGGCAATGCACTGTGTTTTTTATATCGATCTGTCGGCGCACAGGAAACACCATCACCCGCGCCGCTACGTATTCGGCTCGCAGCGCATGCGGGCGCCTTGCATGTCCATCTCGTGAAGTGTCGCGGTGTAATGCACAACAAACCGATAGAGGTTGCGTTATATCCAGCACATTGGCAGCCATCACCTGTGCAGGTTTTGGTTTCAGCACCACAGCCTGCATCTGCAAATTCTCGCGCTGCTGACGCACCACTTTCCAACGCAGCCAGTACACCAACAACATTCAAACCAGTATTGGTTGCAAACATCGCGCATGAAAAATCAGGTGCAGAAATCTCGTCAGAGAATATGACTC
>JAZKES010000055.1:0-10579 GCA_040386995.1 Pseudomonadota bacterium | reverse complement strand
TCGCGATGACCGGGATGATCGCAGGAGACGTGACTGGAATGACGACGACGATCGTCGCAACAACAATCGCCGAGAAAGATACGATCGTTAATCCGGTATTCCGGGATACCTGCAGGATCGATAAAGATGTTCAGAGGTGAAAGCAGGGTTGAGTGCCAACGCAAACGCCTGGCAACTCAACCCTAACCACCATTTATCCGAGATCAATGATCACCTCTATGATGGTTGAAGATGAGCTGATCACCATTCACTAAATCGCAAAGTCACTTGATTTAAAGTCACTTCATTCAAAGCACCGCGGAAGTGTGACTTGTTCGCACATTTCCGCAGCGGTTGCTCCATGACTTGTTACAAACGTATGCCGCAATACGTCATAAAGATGGGTAGTCGGTATAACCTTGTGATCCGTCGCCGTAGAAAAGCGCGGGACGTGGTTCATTAAGAGGTGAACCCTGACGGAAGCGTGCTACCAGATCCGGGTTTGCGATAATCAATTGACCGAAGGCGACTGCGTCGGCGTGACCTTCATCGAGCGCGTGTTGTGCAGACGTCATCGTGTATTTTTCATTCGCAATATAAACACCGCCGAATTCTTTTTTAAGATCCGGGCCGAGACTGTCCGGGCCCGCATATTCACGCGCGCACAGAAACGCAATATTGCGTTCGCCGAGTTGCCTCGCCACATAGCCGAATGTAGCAGAGAGATTCGAGTCGCCCATTGCGTGTGCATCTGCGCGCGGTGACAGATGTACTCCAACGCGGCCAGCACCCCAAACCCCTATTGCAGCATCAGTTGCCTCAAGTAACAGACGAGCGCGGTTTTCGATTGTTCCGCCATAGTCATCTGTCCGGCGATTCGTGGAGTCCTGTAAAAATTGGTCGAGCAGATAACCATTCGCGCCGTGTAATTCAACACCATCGAAACCGGCAGCCTGCGCGTTTTGTGCGCCATGGCGAAAACTTTCAATAATACCGGCGAGCTCCGATTGATCGAGTGCACGCGGCAGTGGATAGGGAGTTTCGGGTCGCAGCAAACTTACATGGCCCTGCGCCGCGATAGCGCTTGGCGCCACCGGTAACTCTCCATCGAGAAATACAGGATGGGATATTCGACCTACATGCCACAACTGCAAGAAGATCGAACCACCTTCTGCGTGTACGGCACTGGTGACTTTTTTCCAACCTGCGACTTGGTCATCAGACCAGATGCCTGGAGTTCCCGCATAACCGACACCCTGCGGCGAAACGACGGTGGCTTCAGTGAGAATGAGTCCGGTACTTGCGCGCTGGCGGTAATATTCAACCATCAGGTCGTTGGGGGTTCGGCTGACACCGGCACGTGCGCGAGTAAGTGGAGCCATGACTATACGATTGGAGAGGCGCAGCTCGCCGAGCTGCAAGGGTTCGAACAAAGACGGCATGCAAAATTCCTGTATTAATAAATGTTGTGTGCTGCGTGAGCGGGTCGGGTTACGAACTACAGGATTGGGGCGAGTCGGATGAATATCAAGAATGTGAATATCTTGCTGACGCCGGGCGTAGATAGGCTTATCCACTCAGGCGGGAGGGCCAGTCGCAGCGGGATCTATGTGCGGACGCTGATTCAGCTTCGAGCGCGCTGTTTCCGAGCTGAACGAAGCGGCGAAAGTTGCTTATGTGGGGCAACAAGCAAGGTACTGTTTACACTTCATTTGGGGTCCCACAATTTTTGTGGAGCACTCCAAAACCTGACGATCTAGCCTTGGGTGACCGAGTACGAGGCTGGGCTACCCAAGGTCGAAATCTAACTTCTTATATTGACACTGATGTGTCACGTTTTCGCATAACGCCAAGACCTGCCAGACCAAGCGCGAGTAATCCAAACACACCGGGCTCAGGCACGCTGGACGTAGGCTGGCAGCTCACACATTCCAGCATCACGTTATCCAGCACCGCGCCGACATTGTCATTGCTCTGGGTCTCAAGAAAAAGTGAGGACAGTCCAGCAAACCCTGAGAACATTCCGGAGTACGTGCTGAAAATATCGCCTGCTGCGATAGCGTTAAAGCTGAAAGAAATAAGTGAGGACAACCCAATCGTTAAATTCTCCAGTGAGTCAGTACGCTGGTTACCCGATACATCAACAGAAATCCTATAGGTGTTGGAAGCGAGAAGGTTAAAGTTGGTTTTGCTACTCATACGACCGCCGTTACCCGTTGAGCCATCGATATCGATGCAACCACCAACACAGTTATCAATACTCCACACGTTTGGTGCGCGAATGTAATCCACTGTGCCATCGTCGACGTTCCAGTTGGCAAAGCTGTTGAAGTTGAGAGAGCTCGTGCCGTAGTCGGCATCGAAGTTATCCTGGAACAGAATTGTCCCCGCCTGTACCGGCATTACCATCATGCTGAGTGCAGAAACGCCAGTGAATGTGAGTGCTTTAAGTAGCTTGCGCATATTAGATCCATAAAGATGCAGTAATAAGGAATGCCAAATTTGCAGGCCCACTACAATGTTTATGCCTGAAAATTTCGTACTGCCATCTTAATAAATACACGGCCAGTCGACCGCTACCTGTCAATGGAAACGTGACGCGATTCACTTGTCGACTGAGTTCAAGTGCACATAGGAGAACTAGTTCGCATCGCAATTTCAGAGGGACATCGAAGCACTTATCTGTGATGAAAACCGCAGCTAATCTTTTATGCCGGCTACTTGGAACCTGAGTATTTCAGAGTCGAATCAGTTGGCGATGATGATCGACCTAATGTGAAGAAGTTGCGGGAGATTTTTTATCTGCATGGCATCAGGCGCTGGGTCGCATTGATCTCACTGGAGAAGACGTGTTGCGAAATCTGCATGGCGGAGTGGCGTCCTGTTTTTACTTAGACTCTTGCGCGTGATTTACAATAATTGCTGCCGCAGATTGGGATCTTCTTCGCCGTACAACTCCCATAAATTGATAAATTCTTCGAGCAGCAATTTACACTTTGGTGCCGCGGCATAGTCGATGTAGCCGTTATAAGCACCTTCATCATGTTTGTATAACAGGATGTTGTTATCAACTGTCATCCATGCGTGCGTAGTGTTTTGGGGTGCCACAGTAAGTTTGCGTATGTCCACTTTGCCTGACAAACGACGCGAAAGTTGCAGCAGGCGATGTCCATGTTCAACCAGCGGTGTGGTGTCTTTCACGAGAAATTTCGCGCCTGCATAACGGTCCTGCGTAACAAGCAAACGTACCGCATCGCGGAATTCGTCGGTGTTGTATAACGGATCATCCAGCGTTTCGCTAAGGATGCAAAGTTGGCGGCGGCCCTGCTGGACTGCTTTCAAAGCCTGCGCCTGGAAGTCTACCAATTCGTCCAGCAGAAGAAGATTGGGATTATTTGCGGATATGACGGCGGTCATCGGTTCCTCTTAAGCGTCTGCAGAGCTATTGCGCAGATGGGCAGCGTTGAAACGTCATCGCTACCCTCAGATGTGTGTTTATTATCGGTGTGATTCACAAAAAAGCCAAAACACAAAAGCAGAATTTCGCCATTGAAAATTCAAAATAGCGAAGGGGCATCCGCTCTTTATATTTCAATAGTTTGCCAATGAAATATAAAAGCTGGATGCCGCTCCTGGTCGTTTGTCAGCAGTTAATCAATCGCAACAACGCAACGATCTCAGATCACTGAACGTTTTTCACATCGGTCGACGGACGGCTCTCACTTTACCGCTGCGGCCGCCACCGCAGAAAAACTGGTCCTTACCGTTCGATTCCAGGCCTGATATAAACGTGTCGGCTGGCATGTCCAGGCTCACGAGCACTTTGCCCGTTGCAGGATCGATGCGTCGCAAGTCGCTCGCATCGTTCTCCCAGGTGCCATGCCATAACTGGCCATCGACCCAGCTAACGCCCGTGACAAACCGATTGGACTCAATGGTGCGCAAAATTTCGCCGGTTTCGGGGCTGATCTGGTGAATTTTGCGGTCGCGATATTGGCCGACCCATAGGGAACCTTCGGCCCACGCAAGTCCTGAGTTGGTTTCTCCGGGCGCCGGAATGGTGGCCAATACGTTTCCTGTTGCGGGATCAATTTTCTGAATTTCTTTGCCGATAATCTGGAACAGATGCTGGCCATCGAATGCCGTACCCGCATGTGCGGGCACATCCAGCGTACGAACTGTTTTTCCGCTTGCCGGGTCCATCGCATGCAATTTATCGCCGCCAGCGATCCAGACGTTGGCGCCGTCGAAGGTTACGCCCGCTACCTGATCGATGCCTGGAAATGGGCCATATTCACGTACTATTTCTGCATTTGCTTTTTTCATGTGTGCCTCCTTTGGGTTGGTGTGGCGCTATCCTATTGCGTTCATCGCGAAGCCGGGAGTAACAAGATTGTCGTGAATTTGCGATCTCGAATCCTTCTGTGATTCATCTGCTGATGCTGCTTGCATTCGCATCAGCCAACCATCAGTGGAGCAGGCAGCACTAATGCTGCGGTAAATCCGGGACCGGATGGAAGCATCCAGCGCCGCGCACGGCCATGACCAAATGACTGTACTTTCTGGGCAGCGGCGAGTGAATCGAGCGCACGCTGCAACGTACGCTGACTTGTGCCAAGCACAAGTGCAAGCGCAGAGCTCGACCATGCTTCACCGTCGGCGAGAAAGGCGAGTACCGAGGCATGTTTCTCTTCGACTGGTCGCGCGAGCACAACAACTTTTTGCGCGTTATGCGCGATCAGCACGAAGCCGTCCTTCGTTGCACTTACGTCAGCAATCGCGTGCAGTATTTTGCGCAGTCGGCCGACTTCAACGCGCAGTCGTGCGCGATGCGATTCATCGGCAAATTTAGTATGAAATGCACGCGTGATCAGACTATTTCTGCTTACTTCATTCGGCCATGCTGCGCCTAACTCACGCGCAAGCGCGAATAGAACAGGACGTGTCGTCAAAGAGATTATCGTGTCGAGGTGACGCACCGTATGACGACAAGCATCAACCACAAATATTTTCGATGCGAATAATGCTTCGACTTCCTCAAGCGTCAGCTCGCGCGCTGAGCCTTGGTCGAGCAAGCGCGCCGCAGGTGTGTTGAGAAGGAGATATGCACTTTCTACTTCTGCCTTTAATGCAGGGATACCCGCCATTTGCGCGGCGTTCTCGGCTTGTATGAGCGCAGCGCGTGCAGCCTTCGCATGTAGTCGGCGGATCGCAATTCCCGCAACGACGAGTTCATGAGCAGCGCGTGATGCGGGTGGGAGCACTGATGAGTCGAGTCCCGCGATAACACGCTCCGCAGCGTCGAGACTGCCAACAAGCAGATGACGTCGACTCGCAAGATGCTGCGCGTGTACTGCATTTAAATGATCGCCATGTTTCTCGAGAGTCGTTTGTGCTGCTTCGAGATCTTTGGCGGGCCAACCAAGGTCACGTGCAACAAGTGCAATTTCGGCCTCGGCCACCACACAACGCGCACGTGCGACAACGTTTTTGGTGCCGAACGCGCGCGCCGCGCGGCGCATCAACGTCTTGGCTCGACCGAGATCACCGAGCTGCGCGATTGCGATGCCGCGCAGCGCGAGCGCCGGAGGATCATCACGTAATGCAACATAGTTCAGGGCGGAAAGGGGATCGCCAGCCGCCAGTGCATATGCAGCCGCCGTGATCATCGAGTCCATGGTGAATCCCCCAAACTTTCTATTACTGCTGTTTGATCATGGGCGCCACTATATCACTCAACACCGCTGCGCCTTCGATGGACACGTTGATGTTTCACTGCGTCAATAAGCGATTTATTTGATGAGAGAAACGATCTGGAATTAGCGAAAAAGCCTGGCGTAGGGGCAAGACCCTTTTAACGGACGGCGTATGTCCGTTTCGGCCTCAAAAACGCTGTGAGTAGCGCGGGTATTTCAACGCGCTATGAAGGCCTGAATGATTAGCGTGTGTTCTGCGCCACGGTGTCGATTGGTCGACGGGTCAGCAGATCTTTGTCTTCTTGCAGCAGCGGTTGTAGCGCGGGCTGAAGCACTTTGAGCAACTGCGAGGCGAGGCCGCTGGTGAATTCAAAATCTTCCGCCTCTGGACCACCAACACTCGCGAGGATCGTGCCGAAAAAACGGTCGTCGATGAAGAAGGTGAAGATTGCATTGCGGTTGACGACAGTTTCGGAGATCAACCTGCCGCCTGCAGCGAACTGTCGACTGCGATGATCACCCGTGCCGGTTTTACCGCCGACAGCAAGTGGCTGTCCGTCGGGTCCGAGGAACACCCCACTGAGGCGACGACCAGTACCAGATTCAACGATGCCGATCAGCGCACTACGTGCAGTGCCAGTGACTTGTGGCGACAGTACCTGTTCGCCAACGCGGGTTCGTGCCTGCAATACGGTTTCGTACGGCGTATCTGCGGCGAATTGTAATGATTCAATCTGGCCCATCGAAATTCTCAAGCCATCGTTCACGATGATACCCATCAGTTCAGTCAGTGCTGTTGGTCGATCGGCAGATACACCCAGCGCAGTTGCGTAGGAGGGCACAAGTGTCGGGAATGGATAACCAAGTTTCTGCCATTGCTGATGAATCGCTACGAACGAATCCTGCTCGACAAGAATGCGAATACGTTTCTGCTGTTTGTCCCAGCTGTCGGTTTTGAACAGCCATGCGTACGCTTCCTGACGTTGTTCGGTGCTGGCACGTACGAGTTCATCGAATGGCGTACCAGGATTCGCGAGCAAATATTCAACCATCCATAGTTCGAGCGGATGTACGCCAGCCAGATAAGCGCGGTCGTTGCTGTTGAATTTATCACGCGCGTATTTTGTGAAGAGTTTGTTCAGCTCTGTACTGTCTGGCATTTTTTCTGCGTCGAGGCGCTGCGCTACGAACGCTGTCATTGCGGTGATGTCTGCTTCGGGTTGTACTGTGCGGAACGTCATGGCAAGTCTGTACGGCGTCGCTGGCGTGTGCGTCGCCAGTGTGTCAATCAACTGCTCGCCACTCTGGCCACGGTAGGTGTTATAAAACTGCTGCATATATTCGCGGCCTTCCTGATCAGCGAAACGTGCGAGATATTGCTGGCGCAGCGGGTTGTCGCGATTGTCGAGCAAGTCGCGGATGCCGGGGATTTCATTGATGTAGTAACGACTGATGTCGCGCATCATACGAATGAACACCAGGTTGACCGAACGATTGAATGCTTCAGCGACCGACATCACTCTGCTGTTGTCTTCACTTTCAAAATTATTAAACCTGTGTTGGCCACCAGCAGTAAAAAACAGCTCGGTGTTGCTGGCTGAATACTGACGCAGCATCGCTGCATCGAGCAGTTCCTGCAGTGTGAGATTAGGCGTGGCGCGCAGCTGGTCTACTACCCACAAACGGATCGGATCAACTGCGACGTCACCGGGTTGTACCTGTGTACCATCGAGCCGGTTGCTGTAGCGGTAATATAATTTTTCGACGATTTCGAGATAGGTCAGCAGTGTGCGCAATTTGGCGGTGGAGCCAAGATCAAGCTTGGAATCATCGTTGAGGTCGAAAGGTACGTTCAGGTTATCTGTCTGTACGCGCAGCTTGTTGCCGTCGGGTGTGCTTTCATAAATCAGCACGCTGAAACGTACAGCATCGAGTTGATCTTCCTGCAGCAAGCGATAACCAGTAAGGCCCATTGCGGTTGCCTGAACTGGGTCAGTGATGTTCTGCAGCACCTGTGTCACGTTCTCTTGCACTTCACTCGCGATGGTCGTCTTGACGGTGAGGTCGAGCCTGTCGAGATCATAAAGACTTTGTGAATTGAGCAGCGACAGCAATTCTGTGCGCACACTGTTGACTGCTTTCTGCCGGATGTATGAAGGGCTTTCCTTCACCGGCATGCCATCGCGGAAAATCAGCGGCTGGCTGATTGCCGCATTCATCAACTGGGCATCAATGACACCTGCATTACCAAGCAGGCGTAAATGGCTGTCAGTCAGTTGCGCCAGTTCCTCGCGGCCATCGAGCAGATAATACGAAGGGCGCCGTTGCGACAGTACGAGGCTGAGTGCTGCCTTGAACACACGCGCTTTTTCATCCAGCACACTTTTTTCGTTGCTCGAAAGCAATGCATTGGCCTCGATGAAGTCCATGCCGTACCAGGCCCACAAACCTTCACCAATGCCGAGAATTTCGCCAAAACCAACACGTCCCGAAAGTGGTGTTGAATTGATGTAGTCGCGCACGATGCGTTCGCGTGCTTCGCTGGTGTCGGGACCATCGCGGTAGGCGCGCACGGCGGCCGATACCATCTGGTGCAGTTTTTCCTCGATGCCGGAAGTCAGGCCTTCAGGTGAATAACGATATTTTTCAAGCTGTGTTGCGAGTGTGCTCGCACCAGCGGCATCGTGACCTTCCTCGAAAAGATTCGCCGTGTGCGCGGTCATTACTTTGCCAAGTCGGAACCATTCAACTGCAGGATTCAGTTTCGCCTGTTCGGTGGTGAGCAGGTCGCGGTTCTCGATGAACAGCAGGCTTTGAACGAGCAGCTCGGGAATACTTTCGAAGGTCGGGTAAATGCGTCCTGGCTGGCGACTGATGTATAACGGCGCGCCAGCGTCATCAAGAATAGTGAGCCCGGCCTGTTGTTTTTCCTGGTAAGGAGGATTGCCACCCATTTGCACGTAGGTGCGAAGTGGCAGTGAAAATCTTGCCTGCTGACTGATATCGAAACCACGTTTGCGCAGGTTTTCAGTGGTGGTTTTGAGGGCGGTATAACCCTGGCGTTCGTTGTAAGGTCCGACCTCGGGAAAAATGATGTTGCCGGAAGGGCCGTCGCTTACCTGCCAGGTAAGTTTTGAAGAGTAAGCGGAAAAAAGTCTGGCCTGGAGCCAGGAGGTCTCGACTTCGTAGTAGCCTGCGGTCGCCAATAAGGCAACGAGCAGTAGAAACACCATGCCCTTGATCATTACTTCTCCCCGGACAAATTTGAAGTGACTCTCCGACGCGTTTCACGCGCATCACCTCAACAGCAATATCGTACCGTAAATTCACTCTGCAATTAATCGGTATTTGGTTTTAGTTTTTGATTATGTGATTGCAATCACCCGATGGAGGTCCGCGAAATTTTAGCAGCGCGGTTAAAACTGAAGTTGTTATGAATTTGTAACATCGGCGTGCCGAAATCTACCTTGAATGGGACGAGGTAACGGAGCACGGCAATAGAAATCAGGCGGATTGATTTTCGAAGTAACGAAGTTTCAAGATGACATGTACGCGACGAATGAAGTAATTGTCGAGCTTGAATTCACTTTGGGATAGGTCGAGTTGCTAGAGGTTTAAATAAATCGATGGGTGGCTATGCTGGATGGCAATGCGATATCACGACCTTGCGTCTTACATTCGTCGTCCAATTTCAGTAGCCAGATGCAAATTCGAATGGATGCAGGAATGTTTGTTGGGTGGTGTTATCGCAACGATAGCGGAGGGCAATTTTGTGATGACGAAGTTGTGAGAAGAAGAGTTCGTCAAAGGGTAGTGTTGCGAGTTGTGGCGTCTAACCGTCTCACAACGGTCAGACGCCGCGGGTCAATCAGAACTCGCGAACTCAGTGTTTGACGTTCGCGGGCTCTGTAGCCCATTCCTTCATGGCTTGATCACCCGGGCGGTCAACTTTTACCTTGCCGTTGTCGACGGACTTAACCCAGGACAATGGAATGTAATGGTGCTGCCCTGTCTTATCTTTTTGCAGCTTGATCGTATTGGTGCCTTCCATATGGTCGACAACTGCGAACTGACCATCTTTGGAACAGACGACGGGCATGTCGGGTTTTACTTGATTCGAACTAATCATGTGAACTCCTGAAATAAATGAACATGTGTTGAGTTACGACGGAAATACCAGGAAAACGCAGGCGATGGAAATAGGTGATAAAGCTCCGCTATTTTCCGCTTTCTATTTGTGAGGTTTTCCACCGGCCGGCGACCCTTCCTATAGCAACATTTTTAATGTTGTGAGCAGTCCATTGCTCGTGAAGATCTGGTTGATCTCTGTCCCTGGTCGCCGGCCCTTTAAAAATACGAAAGCTTATTTATCGTCGTTGAGGGTATTTTTGATTTTGCCTTTGGCTTCTTCTACGTGACCTTTGATCTGTTGTGCCTTGCCTTTATTTTCCATTCCTTTGTCATCAAGCGCATCGCCTGCTTTTTCGCGCACTTTGCCGGCTGCCTGATCAATTTTGCCTTTTGCGATATCTGATGTTGCTGTCATGATTTTGTCTCCAAATCCATATGTTGATCGTATTTAAAAGAAGAAACTCTGAAGTTTTTCGAGTCCTCCGCACATGCCTTTCTGCAATGTACGTTTACTGCTATGCACGGAGCGGACCAACATGGATAGATCAAGTGATGTCGGGCTTAATTTGTCGGTAAATGCTTGTGTTTCAGGGGGTTTTTATTTTCGTATTATTTTTTACTGCACTGTTCGGAGATGTTCGAACTACGAGATTGTTACGTAAAGTTTGCAGGAGAGTTGCGTAACATTTACTGCATGTGTATCTGGAATTAATTCTAAAAGAGCGGAGTAAATTTTTAGAAAAATTAAACAAATTAAATTTATAAAAATATTA
>JAZKES010000054.1:32536-54202 GCA_040386995.1 Pseudomonadota bacterium | reverse complement strand
GATAAAGTTTGCTTCTGGATCTGCGGAGTGCAGGTCTTGTCATTGGTATCCCCTTTCTATTTACGTTTTGGTTTTGTGTTTGTAGCGGAGCGAGTATACGTGCCGATAGTTAAAGAACAAGGCGTGTTCGCATCATCGAATATCGATGGCAAAACGATATCAATTCCCCTGCTATCGACTTTCAACTCGGGCGCTAACTTTTCGTATTGGTCCCTAACCGCATATTTGAGCGTTGCCTTTCTGGCAGACACACTGCTTCGGCAGTTTTGGAGGCTGATTAAGCAATTGCGCAACACGGGCGACACCGCCTCCGGAATTTCCGCCAACAACTCGCACGCTGTGGATAGGGTTCCATTGGGGCGCCCACCGAATTCTTGTTTGGCATTGAACACAATGTCTGATCAGATCACTGCTGCCGCGTAAACCCGTTGACGCGGTCCCAATGGGCACTTGCCCAGCTTTCCCGGAAGTTATTTAGCCAGATCTGAAATATCCGAATAGAAGTTAGTGTCTCTATAAATTCGGCCCCCTTGAACGCGCGCATTGGTGACGCCGAACTCGTGGCGCTATGGTAAATTTGTGCCGCTTCGGGTTTACGGCAAGAGGCCATTGATATTGAAAAAGGCACAGGGCAACTTTCCGCGCTAGCACTGACTTGAATTACAAACGAACAGGAAAACAAACAACCCGGATTTTTGCAGTAAAACAATAACCACTAACTTTTGGAGGATCACAATGCGCAACAAAAAGATAACCATGATCGGCGGACTCGTGCTGGCGTCAGTATTGAGCGGCGGAGTATTGGCCCAGGGGGCAACCGGACCGATGTCGTTTTTTATCACCAGTGCCGGTTCAGGCGATGGCGCCAATTTGGGTGGCCTCGAAGGTGCAGACGCGATTTGCGCAGCGCGTGCAGAAGCGGCCGGCTCCACCGGTCTGGTCTGGCATGCGTACTTGAGCACTCAGGGACCCAATGCCGTTAATGCGCGTGATCGCATCGGTGCTGGTCCATGGTTCAACGCGCGTGGCGCGCAGGTTGCGGCGAACGTCGACGCATTGCATAGCATCGACAACCGCCTGGGGTTTGTGAATTCGCTCGACGAACGTGGTCGTTTTATTCCAGGCAGCGGCTACTTCCCGAACCGCCACGACATCATGACCGGTTCCCAGTTGGATGGCACCGCCTACCCAGCCGGCGACGACATGACCTGCAACAACTGGACGAGCAATGCTGAAACTGGCGCGAAGGCCAGACTCGGCCACCACGATTTCGCCAACTGGAACTCCACGCATGATTCGCGTGGTTGCAGCCAGCCCGCGCTGATCGCCACAGGCGGTGATGGTTTGTTCTATTGTTTTGCAACGGCTCCGTAACTTTCTCGCGTTAACAAAGAAGAACTCATACGGGGACATTCACTTTTGGCTGGTCATGCCAGTGGGTGTCCCCTTCTTCTCCTGCAAGACACTCCCAATTTAGTTCATATTATTTGTCACAGCTGGAAGTTCTTGCTGTGATTTTCGAATCACCCTTGCAGAACACCATACAAACTTCTCGGGCGCGCGCGATGTATCACTTCAAGCGCGGCAGTAATCAGAGTACGCAGAGGGCCACGCACCAGTCCACCTGGTTCGCCAACACACCTCTTTCCGCGTGAGGCACCAGCCCGGCATTGACAAGCCCTCCCCATTCGGCGGATTCTCGCCCCGTCCTTCCAGAATAAAAATAACAGCGGGTGTCCCGGCTTTCTATCCAGCTTGCCATGCAGGCCAGAAACGCCGGCACACGTTCGCTAACCAGCGCCATAGAGAACAGCACTACTCAATTGCTGAATGCTCCATTTAATACGAGGGGAAACAAATCATGAAACATAAAACCATCAACACATCAGCGTCGTTAGATCTACCGGAATTTTCTCGTACGCATCTCGTCCGCCTCATAGCACTAACTATCACAGCCGCAACTCTCGGATATACGTCCTCCGCTCTAGCCCACCACGGCTTTGGCCTGTTCGATCGTTCGCAGGACGCGGTGTTCACAGGCACGATCAAGAGCATCGATTTCGTGAATCCACATTCCTACCTCTATTTCGATGCCGACACCGAAGGCGGTGGCACCATCGCGATGCGCTGCGAAATGCGCGCGGCCACGTTGATGCGCCGTTCTGGCTGGACCAAGGAAATGTTCGTGCCCGGCGCGCGCGCCACGATCAATGGTTTCCGGCACCGCCAGGATCCGGGTTCCTGTTATCTGGAAGAAATTACGATTGGTGATGAAGAGCAACTGAATCGTAACGATCAAATCGAGTTTTCCGCCGCGGACGGCAGCACTCGCCCACTGCGCTTGCCCTCGGGCGAACCGAACATTTCAGGTGACTGGGCTCAGGAGCAATACGTGATAGCGGTACCACCTTCCGGTACCAGTGTAGGGCTGGTGCCCAAGAGTATGAAGGCGGGCGTCGAGGCCGGCACGGTTACGCGCGAGCAGATTCCATCCGCCGGATGGGATGCCAAACCTGTCACGCTCACCGCACGTGGCAAGGAAGAATCAGAAAGTTTCGAAATGTGGAGCCCCACCGATAACCCGCGCCTGCGCTGCGAACCCACGAGCATCATCCTCGACTGGGTGCATGATGGTCCGGTCAACCGCGTGAAACAGGACGGCGACCGCATTGTCATCAACTATGGACTCGTCAGCTATGAACGTGTGATCCACATGAACCTCGAGGAGCATCCGGCCGCCATCACACCGAGCCCGACCGGACATTCTATCGGCCACTGGGAAAACGATGTACTCGTAGTCGATACCATCGGCTTCCAGCCCGGCGTGATCGTACCCCCGCTGCGTCACAGTGATCAGTTGCATGTGGTCGAGCGGTTTTCGCTCGACACCGCAACCATGACCTTGAACCGCAGCTACGTAGCAACTGATCCCGTGTATTTCACCGACGAATACATCGGCTCAGACACGCTGCTTGTGGCAGATGTACCTTTCGAAAACCATGGATGTAGCGAACTCACGTATGAGTTCCTGGAGTATCAAAAAGGCCGGCAATAAACCCGCCTCACCGCGAGGGGCGCCCGCCAGGTTTTGTCTGAGGAATGTAATACCGGAACCGTTTGGGGTTTACCCGTATTGCAGGAATTTGTATCCTCAACAGACCGTGTTAATGGACTAATCTGGTTCCAGGAAGTTATTAACACGTTTTCGACTGGACAGGATCGTCCACCGAAATAATCGCTCATACAGCATTCACTTGAACAAGGAGGTTTCAAATGTCAGTAAACAACAAAGCAATTCTTCAAAAAGCCAACGCCGCTATTTCGACCGGCGACACCGAGGGCTTTCTGGCGTTCTGCGCCGACGACATAAAATGGACGACAGTTGGTGCCGACACCCTTCACGGCAAAGAGGCCGTGCGCCAATGGATGGCGACAGCGTATGTAGAGCCGCCAAGGTTTACTGTATCCAACTTGATCGCTGATGGTGATTTCGTCACCGCGCTCGGCGATATAACAGTGGAAGACGACGCTGGAGAATACGTTCTTCACGCTTACTGCGACGTCTGGCGCTTTCACGGCGGTAAGATGATCGAACTGAAAGCCTTCGTTATCGAGATTGGCGATTCGTAGTATCAACGACAATAAAATCGCTTGGTCACAATGCACATTAGCGAAAGGCGATATGCTTCCAATATAAGCTCATAAGCAACGCAGTATTTCTTCGTTTAGATGCCGAAGGTCGGCTGGTAGATTGGTGCGACTTGGGCGAGCCGTTCAGATGGATGCCGCCAAGCACTTTTAACCCATCTGTCCACGGAGTCGTCATGCGTAACACCAGAACCCCATTGTTTACTATCGCCCTACTCTCTCAGGTCGCGCTGCTAGCGGTCACAGGCGGATCCGTCTTCGCGCAGCAACAACAAGCCGGCAGCGCGCCGGCCCGAACTCCTCCCGCTCATGGCCCTTCGCTCGAACTTGCTATTGAAGCCGCACAACTTGCGATTGCTACGTGCGCAAACGCGGGTGGCCAGACCATTGGGGTGAGCGTGGTCGATTCCGCAGGTGTGCTGAAGGTACTGTTAGCTGCGGATGGCACGTCACCACGCGGCGTAACATCCAGCACCGCGAAGGCTGTTACTGCACTCAAATATGAAACCGACACCCAGGCACTTTCCGAGCAGATAAAAACCAACAAGGCGCTCGCAGATGAAATCGCCGCGAACACAGCATTGAACGCGCGCCCCGGCGGCATTGTCATCAAGGTGGGTGACACCATCATCGGTGCTATCGGCGTTGGCGGCGGCAGCACCGATCATGATTGTGCTGCGACAGGACTTGCCGCAGTCCAGAGTCGATTGAAGTAGGCGATAAAGTTATCAAGCAGGCTGCTCATCACGTCGTACACTCGAAGGATCGTCTTCAACGCCACGTGTGATCGTGTAACCCGGATGGATTGAATTGTTCGAAGAGTGAAACGCCCAAGAAAGCAGATCTTTTTGGGCATCCTCAAAAGAGTGCGAGTACCTCCACGTTGCTTGGGCTCATGGAGCACTCGAAGACGAAGACAAAGCCTCATGTTTTGTCTTCATCGCAACATACTTCTTGTCGTCTCTCGCTTTCTCGTAATACGCATAAAAGATGCGTGCAGATTCTGCTTTGGGACTCGTTTCCCAGTCTGCAGATTGTGGAAGCAGTTCTTTGGTTCCTGGTTTGTATTTGCGTCCAGTCGGATGATTGGCGTAGCGGCGCGCGCGGGTAAATCCCATCTGAAGAAATTTGCGCGCCATATCCATGCCTACAAAATCTTCGGCCTTTTTGTAGGCGATAAACAGTGCGTAGATTTTTTTTGCCGACGCCCTGGCGATATCGGGGGTTTTGAAACGCCAGTGTGGCAGGATCTCCGACTTGTAGGGCTCCACGAGTAATACGCCCTGCTCGCCTTTGCCAACTACATACAGCTCGGGATGTTTTCTGAAGTCAACTTTCTCGAAATCAAGATCGTACGGAAATGCGGATTTTGTTCTCGCCATGATTAAACCCTGAGGCGATGGCGGTCCACTTATCCTGCCAGCGACGTGAGTAATTTCTGCAAGTCGGGTAACGCGGCAGGTTTCACAAGATGGTGATCAAAACCTGCTGCTCTGGTGCGCTCACGATCCTCGGGCTGGCCCCAGCCTGTCAGTGCAATCAGCTTGAGTTTCTCCATGCCTGAAAGCTGTCTGGCGCGTGCGGCGATGTCGAAGCCGGTCATCACGGGCATACCGAGGTCAAGCAGCGCAATTTCAGGACGGAATGAACTCATCAGCGCGAGTGCACTGACCCCATCGTGCGCCACCCGCACCTCCGCACCCAGCATCGTGACCAACATTTCCAGACTCGACGCAGCATCTTCGTTGTCGTCAACGATCAGCACGCGTTTTTTTACTTCGAGCACTTGCCCCTCATCATTGGCGGACGTATTGGCCACTTGCTCTGCCTTGATACACGGCAAACGAACGATAAACTCGCTGCCTTCTCCTGGGCCATCGCTCGTTACCGACACTATGCCTCCATGCATGTCCACAAGATGTTTCACAAGCGACAGTCCAATTCCGAGACCACCATGCGTATGGGAAGACGCATTCTTCACCTGCACGAACATGTCAAAGATAGTAGGCAGTACCTCGGCTGATATACCGACGCCACTATCGCGCACGCGAATGATCAGTTCTTCATTCTGCTGTTCGGCACTAAGCCAGATTCGACCACCACGATCGGTATATTTGGCGGCATTGTTCAACAGATTTGCTACGACTTGAGCCAGACGCACACTATCGCCATAGAGAGTTACGGGTTCAGAGGGCAAAGCAAGACTCAATTTATGTGCCGCAGCAATAATAAGCGGTGTGCTTGTATCTACTGCGCTACGAACAATGGCATCGAGTGTCGTGTGCTCCCGGCGCAGCTCGATAGTGCCGCGCGAAATACGCGATATTTCCATCAGGTCGTCCACAAGGCGAACCATGTGACTAACCTGGCGCTCCATCATTTCGCAGATATGTTTGATATGCGCATCGTTCTGCGCTGACACTGCCAGTACATGAATGGCATTGCGGATCGGCGCCAGTGGATTACGCAGTTCGTGCGCTAGCGTGGCGAGAAACTCATCCTTGCGTCGCTCCGATTCCTTTATCTCGGTGACGTCACGCGTGGTACCTGCCACCGCCTCGACTTCGCCGTCGAGCCCGAACACAGGCACAAGGATGTAGTCATAAATACGACGACCCGAGGTACCTGCAAATGGCACTTCACCACGTATCGGTTGTTTTGTTGCGACTACCTGGTCTATCTCGCGATCATGCATCTCGGCATGCCAGGGTTCATAGCCAAGTTCGAGGCAATGTTTACCGACGGCCTCCTCCCACGTCTTGCCCCACATCTTGAGAAGGCCTTCATTCACATAAATGAAACGGTGATTGAGGTTCCAGACATACGCGAGATCGGGCGTGTTATTAAGCACAGCTTCATATAGACGACGCTGACGCGCGGACTCGGCCTCACTCTCACGCACCTGGGTCTCGGCCTTCGCACGCTCCGCGGCTGCCCATGTTCGCTCCGCTGCCTCTTCCACAAGCGCGATCTCCACCGGGGACCAGAAGCGTGGCTCAAGCTGATGCACGGAAAGCAGTGCAACATGCCTGCCCTCTTTGATGAGCGGCACATTGATGTATGAATAAACACCAAGCGCAATATGAGACTGCTTCTCTTTTGCGCTTAACCGCGACTCATTTGGGACATCGTTCATCACCAGCGTATGCCCGGCACGCATATCTTCAAACGGCGCCTGGCCAAAATCGTCAACGCGATGGTCGCCGCTCAAATCTTCGGCATCTGCGGCGCGATAATGTTGACGCACGATGTAGTAGTCGCTGTCGTTGCGCGTTTCTACTTCCGTATACGTGACCGAGCTCACCAGGAGCTGTTCGCCGAGTAGTTTTGCAGCGGCAGCCTGAATGTCTCCCGGCTTGGTCAGCGGACGCAGAATATCGGTAAGCGCGAGACGGAAGGTGTCCAGTTGATGCGTACGAACCTCGCGCGAAATATCCCGAAAGAAGCACACAAGGCCATGACGACCATCGTCCATCAGGATTCGTTCAACACGCCATTCATAATACTCGCCTGACGGGCGCCCTCGTCGGCTCGAAGTTTCTGACGTTGCATAACTTTCGCCAGTCTCCAGGGTATGACGAAAAACGCGCAGCACTTCTTCGGCATAATAGCCGCCACGGATGAGCTGGATGACCTCGGCGAAATCCCTGCCTACCACACTACCTGGCACTGCGCTGAAAGCCGGAGCCGCAATGGGATTAACGTGCACCATGCGAAACGCCGCGTCGATCACATACACGCCCATAGGGATGTGCTCAAGCAGGCTGGCGAATTGAGCTGCGGGTAAACTTGCTTTCTGGTCCATCAGAAATATGCCTTCCGTGTGTGTTGGGCACAATATACGGCGAAAGTGGGAGCGCAGACCATACCTTCATAAAAAATCAAAAGGTAATGGACAAAATTTGGCTTCGCGCCAGGGCCACGAATGTACATCACGTGCCAACAAAAATAGCGGCCTGAAATAACTGTAGCTGTTCAACTTGTTCACTCGCTTGTCCGGCTTATACAGAGGTGACCAACTTTTTCTGAATTGCCGCGGCCGACATTTGCCAACGCACGTGTCATATACTGCACAGCACGCATACAAATCGTCGGAGGAGTTTTGAGCAAAGTACTGATTTCCATCCTGGGACAAGACCAGCCCGGGATTATTGCAAACGTGGCCGGGCTGATCTTTTCGCGCAAGGGTAATATCGAAAACGTGAGCCAGACGTTGCTGCAATCCATGTTCGGCGCGCTGCTGATTGTGTCGGTGCCCGATAATGAAACACCGCAGGCCCTGCAGGAAGCGCTGCAAGTGACTTGTGCTGCGCTGAACCTGTTTGTACATGTCGAACCCTACATCGCGCCCGCGCCAAACATAAAACCTGACGTGCAACCCTACATCGTAACGGCAATCGGTCCGGACCAACCTGGCCTTGTGTGGGAAATAGCCACGCAGCTGGCGCGTCATGATGTGAACATCACGAACATGCAGGCCATTTTCAAGGGCACCACCAAACCACTCGACAACCTGATGATCTTTGAAGTGGATGTTCCACGCCACACGGTCATGAATGACCTGCGCGCGAGCTTACGCGAAATCTCCGAACGGCTCGCGCTCGATATCAAAGTACAGCATCGCAAAATTTTCGAATCTGTCAGCAGGATCCAGAACTAGTCCATCAGGGGATAAGCAAAACCAGCGGCAATCAATCTTCATTAATTCACGAGTGCAGTTATGTTAAGCGACAAAGAAATCATTTCCACCCTTGCGATGGTCATGGAAGAAAACCTCGACCTGCGCACCGTTACCGTGGGCATCAACCTGACCGATTGCGTCAGTCACGACCTCGCCACTTTCAGACGCAAGATCTACGACAAGATAACAGGTCACGCACGCCAGCTCGTGCCAACCTGCGATCGCATCGCCCAGCGTTACGGCATTGCGATTGCGAACAAGAGAATATCGATCAGCCCGATCGCAGTGGTTGGCGCACCATTCGGTCCAGAAGAACTTGTTGAAGTTGCCTTAACACTCGACAAAGCGGCCATCGAGCTCGGCATCGATTTCATTGGCGGCTTCAGTGCGCTCGTGGAAAAAGGCATGAGCAACGGCGATCGCTCGCTGATTGCCGCGATTCCGCAGGCACTGACCCAAAGCAGTCGTGTGTGTGCATCCGTTAACGTTGCGTCTACACGCGCGGGTATCAACATGGATGCGATTTTGCTGATGGGCAGAATTATCAAGGAAGCGTCCGAACTGACTGCGGCGCAAGATGGACTCGCCGCGGCCAAACTCGTGGTATTCGCCAACATCCCGCAGGACATTCCGTTCATGGCCGGAGCCTATCTCGGCATCGGCGAAGCGGACGCTGTTGTCAGTGTCGGCGTGAGTGGTCCCGGTGTCGTAAAACGTGCGCTTGAACGCGCGCTCGCTGAAGAACAAGGCGTGGACATGAGCCGCATTGCGGACGTGATCAAACAAACCGCCGCACGCTTGACCCGCGCGGGTGAACTCGTCGGCCGCGAAGTTGCAGGTATCCTGAATCTTCCGTTCGGTGTAGTAGATCTGTCGCTTGCGCCGACGCCCAACGTCAACGACAGCATCGGCGAAATTTTCCAGACCGTTGGTCTGCCCTCCATCGGCTCGCCCGGCAGCACGGTATTTCTCGCGATGCTAAACGACGCAGTCAAGAAAGGCGGCGCGTTTGCGAGTTCACACGTGGGTGGTCTCAGCGGCGCATTTATTCCAGTCTGTGAAGACCTGAGCATTGCGGAGGCGGTCAGCAATGGTTCGCTGGTGCTCGAGAAACTCGAAGCGATGACCAGCGTCTGTTCGGTTGGGCTCGATATGGTGCCGCTACCCGGCGATACCTCGGCAGAAATGATTTCTGCAATTATTGCCGACGAAATGGCCATCGGTGTGATCAACAAGAAGACCACTGCCGCGCGCCTGATTCCGGCACCTGGCAAAAAAGCGGGCGACACTGTGCGGTTTGGCGGCTTGCTTGGCGAGGGACCAGTGATGGCCGTGAACAAAGGCAACCAGGAGAATCGCTTTATCCGCCTCGGTGGCAGGGTACCCGCACCGATCCAAAGTCTCGTGAACTAAAAACGGATAAGGCAAACGTTTCAATGGCAGCTGCCTGATTAGAGGCCTGACTCCTGCACCCTACCGCTTCGGCACAAACGCCAGAAACCGTCGCGGGTTGTCCACCATGATGCGATGTAATACGCCGTCGTCAGCGCCGGCAGCCTTTAGCTTTGGCAGGAATGAAGTCATCGTTTTGTCGTACCCGCTTGAAGCATCGGCGGAGAACAGAAGATTGTCGGCAAACCCAGCTTCGATCAGCGCCATCACCATGGGTACCTGTTGCGCATCGCCGTTGCCACCCTGACGATCAAAGCCGACAAACGCGCCGCGGCGACAAATGGTTTTGTGCACGTACACATCAGGATCAACCAGATTGCCAAGGTGGCCGATCACAACACTCGCCGGATTTACGCCGGTGTCTTCGAGGATATTGAGTTGTTCAATGGCCGCTTTTCCCGGAATTCCGGTGTGAGTGATGATGGGTAAGTTGGTGGCAACGTGCACACGACCAACTGCGCGGAACACCTTGCGTTCATCTGTTGTCATCTCATCCCACGAACCAATCTCGCCGAGCGCGCCAGTAGGATTTGCGTCGATCTGTTCCAGTATTGCAATCACGATGTCGTCTTCGCTCATCGTAGCGATCGCTTCTGGGTAATAAGGCTGCGAATAAAAACCTGCGCACGCCACGATGGGCATACCGGACTGCATTGATACACTGCGTGCGAATTCGACATCGCGGCCCATGTCCGGATGGCCAGCGTCAACGATACACGACACACCTGCAGCTTTAGCCTTGTTGATATCGGCAACCATCGCGTCGAGATCCCGGGTTGGTCCTGCTGTCGGTGGACGCGGCGCAGCTGCCGCATTGTTCGCTGTAGGCGCAGCATTGCCGGCCGCCGCTGAAGCCGACTCATTGAGCGCTCGTACCGCAGCGGCTGCAGCACGGAATTTATCCATGAAATCCGGCGCAAGTGACAAATGTTCGTGAAAGAGCGTGGCGCCAATCGCAAGTTCCTCAGGCGCATAGTCCTTCAGCAATGTCCTTATCACGGCGCCATCAGGAAAGGCGCGGGGTTGCCCCCACGAAAGAAACGGAAACGCGGATGCAGCCACGCTGATGCCAAAAAATTGCAGGAGCTTGCGTCGGGTCAGTGTTCTCATGTTCTGGGCTCGTGTGATTTTCAGTTTTTGCAACTTGCGATCCTGACCCGCTATCTAATGGCTATTGGTTAGAAAGGAGTTGTTCGGGTCGCCAATTACTGACCGGCTTCTATGAGCAACACGTTCATCTTTTGTGAATTATTCTCTTCCCGAATACTACCCCAAAGTGTTTCAGCCTCAGGATGGCTTTGCCGTAAATAATTCACCCATTGTTTTATCCGCCCGACACAATCTCGGGGTGGCAGCGTCAGGTTGATCTCCTGCCAGAATTTGTGAAGCAAGCAACTGATAGTTGCCCACTGCGTGACTGCAGACTGATTCGCGCGTATCTGATTGGCGAGAGTTGGTAGTCTTACTGCGCCGCGCCCGAGCATCACATCCACAGTGCCTGATGCAGCTACACAGCGGTGGTAGTCATCAACTGAATAAATATCACCGTTCGCTATCAGCGGAATTTTGATGTGTTCTCTGATCCTGCCCAGCTCATCCCAGTGCGCGGGTGGTGTGTATCTCTGCAACCGTGTGCGGGCATGCACCGTGAGTTCATCTGCGCCAGCTGCCTCGATTGCCGCCGCGTTCTCGAGCATGAGCGCGGTGTCGTCGTAACCCAGCCGCATTTTCGCTGATACCACGACGGACTTGGGCAATGCGTTACGAACGGCGCTCACAACCCGGTAAAGCGTGTCGGGCTCTTTCAGCAACACCGCACCTCCCATGCTGCGATTCACGGTTTTGCTTGGACAGCCAAAATTGATGTCAATGCCGTGCGAGCCCAGCGCAATGGCACGCTGCGCGTTGTAGGCCATGGACTCAAGGTGATTGCCCAGTAGCTGCACACGTACCGGTGTGCCAGAGTCGGTGCGTCCACCCTGCAGCAATTCAGGACAGATGTTATGGAACACCTTGTCAGGATAGGGACGATCGACAACTCGCAGGAATTCGGACACAACCCAGTCGAAACCGCCTTGCGCAGTGATCAGGCGGCGGAGATGAACATCGGCGAGCCCTTCCATCGGGGCGAGAATAATTCGCATTGGTTTACGCGTAGAGAGATGAGGTGGCTGATTTTTTTCTGACGATTTAACAATTACTGATTACAGGCTTGCTGCACTGATCAAGCCGGATTCAGGAGCGATCACTACGGGCTAAATTACGTCGAGTGCTGCGCGAGGACGGAAAGAAAAACATTTACGCTTTCCATGGTGACTTTATATCGCGCCCAGGGGGCTTGCGGCAAGACCCGGATCGTGGGTTATAACCGCCGGCCGTGTGTTATTGGCTGCAAAAACAGGAGGAGTGATATGAGGGTATTCTTTTCGACTGATGCGTTATTCGGCGATGGGGAACCGATAATGAAATGGATAACCAAGTGGTTAGTAGGCAGCGCTGGAAACTGCGACATGCCTAGCGTGACTGGCACGATGCTGGCGGGAGTGTGCGCATGAGAAAAACTGCACCGTTGGACAAGGCTATACAAGTGGACCACTACGTACTGGATATTTCGCAGATCGACCAAACGCAGGTCTCAGTAGTTGGTGGCAAGGGCGCGCACCTCGGCGAACTTGCGCGGATTGAGGGTATCAGCGTGCCCCCCGGTTTTTGCATCACGACGCACGCCTTCGTGGAAATCATCGCGAAAGTACCGTCGCTCGCTGCTCAACTTGAACACCTCGCAAAACTGAAGCTGGACGACCAGCAGCTCATCCGTACGTTCAGCGCAGAAATCCGCCGCACCATCGAAGATATTGCTATCCCTGACGATCTGGCGGTGGTTATCACGAGCGCACTCACACGTCACGGAGAACAAGCCGCCTACGCCGTGCGATCAAGCGCAACTGCAGAGGACTTGCCAACTGCCTCTTTCGCCGGGCAGCAGGATACGTATCTGAATGTTGTCGGGCCCTCTGAGGTCCTGCGGCATGTGAGTAGCTGCTGGGCGTCACTGTTTACAGAACGCGCTGTGACCTACCGTGTGCGGAACGGCTTCGACCATCGAAGGGTTCAAATGGCGGTGGTCGTGCAGCAGATGATATTTCCGCAGGCGTCCGGAATTCTGTTCACCGCAGACCCGGTCACCGGCAACAGAAAGATTTCGACTGTGGACGCGAGCTTCGGACTCGGCGAGGCGCTGGTGTCCGGCTTGGTCAACCCTGACACGTACAGGGTTCGAGATAACAAGATCATCGCAAGGACAATCGCCACTAAACGATTTGCCATTTATGCAACGCCAGAAGGAGGAACACAGGAACAAGTTATCGAAGCAGAGCAACAGGGACAGCCAGCGCTGACAGACGCGCAGGTCATTCGGCTCGTGCAGCTCGGTCGACTGATTGAAGCCCACTTCGGTCGGCCACAAGACATCGAATGGTGTCTGCTCGACGACAATTTCGAGATCGTGCAGAGTCGGTCAATCACGACGTTGTTTCCAATCCCCGCCGTTAACGACGGTGAAAATCACGTCTACATTTCCGTGGGCCACGCGCAGATGATGACAGACGCGATGAAGCCGCTCGGGCTCGCGTTCTGGCAACTGACGACTCCGCGTGCGATGGCAGAGGCCGGTGGCAGGTTATTTGTTGATGTCACCGCGAACCTGGCTTCGCCGAAAAGCCGTGCAAGTCTGCTGGAGATGTTTGGCAAATACGAACCGCTGGTTACCGACGCGCTGCGGTCCGTCGTTGATCGCGGCGACTTCATCCGGTTGCGCCCGGACGAGAATCCCGGCGCCGTACCCGAAGGCCGAGTGGCAACACCGATCGAAGCAGATGCAGCAATCGTTACTGAACTGATCGAGCGCTCCGAGGCTTCCATCAACGCACTGAAGGGCGAGATTAAAACGAAGTCCGGTTCCGACCTGCTCGACTTTATCTTTGAGGATCTCAAGGAGTTGAAGCGAATCATGTTTGATCCACAAAGCCATCAGGTATACATGACCGCCATGAATGCCACGGATTGGCTTAATGAAAACATGCAAGCCTGGCTCGGTGAGAAAAGTGCGGCCGACACACTCGCGCAGTCGGTTCCAAATAACGTTACCTCGGAGATGGGACTCGCACTGCTGGATGTTGCGGATGTGATCCGTCCATATCCGGAGGTCATCGCGAAACTGGCGCAGATCGAGGACGACAATTTCCTTGTTGTGTTGCCCCAACTCGCGGGCGGAGCTGAAGCACGCGCTGCCATCGAAACCTGGCTCGACAAATACGGCATGCGCGGTGTCGGCGAGATCGACATCACGAGGCCACGCTGGAGCGAACGCCCCTCGATGCTGGTTCCGCTGATTCTCGGCAATGTCAGGAACTTTGCGCCCGGCGCTGCCAAACAGCGCTTCGAGCAAGGCCTGCAGGAAGCCCGTAAGAAAGAACGGGAACTACTCGAACGTTTACGTGTCCTGCCCGATGGCGAGCAGAAGATGGCAGAGACAAAACGCATGATTGATCGCGTGCGGACTTTCATCGGATACCGCGAATATCCGAAGTACCGCATGATCAGTCGGTACTTTGTCTACAAACAGGCTTTGCTGGCAGAAGCCGCACGCCTCCTGCAAGCCAACGTGATTCGCGAGAGCGACGATATTTTCTACCTCACGTTCCAGGAACTGCGAGACGTCGTGCTCACACACGAAATAGACAACCAACTCGTGCGCGAACGCAAGAATGATTTTGTATCGTGGCAAGCACTCAAACCGCCGCGGCTGCTTACGTCGGATGGCGAAGGTATCAACGGCTCGTATCGACGCGACAATTTACCGCCCGGCGCGCTAGTCGGGCTGCCGGTCTCTGCTGGAACCATCGAGGGACGCGCGCGCGTCATACTCGATGTGACGAAAGCCCATCTCGAACCAGGCGATATTCTGGTCACCGCATACACGGACCCCAGCTGGACACCCCTGTTCGTTGCGATCACGGGTCTGGTAACGGAAGTTGGTGGCCTGATGACGCATGGCGCCGTTATCGCGCGTGAATACGGCTTGCCGGCCATAGTAGGCGTTGAGCGCGCCACGCAGTTGATCCGGGATGGCCAGCGGATTCGCGTGAATGGAACAGATGGCTACATCGAGCTCTTGTCCTGACTCGGTGACACGTATTCAACAGCCAGGCAATGTTGGACAGCTAACAGAAAACGTAACCAGTCGCTTGTTTTAGGCATCGGACATTTACTGACGCATACAGTCGATGTCCGATGCAAGTTACATTCAGGGCCGAGGATTTTTGCGAAGCGTAGCAATGAGACTAAAGATGAAATGGGCTGTTTGACTCCTTCCACTTCTAAACCGCAATTTCAGGATTGGCCAGACGTACCGCGCCAGACCAACTCCGTTTCGATGACCTCAACAAGACGTGCAACTGAAAATCCTTCGGGGTACAAGCCAGGCTCTGTCTTTGCACTGCTAACCGGCTGCTGTCCAGCTGGAAACAATCCGCCGGAGTTACGCAGGTAATGCGCATCATCGCGCAACGCGATCACCAATTCTTCGAGCGAAATTTTCAGGAAACCATTAAAACGTTCGTGGTCGTATTCGATCGACGTATCGACAATCCAGCCATGAATGACAACTACATCCGTCATTTCCGAAAGTCCCAGCGCCTCGCGTAATTCCACATCGGACTTCACCGCAAGCCGTGTTGCTTCTATCTTGCGCTGCAGTTGTAAACCAGCTTTGCGCAGTGTTGATGACATATGCCGCCACGCGTCCTTGATCGAGCGGCGCAGGAAAGTCGACTTCACTTCCATCACAATCACCTGTCCTTCGGCTGCACAAATGATATCCACCTCGCCTGCTGCCTTGCCGCCAATACGCGGCGGCATGTAGTTGGTCACGGTTTTCAAGCCGCGCGTCGCGAGATAATGCGCTAGACGGGTTTCAATGCGATGGGTTTCTTCTCTTGCCTGCGTACGCCGTGCGCCAAGTCTGCGCAGATTATTTATCGCGGCTGATGCGTTGTTTTGTTCGGCTACGAGCCAAGGCAGCTGAAACAATCTGCTTCCCATCCTGATCACAGGTCGTTCGAACAACTCAGGATGTAAGCCGGCAGTCCCTGCCCTCAGGCGTTTTGCGAGCAGCGCCCAGTCACTGGTCCAGAAATCGAGGATCGCTTCAGCGGCCTCACTACTGCCATCCGGAAATTCCGCGCTCACGGTCCACCCGATAATTTTTGCAATCCTGGTTTGCCTGTCGGACCACGTAACAGGCATGAGGTTATTCATGCCGGGTTGTTGCAGGCCACTCAACATTAACTCGCGTAGTGCGCTTCGTGAATCCCGCGAGCTACGGTAATACTCCAGATAGGGTTGCATAAAAGCGATGTTGAAATATTGCGTCATGAGTTCCAGCGCAAGCAGCGCCTGAAACAAATCAACTGGCAGCCCCGAATCGGCAACCACCGTAGCATTCATGCCGTACACTTCGTCGAGCTGTAACCAGGTGCGTAGCGCCTTCATCCACGCAACGCTGTTTGCATCGTGGTTTTCCGGCGTGCCAAGCGACTTAACTGCCATGCCGGACTCAAAAAATCTGTCCATCGCGCGGTAGTACCAGTACTGATGTAAACACGCGAGGCGCTCGCCATTGCGTTGCCAGATCTTTTTGCCAATCTGATCCGTCTCAACAATTTTCAAATCGTTGCCCTGCAACACAAAACGAATGGTGTCGTTGTAGCAGAACGCATCAACAGTGCGATCAATGAAACTATCGAGCTCCATCTGCTTAATCAGCAACGCACAAAACGCGCGATAAATATCTTCACGCACAGGTTCAACTGAAGAAGGATTGATAAACGGGATCAGATGGAGCCTGAGACTATTCACGATGTCGGATTCGCTAACCACACATGCACCAGCATCTGCAGTAGCCAGTTTCCAGATCAGGAGATTGTTGATCGCTTCCCAGGTGTGCTGTGTATCTATCGCATTCGTGCGTTCACCAGAGATAGTCGATAATTGTTCCGGCACGATATATTCATACGCATAGAGACTTGCATACATCAGCATTTCCAGCGGCGACAAACCAACTATCGCCGCTCTGCACTCCTCCACGAGATTTATTCTTTGGCGATGGGCGTTTTCAAGAATCGCAAGAATGCGCGCAATCTCTGCAAATTCCTGCGGTGCCAGCATGGCGAGATGCGTTATTTCGCCAAGCCGCAGGGGATTGTGCTGTAGCGCAATGCCCGAATAACGAATTGCGCTACGCAGCGATCCGGGTGCAAGTATCGCGAGATGCTCCAGCAGTCGCAGATTACTCAACTGCGTGGAATGCATGTAGCGGGTAAGTGAAAGGATCGCTGCCTGTGTTTGCCATGCTTCTGCGGGCAGCGCGTAAAGATATTCCTGTTGCCACAACATAACGTCAAGTTCGGCGAGACTGCCTTTTACAGCGCCACGCAGACGTGGCTTGCCATCGAGGTAGGTTTCAAACACACGCACTGCCGCGTCTGTCGGCGAAAGTCCTGCCTGTATTGCAGACGTGAAATATCTTTCGTAGCTGTTCAAACGGTCATCCAGGGGTACACAAAAAGCGATGTCGTACTATGCAGGATTGGCGGCCAGATTCAAGTGTTGAGTACGGCAGATACATGTCATCGAACACTCCTGTTTTAAATGGGTGCGGCAGGTTCCGGGGATGTGCAAAAAGACTACATTTAAATTTAACCAAGACGACAGTTCCGATCAGGTTAAACCAGAACGCGCTTAACTCTATCCTGAAATCGCAACGTTGAGACGCTACGCATATCCCGCCAGCTCGATGTTTCATGGGGACTACGATCAATTGCCTTTTACGATTTCGCCGTTACAGATGGTGTTACGCGGGGGGCCTCCTTTTTCGTCTAGAGCCTCCACCGGGAGTGGTTTTACTCGCCCGGCAACTATCGCCGAATGTAATACGAGTTATTGTTTATTAACTTCTGATTTATGCTTTTGAACAATTGTGATAAAACCAGCCATTCATTTCTCAAAATCGTCACTTATGAAAATCCTGGATCATGTCTTCCTGACATTTTTCACATCGCTCTGCGCTGCAAATGGAATTGCGCAGGAAGCAGTAACCCGCTACGAACCGGCCAACTTTCCTGCAATTCAGTCAACGATTATCGACAGGATCAATTTTCCCGACCACACCGGAGATGTATCAGTCAGAGTATTCTGCGATGTACAAGTAAGCGCATCCGGAGACTTCGGACATAGCATTTGCAGGTCTGATCACGAGGAAAAAGTGCTGTTCACCCAGGCAGTGGAAAAAAATATCGACATCACACAAATAACGCCAGCGCGCGTGGACGGCAAAAACGTGTCTGTCTACTTCCAGTACACGGTGCAGTTTGAGAAGTGGGATAATATTGAGAGCATTACACTATTTCCGCATCAGTTCGCCGGCATCGAAGGCCCAGGAAACGACTACACGGGTCCGCAACGTTACCATGATCGTGTTGCAGCGCGTGGCATCCTCACTAAATGTACTGGCGGCTTCCTGATTTGGTACGGGATCGTCGTACCTGCCGAAGGCGGCAAACCCACCAGTGTCAAAGTCTTGAACGAAACCGATAGCGGCAATTGCGAGAGCCATTCCCGGCAGATCGTCGAAGGAGGCATGTACATCCCGGCCTTCCTTCGCGGCGTTCCCACAGCTGCTCCTTATATCGAAATCTGGTCAGATCGGCCTTGGCGCTGATCCAGCCCAGGCTAGAACACGTCTCTTTCGATTATCACTGTTCACCAGCAATTCTGTAGTCGCACAAAAGAGTTGCGGGACAAAAAGCCACGCCCCGCTGCTTCCCGTTTTGTTGGCTTATTTGTTACTTTCGCGCGTTTCGTTCATTCATCCCACCGCCAATAAATTGCGAAAACGCAAATCGGATACCCCTGCGTGAACACAGCAGCAAATAGTGCTAGAGTGAACTTCGCCTGGTTCTGCCACATGGAATGGCCACATCATTATCTCGGATGAGATATCACCAGAGGAAAGATTTCATGACGTTGATTCTGACCAACCAATTCAAGCTCTCCGCGCTCCGACCAAAACTGTCGCTCAACTTCGTGCTGATGAGTTGCATGGCTATCTGCACTATCCCGGCCTTTTCACAGGGGCAGGCACAGGCGCCGTTAGTCACCAATCAAGACGAGTTATTTAAAGAACTCTACCGATTGCCAATCCCGCAGGACGTACTCAAATACCCCTGGATGTCATCGGTTGTCGACTACGACAATGACGGATCATTGGATGTGATTCTTTATGGGCATCACAGCAGTGATGCATTTATCTGGCGCGGCGCAAAAGGTGATGCAGAATATCTCGAGAAGGGATCGTGGGTGTTCGGCGTGCGTGATCCCATCTGGTTCGACGCTGACAACGACGGCGACATCGATGGTGTTGGCACCGAAGGCACCGGCATCACTAATAAACTTTTCATCAACGAAGGTAATGGCGATTTCACGCGTAGTAATCAGGCGTTTTCATTGCCGATGGGAGAGCTCGCAGAAATAGCAAAATTCCTGCCGATGCCATCGCACATTCCACCGCCCAAACATCCGCTCCATGCCAAACTGACCAAGGCGTATTACGTTGATCTGAACAACGATGGCCAGCCCGAGCTGATTCCGAATGTCGCCGGCCAGATCACATTTGAAACCGATACCAAACCGGTAAAACGCTACTCCGGTTATTCATGGGTATTCGAACAGAAAGATGGCGTCTGGACCGACGTCACCGAAAGTCTTGGTTTGCGCGAAGGCCTCGAACAGCAATTTTATCCCGAAGACATCGATATGGATGGCGATCTGGATCTTGTCGATTTTTTCACAGAAAGCCTTTATCGCAATGATGGTTACAGTTTCACCAAGGTGAACACAGCGCCGATATTTGGTGGCCGCCGTCCTTACGATGGTGACGGCGAAATAGACGTGATCGATCTGGATAACAACGGCTATCGCGATTTCATTTTTGGTGGCGATCACACCACGTCCAACGGCGTCTATCTGAATACCGGCAATTTTGCATTCAAACCGATGGAAGGGTCTGTTATCCGTGCGCAGCGCCGCCATCGCAAATTTGCCGATCTGGATTCTGATGGCGACATCGACATGGTCGCCTACGATGGCAAAGAGATGGTTGTTTACGACAACGTAACAACGAACCCCGGTATATATGTGAAATTTGCAGGCGATTATTTCGGCACCCGGCTTCAGGTTAAAAACGGCAGTGACAAACTGGTGTTTAACACACAACTTTTTCAACACCAGACGCGCGGCATGTCACAGGTATACCTTAACTCTGTACATGTCGGCGGTGTGGAAGGGCCCGTGCAGCTAATCATTAACGACGAAGCACCCGTCAGTTACACCGCCGACGGTTCTCAATAACTGATGTTTCCCAATAACTGATGTCCCCCAATAACAAGGTAGAAGGAAAAGTGGTATTAAAACCGGCATGAATCACCTAACGACGTCCTCTACACCAGCAAGCCCGCTTCATGTTCCGACCCGCCGCTTTGGCAGCACTCAACAACAGGTCTCCAGCATCGGCCAAGGCACATGGATGATCGAGGAACGCGCCTCTCAAGCCGTTGCCGCCATCCAGAGTGGCATGGATCGCGGGCTCACGCATATCGATACCGCCGAGATGTATGGCAACGGCGCAGCTGAACGATTGGTCGCACATGCCATCAAGGGACGTCGCGAGCAGGTTTTCCTGGTATCGAAAGTATTGCCGACGAATGCTTCGCGTAGCGGTACCCTCAAGGCTTGTGAAGCGTCACTGCAACGCCTCGGCACTGACTATCTCGATTGTTATTTGCTGCATTGGCGCGGCGCTCATCCGCTCGCCGAGACTTTCGATGCTTTCGAAACGCTGAAGCAACAAGGCAAAATCCGCAGTTATGGTGTCAGCAATTTCGATGTTGATGATCTCGATGAAACACTATCCTTGCTTGGTCCCGGTAAACTTGCTTGCAACCAGGTCCTGTATCACTTGCAAGAGCGAGCGATAGAACACGCGGTAATTCCGTGGTGCGAGCGCAATGACGTCGCGGTGGTCGCTTACAGTCCGTTCGGACACAATGTATTTCCTTCCTCAGCCAGCAAAGGCGGCGATGTGCTGACCAAACTTGCAGCCGAACACAGCATCACGCCTCAGCAACTCGCGCTCGCATTCCTTAGCCGCGAAGGACACGTCTTCCCTATTCCGAAGAGTGTGAATCTCACACATATCGAAGCCAATGCACGAGCTGCCAACCTCAAGCTGAGCAGCGGTGCAATAGCCGCACTTGATGCAGCCTTTCCGCGCGGACGCAAACCGCGGAGATTACCGACAATCTAAACGCTGCTATTTTAGCCAGCTCAACAAGCCCATACACTTCAACATACACCGAAAAAATTGCCGAAATATCGTCAGCTGATCAGTGCCAGCCGGAAAATGTTTACTGTCACTATCAGTGTTGCGGTGCGCGACCAATTATTCTCGAGTCCATTCACATCACACTTTTTTCCAACGCAGCCACTACAAAAGCCGACCACGAAGCTCACGTAACCAAAACAGTGTCCTTCCCCATTCATACGTGTCACAGTGAGTCGTCATTCGTTCGCCATCACGCAGACTGCGCAAGCAACCGGGTTTCACTTTGCTTACGGTTCGAGCGTAAACAAAGCCCGCTTGGCAACACGTTGTCTGGACGACCGGAGACTGAGAACAGCAACGCTGTCGAGTTATCGCTGAATCGTCGCAAGCTGACGGTTACGCCAACGCAGGACCCTTCATCAGAAATACTTGAAGGAGTGTTGTT
>JAZKES010000054.1:23398-32436 GCA_040386995.1 Pseudomonadota bacterium | reverse complement strand
ATCAAACATGATTACGTCAAACAGGGTTACGACAAACATGTCTAGCGCGTGCACCATACCTGCGCGACCAGACAGACGTCGGTACATCTCAGTCCCGTGGGTGGCACTGCGATGGCTGCTCGCTTATCCAAAGCCACTACGAACTGCTGGCTTTGCCGATCGCAATCCCAGTGAAGCTTATCCGGCACGTCACATGCTGCCGTTCTTTCGATCTTTCCATCTTTCTTTTTGTCTTTCTATCTTCCCAACTTGATACAGGAAACACGCCAGCATGCAGATACGAATTGGTTACGAGCTTGTTTATGAATGTGTCCAACCAACTCCGATGATATTGACTCTGAACGTCCACTCGACCAGGGTTTCCGACCTGGTCTATCCGGACCATATGCACTTTTCACCTTCGGTGCCCGTCACGGCCTACCACGATTCGTACGGCAACTGGTGCAACCGTATCGTCGCCCCGCAAGGACAAATCAGAATCACCGCCGATACACTGCTGCGGGATAATCGCCAAGCCGATCCTGTCGCCTACGACGCACGCCAGCTGCAAATACAGGAACTACCTGCGGATACTTTACTGTTTCTGCTCGGCAGTCGTTATTGCGAAACCGATTTATTGTCCGAGATAGCATGGAAACAATTCGCCCAAACTCCACTCGGCTGGGCGCGTGTGCAGGCTGTCTGCGATTTCGTGCATCAGCATATTCGTTTTGACTACATGCAGGCCCGTGTCACGCGGACCGCATACGAAGCGTTTAATGAACGCGTAGGTGTCTGTCGCGACTTCACCCATCTTGCCGTTGCGCTCTGCCGCTGCCTGAATATTCCGGCGCGCTACTGCACGGGTTATCTGAGCGACATCGACATGCCGCCGCCATATGGCCCGATGGATTTCGCGGCCTGGTTTGAAGTGTATCTCGGTAACGCCTGGCATATTTTCGACGCGCGCAACAACAAGCCGTACAAGGGCCGCATACTGATTGCACGCGGGCGCGATGCCTCCGATGTTGCCATCAGCAGCACCTTCGGTCCGAATACACTGAAAAATTTTCGCGTGTGGTGTGATGAGGTAGTTGCAAACACTTGATCTCGTGCGGACTGCTGAATTTTCGACTTCATCAGCATCGCGATATCTTTGTGGTATCCATACCAGCAAATTGAATTGGTTTTGCGGGAGACTTTCGTTTGGCCTTGCAGTCAAACGACTTTCTGTTTTCCAGAACGGCCTGTATCGGGAAGAAGCATCAAAGGCGCTGGATTGCTCGCGTGTAGGTATCGATAAAACGTCGCTGACCCACTGGTGCTGCAATTTCGTCCTGCCTCGTCTCGATTTCGATTCCCGCATAAAGGGCCATTGGCAACTTGCGACGCAGCGCGGTCGTAAAGCCATTGGAGTAACCGACGTAAGGATAATTCTTGCGCACCTGCAGGGCGTCATCTTCTGCGCGCACCGCGGCACATAATGTCCGCGCGACTGCCGCCTCGAAGTTTCGCTTGGGGTCGTACAAAATACCGACTTCCGCTTTGCGCGTTTCGCCATTGAGTACGGGCGTGAACGAATGTATCGACAAGTGCAGCACACGTTTTCCTTCCGTCACGAGCTGAGTCAGATGATCTTCCACCGCGTTGCGATACGGCGCGTAGTAACGCTCGATGATCTTGCTCTGTTCGGCGTGGTCCAACTCCCTCGACCAGGTGGACCAAACACCTTTGACGTTCAGCGACCGGTTCAGATCGATCAAGAGCCTGGTTGTTGTCGAATAATGCAGCGGTAAGTCGAGGCTTTTAGCGAGTCCTTGCGCAACAGCGAGCGCCCCGATGTCCCACCCACGGTGCGTGGCAAGCACGTCTGTTTGTTCAGCGAATAGTGACGTATAGGCCGCTGGCACTTCGTTGCCGCCGTGTTCACAGGTCAGGACAAGTGCATCGAAGTTCTTTGTCAAAACCAACCACCGAAAATGCATATGGATCGTCTGAACAGCGACGTGGTCTTCGTGGTGGTGGTTGATCTTATGAATGAGGGGTTGATACGAATTCTCTCAGAATGACGGAGGGACTACGGTTACTATACAGCAGGTGACTGCCAGGCAGGATCGGCCATACGTTTTGAATTTCCGTTGTGAAAGGAGTCAACGAAAACCGGGTCACTTTCAGTGTGGCAGCAACGCAGGACAGCCCTGCGCTGCTGGAGTTGCTCTTTCCAGTTAACCCCAGGGAGATCCAATGAAGATTATCGCTAGAATATCGATCCTTATTTTTGCTCTGGCTGGAGTCGCGGTTCCGGTACTCGCGCATCATTCATGGCCAGTGAACATGAACACTCTCGTTACCGTACAAGGGACAGTAACCGGGTTCATGTGGGAGAACCCTCACCCCATGATTAGCCTGACCGTTTCGACACCCGACGGGGAAACCGAAGAGTGGCAGATCGGCGGTCCCGCGCTCAATCGCATGGAAGCTAAAGGCTGGACCAAAACGACGGTCAAGCCAGGTGATGTGATCACGGGTGTCGGCTATCAGTTTAATGACGGCCAAAAAATAATCCGGCTGGAAAAAGTAACCTTCGCCGACGGCAAAGAGTTCAGCGTCTACGGTCGTTAAAACGGTTTGCAATAACACTTGTGTGGGGCGAAGAAACCAGCGAAGAAACCGGAAATATCGTCTGGCCCGAAATGGCGACGGGTAGAGTCATCCTCGTCGAAGCGTTGAAAAATGTTTTACCGCAACCGGCGACTTTTGAGACTCTGTACTGGATCCGCTCCCGGCTACTTACTTTGCAAGCCTTCCACATATACGCATCGAGCGCTTACCGATTTCCATTCAGGTAACAGTAGCGATGCCGTGATATCACCACTGATATCGCCCGCGGCCAGCTGACTATTCCATATTCCCTTCCGGAGAAATTTAGTTAAGAATCGTTGATGTCTGGCGCCCTGTTATTCGATAACAAAACGGCCTGCCAGATTCCCATTTCGAAGGAGCGAACTTTGCTTACATTCATCTACGGTCTTTTGGACCGCTTACCGTGGCTTGTCAGATTCGCAGCAAGCATCCCCTTCCTGCGTCGCTTGTTCAGCGACATCTATATCAACTTACAAACCTGCTCGGCGCCAGCACGTCCTCATGCTTTTTCAATGGCGGAGTCGTACACGACCTGGAAATCACTGACCGACAAGACTTTTACCGGGCGCCATTTGCCTGAAGCGCAAGACCTACCCGAGCTGCCGCCGATAGATAAAGTCGTCGCACTTTGGCGCCGCAAGAACAATCAGGAAATTCTCTCCGAAGAAACGAGCATGCTGTTTTCGTTTTTTGCGCAGTGGTTCACCGATAGTTTCCTGCGCACAAACCTGCTTGATCGCCGCAAGAACACGTCGAATCATGAGATCGATCTTTGCCAGATTTATGGCCTGAACGAAGCCATGACCAACTGCCTGCGCCTGAAGGTGGACGGTAAACTCAAGTATCAAATCATCGACGGCGAGGTGTATCCGCCTTATTTGTTTGATGTCGAAAAAACGACACTCAACAACTGGGTATTTGCGAACCAGGAATTCGAGACGCTGCATCCTCGTTATGCGCTGGAATTCATTTGCCGGGGTGTACCCGAAGAGCGGTTGAAATATATGTTTGCGGTCGGCCTCGAACACGGCAACTCGGCAATTGGTTATACGATTTTGAATACGATCATGCTTCGCGAGCATAACCGCATCTGCGATCTGCTGAAGGCGTCTTATCCGGATTGGAATGACGAACGACTTTTTCAAACTACCCGCAATATCATGATCGTGTTGTTGATCAAAATCGTAATCGGTGACTATATCGGACAGTTTTCTCGCCTCGATTTTAATCTGGAACCCTCACCAGGTATGGCCGAGAAAAAAAGCTGGTATCGCACCAACTGGATCTCGCTGGAATTTAATCTGCTCTACCGCTGGCATTCCATGGTGCCCGAGACTTTTCGCATCGGCAGTGAAGTCCTTCCGCTGAATGACATCCGCAGTAACACGCAGCTTGTTACCAAATACGGCCTTGGTCCACTGATCGACGCGGCGACGAAACAGCGCACCGGCCAGATCGGCATGCACAACACACCAGAAATATTCTTTGAACCGATGCCGTTCGGCGCTGATACACGCAGTGTGATGGAGCGCACCGTTGCAATGGGACGTGATGCGAAGTTGCGTTCATTTAATGATTATCGCGAAGCGTTCAGCTATTCGCGCCTGCGTTCGTTCGACGAACTGACTGATGATGTCGAGCTGCGTGAAGAAATACGACAACTGTATAACGATCGCATAGACGATCTTGAATGGCACGTCGGCATATTCGCTGAGCAGTGTGATCCGAGTTTTATGCTTGGCCGGTTGTTGACACGTATGGTGGGATACGATGCATTCACTCATGCATTAACCAACCCGCTCATGGCGACTGCCGTACACAACGAAGAAACCTTCTCGAAGCCTGGTTTTGAGCTGATATCCAAACCCGTGGCGATGGCCGACATCATCCATCGCAATATCAAAGACAGCAAAACCGTGGCAGCGAGTTTTAATACTCGCGCACAAGGCTAGATTGCCCCGACAATTTTTCACGCGCGCGCAAGGAACCCTACATGATCAACAAGCTGCCACAGCACGAGGCCGCCAGTAAGGCAGAGCAGCGCAAGGCGGACCTGCATCGCCTGCAAGCCAGATATGAATACACCTACGAATATGCGAACACCATTGCGATTGTGCGCAAAGTGCCGTGGCGGGAATTTCCGGGGCTCAGATATTGGTTTACTGCAGCACTGAATCTCGCCCACCTGATTCCAAGCCTGCCGAGTCTGCTGCGGACTGTGTTGCATTATTTGAGTGGCAACCCAATAAAAAATTATCGTGATTACGTTTTTTATCCGCGCAGTCCGCAGCCAAATCCGCAGCTGTTCGACAACTTCCAGCAGGATCTGCAGTTTGGTTTACAACGCGTAATTGGTTGCAATCCCGTCGTGCTGCGCGCGGTTAGTCAACAGCAGCCATTGCCAGGCAACTTATCTGTCTTCGCACTCCAGCAGATATTTTCTGAACACGTGCCAGGGGTTGATTACCAAACCGCCGTGGCGCAGAAACGCGTATATGTGCTCGATTATGCGGTGCTTGCGGTGTTGCAGCAGAATCCTGGCTATATCGACGGCGGCCATAAGCAGCACGTCACAACGCCGATAGTGGTGCTGTTTCAGCAAGACGATGGCACGCTGCGCCCGCTCGCAATCCAGCTCGATCAAGCCGAGCGCGGCAACAGAAAAATATACACCACGAAGGATGGCAATCTGTGGCAGCTCGCAAAAACGTTCGCACAAATCGCGGACGGCAATCACCACATCCTGTACACCCACGCTGTGCGTATTCATTATGTGATGGAAGCAATAATCATGGCATCACGCAGGCAACTGCACGAATCACATCCACTCTATGTGCTGCTCGATCCACATCTGCAATTCACACTGAACGTTAATCACCAGCACACATTCCTGAAGAATCGCTGGGGCCGTCCTGGTCGCTTCGGCGAACTGTTCGCAGGTGACTACGATGCAACCACGCAATGTATGGCCGACGCGATGACGAGTTACAACTTTGCGGACTATGCATTTCCGAAGGATATTGCCAACAGAGAAGTGGACAACCCGAGCCTGTTTTATCCGTATCGTGACGATGGCTTGTTGTTGTGGGACGCCATTCAGAACTTCGTACGGGATTACATTAATACCTGTTACCAATCCGATGAAGATGTTGCGCTCGACCATGAAATCAACATGTGGGCGCATGACATCAGCGCGCCGGATCGAGGGCGTATTCCGGGGTTTCCGACCAAATTCGCATCAAGACAAGTATTGGCCGAAACAATTGGCCAGATCATCTTCCACTGCACCGCGCACCATTCAAGTATTCACTTCAATCAATACAGTTATCCTGGCTTCGTGCCGAACATGCCGTACGCGTCTTATGTTCCTCCGCCAACCGGCAATGAGTCGGATATCGATGCTGCGCAACTCATGCGAATCCAGCCCGGCTTTCGCGCAGCGTATTCACAAACGTGGACGTATTACCTGACCAACTGGCGCGTAAACCGCATGGGCGACTACGCGCTGCACCGCTTCGATCCCGACGCACGTGAAGTCATCAAACGTTTTGGCGTTCGCCTCAGGGAGATTGATGGTCAGATTGGCAAACGCAACCGCGAGCGAATTGTGAGTTACGAGCGTATGCAACCGAGTACGATTCCGAACAGTGTTACGGTGTAGCCCTGCCGCGACTCTGGCGGGCTGATAACCCGTCATTATTTCGAGATAACAGCACCACACCTGGTATTGCGACAGGCAGCTTTTCGCTTTAGCCCACTCCAATTCTGCTTTGCCCGCCGCTATTTCATACCCATTCCGGGGATCAGTCGGAATTGGGCCGCCATTCATATTTAACACTTTACCCAACGCGATAGTCTCGCTAACGTGGCACCCCGTGACAGGCCTCCCTGAAGTCGGATCAAGGGGGCAACTGATCACTTGCTGAACGTGCAGTAAAATTTCCGAACAACACTGGCACCACTAATAAAACCAGGTCTTTAACTTTTTGATTGGGAGTAATCATGAAACATATCTACGTGATTGGTCTTGCGTTCGCGCTTGCGCAGCAGACCACTCTAGCCCAGAGCAAGGGCTTCGACGCAGAAATCGATGCACTGACGGAACGCGTCGAAAAACTCGAAGGCACCCGCGCCATAAAAAAACTACAACGCGCTTTTGGCTTTTATATTGATCGCGGATTGTGGAACGAAGCAGCCGATCTTTTCACCGACGACGGCTCCATCGAAATCGGCATTGATGGCGTGTATGTCGGCAAGGCCCGCATTCAGGAATATCTCAAACGTCTTCACGGTGGCCAGGACGGATTAATCTACGGCCAGCTCAATGAATGGATCACGCTGCAACCAGCCGTGAACATGAGTGAAGATGGCAACAGCGGCACGGCGCGCTGGCGCGACCACGCGATGCTGAGCCAATACAAACAACACGCAGAATGGCGCGACGGCATTTATGAAAACACCTACGTAAACGATGGCGGCATCTGGAAGATCGCTTCGCTGCACCTGTACGTCAACTTCCTTGCACCGTATGAAAAAGGCTGGGCACGCCTCAAGCCCGGCGAAGGCCTCGCACAAAGCGAAACATCAAAAACCTTCCCGCCGGATCGTGGCCCGACCGCAGAATACAAACCTTTTCCCGACACCCAGGTACCAACCTTCCAGGCGCCGAATCCCGTCACTGGCAAATCAGTGAAAGGAGATAACTAATGAATATCAGAAAATTGATGCTGAAGTTTTGCGGCGTAGCGCTGACCGGCTTTTGTACTTTCGCCATAACCGAAACTGTCCTTGCCCAATCCTCACCTGAAGCACGCCTCGAAGCCTATCGCGAACGTGTTGGTCTGCTGGAAGATCAGGACGCGGTCGAAAATCTGCAAGCCACGTTTGGTTTCTATTTTGACAAAGGTCTGTGGGAAGACGCGGCTGACCTCTTCACGCGCAACGGCTCTTTCGAATACGGCCAGAGTGGCGTGTATATCGGCCAGGAAAGAATTCGTCGCGCGATGTTGCTGCTCGGTCCGCAAGGTCTCGCGCAGGGTTATCTGAATAATCACATGCAATTGCAGGCAATCATCACCGTGGCACCCGATGGCGAGAGTGCAACAGGCCGCTGGCAAGGTATGGTGATGTTGGCCGAACCCGGCGCGAACGGCATCTGGGGTGTCGGAATTTACGAGAATAAATTCGCGAAGGATAACGGCGTCTGGAAAATCGACAGCCTGCACTTTTATCCAACCGCATTCACCGACTACGACAAAGGCTGGGCACAGTCCACGCTGCCAATGAAAGGTCAGAGCGCGCTGTTTCCGCCCGATAAACCACCTACGGAAGTGTATCGAACCTTGCCGGGCAACTATATCCCGCCGTTCAGCTACAACCATCCGGTAACCGGCAAGCCGTTGACGGATCTCCCGCAGGTTGTCGATAGCGTATTGGGACAATAATCATGAAAAAAATAATTCGCACAACATCATACGCCGCGCTTGCCCTGACACTTTGCGCAACTTCTTCTGCACTGCTTGCGCAGTCTGCCGCAGAACAACTGGACGCACTTGAAGCACGCATCACGCGTCTTGAAGACATGAACCAGATCGAACGTTTGCAGCGCGCTTACGGCTATTTCGTCGACAAGGGTCAGTGGACACAACTCTCCGAACTGTTCTCCGATGACGCCACGCTCGAAATCGGCGGCAAGGGTATTTTTCTCGGCAAACCACGTGTGCTCGAATATATGCAGACCGCGTTTGGTGCCGATGGTACGAAAGAAAATTCACTCGCCAATCACATGCAGTTTCAGTCGATTCCTGATGTATCGGCCGATGGCACCCACGGCTGGATTCGGTCGCGTGCTTACGTAATGAGCATGGGTGGCTGGGGTTTGCCGCTGTATGAAAACGAATACAGAAAAGAAAACGGTGTCTGGAAAATCAGTCGTCTGACGGGCCCGTTCACGATGTACGCAAGCTGGGCGGGTTGGGGAAAAAACGCGTTGAACAACACGTGGCCCGACAAGTTTGACCCAGCGCCAGATCTGCCACCTTCCACGGTTTATCTGACCTACCCGGCCTATTACATCATCCCGTACCACTATCCAAACCCGGTGACAGGCAAGGCATTGGTGCCCGACAGAGGTGAGGTTGGCGTATATGCGGCGCCTCCCGGTACCCAGGCGCAGATTGATTCGCTGAAAGTTGGCCGCCTCGCCGATGGCACTCAGCCAATCGCTGAACCACCGCGAGAGTAGTACGTGAGACAACGATCCTGTTAGTTGGGTTGCTTTGGAAGTACGGCGTGGCTGTACTTTTATTGGCAAAGTAATGGGCACTGTAATCGGCGCTGACCGACGAAGGCATTTCCGCAAGGTAGTGCCTTCATCTCGCGTCAGTGTTGTGGGCTAAGCCGTTTGACTAACTGCG
>JAZKES010000054.1:17122-23298 GCA_040386995.1 Pseudomonadota bacterium | reverse complement strand
TGACTAACTGCGGACATCCGCTCAAAACCGCTGTAACAGAAACGGGTGCATAGGCACTATTGAATTGACGAAGGGACATTTTTTTATCCTTTCGTCCGCTTTTTATTAAGCTGCTGAACTTCTGATTAATTCAAACTACGTCATACCCGCGAAGGCGGGTATCCAGAACAATCAACAAGCTGGATTCCGCCTTCGCGGCAATGACGAATTGTTCAGAACTTCCCTGACTATCAAACTTTTTATTAAACTTTTTATTAATCTGGAGCGAACCACGCAGTATGATGCTTCCGCTCCAACAATAAGAAAAACAGCCCGCCACGAGGAACCAACAATAATGACAACCCAGCGTTTCAACTTGCCCTTTTTATTGACTGTGTCCCTGAGCTGCGCTTTGACCGCCTGCTCACCGGCACCGACCGAATCTGCATCACCCGCTGCACCAACTCCCGCACCCACCGCCACAGTTGTAGCTACCCCAACCACTGCCGTCTCCCTGCCAAGTGGTCCTGCAGCAATAGATGAGGCGCGGTACGAAAATGCAGCGAGCGAACCAGACCAATGGATGAACTACGGCGGCACCTGGAAAGAACAACGTTTCAGCCAGCTCGATCAAATTAATGACACCAATCTCGATCGTCTTGGCCTCGCCTGGTACACCGAACTCGGCACCATGCGCGGTGTCGAAGGCACACCACTTTTTGTCGACGGCGTGTTGTACAACATTTCAGCGTGGAGTGTGACCACTGCCTACAACGCGGCGACTGGTGAAAAGTTATGGGAATTTGATCCGAAAGTAGCTCCCGAATATTCGCGCATCACTTGTTGTGGAACGGTCAGCCGCGGCGTGGCTGCATGGAACGGCAAGATCATCATCCCCGCACTTGACGGCCGCTTGATTGCAGTCGACGCAAAAACCGGGGAAGTCGTCTGGGAAACCGATACCAAAATCGAGGGCCAGCCCCTGTCGATCACGGGCGCTCCGCGCATGGCCAATAATCTCGTGGTGATTGGCAATAGCGGCGGCGACGTCGGCTCGCGTGGCTACATGACTGCCTACAACGCAGATACCGGCGAAAAAGCCTGGCGTTTCTTCATCGTGCCCGGTGAACCCGGCGTGCCTGACGGCGAAGTTTCCGATTCCGTCATGGCGATGGCCGCAGAAACCTGGACCGGTGAATGGTGGAAGATGGGTGGTGGCGGCAACAACTGGGACGGCATTGCATTTGATCCCGAGTTGAACCTCGTGTATTTCCCTACCGGCAACGGTTCGCCGCATCACATGAAATTCCGCAGCCCCGAAGGTGGCGACAACTTGTTCCTGTGTTCGATTGTCGCGGTGGATGCAACCACCGGCGAATACCGTTGGCATTATCAGGAAGTTCCTTCAGAACAGTGGGACTACGACTGCACCTCGCAGCCAATGCTCGCTGAGCTGAACATCGATGGCGTCGACCGCAAAGTCATCATGCATGCGCCGAAACACGCGTATTTTTACGTGATCGATCGTGCAACAGGTGAATTGCTGTCTGCCGAGCATTACGTAGGCAACACCAACTGGTCTTCACACGTGGACATGGAAACCGGTCGCCCAGTGCTCAACCCGGTTGCATTTCCCACCAGCGAACCCGTGTTGCTGAGCCCTGGTTTTGGTGGTGGTCATTCATGGAATCCGATTTCATACAGTCCACTTACAGGCCTCGTGTATATCCCCGCGCAGGAAACCTATCAGGTCTATTCAGTAGCCGACGATGGCACCTTCGAGTTTTCACTCGGTCGCTCCACGTGGTCCCCCGGCCGTGCCAACCCCGACCTGCGCAGCGAACTGAACCAGCAAATGCAGGATAAGGAAAAAGGTTACCTGCTTGCGTGGGATCCTGTGAATCAGAAAGAAGCGTGGCGCGTACCGTACCCACATTCGGGTAATGGCGGCACACTCGCGACTGCCGGCAATCTCGTGGTCCAGAGCACGATCCGCAAAACCCTTTCCATCTACAGCGCCGACAAGGGTGAGCTGCTCTGGGAAAAACAGATCGACAGCGTCACGCCGGGTGGCCCGATTACCTACATGGTCGATGGCAAACAATATCTCGCCATCAACGCTGGCTGGAATAGCGCGCTGGTATATGGCCTTAATGAAGGTGGCATTCCGTTCACCTACGCACCCGCACGTCTGCTGGTGTTTGCACTAGATGCTACCGGTGTGGAATTGCCCCCACCTCCTGAAGCCGCGACACTTGTTGCTCCTCCAGCGACACAGTTCACGCGTGAGCAAATCGATCGTGGTGAAATCCTGTTCGCGGGCACGTGCCAGTTATGCCACGGCCAGAATGCAATCGGCGGTCTCAAGGATCTGCGCTACATGACGCCCGACGCCCACGCCGAGTTCAATACCATCGTGTTGCAAGGCACACGCGCTGACAAAGGCATGCCACGGCAGGAAATGATGACCGAAGCGCAGGTCGATGATATTCACGCTTACGTTATCTCCCGCGCGCAGGAAGATTGGCAAGGTGGCTTCATGCAGTGATGAACTGCTGAACACAAAACGGCGACTTCGGTCGCCGTTTTTGTTTTTAGTCCACAGTAACCAGCAGGGGCAGATGACATCGTCGGGTGTTATAGTTCGAACATATGCCGCATTGAAAACCGCAGGTCGCTCAAGAGAACTACTGTGGTCCATTTCTATCGCTCTTTCGGGACAATCAACGATGCGCGCCGCTACAGCTTGCATATCCGTGAAGTTCTTTGTCGAATGCTCCAACCTGGTACGCTTCCACATTTCTCAGGCTGTTCCTGTTACTAGTGAGTGAACCTGCGAGCTCAACCCTCCAATCCCTTGTTTCGTCAACGAATAAAAATTTTATTCGCGAGAAATTTTCAAGCAAGTTCTGCAAGAATGTCATAAACACCCAAAATACAGCCTGTCAAAAGCGCGCCAGACACAATACAATTCGCACCCCAAATTTAGCGTCTCCTCAAATACACCTTACAGCTTCTCTCTGTAATATTTTTTTATCACTTTGCATTTAAGTTGGATGTCAATGAAAACTATCGACGTAAAAAAACTGGTCACCGAAGTTCTTAAAAGCCTGCCACAACCGTATTCTGAAAATATCATCGACGAAGTATTTTTTGCGATCGAAATCAATGATCGCCTGTTCAGACGTTATTCCGAATGTTGTGCTGACCTCGGCAGAGTCAAAGTAAATACCGCCGGTGCCAACTGGGTTAGAAAAGAACTCGGCAAACCGACATTGCGAGAAGTGCCAGCCAAATTGAGCAAACTGATCGGCACTTACTCAGTGCTGGATATCAAGGCAACACCCGTACGTAAAAAAGCCGTAGCCAACAAACCGAAACGGGTAACAACAACAGCGAAAAAACGCGCGGAAGTGGATGCCAGAAAATTATTGTCTGACTACTACATGGCGAATAAACCATCTCTGCCGCCACAAATCGGCTTGTACAGGGAAGAAATTCTCAAACTCATCAGATCAGGTGTTCCTGTTGCTAACGCATTCGAACAGGCCTTTGACGAAGAAACAGCCGAATTATCTGTTTAACTCCGCAGTGTGAAGGGAACGGGGAATAAATGCTGCTTCATATAAGCGTCGACATACTCCCCTCAACCTTCCGTCACTAATTGCTCGTCAGTCCAAAACAGCCGATGAGGGCCAAGACAAATCTTCTCTCTCATCGCGCTGGATCTTCTTCGCAGCGCCAAATGAACCACCTCCGGCTACAAGTCATACAATCAGCCCGCAATCCAGGTCTTGCTCCCGCAACACCGCTGCTTCACGCGCTATTCACCAATACGTTTGCTCACTTACCGGGTTCAAGTGCTCCTCCACACAGTGATAAGATTGCGCTCCCGCTTCATCACGCCTGATCATCCTTGCTTCCTTCTCAACGTTATCAACAACTGCACCAGCAGGCCGGCTTCAAGACAGATGTTCTGCAGACGCAGGTTGTGCTGCGGCTCGACGCGTTGTACGAGCGACTGGTCGCGCGCAAGCCGTGGTATACACGCCGCAAACAAATCCAGGGCATGTATCTATGGGGTCACGTCGGCATTGGCAAAAGTTTTCTGACCGACCTCTTCTTCGATTGCCTGCCCGCCATCGGCAAGACCCGGCAGCACTATCAGCATTTCATGGCGCGTGTGCATCGCGAACTGAATGTAATGACGGGTATCGCAAATCCGTTGTCACACATCGGCAAGAAGCTGGCCGCTGAGTACGACGTGATATGCCTGGACGAGTTGTACATCACCGACCTCGGCGACGCGATGATTGTGTATCAGCTGTTCACCAGTTTGTTCGAAGAAGGCGTCGCGCTGCTGATCACGTCGAATTTTGCGATCGAACATTTGTACAAGGACGACTTACAGCCACGCATCTTTCAGCCTGCTATCCAATTGCTGAAGGCTCACACGGAAGAAGTCCATCTTCAAAGTGTCGAAGATTACCGCCGCTTGCATCAGGACGATCACCCGACCTGGTACACAGGTAGTGAACAGGACTTTGCAACGTTGTTTGACGAACTCAATCTCGCTATACATGAGCACAGCGATTACAGCGTTGAACCCCTCTTCATTCACGGCCACGTGCTGAAGCCAGTGCGTTACTCTGACAGCCTTGGATGGTTCAGTTTTGCAGAGCTGTGTGAACGACCACGTTCTGCGAAGGATTACCTCGCGTTGGGTAAACGGTTTCAAATATTGCTCGTGAGTGGTGTGCCGCAGTTTGGTGGCATCGAGGCAAAGCCAAACGTGACGATTGGAACGGAAGATGGAATTATCGGAGGTCATCGCCGCCTCTACTCGTCCAACGAAAATGCGCAGCGCCGTTTCATTAGCCTGGTGGATGAATGTTATGACCAGGGGTTCAAGCTCCATGTATTGTGTGATGTGCCGCTTGCTGAACTCTATGCGGGTGGTGGCCTCGCGTTCGAGTTTCAACGTACATTGAGTCGCCTCACCGAAATGCAGTCAGCGGTCTATCGGGATAGAGCCCTCAGAAAAGTGTAAACATTCCGCAAGCGCTCTGAGGCGAACCGCACAGACCTCAACAAACCGCACCTTTGTTGCTAGCATCCGCGCCTTCGCAACTTTCACAAGAGTCGTCGTATGAAGATCCGTATTCTGGCAGCAGTTTGTGCAGGACTGGTCTTGCTGCCGGGCTGTAGTCCGCAGGAACAACCACAACAGGAGCAAGCCGCACAGCAACCATCGGAAGTAATACAACCTACCGGACTGGATGCGACCGCGATGCAGCCGCTAACGGCGGGCTCCACGAGGCCACCCGAGACTACAGTTGAAACACCACCTCCGCGAGATGCAAACGGCCGCGCAGTACTCGGCTCTGTGCCAGGACAGGTTGGCGCATGGGAAGGTTTTGGTTCGCGACCGATGCTACGCATACTCGACGTGGTGCCGAAGGGAGCAATCATTGCGTACACACCCCACGAACAAGCGCTCAATGATCCAGAAAATTTTCCGAAAATTCTTGAGAGCAAGATTCCTTATCAGCCTTGGGCCAAAGCCTTGTTCGATGCACGTACACGCACACGCTTCGAACCCTACGTACGCTGCAAACCTTCAGCGGCAGCGCGCGAAGTTGCTACTGCGTATGGCACGCAGTTCGTGGATTTTCCCGACATGCAAAAAATGTACGTGTTCCCAACCGGTGGACCTCGGCATTTTCGCGAGATCTGGCTGGACGGCCGTGGTCATCCGGACAACCTGAAGCCCAGTTATCACGGCCATTCGATTGGCCATTGGGAAGGTGACACGCTGGTGGTCGACACAATCGGCTTCAACGAAAAAATGTGGTTCGACTCCGACGGCTCGCCGCACACCACACAATTACATTTGATCGAAAAGTTCACCCGTGTGTCACTTGAACGACTCAAGTACGAAATTACTATCGATGATCCCGGTGCGTATACCAGCACATGGTCGTCTGGTTTCTACATGTTCTGGACGCCAGGCGAAACATTTGAATTCGTCTGCCAGGACGACAACCTCGCCACCGAACTGATGCTTGGCAATGGCGATGACTACCAATCGATGGATCGTAGTTTGCCAATATTCCCGTAAACGAGTGAAGTCTGCGCGCTACGCTGAATTCATTTTTTAATGATGATATTCAGCGTAGTGATGCGATGTCGATGCG
>JAZKES010000054.1:0-17022 GCA_040386995.1 Pseudomonadota bacterium | reverse complement strand
TGTCGATGCGATGTCGATGTGAGTCGTTGCACCCACTTCAGTAGCAACATCCAAACCATTTTCTCGTAACAGAAGTCGGCACTGGGGCACAGCCCTTACACTTTCTGCGGATTAGTTTCCGTCGACGCTTTGGTATTCGCCTGCGTGATCTGGCTGCCAGGCGGCACAGTGTGCGTGAGCCATACATTGCCACCAATCACTGAACCCTTCCCTATCGTGATCCTGCCAAGCACGGTCGCCCCTGCGTAAATCACTACTTCGTCTTCGAGAATCGGATGTCGTGGCGCACCTTTGATCAACAGGCCATCCGCATCGGTCGGAAAACTTTTCGCGCCAAGCGTGACGGCCTGATACAAACGCACACGATTGCCGATCACCGCAGTCTCTCCTATGACGACCCCAGTACCATGATCGATAAAGAAGCTGTGTCCTATCGTTGCACCCGGATGAATATCGATGCCCGTGGCAGAGTGCGCAATTTCGGCGATCATGCGCGCGATGAGTGGCAAGCCAAGTGTGTGTAGTTCATGTGCGAGTCGATGATGGATCATCGCGGTAACACCGGGATAACACACCAGCACTTCGTCAATGCTGCGCGCGGCTGGATCACCTTCATAAGCGGCCATTGTGTCGGTATCGAGAATTTCGCGAATGCTCGCAAGCCGGCCGCCAAACTGGCTCGTAAGTAACATTGCCTGTTCATCTTCAGGACGGCTCGCACTGCCCGTGTCGGTCGTAAAATTGAGTTCGAGTTTTACCTGTCGATACAGGTCGCGTAGCGCGATTTCCAGCGTATAACCCACAAAATAATCCAGCCCCTCACCTTTCAGGCCAGGCTGCCCAAGCCGGTTCGGAAACAAAGCGGCAGTCAGGCCATCAACGATCGTCTGCAGCACTTTGCGGGATGGCAGTTTGGGCGGATTATTGCGCCGCAGCCGTCGTTCAAGTGAAGCCTGCCGCGCGGTGCGCAGATCTTTCACGATGTTATCAATGCCGAACGATCCCGGACCGCTTGTAGTGTTTTCTGTGTTTGCCATAAGGATGACGTTTCCCGAGTCTTGATATAAACCTGATGCTGTCGCCAGCGCGATATCGCGTGCAGCATTACGATCAACAACCGCTGGCTGGTGCGAACATACACCGTTGCCTGATACAGTTGAAGATCACTTTTAGCGGAAACGATGGATTCGCCGCAGTAGTGATGCAACTCATCCAGCTGTTGCAATATCGCCAGGCCAGAAAGTAGCAAACACCGCGAATTTTGTTATCTACTAGCCGCGCGATCACATGTTTTATAAAACACTTCATGTGAAACGTCATGTCGTACTTCACGTAAAGAAGGCCAGGACCACCCGATGCAGATCGAAACCAAATTACCGAAGGTCGGCACCACCGTATTTACGGTGATGAGCCAACTCGCCACAACATATGGCGCCATCAACCTGGGTCAGGGATTCCCGGATTTTGAAACACCACGACGCCTGCAGCACGCATTGATCACCGCGATGCAGGCGGGTCTTAACCAATATGCACCAATGACCGGCGTACCTGCATTACGCGAACAAATCGCCAAGAAGGTACAGGCGCTTTATGGGCGCTCAATCGATGCAAACCTTGAAGTAACAATAACGTCAGGCGCGACAGAAGCCATCTTCGCAGCCATCGCCGCAGTGGTGCAGAGCGGTGATGAAGTGATTGTGCTCGACCCGTGTTACGACAGTTACGAACCTGCAATCCTGCTCAGTGGTGGCACACCTGTTCACGTCAGTCTGGCAGACGATACGTTCGCGGTTGACTGGGCGCGTGTGAAAGCGGCTGTAACACACAAGACACGTATGCTCATCGTGAACACGCCGCACAATCCATGTGGCACAGTGCTCAGCATGGAGGATCTCAACACACTCGCCGAACTGACGCGCGACACCAACATTGTTGTACTGTCGGATGAAGTCTACGAACACATCGTGTTTGATGGTCTCGCCCATCAGAGTCTGTCGCGTCATGAAGAACTGGCTGGGCGCAGTTTCATCGTCAGTTCATTCGGCAAGACTTATCACTGCACCGGCTGGAAGATTGGCTACTGTGTTGCACCGAAGCCACTCTCAAGCGAATTCCGCAAAGTGCATCAGTATCTGACGTTCTGCTCTTTCGGCCCCGCGCAATATGCATTGGCGGATTTGCTTGAACATGAACCGCAGCATCATCTCGAACTATCAAGGTTTTATCAGGCACGACGCGATGACTTTCGCAGCCTGCTGCAAACGTCACGGCTGCAACTGCTACCCGTAAGCGGAACCTATTTTCAGCTTGCTGACTATCGAGCTATTGCACCCGAAAAAACCGATATGGAATTTTGTGACTGGCTTGTACGTGAGAAAGGTGTGGCCGCAATTCCGTTGTCGACTTTTTATCAAGTGCCACCAAGTGGACAACGCCTTATTCGGTTTTGTTTTGCCAAAAATGCAGAAACGCTGGAGCGGGCCGCGACCAGCTTATGCAAGCTCTGATGGCCGGGCGATCACTTTTCAATCATCTCCGAGTTTCGCGCGCATACCCGTGTCTTTACCATCCACACTCAGTTCGTTGCGCGTCAACCAATATTGCCTGATACCCTCTTCATCTTTTTTCGCTGCCCACTCGTTCAGCTCTTCGCGATCTTCAACGTAATCAAAAAAAGGTACCGCGGTGCCACAGGACGTTTGGACAAGATCAACAGTCATCTGGAATATCTGCCGTGGCGCAGGATTTGGTGTGAAGTGTGCGTAAAGCTCAGGCCATTCGGGATCAGTCACATGAATCACTCTGGCGGTGCCATACAAGCGCAAAATCAGCGCAGCATCCGTGAACGCACAGAACATCAATGTCATGCGTGACAGCTCTTGCACATGCGCGGCTGTTTCATTGCCGCTGCCCGTGACGTTAAGCCACAGCACATGGTTCTGATCGAGCACACGTAGTGAATCCATACCCTTCGGTGAAATGTTGACACGCCCATCCGCCGCAGCCGTGCCGACAAAGAAGATGTGTTGTTTCTCGATAAATTTACGCAGGGAATCCTTGATTTCGGTGAAACGCTGGGCCATATATTTCCAAACCTCACACGAGCTGCAACTTACTGATCCGGATTGTACGCAGGAGTTTTTTGTTTCGTAAAATGAAAGTAACGCAACGTTTCATCCCAAGTGGAGCAACACAATAGTGGAACACCAACATGCAAAATTCAGCGCGTTGAACTTTGTCTGGCTTGCGCCGGAACCACTCAGAACGATATAAACTGCGCACACAGTTTCATGCACATCTAATAACAACAAACAAAAACGGGGAAACGTATGAAAACAACGATAACGCTGGTTCTCACGCTCGGCCTCTCTGCCGGTGTTTTTGCACAGAGCCCGTCTTCCGCCTTCGCGCGCGGCAACAATCTGCAGGTGTGGCAGCATCCGGATTACCAGTCAACAATCAGTCAATGCTCGAAGCCTCCACAACCATTCAGAATTGGTGGTGCACCTTCCGACGCAGCTCTTGAAGAACCGCCGGCTCCAGCCTTGCCCGCTATCGAAGCCATTCCCGGCATTATCAACGCCGACGCAAAGTGGCGCATCGTCTGGGCATGGCAAGGCAACAACGCGGATGGTCCAATTGCCGGCCCGAACGGCACACTGATGTTTGCAAATCAGGATGCGGGCAACGTCATGCAACTGAATCCCGAAACCTCCCTCGCAGAAGTAATCTTCGATGACACCAATACCGGTGGCGCAGTATCCCGCAGTAAAAGCGGCGCGCTGTTTCTCGCGATGCGTGGCCTGCACTCCGGCATCATGCAACTCGAGCCCGAACGCAAAATATTCGCCGACACACTCAATCGCGAACCGTTCGACTGTGTTGGCGGTGTCGTAAATGACATCGCAGCCGACAACAAAGGGGGCGTGTATATCGCGGTGAGTGGAGGTGGTGTGTTCTACGCCGACAAATCAGGCGTGATCACGCAGTACGGTACAGAGGTCAGCGGCGCGAACGGCATCATTTTGAGCCCAGCCGAAGACGTGCTTTATGTAACCAATGGTCCCGTCCTTGTGGCGTTTGATGTACAGGCTGATGGTGCGTTAGACAATCAGCGTGACTTTGCCAAGTTGAGTGGCGGTGGTGATGGATCGGCAGTCGACAGCGAGGGACGTATCTATGTTGCGGCAGGTTCAGCCGTTAATGTGATTTCCCCAACAGGTGAAACGCTCGGCATTATCCCGGGCCCTCAGGGTCTCCACGGCGTAGCGTTCGGCGGTGAGGATAAACGAACACTGTTCGGCATCGTGTTTTATGGCGCGTGGGGAACATCAGCAGCACGTAATCAGGTCGTGGCGATAGATGTGTTGGCGCAGGGTTATCTCGATCGCGCAAAGTAGTATTTGGCGAATAAATGTGTTGGTCTGTTGCATCCCGAATTGTTATTTCGAATATCTGTTGGTCGTGTCTCCGGGCACCATATCGGCACTTGTCGGCAAACTGGCTTGTCCCCCCATCCATTTCCACACGATTTCTATTTGCAGTGGCTAAGGAGCCTCTGATTAATCAGAGCTTCGTTAAATGTAAACAAGCATTTTTTTACATGAACCAGGTGGCACTACAGAACTGCTATCCAGATCATGCTTCGCGAGAATAGCGCTACAAAAACGCGGTCGTACCGTCATAATGAAGTTTTGTAATCCCGCACGCACAGACCAGACCAGATAATGATTGTTTACGCCCAGAACTACCCGCAACTAATGAACCAGGCCCAGGCTGCAGGTTTCAGCAAGCCACAATTGATCGAGCTACGTTCCGCGTTTGCGCTCGCGCAACGTATGAGCAGGAATTTATATCGCGCCGAAGGTTGTCCACTCCTTAACCATCTGATCCGTATGGCCAGCATCGCACTGGATCAAACACGTGACCTGCAACTTGTCATTGTTGGTTTGCTGCATGCTGCATATGTGTTGCAGGATTTCGATGGAAGCACCTACAGTTCAAACGTGAATATACGCAGGCAAGAATTAAAAAAACTGCTGGGCGAAGCCACCGAACAAATGTTGTGGGATTACGAAGCCCTTCCCTGGTATACCCGCAAGAATATTGAAAACCATATAAGTTCCATCGCGCAAAAAAATGCGGACGAAAAAAAAATCCTTTATCTTCACCTCCTCAACGAACTCGAGGATCACATGGATTACGCGATGGAATACACCAGTCTCAGTCGCAGGACACGCCGCGATAACGAGAATTTCCGTCTGTGTGTGCAATTGGCCAGGGCGCTCGAACACACTCGCCTCGCAGATGAGATGCAGCTGCTACTCGATAATCCACGCAGCATGCATGAGTATCTGTGCTGGGATCATCCGCAAGGTTATGAACTGCACGAACGTATATGGCAGCGCAGCTGGCTTGAGGCCGGTGTACATGTATTGCGGCGCTTAAAACGCAAACTGGTAAATGGGGCTGGTTAGGACCGCGTTATGGAAAACATCTCTGCGCCACGTTATCTCGCCAGTCTGCCGCTCAGATTGCAGAATAATCTGATCGCACTTTTCCCGCGTAAATACTTTGGTTTTCTACGCCATGCCGTGGAGGACAAATATTTTTCTCATCCCCTATTACTGAACAAACCCTTGCAGGCGACCACACCGCCGCCCCTGCCGGATGGTTATCGTTTTGGTCTGATCGACACTGCCGGACTCAAGCAGATAATGGCGCATCGCGAAGCGCTGCCCGCGTCGGTTTATCACAATCGTTTTGCGAAAGGTGATGTCTGTTACGCGCTGAGCGTGAATGATGAAATCGTAACCTTGCAATGGATCAGTACGAGCCAGTGCGGCATTTTTCGCGGCTTCGACAAAGGCGTGGATTTTTACCCACTGGCGCCACATCAGGCCTATACCTACGATTTTTATACATATCGCAATAAACGAAAGTTCGGCTACGGCACAGTACTCAAACAGCAATTGCTTGCAGCTCTCGCAGCCCGGGGTTGTTCCGAATTATTAACCTGCGTGATGTACGACAACCTCGAATCGCTGAAGATTCACCTGAAGTTGAACTACACATTAAAAGGCCTGCCCTGCAATTTTCGCTTGATGGACTGGCAGTGGACAACCTGGGGCAGTGACAAACAGGTTGATGAAACCAGACAATGGCTCGACCGTTTTACGCGTGACTTATCGAACAGGAATCAGCAAGCATGAAATCGACAGGAATCGCTCTCGACGCATTTGGCCTATACGACCTGCGCACCGACTTTATCGATGATGAGCTGAAACAGCTCGTGATCCGCTGCATAGACGAGCAGAAAAAAGCCGCGCAGCTGAAATACCAAAAGTTTGTGCCTGACCAGAATGCACTTGCTGAACTGTCGCACGAAAAACTGCAGGGTTTACTCGGCGCGAAGCAAGACATCCACGGTATCGCTACCAACAGATCCATTTCCAATGTGATTACGTTTGGTGAAGCGAAGTTTGATGACAGCATCATCGATCAGAGTGTGGAGACCACGCGCAAAATTGTCGATGCGAGACTCAGCGAAAAGCTGCAGGACATTTTTGCGTACGACGACAAGCTCAGCATCGTGCCAAGCGGACACTTCTGGTATCCCGCGGGAGCCTACATGGGCTGGCATACCAACAGCCGTGTGCCCGGCTGGCGCATCTACATCAACTATGCAGAGGAAAACGGTAAATCTTTTTTCCGCTACAAACATCATCTGACGGGTGAAATCGTCACGCTCTGGGACGAGCAGTGGAACATGCGCGTGTTCCGCGTAACTGCCACCGAGCCACTCTGGCATTGCGTGTATTCAAACACGAACCGCTTCAGCCTCGGCTACATGGTGAAGATTCCCACCCAGCGTACTGGTGTGATCAGCAAGCTCAAAAAAATGTTTGCGTGAGATCGTGCTGTCCGCTTCTTCATATGCAGAGCTCTCTGATCATGGCTCGCGTATGATCGCCGGGCGACGGCTGTCCATTGATGCCGCCTGATCGAGTCAAGCAATCGCGTTTCAACCATTTGCAAAACTTACACATGAGCAGGAAAAATCATAACGGAAACTTGCGCCATGCTATTTTCACGATTGCCTGAGGTGCGTCTGTCGCGAAACTGAAACGAGCACGGTTCACAGTAATTCTGCATCACACATATTGACCCTTCCGAATAAGCTATTGAACCAGATACATATTCATGCCTGAGTTTGGGCAGTATTTTTCCCAGAGCGGTACTACGCGAACTCGTGATATCAACCATGATGTCATCAGCGTTCATCCAAGGTACGCCTTTTCGGCTCGGCGCCAGCAGTGGTACGCAACTTGCTTCCTCTAATACAGAGCACAAGGAATCAAGTGTTATCGGTGTTCGGACGAACACCGAAACCGAAGTCCAGGGAGAAGGATATGAAGAAAATATTTAATAAAACACTGCCCATCGCAGCGCTAACTTTTGCAATGGGCTATGTAGTCCCCGCGCATGCCGTGCCGATATTTACATTCACAGAGTATGGCGGCTTCACCGCTGATGTCGGGATGGCGAAATACAGTGGAGCGCTTGCTGGAGATGCCGATCTGATTCCTGCTGTCCACCCGCTCTACACTACGATGAGCTGGGCGGGTAATCGAACCCAGCAAAGCTCCTTGCAGCTTCACACCCAGACTGGTCCGACCTCACTACTGGCGGATACCTGGACGACCATTTCAACGCTACAGCACAACAACAATATTATCTCGAGTTCAAATTCGTGGTTCGATCAGGACATCTGGGGTCGCTTCATACTGTCAGACGCAGATGGCGCATCAAGCGAAGTGGTCGACAGTGACAGCGTGATCAGTCTCAATTTCACCGAGACCAAAAATGCCAAAAAATGCGCCGCACCAAATCCTGTCGGCACCGCTTGTGATGATTACTTCACGATAACAACGCCGATAGACGACATCTTCTTCGCAGCCAACGATGGCAGCCAATGGATGGCCACGTTCCGCTTTGCGAATCTTGTTAATGCGGCGCAGATTGCCAACGTCGTCTATACAGGTGAAGGCACAACAAGCAGTGTCGACGTACAGGTATTGGTAACGAATACCGGCGCCCCATTGCGTGTCAGCAACCTCGCCGCTATTCCCGAACCTGCAACAGTGGTGTTGTTCGGTCTTGGCCTGATCGGGCTCTACATTGCTAATCAACGCAAAGAAAAGACGTTGATCAAGGTGCCGGTCAAAACAAAGAGCGAGCGTCAGTCACCAGGGAAATAGTTCTTTATGAGTCGGGTATCCGCGCAGTCTCCTGCGTCTGCACAAGATACCTTTCAATTGAAGGTGCGATGGTCTCCAGCTCAAATCCGACAAGTGCCAGCGTTGATGCTGGCACTATTTCATCTGGCATTACACGCCTGGCTTCGTAATAATCGCTGACTGAAATCGAGCGATCCCCACCTAGGCATCCTTCTCGGTATTTCGATGTATCTCGCATTGGACCTTCATACGTCATGACCCAAACTGAAAGCCTGAGCCCATCGAGCGGAGCTGGCCTGCGCACCCTGCTTGCGATACTCATGGTCACGCTTAATCTGCGCGGCGCGATAACCTGCGTAGGTCCGTTACTCGAAGAGATTCAGGGCGCGTACGGACTGAGTGCAACAGCCGCAGGGTTGTTAACCTCGCTGCCCTTGTTCGCATTTGCGTGTGTGTCTCCATACGCCGCCGCACTCGCGCGCAAAACCGGCATTGAACTCGCCGTCTTCCTGTCGTTGCTGTTATTCATATGCGGACTTGGCGTGCGTTATCTGCCAGGCACGTTGAACCTGTATCTAGGCACGGCGCTGATCGGCACGGGCATAGCGGTCAACAATGTTCTCGTGCCCGGTTTGTTGCGCCGTGATTTCTCGCAACATCTCGCAATAGTCACTGCGATATTCACAATGGTAATGGTCACTGCCGGTGGGCTTGGTTCAGGTGTGACGATCCCGTTGGCTGAACGTTGGGGTTGGCGTATTTCGCTACTCGCGTGGATAGTCCCTGCGATTCTGGGAATATCGGTATGGATGACACGGCTTGGAAAAAACAGCAGCGCCCCTGCTCCGCCACCAGCTTCAGCGCGCAGGATTTCCGTGTGGAACAATGGCCTCGCATGGCACGTGAGTCTGTTCATGGCGACACAATCCACCGCGTTTTATGTGCTGATCGCATGGTTGCCACGCATGCTGAGTGATCTCGAAGGCATCACAGCTGCAGAATCAGGCTGGATACTTTTTGTTTATCAAATCTTCGTGTTGTTATCGGTTATGGTGATTCCGGTGCTGGTTCACCGTTCAGCGGATCAACGCTGGATAGGTGCGGGTTGCAGCATTTTGATGATGATCAGTTTTGCGGGCCTGTTGTTCGACACCCATCATGCGATGTTCTGGATGATCATCATGGGACTTGGCGCCGGTGGCTCACTCGTACTTGCATTAACGCTGTTCGGCTTACGAGCGAGCACAGCGGCTGAGTCAGTGGCGTTGTCGGGAATGGCGCAGAGTGTGGGTTATATGATGGCCGCACTGACACCTATTCTGGTTGGTTATATCTACGACAAGACCCACCTGTGGTCGCTGCCATTGTGGCTCATGCTTGGCCTGAGTCTGATCCAGATGGGCTCAGGTTATTTCGCGGGGCGACCGTTAACGATCAGCGATTCTGTCGCGCTGCGTTAAGAAAACCCTGCACCAGAATATTTTCTACTCCTTCAACGCCAGAATATCTTCAACAAGTTCTCTTGCCTTCGGTATATCAATATTCGGATGAGGACTCATCGGGACTTCACCCCACGCTCCTTCGCTGCCGTCGATAATTTTTGCGGCGAGCATCGCGATGTTGGTTTCGGTGCGCGCGTATTTGGCGGCAATCTCCTGCCATGACGGTCCGATAGTCCGCGCTGCGTGTTGGTGGCAATTGACGCAGTCGAATTGCGGGAACAGCGGTGTTTCACCAGTTGCTACTGCTGCACCAGTCGCTAACGAAACTGCTGCCCCTTGATTAATTACTGGATTGGCAACCGGTTCGATGCGCAAAATTGCGCCGTTGTTTTCGTCGGTCAACAGATACAGAAAGCCATCTGGTCCCTGTCGTATGAACCGAATACGTTGATGCAGATCATTCAGCAGTTCCTCGCGTCGTTGCTCGCCATTTTCGTTAAAGACGATACGCTCGATGTGACCAGTGCCGCCAATACGCCCTGTCGTCATTGAACCCACGAACAGATTGTTTTTCCATGCCGGAAATTTATCTCCCGTATAAAACTCGATACCGGAAACCGTTATCGACGGGACCCAGAAAATTTCCGGTTCCTTGAGAATGTCACTCGTATCTGCGCCAGGCATTCTTTTACCGTCGTAGTCGCGACCGTGTGTCGCAATGGGCCAACCGTAGTTGTTGCCCGGTGCAAGAACATTCACTTCATCGCCACCCTGTGGACCGTTTTCGGTTTCCCACATTTCTCCTGTCACTGGATGAACGCGCAAACCCATCACAGTGCGATGACCATAACTGTAGACTTCTGGTTTGGCATCGGGATGCCCATAAAACGGATTGTCTTTTGCTGCCGAACCATCGTCGTTCAAACGCAGGATTTTTCCGTAATGTGTGTTGGGTGTTTGTGGGGCCGCCAGATCCCTGCGGTGTGACGAGCTCATATAAAGCGTGCCATCGGCCGCAAACATGATGCGCGATGCGTCGCTGCCTTCGTTAACGCTCCAGGCATCAGCAACAAAAATGTCCGCTACATCCGTGATGCGATTGCCATCAAAGCGACCACGCGCGAGTGCTGTCGTCGCCCAATAAGAATCGGTGCCGTCCGGATTGGGTGCCTGTTTCATATACGTCAAATACACCCAACCGTTCTGCGCGAACTGAGGATGTAGTGCAATATCGAACAGGATATCCATCGACAATTCAGACAGATCAGCGACCGGTTCTTCGATAAGCGCACCATCTTTCCACAGACGCACACGACCTTCGCGTTCAGTAATCAGTGCATCACCCATCGGATCAGCCGCTGTTGTGCTACCGGGAAGAAACACCATGCCCCACGGATGAAACAGCTTGTTCGTGACGACCGACACCCGAATGTTCGTGTTGGGTTCATAGGTCACATAGTCCCACGGGCCTTCGCCCAGTGTGAACGCCGGGCGCTGCGCAAAAGTGGTAGACGCCAAACCCATCAGAAAAAATAGGGGAACCTGTAATAACAACTTCGCGTTCATACCGGACACCTGTTGCTGAAATATTTTGATTGGCCTTGATAAGTCGCCCGACCACCGCCCAATATCCTTCTGAAACGGCAGCCAGGCTTTTGATCATATCGATGATTGCTAAAAATCCATATTCAGACTCAACTGATAACGTCGTCCGTAAGAATCGTAGTCATTGTGAATGGTTTGTGATGCACCATACGGCGACGAACTCGCGATTATTGGCGGATCCCGATCAAACATATTGGTTACGTTAAACCCGAGTCGATAACGCGCACCGTTCGAAAGCTCGCCGTCATAACCAAGCCTGAAGTTAGTGTAATTGGCAGAGTCGACTGTGTTGATATCAACATCAACCCCCTCCACCCAACGCATGTTGCGAATTGTATCGGCGGTGTAACGCTGCTGTAGTTGTACATTCCACGCGCCGATGTCGTACCTCAGCGTGGCGGTCCCCGTTAGATCGGGCGTGGCGAGCTGACCCGCAATATCGAACGGCACACCTCCCAATGGTGTGTCGGAACGTTCGATGACATAACCGGCCAACAACCTGAAGTCGATAGCTTCCGCATAGTCGCCAACAAAATCCGGTTCCATGCGATACGCGATTTCCGTATCGACACCTTCCACTTTGGCCTGCGCAACGTTGAGGAATACGTTGTAGATTGTGCTGATACTTTTATCATCGGTTTTTCGTTCGATCTGCGCGCACAACTCCTGCACTTTGTTGATTTCGCATTCATCAACAATACGTTGTGCGCCAAGTGTGCTGACAGCATCCGCTATTTTTACCTCGTACCAGTCGGTCGACAGGCGAAGACCTTCAAGCCAGCGTGGCTCGTATATGAAACCCGCTACAACTGTATCGGCTTTTTCGGGACGCAGGTTTGGATTGCCGCCCGCAATGACTACCGTGGTGAACACTGCGTTGCCTTTGCTCGGATCCGTCACACTCGCGCCGCCGTTCTGTTTGTCGAAACGTTCACTGAAACTTGCTTCACGCACGTCACGCGATTTGCTCACGCGAAAGCGCAAGTCTTCGAGCAACTGAAAATCCACGCCGAGTTTCCAGCTTTCAACTCTACCGACGCTCGAATAATCGGAAGAACGATACGCTACGCTGGTATCAACCCGCTGCTCGCCAGAAGCAGCTTCCCACACAGGCACATTAATTTCCGAAAACCATTCCCACACATCGTAGTCGCCACGCGCGGTCGGCACTGACGAAAACTTGTGCAACGTATCGAGCGCCGCGTAATAACGAATCGGAAAACCGCGAATACCAATGTTCGGCGCATTTTGGGGAGGGCCAAGTGCGTCGATGTCTTCAGGCAACGCATGATCGGAGAAACTTTGATCGCGATAGGTCAAACCACCTGCAAACGAAATCGGCCCATTCCAGCCTTCAAAGAGCTCGCCGGTAAGCAACATCTCGGCGAAGTCCTGCTTTACGACGCTTTCACCGATGATGGGTGTGACCATGTAGTCGGCGGCTGCCTGGCTCATGTTGCCAGCGCCCATCACGTTGTGTGGAATACAGTCACGTATGGTGTTGTCGAGACCGACGGGTGACATAAGTGGCCCACCGCTAGATGACTGCAGCCCGAGGTGAGCAATCGATTGCGCGAGCTGTGCTTCGGTTGGATTGTAGAGCTGAACATTACACACGATTGCGCCAGTCTTCGGATCGCGCACCGCATCCATCGACAGAAACACACGATCGATACGCACTTCATCATAAATACCGGTACGTTTATCGGATTCCCCTGATTGCCATGACGCGCGCAAATCCCAACCATTCGGGAGCACCGCATCAAAACCGACGTTCCAGCTGTAGGTTGAAAACACCGCGCGGTTGTCGGAGCCTCTGCCGATATCGGTCGTCCCGAGTATCGATCCGAGTTTGCTCAGTTGAAAACTGTCGATGCCCGCTTCATCCATCGCCTTGCCGATGTCTGCGGGCAGATACGCATTGTTACGGAACACCGTTGCGTGTTTGCCGTCCGACAGATACGCATCGCCACGCATACGCGTGAAATTCGATTCCGAACGCCCAATCATCACTTGCGCAAAGCCAGTCAGGGAATCACTGAACTTGTACTGCAACGCACCAAAGCCCGAACGCCCGACCACTTCATTTCCTGCCGTGCCTGCATCGAACGCGGAATTATGGATCTGACCTTCGGGCCCACCCGATTGCGTGAGAGTACTACCTGAGCGCAGTGGGTCGGCGTACACATCACCTCTGATGAAATTTCGCGTGGCAGAGCCATCCTCAAGAAAGGTCTGGCCGTTATATCTAAACGGAATGAGCGGCGTAGGACTTGGTGAACTGCGTTGCCGTGCCCAGATGATGCCAGTCGGACTCGAATCCGTCGAACTTACCCACGGTAATGTAAGGCGCTGCGGTATACCTTTCGGGGCACCTGGATACCACGCTGGGTTGGTCACATGTCCCCAACGCTGGAACCAGTCTTCGTCGAGGTCTTCGGGATTACGCTGAATCTGATTGATATGCCGCGCTTCGACCGAACCAATGACATTCAAACGATCGCCAATCTGTTTGCCGCCTGCCACCGAAAAGTTCCAGCGTTCGCCATCACCCACTTCGGTGACACCCGTTCCGAGCTCCATTTTCAAACCCTGGAATTCCCGGTCGAGGATGAAGTTGGTCACACCGCCGAGTGCATCTGCGCCGTACGCAGCCGAGGCTCCACCCGTCACTACGTCAATCGAGCGAATCAGTGCGGTCGGAAAAATGTCGACGTTTACCGAGCCCCTTTTATCTGCGGGCATCATGCGCGAGCCATCAAACAACACGAGGGTACGTTGCGCGCCGAGACTGCGCATATCGAGGTAACTGCCTCCGGATGTGCCAGCGACAATACTGCCGCCTCCGCCACGCTGTGCTGTAGCCGTGTTGAAGAACTGCGGAAGTGCATCGAGTTGCTCTGCAACTGTGCCGCCTGGTTCAAAGCTCGCCAACTCAGCCGTTGTCACGGTCGTGATCGGCACGGGAGTAACCATGCCATCCGTTTGCTTGATACGTGTACCGGTGACCCTGATTTCTTCGAGTGGTGCATCATCCTGTGGTTGCGCATTGGCAGAAACTGTAATGCCAGCGATCATCGCCGACAGCATCGCACGGGTTAGTTTTCTTCCGTTGAATTTTGTGGGAGCCATTTTTTATTACCTGTTTTTTTGAAAATTTTTTTATAGGAAAAATTCAGCGTGGTGGGCTGACGATTACCGACAGGTGCAGAGATTTTTTTTTGGCTGGTGATACCTCCTTGTATTTTTCATGCCGACAGTTAGCAGGAACAAGCCGCGCGTTTCGCATCCCAAACCATACGGTTTGGTTCGGCAAGAAATACCCATGCGATTGTTAACAAGACAAAATACGCAAGACATATCCGCTATTTCGAAAACAACACGAGTAACTAATATTCTGCAGATGTCGAACAGGCAGTTCGAAAAAAATCCCGCTTCAAAAAAGTCGCGCACAAAAAACCCGCCGAAGCGGGTTTGAGCGAAGCACGTCTTGGGAAGCAGGCGGAAGTCATTTGGAATTTCTACAATAAGCGCACACATCTCTCATCACACATTTATCGTGCTGCGGGTTTGTCGGCCGGCATGTTTCGCGTCCGAGGAATGAGAGGGCCATACCAACTTCACCCCAGGTTTTCTGGTCAAGCACTTCCATCAGCTGCTTTTCAATTTTCTTTGGATCGGTGCCGCTGGCAATGCCGAGACGAGGCGCGACGCGTACCACATGAAGATCAACCATAATTCCTTCCGCATCTTTGCCCATCTCGCGCATGATGACGTTGGCTGATTTTCTGCCGATGCCAGGCAGTGCCGTTAATTCCTCCATCGACGATGGAATATTCTTGTCCTGTTTTATCGTGCCGGCCAACGCAAGCAGCCACTTTATCTTATTGCCGAAGTTGCGCACTTTGCTGACATACGGAAACAACGCTGCTTCATCGGCCTTCGACAATGCTGCCATGTCCGGAAACGCCTTGAATAAGGCCGGTGCAAGCTGATTGATATTTCTGTCGGAATCCTGTGCAGAGAGCACCACCATCACGAGCAGTTGGTAGATACTTTTATAATCGAGTGGATGTTTCTTGCCCCTGTACTGCTTGATGAGGGGTTGGAGTTCTTTGTTCCAGTTGATTGAAGTCATAAGGTTATCTGCATCGTGATCACTTATGTGCTTTATAGCCCGTCAATGCAGCTGTCATCAACACCCACACTTGCTACAATCCTGACTGTTCGCACTGCATGTCGCGGATTAGATGTAATAGATTGGATGTAATGGAGAGGTGCCGGAGTGGCCGAACGGGCTCGACTCGAAATCGAGAAGCCTCGCAAGAGGCTCCAGGGTTCAAATCCCTGCCTCTCCTCCATCCATCAAAGTCTTCCGTACCCGCTGCTGAGGGTATATTTGTGCTTACCACGAAGATTTTCGCAGACGTCCTTGGTGATGATCTCAGGTAAGCGGTCCTGACAGTTGAACTTGTCCATAGCGGCATCGCGATTCGCCGCCGCATCAGTCTCTTCGTATAAATTAATCTGCGTTACTCCTAACGCGGTTCGCTATCGCGCGGATGAAAATGTATCTGCACCAGGCTTCGATATACCTGCGTATCACCCCGACCCTTGCGACGACTACTAAAGAAAGGCCGAACTAATACCTCTGGCGGCTGTTTGTACTCCTGCCACTCACGCATCCCTCGTCGCTTCAAACGTTTTAACATCCAGTGGCCAACACTTGATGTAATACGTTCGCGAAACTTCGGGCGTGCGGCACTGGTGGGTGGCAGGCTGTCGACCAGAGGTTCAGACGTCCGTGATTCGCCGTGTTTTAATGTGTCGTTGCGGCTGAGCGCGCGGAGGACTTTTTTTTTGTCTTGGCGCTTTTGGCGCTTTTGGCAGGAGGCTCAGGAACCTCTTCCCAGGTAGCCGCATCCTCGTGCAAGGCTTCGCGAAACGCGTGACTGGCGGCTTTGCACGCTTTTGCGAGGCGATGGGAATGATCCGCACCTGCGTCGGCCAGATTACCAAGGCGACGTGCACCATCGGCTTTTGCTGCAGTAAACATGGCTGCAGCGGCCACTAATGTCTCGGCAAGAATTACCTGGCCCGCACCCGAATTCAGGAATTCGCCAAGGGCACCCTTACGCACCACCTTGGGAATTTTCATACCGGCTACGCGTTTGGGTAGTTTGACTTTTACTTTTTTTGCCATGCTGTTCTCCGTACTTACAGGAAATTTCAAAGGTATCGTGAAGCAGGAAAAGCTTCGCTACTCCCTTCTTTAAGAAAATGAAGCAACACACGTGCCATGCCTGATCGGCAGAGTTTTTAACTGCACGTAATTGGAGATCAAGCGGCGGAGTTTTAGGTGTTTCGCACTAATACCTCGCCCTTTTTATTGACCGGGTCATTGCAAAAATTTATGGGCACGGCGGCGATCGCCACGCAGAAATGTAAAAATGACTCATCCGTACCGTGTACATCTTTCAGTATTTTTTCAGAGTGTTTTTTGGTGTGGTGTGAGTGTACATCCAGGTTTGAGGAAGTCGAGGCACCTCTGGATTGCCCGTGTGCCGCTCCCCACAAAATACCTGCGTCGCACCAATGACGCGCCTCCTCGCGACATCACACGGTTTTCCTGGGATGGTTAGCCGGTTCAGTCATGCGTAATTTCTTATAAAATTTTTGCATTTATGCGCTTGCCGAAAACGCGTAATCCGGATATTTTCCGCACGTCGCAGAAC
>JAZKES010000053.1:0-1415 GCA_040386995.1 Pseudomonadota bacterium | reverse complement strand
AAGCAGCGGTCTGTGGTCAAGATTGCGCAATTCACTCCAGGGGTAAAGTTGACCCTGTCACGTCCTAAAATACGTTGACAGTTTTTTATACCCAAGCTGGTTGTTCCAAACAGCCAGCTTTCCGATTGTGCACCTGTTCGGGTGTTTTCATACCCAGGCTCAGATGCGGCCTGATCTGGTTATACGCCTGAATCGACTGCGCAATTAATTTATTCAATTCCGCGAATGTATTGCATGCCACGTTCAGGAACTCCTCCTTGAGAATGCCGTTGACGCGCTCGGCAAGGGCATTCTGGTAGCAATCATATCCGCTCGTCATGGAAGGCTTTATCCCGTGCTCCTTCAGCACTTGCTGGTATTCACCCGAGCAATACTGAACCCCGCGATCCGAATGATGGATCAGCTCATGATCGTACAACCGCGTCCGCAGCGCCTGCTTCAAGGCGTCCGTCATATGAGTGGCGCCTAAATCCCGGCTTAGTTCATAGCCCATTATCTTCCGTGAATACGCATCGGTAACCAGCGACAGATAATGTACCCCTTCACAGCTCTCCACATAGGTAATATCACTTACAAAAACCTGCTCCGCGTCCGTCAGCGGAAAGGTGGCGTAAAGATTCGGGTATTGGCGGAGCCAATGTTTACTGTCCGTCGTTTTTGTATAGCGTTTCCTCCGCTTAATCAGCAGATGGTGACTGCGCAGATAGGCAAATAGCCCATCCCGTCCCAACTTGATCGAGTGTTTTTCGAATGACGGCTTGAGCAGGTGATAAAGCTTGCGTCCACCCACGCCCGGCAACTTACGCCTGACATCCAGTACCAGGCCTTTGACCGGAATCAGATCGCCATGACGCTGATGCTCCCTCTGCACCCGCTGATACACTGCCTGTCGGGAAATACCCCACAGATTGCAGCTTCTGGACAGACTCACTTTGCCTTCAACCTGAGCCTTGCGGGCACAGAGGATAAATACTTTTTTCGGAAGTCACTCCCGCATTGGCGGTCCACTTCCTTGAGCATTTCATCCTTCAGGTAATTGAGATCTTCCAAGTCCTTCAGCGCCTTTTCCAGACGCTTGATTTTTTGCTCCGGGGTTTCAGGCAACTCCGCCATATACGCGCCTCCTCGGTAAGCCCAGTCCAATGTGCCATGCTTGCGCACCCACTTGAGGACAGTACTGGCACCCTGAATTCCATAGAGGGCCTGTGCCTGTTTATAGGTCAACTCGCCCTTTTCAACACGCGCTATCAGCGCCAATTTAAAGGCCAGCGTGTAATCACGCTGCGTTCGTCTCGTGTGGGAAATTGTAGTCTGTTCCATGAATAAGTCTCCATAGTGTCAACTTATTTCAGGACGGGACACCCCAAACAAAAAGGCCCTGATGTTTCCATCAGGGCCTTTTTTTTAATCGAAAT
>JAZKES010000052.1:60637-125664 GCA_040386995.1 Pseudomonadota bacterium | reverse complement strand
GTATTTTGGGCCGTGACACTGGAACTAAAGGCTATTCCTGCGGAAATTGCGGCTAACGACAAGACAAGATTTTTTTTACGAGCAGTAAAAGTAGTGCGCATTTCTTCCCCTCATTATTTTTGTTAATAGAAATTTAAACAGCAACTTGCTTCAGTGGAGCAGGATGTCTATTTGAAAAGCGATTACTTATGGTGAGAAGAAAAAGACGGAGTGTTTTTATTTTGAAAAATTTTTCCATCCGCGACTGAAGTCAAACTTATCACGTATGGTTGTGTCAACCAGAAATTACCATTTCGAAATGTTTTTCGAATATCGAAATTTGTCATGACATCATCGTGCTGTCTTCGAGACGCAATGTGTTGACTGAAATATTTATTTGAAAATTTTTTGGCTATGTAATTTTGATGCCTGCTTGTTCCAGAAGACTGCGTCGTAATAATCTACACGTGGAATTCCTTTCGATATGAAGATTAGTGATACCGTCCGGTTCGGTATGTGGGCTAACGACTGCGGAATATCAAGAAATGTATTTCATCTGCTTGTGAATTGGCGGCGTTGCTGGAGTGATTGTCCTGCTTGGTTAACATACACGACCCTCGATTGTTAATCTGGTGCTGAGCTTCGTTCATCGCTGCAGTGAGATCGCAGGTTGCTCGCGTTTACTCTCTTCGTCAAAACCTGCTGGCGCACAACGGCGACGGAGTAATCCGCATGATCAGTGCGGACAAATGGGGAGGTCAGTGATCAGGGGGGACGACAGCAGTCGCAAAGTAAAAAACGGTCAAACAAGGTCCCAATCCGCAAGTCTATTGATCAGCCAAACTGCCTCAAAACGTAAATAAACGGTCAACCGTATTGCCCGTTTGAGTTATTCTTGCACCTCAAATTATTTCGCTGAAGTTCGCCGATGAAACAAGATATACACCGCGTGTTCGTTGCTGCCGCTGTTTGGCTGCTCGTGATTGGATTCTCGATAAGCCGAGTGGCATTTCCACCTGACCTCACGTCGGATACCGCTGAGTCAGGAGCAATCGTCGACGTGATGCTTGGTCACATCGAGCGTATATCGCGCGAGACCCATCCTGTCGGGTCAACAGCCCATGACCTTGTGGGCAATTACATCGCGCAGCAGATTGCGGAGCTCGGCCATTCAGTCGAAACCCAGACAGTCGCCGTAGCGGAACTTACCGGCGAGCCGCGCTGGGCGGAGGGTGAATCCGTAACCAATATTCTCACGCGTGTAAGTGGCACAGGGGGCGGCAGGGCAGTGTTGGTCACGGGTCATTACGATTCCGTACCCGCCAGTCTCGGTGCAGCTGACGATGGCTCAGCAGTCGCATCGATGCTCGCATTACTTGGCAGCATTGAAGAGGGCATGTTCAGGAACGATGTCATTTTCCTGTTTTCTGACGGCGAAGAGCCTTGCCTGTGCGGCGCGCGTGCGTTTGCCACAGGGCATCCGTGGGCGCCTGACATCGGTATGGTTCTCAACTTTGAAGCGCGTGGCACCTCTGGTCCTTCAGTGATGTTTGAAACATCGGAAGGTAATGGCGGCATCGTCAGTCAATACGCTGCTGCTGCGAAACATCCCGTGTCGAGTTCACTCTATTACGAAATCTACAAACTGTTGCCTAACAACACCGATCTGACCGTGTACAAAGTGGCGGAGATACCCGGCATCAACTTTGCGTTTATCGATGGCTTCCGCAATTACCATACTGAAAAAGACAGCCTCGCCAATCTTGATCACAACAGCCTGTTCCATCACTACACCAATATGGAAACGATGCTGCGCCAGTTTGCTGACGCCGACCTCGATACTTTAGTGGAAGACGATGTGGTGTTCTTCGATGTGCTGTCGCTGTTTGTTGTGAGTTATTCGTATGTGTTTGCGTTGCTCGGCATTGTGTTGTGCGCAGTGCTTTTTGGCGCGCTGCTTGTTGCGGAACTAAAACCTGGTCGCAATAAGGGTATGAAGATGTTTGCGATGTTGATGATGCTGCTCGCGTTTTATGGCGCGACAGCCTGGTTACTCGCTTATATGAACACGTTGAATGTACCGGCTGGGCAGATTGGTGATTTCAGCGACTCATCCGGCAAACTACATTTGCTGCTTTTCTCACTAGTGAATGGCGCGGTGTTTATCCTGGCGCTGCATTACGCCGGGAGATTTTTCGCTCGCTTCGATATTGTAGTGCCGGTGCTCGCGCTCTGGCTGTTGATATTGATCGGCGTTTTCTACCGCATGCCTGGTGCGAGTTACATCCTGATGTGGCCGCTGTTATTCATGCTGATCGGCATTCATCTGGAAAAATATTGCGCCGGCAAAAATCTGCCCGCTGGTTTGGGTATTGCCGCGAGTATCGTATTTCCGTTGCCGCTATTGATCATCTGGAGCCAACTCGTCTATGCGATATTACTCGCGATGACACTGCAGGCTTCTCTTGTCATTAGTGCACTGACGTTATTTGCGTTGTCGCTGCTCGGCTTCTATCTCTTGCCCGAGAAACGAAAGGGAAAACACGTCATTTGACGTTTCACTGAACAGGCGGCCGCAGAGGTGAGAATGATTCGAACTGAATTGGCTCTGCGCAGATGCACTCCGGCCAATCGGTTCAGTTTGGCGTGTTACTTGCCAACGCGGGCGTACTTCGTGTGCCAAGACCAGCCGCGTTATTGTCTGTGCCGAAACCCGTTATGACCGAATCAGGTGCGAGGTTATATTCAAAATTCGCCTTGAGCCTGAGCAGCGGTTTCTCAAAACAAAACCATGAGGCAGACGCAACTGCAATCGCTGCGCTCATCTTTATAAGCATCATGCCGTAGCCATAAATATCCACCGGCACCTGTAACGTCGTGAACACCTTTTCAACTGCAAAAGCTGTAAAGAAGTGCAGGATATAAATCCCGTAGCAAAGTTTACCGATGTAACGCAGTGGTGCGATACGCAGCGGTGCAGTAATCCATCTATCCCGCTGGCAATAGGTCCATAACACCAACGCTGTACAGCAAATTGCTGTCACGCTGGAGCCGGCAATCTGCATAAACCTGGTTTGCCGGTCGAGCTCGAACCACATTAGGGTCACTACAGCTGTGAGTCCGGCTAATACCAGTATCCGATTCGAATCACTCGCAAGTCTTGTTGGTTCTGTTCCTCGCACGACAAGGGCTAGCAGGCAGCCCCATGCAATGTTGTCGATGCGCGCGGGTGTGAGCAAATACTGCGCGTGATAATCAGCAGGATCATGTAGCCAAAGTATTGTGCGAAACACTGGCGCAAAAATAATCACACCAACAATCAACCGCAGCAGTTGTTTATCCCGACACAAAAATACACACAACGGAAAAACGAGATAGAACTGTTCCTCAACGGCAAGTGACCACAGCGGCTGGAGAATAAGAGGCGCGGGGCTGCCGGTAAAATATTCCTTGAGGTTAGTGAGAAACAGAAAGTACCAGCTTGGCGAGCCCGCTTCCTGCATGAAGGGTGTTTCGAAATAGGTGCCGGGTTGTGGTAACGGAATCACAACAAAGATAAAAGCGAGGAACAAAAAGTAGAGAGGAAAAATGCGTAGAACCCGCCGTGCGTAGAAATTGCGGAAATAACCGGGCTCGCCAAAAGTATCCACCAGTATTCCGGTGATCAGAAAACCGCTCAACACAAAAAACAGATCAACGCCTACCCAGCCAATGTCTTTCAAATAACCGAGAACCGTATCAAGTGGCGCGACGGGCGCGAGATGGTTGAGCATGACCAATAAAATGGCGATGCCTCTGAGTCCATCAAATTCGCGGATATGGCCGATGCGTACGAAGTTCATCCAGGGTCCTTGTCCGGGGTTTGGCTATGGATGTTATAGCGGCTTTTTACTGTTTAGCGAGTTGCTTGCGGAAAAAAAGCTGAATTGGCAGAAATTTGCTTAAAGCCCGGCAAAATCAAGTGATATCAATCAGTCTTGGTGCGGCACAGGTCTTCATCATGAGTCTGGCCGTCGATGCAAAAATCTTTACAAGTTTTGCCGCTCACGTACCTTTTGAGATTCGACACAAAGCGTCCTGGATATTCAGCTATTGAAGATTCTCCGGTGAACCTGAAGCCGCCTGGCGTGGTATATTTGCGGCTCATTCATTGAGCAATTGATGCGTAGATATGGCCAGTATATTCACCAAAATTCTTGCCGGAGAACTTCCGGGCCATTTCGTCTGGAAGGACGATCTTTGTTTCGCGATCATGACCATTCAGCCGATCCGCGCCGGTCATCTGATCGTAATACCAAACGTCGAAGTTAATCACTGGGATGATGTGCCCGCCGCAACCGCTGCGCATTTGATGCAGGTATCGCAAACGCTCGCGAAGGCGATCAAGGCGGTTGTTCCATGCAAGCGTGTTGGCGTGACCGTTATTGGTCTTGAAGTACCACACACGCACATTCATCTTATTCCGATCGACAGTATGGCCGATCTCGATTTCAAAAATGCCAAACCCATGCCTGCTGAAGAACTGGCTGCGAGCGCCGCAAACATAAACAAGGCGTTGCGTGAATTGGGTCATTGAAGATGGAGTTGCGGCGAGCCGGGTGGTGTTCATGTCCGACTTCGCGGCAGATCAATAAACGTTATTCATAGCCAGTTTCGTCGGCACTGGTTGCGATTTTCTCGTTACGAAAATTCGTCAGGCAGCACAGAAAAAAGTCCACTACCTATCAACAGTGTGAACGACGAAAACTTGCATGAATTTTTTGCTTAACCCATCTACACAACACTTACTGACAGTCGAGCCATGAGCGCCAAAGATACAATTTATAACAACAACGACCCTGTATCCGCGTTTGCGTTCGACGACAAAGTGGCGGATGTATTTACCGACATGATTAATCGTTCGGTACCGGGTTATGCCACGATCATTGCAATGATCGGCACGTTTGCCGAGCGATATGCGCAGGATGACTCAGTGTGTTACGACCTCGGTTGTTCGCTCGGTGCGGCCACGTTAGCCATGCGCGAAAACATCAAGGCAGAAAATTGCTGGATTGTGGCCGTCGACAATTCTGCGCCGATGATCGAACGTTTTCAGCAAGTCGTGAACAAGGACAAGCGCGGTATCGCCGTACAACTGCAATGCGCGGATATTTTTGATGTCGATATCTCCAACGCCTCGGTAGTTGTGCTGAATTTCACGTTGCAGTTTGTTGCACCGGAAAAACGCGCTGAACTCATCCAGCGGATTTACGCAGGTTTACGCCGCGGCGGCATGCTGATCCTGTCGGAAAAAATTCATTTTGAAGATGCTGCGCTCAATTCGCTTTTTATCGACCTGCATCATCGGTTCAAGGAGCAGAACGGTTACAGCCAGACTGAAATCAGTCGCAAGCGCGCAGCCATCGAAAACGTGCTTGTACCCGAAACCCTGCGTGCTCATGAGAGCAGAATCCTTGATGCGGGCTTCAGCAGTTTTGCAGTCTGGTTTCAGTGTTTTAATTTCGCCTCGATGGTGGCGGTTAAATAATTCCGCGCTGCAGTCTGCTGCAGGTCTGCAACAGTTCACTAATTTCTCAAGAGTCTCTCGTGCCAGCAGAATTTTTCCTTGATTACACCGGATTGCGCGAGCGCCTGAATACGCCGTTATTGGCGCCACTGCTTGCGAAAGTTCCGAACGACCTTGCTGCAGAAGTAAAACATGGCGATTTCCCGCGCTGGCTTGCCGCGCTGCATTCACTTCCCGAGTGGCAGCCTGTGAACAGTGATCTTGATCAGCAAGTGAAAGTGGGAGAGCCAGAACAGTGTTCTGCCGAACAGCGCGAAAACCTGCGCAACGTTTTGCAACTGTTGCATCCCTGGCGCAAAGGTCCGTTCGACTTGTTTGGCCTGCAGATCGATACCGAATGGCGCAGCGACTGGAAGTGGGATCGCATCATTCCGCACATTAGCCCGCTGCATGGTCGCACAGTACTGGACGTTGGTTGTGGCAACGGTTATCACTGCTGGCGTATCGCGGGCGCGGGCGCGAGTCTTGTGGTGGGTATAGATCCGCATTTGTTATTCAACTTGCAGTACTGGGCCATTCGGCATTATTTGCGTGAGCCGCCGGTGTGGGTGTTGCCGCTTGCGCTCGAAGATATGCCAGAGAACATGCAGGCATTCGATACAGTGTTTTCGATGGGAGTTTTTTATCATCGGCGTTCGCCGTTCGATCATCTGCTGAGTCTTCGTCAGTGTTTGCGCGCAGGTGGCGAGCTCGTACTTGAAACACTGGTGATTGATGGTGTGAGTGGCATGACACTTGTACCAGAGGGGCGTTATGCACGCATGAACAATGTCTGGTTTCTGCCGACTTGTGACACGCTCGCGGCGTGGCTCGCAAAAGCAGGATTCGTTGATGTGAGTCTGATTGATGTTACGTCAACATCTTTGGACGAGCAGCGCAGCACAGCGTGGATGACATTTGAGTCGCTTCCTGAAGCGCTTGATCCGACGGATCAAAACCTGACGGTTGAAGGTCATCCGGCGCCGAAGCGTGCAACGTTTATAGCGCGCAAGCCGTGGTAACTTTTCGGAAATATTCGCAGAGGCGTCACTTTGTTTTAATGAGTAACGTCTTTGTGACGTGCGTCTCTCATGCTGCCAGATACGCTAGAGTACAACGCTTGTAAATCAATGCTTCACCGCTACACTACTTGTGATTTTGCAGATAGCTGCAGTACAGAACCTTGCCAGTAACCGGAGTTAGTGGAATGAATGCCTTGAAACCTGCCGCTCGTGATCGTCAGATTGACCTGCGCGAATTTCTTGACGTGCTCGTGGCGGCAGGCCATATCTCTAAAGACCAGCAGGAAATCGTGATTGAAAATCGCCGTGGCGAGACCCAGCACAAAATGCACGTGTTGGCTTTTGTGGCGGAGCAGGATCTGGACGATCTCAAGAATCCTGGCAAACAACTGAATCTGGAAGTGCTCACACACAAGCTCGCCGACTGGTCAGGCCAGCCTTATTACCGCATCGATCCGCTTACCATCGATGCGGCCAAAGTGACAAAGGTGATGTCGCACGCGTTTACCCAGCGCCATAAAATCATGGCCGTGGAAGTAACTCCCGTTGATGTGGTCGTGGCTTCTGCAGAGCCTTTTGTAAGAGGGTGGGAAGCAGATCTGGAACACGTGTTGCGTAAACCGATTCGGCGAGTGGTTGCCAATCCGGTTGAACTGCAACGCCTGACGACCGAACTCTATCGGCTGTCGACTTCCATAAACTACGCCACCACCAAGGGCAGTCTTAAAGCACCAGGCCTGGGTAACCTCGAGCAGATGCTTGAGCTTGGCAAGATCAAGGATGTCGAAGCAAATGATCATCACATCGTAAACATCGTCGACTGGCTGCTGGGTTATGCGTTCGATCAGCGTGCAAGCGATATTCATATTGAGCCGCGCCGTGATATAGGCAATGTGCGGTTCCGCATTGATGGTGTGCTTTACACGGTTTACCAGATTCCGATGCAGGTGTTGTCGGCAGTGACGAGTCGCCTCAAATCGCTCGGTCGCATGAACGTTGCGGAGAAGCGCCGGCCGCAGGACGGCAGGCTCAAGACACGCAGCCCGGAAGGCAATGAAGTAGAACTGCGTCTATCCACGATGCCCACCGCATTCGGCGAAAAACTCGTCATGCGTATTTTTGATCCTGATGTCTTGCTCAAACCGTTTTCCGAATTGGGCTTGAACAAAGATGATCAGACACGTTGGCAAGAGATGATTGGTCGCAAACACGGCATCGTGTTGATTACCGGACCGACCGGCAGCGGCAAAACGACGACGCTGTATTCAACACTCAAAACTCTCGCCACCTCCGAAGTGAATATCTGCACAATCGAAGACCCGATTGAAATGGTGGAGTCGAGTTTCAATCAGATGCAGGTGCAGGAAAATATCGAACTCAATTTCACGAGTGGCGTGAAGGCAATGCTGCGGCAGGATCCCGACATCATCATGATTGGCGAGATTCGTAATCGTGAAACCGCGGACATCGCGATCCAGGCTGCACTCACTGGTCATCTGGTGTTCTCTTCGCTGCATACCAACGATGCGCCGTCCGCGATCATTCGTTTGATTGAACTAGGCGTGCCTTCTTACCTGATCAACGCGACGTTGATTGGTGTGGTCGCGCAGCGCCTCGTGCGTATTTTGTGTGGGCACTGCAAACGCGAAGCGCAAGTTGATCCCGAGTTGTGGAGTTCGTTAACTGCGCCGTGGAAAACCACCATGCCGAAACATGTCTACGAACCTGCAGGCTGTCTTGAATGCCGCGAAACCGGCTTCAAGGGACGCCAGGGAATTTATGAGATGATGCCTTACACCGAATCGTTGCATGCATTCGCGGGTGCCGCGGACGACTTGCCTAATCTCAAACGCCAGGCGTACAAGGAAGGTATGTGCAGCTTGCGGCTGAGTGGCGCGCAGAAAGTCGCAAGTGGCATGACCTCGGTTCTCGAAGTATTAAGAGTGGCGCCTGAATCCCAACGTTGAGTTTTAAACCGTATGCAACAACTTGATCAACTACTAAAGCGCCAGGAAGAGCGCTTCAACACTACATTCGAGTCTTATCCGCACGCATTTACCCAGCTCCAGCACAACGCGCATCTGCATGCCGAACTGCAGAAGCTGTGGATTGCGAGTGATTATGCTGCGGATGTCTGTTGTACAAACCCATGGTTGTTTGCTGACCTGCTGCAGACTGGTGATCTGTTCGTCGAATATGCGAGTTGGGACCAGCAACTGCCGGAATTTATTCGCCGCTTGCCGCCCGAGCTCATTAGCGGTGATCCGTTAACTGTGCTGCGACAACAACTGCGTTATTTCCGCAAACGCGAAATGCTGCGCATCATCTGGCGTGACGTAAACAGTGATGTGGCACTCATGGATACGTGTGGTGATTTGTCGATGCTCGCGGATGTTTGTGTCGCTTACGCAATTGCGCAGCTCACGCCGGTTTGTCAGCAGGCGCATGGTATTCCGCTCGATGAGAACGGTGACGAGCAGCAACTCATCGTGCTCGCGATGGGAAAATATGGCGCCGACGAACTCAATATGTCATCGGACATCGATCTTATCTTTGCGTTTCCCGAGAGCGGCGAAACAACCGTGACACCTGCATTGAAAGAAAAAGCACCGCAGGCGCAGGTGACATCAACCCAGCAATATTTCTGCAAGCTTGGCCAGTTGTTGATCAACATGCTCGACACCGTGACAAGTGACGGTTTTGTGTTTCGTGTCGATATGCGCTTGCGACCTTACGGATCCACTGGCGCACTCGCGCTGTCGATCGATGCAATGGAAGAGTATTACCAGAGCCAGGGTCGCGACTGGGAACGATTCGCGATGATCAAGGTGCGCGCAGTCACGGGTCAGGCCGCCGCTGCAAAAAGATTGCTCGGCATTTTGCGTAGCTTCAGCTTCCGGCGTTATCTCGATTTCGCGACGATCGCTTCACTGCGCGATCTCAAGGCGCAGATCGAGCAGCAGGTGCGTCGCAAAGGCATGAGTGCAAACATCAAACTCGGCGCTGGTGGTATTCGCGAAATAGAGTTCATCGTGCAAGTGCTGCAATTGATCTACGGCGGCAAACATCCGCACCTGCAGCAGCGTCGTTTGCTTGATGCGCTGGCCGAGCTGGTTCAACAGGAATGTATTGGCCCTGGCGATGCCGACGCGCTGCGCAGCAGTTATTTGTTTCTACGCAAGCTCGAACATGCCATTCAAGCGCTCGAAGACAAACAGACGCACAACTATCCGGCGGATGTTTTCAGTGAATTCCGTATAGCGACCAGCTTGGGCATGAAAGACGCGGAAGAGCTCAGAACCGTGCTGGCGACCGTGCGCAAAACCGTGGCCGGACATTTCGCGGACCTGATCGCAGAACCTGCAAGAGGTGAACGCGCACACACCGATCCAGACCTTACGTTTATCTGGCAGGGTTCGCTGGAGCGCGACAAGGCGCTTGAAGTACTCACGCAAAAGGGTTTCAAACCGGCCGAGGGTGTGCTCGAAACTATCGACAACTACCGCAAGAGCCGGCAGGTGCTTGCAATGGAACCTGCCGCGCGTGAACGCATGGATCGTTTTATCCCGCTGTTACTCGCGAGGCTGACGCAGGAAGAAGATCCGGCGCTTGGTTTCAGCCGCATTTTTACGTTTGTGCAGTCAGTTGCGCAGCGGACTATTTACCTCGTGCTGTTGCTCGAAAATCCACTCGCACTGAGTCAGCTGATCAAGTTGTGCACGGCGAGTCCGTGGGTTGTCGAACAGCTCTCACGCCATCCTGCGTTACTTGATGAACTGTTGCGCCCGTTATCGCAACCACCCGCGCGGCTTGAATTGCAGGACATGCTTCGCCAGCAGTTGTTGCGCGTTGCGAGTAACGAACTCGATGAACAGCTCAACAGCCTGCAATATTTCAAACAGGAGCAGATCCTGACCGTGGCTGCTGCGGAATTGTCGGGCACGATGCCTCTCATGAAGATAAGCGACTATCTGACATGGCTGGCAGAAGTAATTCTCAGTTATGTGCTTGATCTGGCCTGGCAGCAACTGACCACCAAATATGGTTTCCCGCGCAACGCTGCGGGTGAGAGTGGCGCAATTGATTTTATTGTGATCGCCTACGGCAAACTGGGTGGCATCGAATTGAACTATGGTTCGGACCTCGATCTTGTCTTCATGCACGATGGCCACGCAGAGAAGGACACCACGGGCGGCGCAGCCGGTCTCGTGATCAACAGCAGCGCTTTCTACGTGCAGCTTGGCCAGAAGATTTTGTCTCTGCTCAATACGCAGACCCATACCGGCAAACTTTACGAAATCGACATGCGACTGCGGCCATCCGGAGCGTCGGGCACGTTGGTCAGTTCGAAGGAATCCTTCAGCCGTTATCAGAAACAGGACGCGTGGACATGGGAACATCAAGCCCTCGTGCGTTCACGTTTGATCGCGGGAGCGACAGCACTCGCTGAAGATTTTGAAACCATACGACGGGAAGTGCTGGGTAAACAACGCGATCACGGCAAACTGGTTCACGACATCGTGTCGATGCGGCAACGTATGCGCAAGGAGCTTGGTTCGAAAAAGCCGGAGGCAACGTTTCATCTGAAGCAGGATGCGGGCGGTCTCGTCGATATCGAATTCATCGTGCAGTATCTCGTGTTGAACGACGCTTGGCATTGTCCGCAGCTGCTTGGGTTCAGTGATAACATGCGATTGCTCGATGTGGCCGCTGCACAACACATATTGCCTCGAGTTCAAGCCGAACAGCTCCAGGAAGTCTACATCGAATATCGCACGCGCTTGCACAGGCTTGCACTCGAAAAAGGTTCCTACCTGTTGCCAGCCACCGACTATTTTGCCGAGCGCCAGGCGGTGCTCGCAATCTGGGATAGTCTGTTTGCCACCACCCTGCAGGAACACAAGGAGCCACCGGGCGCTGCATGAAGTTTTTGATTATCGGGCCCTCCTGGGTAGGCGACATGGTCATGGCCCAGGCGTTATTCATCAGCCTCAGGCACCAGCACCCGGATGCTGCTATCGACGTGCTTGCGCCGCACTGGTGTAGGGAGCTGTTGCAGCGAATGCCAGAGGTTCGGCACGCCTTAACTCTCGATATTGGGCATGGTGAATTAGGACTCGGTAAACGCTGGAAGCTTGGCAAAGTGCTTGCCAAAGAAGGTTATGACCAGGCGATCGTGCTGCCAAATTCGTTTAAATCAGCCTTGATTCCATTGTTTGCGCGTATTCCGGTTCGCACAGGCTGGCGCGGCGAAGCGCGTAACGTCCTGCTCAATGATTGCAGACGCCTCGATAAGAGCCGTTATCCGCTGATGGTCGAGCGTTTTGTTGCGCTGGCTTACCCTGAGGGTCAACCGTTACCCCAACCCCTGCCAAGGCCGGCGTTGCAGGTAGATGCGAATCAGACGGCAAGCCTGCGGGCAAAACTGCAATTGAACGATGTCCGCCCCATCCTCGTGCTGTGTCCCGGCGCCGAATTCGGTCCGTCCAAACAATGGCCGGAAACCTCATTTGCAGAAGTCGCGCGGCACCATATTGCGGCGGGCCATCAGGTGTGGATATTGGGGTCGGCGAAGGATAAAGAAGTTGGTGTCAGGATCGGAGCACAACTGCTCCCGGAGCAGGCAAGGTATTGTTTTAACCTATGCGGCCTGACCAGTCTCGGCGACGCGATCGACTTGATGGCGGCTGCAAACGCAGTGGTCAGCAATGACTCCGGGCTGATGCATGTTGCCGCAGCTCTCGGCTTGCCACTGGTGGTAGTATACGGATCTACTTCAGCGGGGTTTACGCCGCCGCTTGCCGACAGAGTACGTACCCTGTCGTTGCAATTATCCTGCAGCCCCTGTTTCAAACGCACATGTCCTCTCGGGCATCACAACTGCATGAAGCAGTTGCACCCCAATCAGGTTATTGGCGCATTGGCAGAGTTATCGAATTAAGTAAGGTTGTTATTAATGCGCGTCCTGATTGTTAAAGTCTCGTCTCTCGGAGACATCATCCACACGCTGCCTGCAGTGACAGATGCCTATCGCGCGAAACGTGGTCTGCGCTTCGACTGGGTGGTGGAGGAAGCCTTCGCGGAGATGCCGCACTGGCACCCTGCGGTCGACAAGGTTATTCCCGTCGCATTCCGCCGGTGGCGCAAAAACCTGTTCAAGACATGGCGCTCCGGCGAGTTCAGCACGTTCAAGAAAAATCTGCAGGAACAGCACTACGATCTTGTGATCGATGCGCAAGGCCTGATCAAGAGTGGCATCATCAGCCGTATTTCGAAGGGACTGACAGTTGGTCTTTCCAACCGCACCATTCGCGAGCCCATGGCGACCTTGTTTTATAACGTGGTATACACGGTGCCTTGGCAGCAACATGCGGTCGAGCGTGTGCGCGATCTGTTCTCGCGCACTTTCAACTACACGATAGACACCAAAACCTGCGACTACGGTCTTGATCCCGAAAAATTTCGCTCACCCGGAATGCCGAAGGAAAAATTTCTGGTCTTCTTGCATGGCACCACCTGGACTTCCAAAAAGTGGCCGGACCAATACTGGCAAAAGCTCGCGCGCCTGGCTGCTGCTGACGGCTACAAGATCAAGGTGCTGTGGGGCAACGATGAAGAACTTATTCGTGCCCAGAGTATTGCTAAAACTTCCACGAACGTTGAAATACTGAGTCAGCAATCACTGACTGATATTGCACGGCTATTAGTCGATTCTGATGGTGTGATTGCAGTAGATACAGGCCTCGCCCATCTTGCTGCGGCCCTGTCAGTACCGGTAATCTCGCTACATGGCGCATCAGATTCCGAATTGACCGGAACTTATGGACGTCGCCAATTGCACTTACGCTCGCAAGTACCGTGTGCACCCTGTCTCAGCAAGGTCTGCACGTGGCAAGGCGAGCCGAGAATAGATGACGTGGATGGTCAGCAGTTCGTCGTTACGCCGGCCTGTCATCGCGACAATCCACCAGAAAAAGTCTGGGAAAAATTCAAGTACCTGCGAGCGGGAGGGCACGGTACGTTAGACGGCTTGTTCTACCCGCAATAATAAAAAATACTGTGTGGCCCGAATTCGGGAGCGGATTCGATAGCGAGAGAAAAATGCGACTGGCGTTTGTATTAAACAACTGGTTTCCCTATGGGGGATTGCAGCGAGATTTGGTGAAAGTCGTAGTTGCCTGCCAACACCGCGCAGACATCACGATCTATTGCATGACATGGGAAGGCGAAGGGCTGGCCGGTGTTGAAACCGTGCTGGTTCCAGTGCGCAGTTTGTCGCGCACCACGCAGCGCCAGCAGTTTGTTGATTTCATCCTGAACAACGTAACGGGCAAATTCGACAAGGTGGTGGGTTTCAATCGCATGCCTGGTCTTGATTATTATTTCGCCGCCGACACCTGCTTCGCCGAGAAATTCCATAATGAGCGCGGATGGTGGTACAGGCAGACACCTCGAGCCAAACAATATCTCGCGTTTGAAGAAGCGATTTTTGGTCCTGATTCGAACACCCATATTTTGTTACTGAGTCCGTCTCAGCGCGAAGAATTCACCAGACACTATCGCACCGCTCCAGAACGTCTGCACGACTTGCCGCCAGGCATCGGGCGTGAACATATGGCCACATCGGGCGCGCTGCAGATACGCAAGGATTTCAGAGCCCAGTTTGGCATCGATGAAGATCAGCTTCTGGTATTACAGGTTGGCTCCAGCTTTGCGACCAAAGGTGTATCACGTTCGTTACATGCCATGGCGTCTTTGCCGGCGGAGCTGAAAAATCGTACGTGTTATTTCCTTGTCGGCCACGACAATCCGTCACCGTGGCTACGCGAAGCAGAAGCGCTCGGCGTAAAAAATTTCCAGGTCTTTGCGGGGCGTAGCGATATTCCGCGCTGGATGCAGGGAGCAGATTTACTTTTGCATCCGTCCGTGCACGAAAGCGCCGGCATGGTTCTGCTGGAAGGTGTTGTTGCAGGTTTGCCAGTGTTGACTACTGCCAACTGCGGTTATGCGTTTCATGTTGAACGCGCAGAAGCGGGCGTTGTAATTCCTGAGCCGTACGAACAAGAAAAGCTCAATGCGGAACTTGCACGGATGTTGATGGCGGATCGCAGCAGTTGGAAGCAGAGTGGCATTCGTTATGGCCAGGAGCACAATCTGTATTCCATGCCTGAAGCAGTGGCGAACATTCTGCTTGGTGAGGATCAATCCTGATGCCCGGGCAGCAGCTGTACCTGCGTGCCGACTTTCAACAGCTTTGGCAGGGACAGGATCCTTTCGCGGCAGCGGCTGCTCTCGAAGGCCAGATGTTCCGTGCACTCGAACAACGCCAGACCCTCGCGTTTAATACTGGTCAACACCGTTTCTTTATCAAGCGCCATCATGGCGTCACCTGGAAAGAAATCTTCAAGAACCTTGTGCAGCTGCGGTTGCCAGTTGTCGGCGCAAGTAATGAATTTAATGCGATAAACAAACTGCAACAACTCGGTATCAAGGTGCCGGTGATTGCTGCTTATGGCAAGAAAGGTTTGCTGCCGGAAAATATCGAATCATTTCTCGTTACGGAAGACGTCGGTCCACATGAAAGCCTCGAAGATTATTGTCGCCACTGGCGCACGCAGCCGCCCACCTTCGCGGACAAACGTGCGTTGATTCTGCAGATTGCGGACATCAGCAGGACGATGCACAACGCGGGTGTCTGTCATCGCGACTTCTATATTTGCCACTTGCTCTTCAAGGGTCATGCAGAGCCGCTTACCGTAATTGATTTGCATCGCGCACTAATCAAATCAAACCTCGCTGAGCGTTGGGTGATCAAGGATGTTGCGGGCTTGTATTTTTCGGCGATGGATATCGGACTGACGCGCCGCGATCTTTATCGGTTTATGAAGCGCTATAGCAACTGTTCATTGCGTGAAGCGCTGACAAAGCACAAACAGTTCTGGCAGGCAGTGGAACAGCGCGCATTACGGCTTTATCAAAAACATTGATGTTGACTCGTGCCGTTTCGGAACAATGAAATCAGCGTTGCAGATAAACCCGCACTTCGTCGCCGCGTTTGTTCGCAAAACTTTGGATCAGTTGTAGTTCAGAATTTGCATCTAGATGCTTTTTGACTTCAAGGTCGTCGCGTTTAATATCCAGCATCAGATAATCGGCACTGTGACTTAGCTGCAGGGTTTCCTGCACACCAAGCGGCACTTTGTCGAAATCAGCAATACGTTTACTCGCATAAGCGACTGCAAAGTTATTAGTGCGCAATGTCGCTGCCACTGGTAATTCGGTTACCGCCCACCCACTCGCATCTTCAACGTACTGCTTCGAATAGCCGAAACTGAGCAGGCTATCGATGAGCAAACAGGCGCACAGGAAGCCAAAAAAATTCCTGAATTTTCTGCGTGTCTCATTCGTATTCGCGTGCTGGTAAATGTTGTCGAGCGCGAGTGGCACAAGTGTGAGTAACAAAAGGCACAACAACGTTGCATAACGCTGAGTCAGGAAATGCATGATGAATACAAAACACAGCAGCGCGAGCACACTCGCTGTTAGGTAAGAGCCAAGTGCCCAGCGCAGGTTTGCAGGTACGACGAGATAACCTCGCACATACGCATAAATCAGCAGCACGGAAAACGGCATGCCGAGTGCGCCAATCAAGTTGGCCACAACGACGTAACAGTAGGCAAACGTGAGTACGACGAGACCATGGCCAGTATTGTCGTTGCCCGGAAAATTCTCGGCGGTGAACAATGTTTGGTTGAGATTCAACGCGGCGCTACTAATCAATTCATTCAGGTTAAACAACAGCGGCAGATAAAAACGGTATGCGTATTGAATGAGGTTCAGCAGGTTTACGTTCGCCAGCAATGCCAGCACGAAAATAACAATAAACGCCAAACCCAGTACCAGTAAAAGTTTGCCGGCGAGCCGGAAATTTGCAGTCCGGCTGCCGGAGCTCACAAGCAGGCCAAACGGCACGATGACAGCCAGCAGCAAACCTTCGAGTCGAAACACAATTGCTGCCAGCAACGCGAGCCCACTATAAAGTGCAGTCAGCAGTTTGCGATCACGCTCGTAGCGCAACAAGAGCAGGAAGCCGAGTAACGCAAAAGCCCAGAATGCAAAATCGCGAATCAGGAAATAACGCATTTCGTTGAGCAGCGGAAAACTCAAAATGGTCAGTGCTGCAAAAAACTCTACTCTGCGGGTTGGGCGATATTCAGCGCAGATTTTGACAAACGTAAATACCAGTAACGCGTAACTGAGCGTATTGAGAATATGGGCGCTCGCGACCAGATCACCTGGCAACACACGATCGGCAAGCGCGATCAAAATCGAATAACCGTACCAGCCGTAGTGATCCAGAACCGGACGAATGCCTTCCGCGTTGAAAATTTCAGCAGCGCGCAAATAGCCGTAAGCGTCGTTGTTCAGTACTGGATTGGCGATGATGCTGTAAAAAGAGAAGAGGCAGCTGATCAGCACTGCCAGAAGCGGAATCGAATTGCGGGCTGCACTGAACGAAAAATTCATGAGGTGCTGGAAGAACTCGTCTCGTTGCTCGCAGGGGATGCCTGCTTGTCGCTGGCATTGTCCGCGCGAAGCTGCTGTTGGGCAAGGAGCCGCGGCAGGATTTGATTCACGGCCTCGCGTTTGTTTGCAGAAATATTGGCAAGATAGAAATTACAGCACGTCTCGAATTCTTCGGCACTGTACTGCTGAAGAGTTGCGAGCTGCAGAAGGTCATCGCAACGTTGCTGCGTGTCATTACCGCCAGCCAGCTTGTGTAGTGCGAGTGGATCCAGAATTGCTAACCCTGCATCGCTAACCAACAGATTGCCGTTGCCAACGTCGCGGCAGTAATAACCAGCGGCATGTAATTTTGTGAAGAAAAATGCGGCTGGAATCGGTGCAATCTGATGCGCGTTGCTGTCTTCGAGTGGAACACCCGCAGGAACAAAACAGGAGACCGCGGTGAGATTGCGCGACTTGATGCGGAAAATGTTATCAATGGTCACTGTGTTCAGGCCATTGCTGCGCAGATGTTTACTTACTGTATCGAGTTTGCTTGCTGGATGCGAAATTTTCTTCAAGCCGCTACAGAGACCCGGAAAATGCCAAAGTTGCAGGCCATTCTGCAAAACCACTTTCTGCGAATCCGCATCTTGCCCGGTCGACGCCTGGGCTGAACCCAACACTTGTTGATATTGCGTTTCGCTGAGTTTTTTGTTCGTCGTGCGAATGTTAATGTAAGGACTTTGTGGTTTGCCACCGGGTTGTGTTTTGAAACGCTTGTGCATCCATAAATATTGCGCAGGTTCCATCCTGATGGTTTTCTCGATCATGTGGTTGATTAACGTGGTGTCAGCAGAATCATCAACACCCGGAAACGGTTCCGGTACTGGGATGAATTCGATGACATAGGCTGGCTTGTGTGCATGGCGATGATGACGTACAAGCACTACAGGAGAATTATTAAATGCGGCAAAGCGACTTGTCGCGGTGATCGTCGCGGCAGGTTTGCCGAAGAATGGTGCATAAACGGCTTGCTCTGGACCATAGTCCTGATCGGGCGCATACCAGAGGATTTTGCCTTCGCGCAGATGTTTGAAAGCACCGCGGATATCCTTGCGATCAAATACACCGTTGCAGTTGCGCAACCTGCCGCGCAGCATGAACGCATCAAACAACGCATTGTTATGGGCGCGATAAGTGACAGCAAACGGAAAGTGCTGCGACAACAGGTTGGCGGAGAAATCCAGCGTCGTGTAGTGCGCGCCGAGCATCAGAACGCCCTTGCCTTTGGCGAGTGCTGCCTCCATATGATGAGCACCGCTGATCATCAGCAGATCCCTGAATTGTGAAGCTGGCCGCACCCAACCTGTCGCCGTTTCGATCAGGCCAATGCCATTTTCGATAAAGGTGTCTCGGACCAATTGTTCGCGGTCCTTTACATCGAGCTCTGGAAAACACAGTTCGATATTGATGCGTGTGATGTATCGCCGCTCGCGTGCGAACAGGAATGTCAGGTAGCCGAGCACGCTGCCAATTTTCATGCGCAAGACAAACGGCAGCCAGGCGACGACGGACAGCGAGAAAATTGCCATCCAGGTCGGCCAGTGTCTTAAGGCGAGAAAAGCGCGAAAGGGTGGAGGAGTTTGTACAGCCACGAGCCATCAAATTAAGCAAAAATGGAGGATGTTGTGATTGTAACAGATGCCTTCTGCACTACGGATCGTCACAGGCTGGTCAAGACATCAGGCATACTGCCTGTGTTATTATGCCGGCGACTTTTTAAGACAGACTTACAATGAAACTTGAAATTCCCCGTTTTGATAAAGCTCGTATTCTGGTCGCTGGCGATGTGATGCTCGACCGTTACTGGGTCGGTGGTGCATCGCGAATTTCGCCTGAAGCACCGGTTGCCGTCGTTAAAGTAAACAACACCAAAGATAGCCCTGGTGGCGCAGGCAACGTTGCGCTCAACCTTGCGGCGCTTGGTGCTGCTGCATCACTTGTTGGGTTGGTGGGCGACGATGTCGCTGGCCGCGAATTGCAGATCAGCCTCAATGCGGCAGGTGTGTTCTGCGATTTCCATCGTGTTCCCGGTAAACCTACGATCACCAAGCTGCGCGTTATCAGCCGCCACCAGCAATTGATACGCCTCGACTTCGAAGAAATGTTTTCCGCAGAAGATGCGGTCCCCCTGACAGCCAAGGTCGATGCCCTGCTCAGCAAGGTCGACGTGTTGGTGATATCGGATTACAACAAAGGCGCGTTGCTCGGTGTGACGCAGCTGATCAAGGCAGCGAAAGCGGCGGGTGTGCCCGTACTGGTTGACCCTAAAGGCGGCGACTTCTCCATTTACCGCGGCGCTACGTTAGTGAAGCCGAATCTACACGAATTTGAAAACGTGGTTGGTGTCTGCAATAGCGAAGAAGAGCTTGTGCAGAAAGGCCAGCAGATGCTGCGCGAACTGGATCTCGAGGCGCTGCTCATCACACGCGGTGAAAATGGCATGAGCCTGATTCGCCAGAACGAACCTGAACAACATTTTCCTGCGCGCGCACGCGACGTATACGACGTGACCGGTGCGGGCGATACCGTAATTTCCGTGGTTGCAGCCAGTCTTGGTGCCGGCTTGCCGCTGCCTGAATCCGTTGCTCTCGCCAACATTGCAGCGGGTCTCGTTGTAGCGAAACTGGGTACGGCAGCAATCAGCGGTCCTGAGTTGCGCCGCGAAGTGCAACGCGACGGCGGTTCCGACAAAGGTGTCATGACGCGTGAGCAATTGCTGCTCGCAGTTGAAGATGCGCGCGCTCATGGTGAAAATATTGTGTTCACGAACGGCTGCTTCGACATTATTCATGCCGGCCATGTGGGTTATCTGAAGGAAGCCAAGAAGCAGGGCGATCGGCTGATTGTTGCAATCAACGATGATCAATCCGTCACGCGGCTCAAAGGTAAAGGCAGACCGATCAATTCCATCGACCGACGCATGGCAGTGGTCAGTGGCCTCGAATCCGTGGATTGGGTAGTTTCCTTCAGTGAAGATACGCCCGAATCGTTACTGCGCGAGATCAAGCCGGAAATGCTGATAAAAGGCGGTGATTACGGTATCGACCAGGTGGTAGGTTCTGACTTTGTCCATTCATATGGCGGCGAGGTCAAAGTGCTGACTTTTCTGGACAACTGTTCCACTTCGGCGATTGTGTCGAAAATCCAGGATGGGCTCGAAGGTAAATAATTAAGGACCGGTAAGGGCAAGTAAAAAGCTTGCCTGCTTGTCGTCAGAATTTCTCCAGCACGGACTTTGCAGTCGCGACATTACTCGCCAGATGCTGTGAGTTAATCGTCCCGATGATCATGCTCGCGATGCCGGGCTGCGTAAAACTCAACTCCATACTTTCCTTCACCAGATCGCGGCTTGCATCCTGCACGTGACCACTCATCAAGCCTTTCTTGACGAGTATTCCCTTGTTGAGTTTGCGCGCAAGATCCACAACAGCCTGGTCTTGTTGCTGCAGGTTGTAGGTAACCATCACGATATCCAGTAGCTCTGCTGCAAGTAAGCCACCGGCAATGGTTTTGGTCGACATACCAATCGCCTTGATGAGCCCTTGCTGCTGGCATTCGCGCAGAGCCGCAACACAACTTCCTTCATTCAGTATCGCTTCATCGTTACCGTCGGAATGGATCAACACGATGTCGAGGCAATCTGTTCTGAGACGTTTCAGACTGCGTGCCACACTTGCGCGTGTATGTTCGGCGCTAAAATCAAACGATGATTTACCATCGATAAATTCTTCGCCGACTTTCGTGACGATGATCCAGTCATTGCGCTTGTGCAGTAATTGCCCGAGGCGTTCTTCGCTATTGCCATACGCTGGAGCTGTATCAATGAGATTAATGCCAAGATCCTGCGCTTGTGCGAGCAGCTTCTTGACGGCGTCATCATCGGGAATCGTGAACGCTGCAGGATATTTGACTTGTTCATTGCGCCCGATTTTGACGGTGCCTAGCCCGAGTGCAGAAATTTGCAGCCCGGTATTGCCGAGTGGACGCAGAAAATTATTCTGAAGTTTTATTGAGGTATCGGACGTCATGAGAGTGCGTCGCTGTGAGTTTCATCAGCCATTGCATCCCACGGTGATACCGCAATGCCGGGAAATTCCAGTCCGTAAAGTGGCGCATCAGATGACTGACCTGGCACTACCGATTGTGCTCGCAGTGTATCGAGAACGGTGTTTGCGAGGATTGGTGCAAGTGTCAGTTTGGTGGGCCAGCAATACAGCACGTTGGCTGCAGTCTGTACTGAGACATTGTCGGGGCGTTTGCCATCAGCCTGCTTCGCTTCAGCTCGGTTAATGTAAAAGCTGTGCCATGCTGCTCTGCTGAAATCACACCAGGGGAAGAGTTCTGCCACCCTGGTTTTGCTTCTGCTTATCTGCTCTTCCTTGCTGATATGTGCGCCTGACTCGGCGAGTTCGCCGCCCAGATACCAGGCCTTCGCGCCGTCCTTGCAGTGATGTGTCGTGACGGTGAGTTCGGGTGTAGCGGTTAATTGGTCCGATACACAGTGCACATAAAGTGTATGTGGCAACCGGTGTTTCACCACAACCATTTGCAGTGGCCGTTTCTGCATGGCGACTTTCGGAGGTTCGAGCAACTGCAGCAACGCTTCAGTACCTTCGCCGCACGTCGTGATGAAGCGCTGCGCACGCAGCTCGTCGCCGTTGTGTAATGTAATGGCTTGCACTGTTCCGTCAGAACCGTGACTCACCTGGGTGTTTTTCCAGTCGATGTGATAGATGTGGCTTTTTGCATTGTTCGCAAGCGTTGCGAGTAACGACGGTACGTCCAGTACGATGTCGTGCAAGCGATACAGCGGGCCGTTTAGATGACCTTGGAAAAATTCGGGTAAGTCGTCTTTTTCTACAGCCGCGATTTTGCCGCGTACTGCCTTACTGCCGAAGAATGCATTGAGCCTTGAGCGCACACTCTGGCGCGGCAACATGTAATAGGCATCGGACAATAATCTCGCGCCGCGTAAATCCACATCACCTTTGCCTTGCAGGCAGTTTTGCCAGTGTTGCGGCATGTCGGCGATGGATTCGGAAGCGCCTGTGAGTGAACCGCCGAGCGCGTATTTCATGCCTCCGTGGATCATGCCTTGCGAGGCGATGCTTTGACCTGTGCCCAAGGCAGCACGTTCGAGCAACACTGCTGCATAACCGGCATTGCGCAAACGATTGAGCAGCCAGAGGCCGGCGATACCACCGCCCAGAATTACGATGTCTTTTTCAATCAGCATGAAGTTACGGGAGCAGGCTCTTGTTGAAGAGGGCGAAGTATAAGGTCAGCGGTCTTTGCGACATAGCGCGAGGTGCAAAGTCCTCCGGTTAATTATGCGTAGTTTTATATTTCGTTGAATTCACCAGTGCTTCGCGGCACCATGCCGGAAGTTACCTGCCAGGACCCTGCGTGCCGCGATTTATCTACAGCCTCCTGACCTATCTTGCGTTGCCACTCGTGTTAGTGCGACTGATGTTGCGCGCACGAAAAGCGCCAGCGTACCGGCAGCGCTGGGGTGAACGTCTCGGGTGGTATTCAGCCGATGTTGTCAAAACGTCGGGCCCGACCATCGTTTTTCATGCAGTGTCCGTCGGTGAAGTCCACGCTGCACAGCCATTAATTGAAGCTATTCTTCAGGCCCGACCCGATGTGCAAGTTGTTGTAACTGCGATGACGCCGACTGGATCGGACCGCGTTAAAACGTTGTTTGGTGAACGTGTGCGCCACGTGTATTTGCCCTACGATTTGCCGGGCGCGGTAGAGCGCTTTCTCGATAAATTTTCTCCTGCAGTTCTGGTGTTGCTCGAAACTGAACTCTGGCCCAACCTGATTCACTCTTCTCATCAGCAGAACTGTCGCGTCATTCTTGCCAATGCGCGTCTCTCGGCTCGCTCACAGCAACGTTATCGCCGGTTTCCCAACCTGACGCGAAGCGTGCTTGAAAATCTTGATGTAGTGCTCGCGCAGTCCGTCGAAGACGGTGAGCGGTTTCAGCAGTTGGGACTGCACACGTCCAGATTACAAATCAACGGCACGCTTAAATTCGATGTGGCCGTGGACAAGGACAAAGTTCACAAGGCTGCAATTTTCAAAACTGGTCTTGGCGCGCGGCCTGTGTGGATCGCGGCAAGTACGCGGGAAGGTGAGGAAGGCAAAGTGTTGGAAGCCTTTGCGGTGGCTGTCCGACAGTTGCCATCTCTACTGCTAGTATTGGTGCCACGCCATCCCGAACGTTTTGTCGAAACCTATCAGCTTGCAGAATCTCTTGGGTATCGTGCGTCGCGCTACAGTTCCGGTGTGGCAGTTACTGCTGATACGCAGGTGCTTATCGGCGACACGATGGGTGACATGCAGTTTTATTTCAGTCTTGCCGATATCGCGTTTGTTGGTGGTTCATTGGTTGATACCGGTTGCCAGAACATCATTGAACCAGCTGCGCTCGGGTTGCCGATTCTGACGGGACCTTCACTCTATAATTTTCAGGCTGTAAGTGACCTGTTGGTCGCAGCTGGAGGTATGGAAGTTGTGGCGGATGCGCGGTCTTTAGGATTGCGAGTAGCAGAATTGTTGCGAACGCCGCAGCAATTGTTTGTGATGGGAGAGAAGGCTAAAACAGTGGTTGCAACCAATCAGGGAGCAACCACGCGTTTAAGTAAAATAATACTGGAGCAACTGGCCGGTTGAGCGGTCGAGTTATTCGGCGAGCCAGTTGTTCAGTTCCATTACGTCTTCTGGTGTGAGCAACCCAGCAGCCTGCTTGAGAGCCAGAGTGTCCATTACATAGTTGAACCGCGCATTGTCGTAGGTACGCTGTGCCTGAAACAAAGCGCGCTGCGACAAGACGAGTTCAACCACGTTACGGGTGCCAACTTCCACGCCCACTTGAGTCGCATCAAGCGCACTTTGCGCTGACACGATGAACCGCTGCTGCGCGGCCACTGAACGAACATCTGTTTCCACACTGCGGTAGGCATTGCGGGTGCTTTGGGTGTTGTTACGACGTGACAACATCAATGCTTCTTCACTGGCATCGCGCGTGTAATACGCCTGCTGCTTGCGCGCAGAGTTCAGGCCACCCGAAAAAATCGGTACTGTCAGATCAAGGGAAACGGTTGAGTTTTCGGCAGCAGCGCCTGGGGTAAAACTGAACGGGTTGGCTGATTCGTTCCAGCCATAACCAGCGCTGATCTGTACAGTCGGATAAAGCGCAGAGCGAGCCGCGCGTGCATCTTCTTTCTTGGCAGCAAAATCCAGCTCTGCCAGGCGGACGTCGAGATTGCCTTCCTGTGCGAGGTTCACCCAGTCGTTCATGTCGACAGGATCAATCGGTACGATCGGAAAGTCTTCGCGCAGTTCGGCCACGTCGGTGTGCGGCTGACCGGTGATCGCTTCAAGCGCTTCAATGCTCTGGTTCAGATTGTTCTCTTCGACCAATGTGTTGACGGCGGCAAGATCGGCGCTGGCCTGGCTGTCGTACACGTCGGTTATCGGAATCAGGCCTACGTCAAAACGCTGTTGGGTCTGCTCAAGTACCTGGTTGCTGGCATCCTGCTCGGCGCGGAAAGTGGCCAGGTTTTCCTGGCTACGCAGCACATTGAAATAAGCGGTCGCGACTTTCATGATCAGCTGTTGTTCGGCCTGCACGAGGCGGGTTTCGGCAGCCTGATCCTGGAACTCGGCGGACTTGTAGGTATACCAGGCCTGGAAATTAAGTAACGCCTGACGCAGGTTCAGGTTGTAGCCTTTGCTGTTAAAACCGTTGCTGAAAGAATGGGCTGGTCGGCTGCTGTTAGGTATCGCGTCGGCCGTACCTGATGTATCTCGCGAGGTGCTCGCCGTGAGACTGACGGTGGGTAACAGAAAGGATCGGCCCTGGGACAAGGTTGTGTGACTGGCGTTATAAGTTGCACGTGCCTGACGGATTTGTGGATCGTTGGTAACCGCGAGATTGAAGATTTCCAGCAGGTCGTCGGCGTTGGCGGTAGAGGCTGACACCACAGCCAAAACAGCTAGACCCAAATGACGCACACGGCGCCGGAATTGAGGTAAAAACGTGGGGTTCATCATGGACTCCAAATGTATGACTGACCAGTCAGTCAGTCTATAATCAAAAGATTTCCTGTCAAGGCAGCACGCGCAATTGAAAGTTGCAGGAAGGGTGTTAGCTCGTTAACAAGTGTCACTAAAAGCTGTTGCATTGTAGCAAACAAACCCGGATTCTGACGTTCAGCGCAGCATCGAAAAATTGAGGAAAACATGCAAGGGGAAGTTGCTTCAGGATTTGGCAAGAATGATGTCGAAATTCTGGAAACTGTTAATTGCTACACCGGTTTTATGCGTATTGACCGGGTCCGCTTGAAGTGCCGTTTGTTTCAGGGTGGCTGGAGCAAAGAGTTCTCGCGGGAGGTGCTGCGGCGCGATCCCGGGGTGGGCGTATTGTTATATGATCCTCATTTGGATAAGGTTCTGCTGGTTGAGCAATTCCGGATTGGCTGCCTGAATGATGCGCGCAACGGACCCTGGGCTCTCGAACTGGTTGCCGGTTTGCTGGATGAAGAAGGCGAGGCCCCGGGAGACGTCGCGATTCGGGAAACCTTCGAGGAGACTGGTTTGCAGGTGAACGGGTTGCTTCCTATATGCGAGTACTACAACAGTCCTGGAGGCAGTGCGGAAAAAATGACCGTGTACTGCGCAAGTTTTGATTCGACCAAAGCAGGCGGGATTTTTGGGCTGCAAACTGAATCCGAAAATATCCGCTCAGTCGTGGTCAGCCGTATTGAAGCCCAGCAAGCTGTGGCGGGTGGCCGTATCAACAATGCCATGAGCATCATTGCGCTGCAGTGGTTGCAACTGACTCTTGAAACTACCAAAGCAGCTTTGCTTGCACAGCAGGACGCAGGCGGGCCGCAACATTCATCCCGAACAAAAGCTGATTTCAGGTCCTAAGTGAATATCCAGAAACCCGTCGATTCGGCAGTACAAACCAAGCGATATATCGTTGATCTGAGCGCCACGATGGCAGTGTGTGATGCCAACTACATAAGGCTGCTCAAACTGATGCCGGATTTCCAGCTTGATGCGAGTCGCAGTTTTGTCCTGCCTACAGTGGGCAATGAGACGCACGAGAATATCACCCAGTCAGTGAACCTGGTGGTCGTTGAAGCCTTCCGATATACAAGCACCATCCGGATCCAGATGGGTGCGGTCACGACAAGCGACTTTTATCATCCGCCTTGTATCCTGGTGCGTGTCTATCACGATGCCAATACAGCTGAAGTAGTGAGTTTTCAGGAAGCCTGGAACAACCGGGTCATGCCGCTCCCGGAGGATGCCCCGCAGTTTTATCCCGATGAAAAAGAGCAGATAAATCTGTTCCTCGCCGAATGGCTGACCCTGTGCATTGAAACCGGGTTGGACCAGAGCAAAATCAAGTTTGATGCCCGAACAGTTCCGGGCCTGTTACCGATGTCCTGACGGGAGCTGTAACCTTGGCCGCCAAATCCCCCAACGGTGCAACTGCAAGTGTCAAACTCGTCCAGATCACCGATACGCACCTTTATGGTGACCGCAATGGTACGTTGGTCGGCATGAATTGTGAGGAAGGCCTGCAGGATGTGCTGAGTCTGATTCGCAAAGAAGAAAGTGATCTCGTTACTGCTTTGTGTACTGGCGATATTTCGCAGGACAACAGCGCGACGAGTTACCAACATTTTTATCAAGTCGTCGCGAGTCTCGGCATTCCGCAGTACTGGATCCCGGGCAACCATGATGAAGTTCAAGTCATGACGCAGGCTGTTGGCAGCGACAATCCGTGTTTCAGTAAAAGTTTCGAATTAGCCGGCTGGCGCGTCATCATGCTGAATACACATGTCGATGGTCAGGTCTACGGTGAGCTCAGTTCCGGTGAGTTGAAATTTCTCGAACAGCAACTCTCTGCATCCGCGCATCAGCATGTGCTGCTTTGCCTGCATCACAATTGTTTGCCAGTGGATGCTGAGTGGTTACAGAAACATGCGCTTGTTAACAGTGACAGGCTGCTTGAATTGATTGACGAGCACAAACAAGTCAAAGGAGTGTTGTTCGGTCATATTCATCAGGAGTATGAGCGCCGCAGAAATTCGGTGTTGTATCTCGGTTCTCCATCTACCTGTATTCAGTTTCATCCTACCAACAATGAATTTGCGCTCGATCACTGCAACCCCGGTTATCGCTGGCTCGAATTGTTCAGCAATGGCGTTATAAAAACCGGCGTCAAACGCGTGAACGACAAACGATATCAGGTTGATTTTTCGAGTATCGGCTATTAACCTTGCCGCTTGTTGGTTTTTGATGCCACTATGTAATGAATAAAAAACGGCAGCGTATTTTTTATTTGCATGGATTTAACAGCTCGCCGGATTCGCTTAAAGCTCGTTTGTTTGCAGATTATTGTCACAGTCGTGGCTTAACAGACGTGTCAGTACCTTCCTTGCCTTATGATCCCGATCGTGCAATGAGTTTGCTGCAAGCCGCAATTGCTCCAAATGCAGCTGAAATTGCGCTACTTGTTGGCAGTTCACTTGGTGGTTATTACGCTACTTATCTTGCTGAGCGTTATGACTTGAAAGCGGCGTTGATAAATCCTGCAGTTGCCCCTTGCGACTCTTTGTCTGAACAGTTTCTCGGCCAGCATAAAAATATGTACACAGGTGAGGAATACGAATTTACTCGCACACATGTCGATTTTTTGCGTACGCTCAATGTTCCGAAGATCAGCCGACGGGAAAATTTCCTGTTGTGTGTGCAGAAAGGAGATGAAGTGCTCGACTATCGACTCGCACTGGAGTTGTACAAAGACAGTCAGCAATTAGTTGAGGAAGGCGGGAATCACAGTTTCGAGAATTTTGCCGCAGTGCTGCCGCGCATTTTGCAGTTTGCAGGTTTCGATTGATTGCATCCAAGGGATTACACGCATTAACCCATGAATAAAGAATATAACGCAGGTTCCATCGAAGTATTATCCGGACTTGATCCGGTTCGCCGTCGCCCGGGCATGTATACCGACACCACCCGGCCCAATCATCTGGTACAGGAAGTCATCGATAACAGCGTAGACGAGGCGCTTGCCGGTCACGCTCGCCTGATTGAAGTGATCTTGAATAAAGACGGCAGTGTCGAAGTCAGTGATGACGGTCGTGGTATGCCGGTCGATATTCATCCCGAAGAAAAAGTCAGCGGTGTCGAACTTATTCTCACACGTCTGCACGCTGGCGGAAAATTCTCGAATGACAACTACCGGTTCTCGGGTGGACTGCATGGCGTGGGCGTTTCAGTTGTAAACGCGCTGTCACTGGAACTCGAAGTGCTCGTAAAGCGTAATGGCAATGTCTATCGCATGACTTTCGCCAATGGCGACAAAACGTCAGAGTTGACGCCTGTCGACAAGGTTGGTATTCGCAATACTGGAACGACTGTCCGTTTTTCGCCCGATCCGAAGTATTTTGATTCTCCGACAGTTTCAGTGAGCAGGCTCATTCATGTGTTGCGCGCCAAGGCAGTCTTGTGTCCTGGTCTGAGGGTTCGGTTCACCGACAATACCGTAAGCGCGGACAAGGCGCGCAGTGATGAATGGTATTACGAAGATGGTCTTGCCGATTATCTGAAACAGACCACGACTGGTTATACGGTGATTCCGCAAGAACCTTTTACGGGTTCGATGCAGGGTAACGAAGAAGGTGTGGACTGGGCGGTAATGTGGCTGCCCGAAGGCGGTGAACTCGTCACGGAAAGTTATGTGAACCTGATTCCGACAGTCCAGGGTGGTACACACGTAAACGGTTTTCGTACGGGATTAATCGAAGCTATTCGCGAGTTTTGCGAGTATCGCAATCTCGTACCACGTGGCATCAAATTGTCGCCAGAAGATTTGTGGGATCGCTGCAGCTATGTGCTGTCGTCAAAATTGCTCGATCCGCAATTCTCGGGGCAAACGAAGGAAAAACTTTCGTCACGCCAATGTGCCGTTTTTGTCGGCGGCGTAGCGAAAGATGCGTTCAGTCTCTGGTTGAATCAACATACTGCAGTAGCAGAGCAAATTGCCGAGATGTGTATCAACAACGCACAACTACGTCTCAAGGCCAGCAAGCTGGTGGTACGTAAAAAGATTACCTCTGGTCCTGCATTGCCCGGCAAGCTCGCTGATTGTTCAACTCAGAATGTGTCAGCAGGTGAGCTGTTTTTGGTGGAAGGTGATTCTGCTGGCGGTTCGGCCAAACAAGCGCGTGATCGCGAAACCCAGGCCATCATGCCGTTGCGCGGCAAAATTCTGAACACATGGGAAGTTAGTTCCAATGAAATTCTCGCGTCGCAGGAGGTGCATGACATTGCAACTGCGATGGGCGTGGATCCTGGCTCGGCTGACCTTAGTGGTTTGCGTTACGGGAAGATCTGCATTCTTGCAGATGCCGATTCGGATGGTTTGCATATAGCTTCACTGCTGAGCGCGCTTTTTATCCGACATTTTCGCGCTGTCGTCGAGGCTGGGCATATCTACGTAGCAATGCCTCCGCTGTATCGCATCGATATTGGCAAAGAAGTTTTTTATGCGCTCGATGAGGCTGAAAAAAATGGCGTGCTTGATCGTCTGATCGCCGAGAATAAAAAAGGCAAACCAAACGTGTTGCGTTTTAAAGGTCTCGGGGAAATGAATCCGCTACAGCTACGTGAAACCACCATGAACCGGGATACACGCAGGCTGGTTCAGCTCAGTATCGACGAATACGACACCACACTCGAACTGATGGATATGTTGCTCGCCAAGAAACGTTCAGGCGACCGCAAGGAATGGCTGGAAGCAAACGGTAATCTCGCAGAAATTTAAGCAGAAGTTAGGCAGAAATTAAGCGGAAGTTAAAAGGTGCGCAGAATTTTTGCCGCGCCAATGCAGTAACAACAGGAAGTAAAACTGAATGAGTGACGATATTACATTCAACGCTGAAGGCATGGAGCAAATCCCGCTCCGCAAGTTCGTTGAGCAGTCATACCTGAATTATTCGATGTATGTGATCAACGATCGCGCGTTGCCGCATATTGGTGATGGCCTGAAACCCGTGCAGCGTCGCATCGTTTATGCGATGAGTGAGCTCGGGCTGAAAAATACCGCCAAGCATAAGAAGTCTGCGCGTACGATCGGCGACGTTATCGGAAAATTTCATCCGCATGGCGATTCTGCCTGTTATGAAGCCATGGTGTTGATGGCGCAACCGTTCTCATATCGATATCCACTCGTCGATGGACAAGGCAACTGGGGTTCGCCCGACGATCCAAAATCGTTTGCAGCGATGCGTTATACCGAGTCACGACTACATCACTACGCTGATGTTCTGCTCGGTGAGCTGGGTCAGAATACAGTCGACTGGAAACTGAATTTTGATGGCGAGCTCGAAGAGCCCGTAATTTTACCGGCGCGACTACCGAATGTGTTGCTGAACGGTGGCAGCGGTATCGCCGTTGGCATGGCCACCGATATTCCACCGCACAATCTGCGAGAAGTAACCAAAGCTTGTATCCATTTGCTGGAAAATCCCGGTGCGACGACAGCGGATATTTGCAGCATCGTTCAAGGTCCGGATTTCCCCACCGCTGCCGAGATTATCACCGCGCGCTCCGACATTGCAGCGATGTATGAGTCGGGCAAAGGTATGGTGAGGTGCCGAGCGGTTTATCAGAAAGAAGATGGCGACATTGTTATTACTGCGTTGCCCTATCAGGTCTCTGGTGCAAAAGTGCTTGAGCAGATTGCCGCGCAGATGCAAAAAAAGAAACTGCCAATGATTGTGGATTTGCGCGACGAATCGGATCATGAAAATCCGACACGAATCGTCATCGTGCCACGCTCCAATCGTATTGATTACGAGGCGGTTATGGCGCATCTCTTTTCCACTACAGATCTTGAAAAAAGCTACCGCGTGAATTTCAACATGATTGGCACTGATGGTTTGCCGCGTGTGAAAGGCCTGGTAACAATTTTGAAGGAGTGGCTGGAGTTTCGTACCGTCACTGTAACGCGCCGGCTACAGCATCGCCTCGATAAAATCCTGGCGCGTCTGCATATACTCGAAGCTCTTCTCATCGCTTATCTGAATATCGATGAAGTCATTCATATCATCAGAACAGAGGAAAAACCGAAAATCGCGCTGATGGAACGCTTCAAGCTTGCGGACAAGCAGGCTGAAGCAATTCTCGAATTGAAATTAAGAAATCTCGCTAAACTCGAAGAGATGCAGATCAGAGGCGAGCAAGCGGAACTGGCAGAGGAGCAGGAAAGTCTGCAGCAAATTCTTGGTTCGAAAGCGCGGCTGAAAACACTGATCAAGAAAGAGTTGGTTGCTGATGCTGAAACTTTTGGTGATGCACGGCGCTCGCCGATAGTAACCAGAGCTGAAGCCCAGGCGTTCACAGAAAATGAACTAATGACCACCGAGCCTGTTACAGTTGTATTATCCGAGGCAGGATGGGTCCGCGCAGCGAAAGGTCATGAAGTCGATGCTGCAGGATTGGCCTATAAATCCAGTGACAAATTAAAACTGCTGGCTAAAGGTAAGAGTAATCAGAACGCAGTCTTTTTTGATTCTACGGGACGAGCCTACTCCCTGCCGGCTCACAGCTTGCCCTCTGCGAGAGGCCAGGGAGAACCGTTGACTGGACGTGTTAATCCTCCTTCCGGGGCCACTTTTGAAGGGCTTGTTATTGGTGATCCCGAGAACCTGTTTCTGGTAGCGTCGGATGCGGGTTATGGCTTCGTCACCACGCTGGAAAATCTCGTCAGCAAAAACAGATCTGGTAAAGCGGTCTTGAGCTTGCCAAAAGGTAGCAAGGTATTGTCGCCGGTGGCGGTTAACAATGTGCAGTCGGATGACGTAGTGGGCATAACCAACGAAGGGCGTATGCTCATGTTCAAAATTGCCGAACTTCCTGAGCTCGCCAAAGGCAAAGGCAACAAGATGATCAGTATTCCGGGTGGAAGAGTGGCAGATCGGCAGGAATATGTAATCGGATTTGCAGTCATTGATCGAAGCAAAATTTTATTGGTCCATTCAGGCAAGCGCTTCATCAAATTAGCGATGGACGAGTTGGAACACTATCGCGGTGAGCGGGGGCGTCGGGGTAATAAGCTCCCGCGTGGATTTCAGAAAGTCGACAGAGTCGAAGTGCAGGACAAATAAACTTAAGAGGCGTCCTCATGTCATTGATCAATAATTTTATGCAAAAGATTCCCCGCAGTTCATCCAGTAGAAATGGTTTTGCGCTATCTCTGCTTTATCTTGCTTGCAGTGCTTCGTATGCACAGGAAAATTCGACGGACAGTTTTGAAGAGATTGTCGTCACGGCAAAAAAGCGAAACCAGAATCTGCAGGAAGTTGATATCAGCATGTCGGTGATCAGTGCGCAGACTATCAATGCGCTCCAGTTACGCAGTCTGCCAGATGCGGCGGCACTAATAGAAAACGTCAGTCTGTTTGAAGATTTTCCTGGGGCCGGAATTCCAACCTGGTTTATCCGCGGTGTGGGACTGCAAGACTTTAACAGCAATAACACGCCCACTGCTGGTGTCTACCTCGACAACTCCTATCAAGTCGCGACTGTGATGGGTGGCGCGAACTTGTTCGATGTTGAACAAATTGAAGTGCTCAAAGGTCCCCAGGGTGGCCTATATGGACGTAATACGAGTGGCGGTGCTGTCATACTGAATACCAAGCGAGCTGATCTCAATACATCGGAAGGCTATGTGAATGCTGGCGTCGCGAGTTGGAATCGCCGGACACTTGATGGCGCAATCAATATTCCTGTTAACGAAGTGGCAGCAGTACGTTTGTCTGGCAACGTTGAAAACAGTGATGATGGGTGGCAAAAAAGTCTATACACGGGCAAAAGCCATGGCGCTCTTGATCGTTGGGATATCAGGAGCTGGGCTCTCTATCAACCCACCGATAATCTTGAAGTGCAATGGAAAATCCAGGGTGGAGCGGATGACTCCGAGATTGCGCTTGGCCGATCAGTGGGATTGTATGATCGACTAACTCCAGGCGCGTTTTGTGCCGCAGTTCTTGCAGGTATGCGCGATGACAACGCCTGTATCAATTTTGCTGGTGCGAACCAGCTTAAATTTGGTTCGGGGGTTCCAGAGCGTATTGCAGACCAGGCGCGTGATGGTAGTGAAGTTTTTTCCGATCTCATCAATATGCAGCGGAACGATTACATTAGTTCGATGCTGGAGTTGACTTGGCAGCTGGCCGAGTCCGACCTGACAGTGATTACGTCATACGACAAATTCAACTATGGCGTAGATCTTGATCTTGATGGCAGTCGCGGCGAATACGGACATAGGCTATCAACCAGTGATATTGAGGTGATTGGTCAAGAACTGCGCTTGTCTTCAAGCGGGCCACAAAAGCTTCAATGGCTGGCTGGCGTTGTCTGGTCTAAAGAAGAATTCGCAGAGCAGAGAGATTTCAACCTGCGTGACAATGGGCTAGTAGGACTTGATCAAGGATTTCTATCATATGATCAGTTTACGGATTCTGCGGCGGTATTTGCCGACATCGAATATGCGTTTAATGAGCAGTGGCGTGTGAATGCCAACCTGCGCTACACATGGGAAGAAAAGGAATACAGAAACGGCAATCTTTTTGCGACTGCATACAATGCTTTTTTGATTAAAGATGGAAGTGAAGACTACAAACTTGAAAGTCCCGAGTCAGGTAGCGTTTCTCTTAACTGGCTACCGAGTGACACGGTTTTGGCCTACGCCAAAGTATCGAAGGGTTTTAAAAGTGGTGGATTTTACGGCGGCTTCCCGTTCGATTACGCCGAAATAGCTCCTTACAAAGAAGAGACAATTGTTGCGTGGGAGCTTGGTGTCAAACAAAGTTGGCCTTCAGTAAACCTCGATGCGAATGCGGCAATTTTTTACTACGATTATCAAGATGCCCAAGGATTTATTAATAGCTTCAACCCGATAACAAATTCTACCATCGAACAATTATCAAATCAGGGAGATGCCCGGCACCAAGGGGCTGAATTCCAATTTGATTACGATCCGTTCGAGAAACTTCATTTCGAATTGGGGTTGGCCTGGCTTGATGCCCGTTTTAAAAATTCGGGGACAACTACATTGAATATGGTGGATGAGGAAGTCGTCATCAGAGGGCTGCGTCCCTATGCGCCGCGCTTGAGTGGTAATGTTCTTGCCCAATATTCGCAGAACATTATTAGTGATGCATTATTGACGCTGACAATGGCATACAACTATCGCAGTGAATTTACCGGCAATACAACTTCATTAGCGGATCGCGCAATAAATACATTATCGGGTTACGGAGTGCTTGATGCCTCCGCGATGGTGGGTCAAGAAGGCAAGCCATGGAAAATTAATATGTGGGTGAAAAATTTGCTCGATAAGGCCTATCGGACACGAGTAAAAGATGACGGTGTTAATAGTTACGTAGAGTTCTTCGGAGAACCAAGATCAGTAGGCGTGACACTGAGTTATACATTCTGAGTTATTGTGAAATCATTTTGATATCACGGAAATTCCCATAGCAGAAATTTTCAAAAAATCCAGTCCCTCTTGGGGCCCTTTCTATTTTTATTAAACTTATCTGATAGAATGCACACTAATTCATTTGCATGGTGGCATTCCGCCCTAATTTATGCAGTGTTGCCAGTATGACTTTCCGGGCGACAGGACTGAATTGAACGATCCAATAGATCTGTAAACAGCAGGCACACAGATAGATATACGAGAGATCTATTGAGCGTTATTCCTAAGGACGAAAACGCCATTACATTAATGGCAGATTAGTGAATATAGCGATAGGTATTCTCACATGTCACATTTTCTCGGCAACCCGGTTCTTCATTACAAACCACAACTTCATCCTGGAAGTGTGGGCGCTCTATTCGGAGTGCTTGAGCAAGGTGAAGATCAGGTAGTACTCGCCAAGCTCAATCTCAAGTTGCAGGAACAATGCGGTGAGGAATTCTATTTGCAATTCTTCAGCGGAGAACAACTCGAAAATATCCCCCAAAGTACACTCATCAGTCTCGCTCAATGTTATGCAGAAGTTTTCAACGAGAGCTGGGGAGAAGACTGGACAATTGAATCGGCACTTGAAGAAATTCGTCGCTGTATTAATTGCGATCCGGTTTATACACCCGTGATGTCACTCTTGTTTCGCGAAGAGAGAGTCGTTGGGTTTAGCTGGGGATTTCTGATGGATACGGAATCTCTGACTGATACTAGCGCGCCCTTCTCATGCTCAGAACTCAAGCGCCATGAGAGCGTGCAGGTGGCACGGTACTGGCTCAATAACGTAAGTAAAAAAAATCGCCTGCTGTCAATTCGAGAGCTTGGTGTCATCAAGGAATATCGCCAGGACAAAACACCATTTCTGACATTGCCTATTTTCGAGAAAGCCAAAAGTCTTGATTGTCAGGTTGCTTTCTTTCGCACAAAAATTTCGAGCAAAGCGTTTAAATGGAGCCTCGGAGTAGGATTTGTACCCTTGCAACTATTTATGGTTGACGGTTTGTTGCTGATGAAAGGCAGCGTCAAATATGCGATGACTCTTCTATACGGTTCAATCGAGGAAACCAGAAAGAGAAAAAGCCAAGTAGAAATTATCGGCAATATAAGACGTTATTTGTGCGAGTAATAAATCCTTAGGGCTTTGGTAATTACAAAATGGTTCTGGTCTTTTTGAGGGGGGAAGGGCAGGGCTTAACTGGGTTATAATAAGTTTTCGACCCGGTATTTCCGATGATTTCCTGGACAATAAACTATCTCTTTCTGCTCAACGCAGGTCTGCTAGTACTACTGGCGCTCTTCCTGATCTCCAGAAAAAAATCCGCAATAGCTTATATATTCTTCACTACCAACATATCCTTGGCGGTCTGGAACATCTGCATCTTCCTGATTGAAGAGCGACAGTTCGATAACCTGATCTCGTTAATCGTAAAGTTTCAACTAACTGCTGCGATGGTATTTGCCAGCGGGCTTTATTATTTCTCAGCTTATTATCCAGTTCCTCAGCCTGGCAAAAGGGACTACGTCAACGCTCTGGTCTTCGCGGCTTTTACCTTCGCTATATTTTTCACGAGGTTCATCACGCATGCGCAAATTGTCGACGATAGTGTTGCCTATGAGGATGGTCCGGGATATTTGCTGTACTCCATATACCTCTCGGTACTGGGGCTGTCCGCGCTCTGGCGTCTAGGAAAATCCTGGAGGTTGAAACCCGAATATCGCGACAAGATCAAATATTTCTTCATCGGTATCGCTATTTTTGTAGCTTGTGCGATTACGTTCAATCTTGTGCTTCCCAGCTTGGGCATTTATGACTTTCTTGTTGTTGGTCGTTTAAGCGCAACGTTCGCTCCCCTTTTCATTTTTTATGCGATGACGAAGCACGATTTTCTGGATATCACCGTCATAATTAACAAGACCAATGCCTGGATTGCGACATTATTAATCTTCCTGGCGGCGACATTAATTCTGCATAGCATGACTGTCCTGAGTCCCGAACTCGCATTGCTTGTTGATATATCCATCGTTTTGGCGGCAGTTCTCTCCGGTCACCCGTTACAAAAATTCTTGCTGACTACGGCGAAGCGCAAATTTGTTCGAGGCTGGTATTCAACAGAAGAAATTATCAACCGTCTGGCCGATAAGATTACGCTAGAGAAAAGCCGGGAAGCCATATTCAAAGAAGTCGCAACGATTCTTGATGAAGTATTCGAGCTCGAAGCACTCCTCACGTTGGTCGCCGTTCGCGATGAGCGTGGAGATCTCTCGCATTACAAAGTTTTGGGGAAAGTAAAAAGAATCAAGGATGATGATGCTCTCATCGCCACTATCGGTTTGACCAACAAAAGCCTCAGAATTTCTGAAATACCGGATGAGTTCAAAACTCGTCTCGCAGAGCTTGAGTTCGCTTGTGTTGCGGAGTCCATAGTCCTGCCATTTCATTCTCCTGAGCATCTTGAAGGTCTGATAATTCTTGGTGAGAAAAGTAATCAAGGCGCTTTCTCGGACTCCGATATCAAATTTTTCAACAATTTGATCAGCTTCATGTCGCCTGTGTTGTATAGGCTCACTCCGATGGAAAGGCTCGAACGCTTTTACACCGAAAGCAGGCAGAAGCTACATGATGCGGAAATTCAGCTGATCAGGGCACAAAAAGTTGAATCCATCTTGCACGCTACACGGCAGTGTCATCACGAAATCCGAACACCACTGAATATAATCAGGCTGGGAATCGGCAGAATCAAAACGTTGTCGGATCTGGAAACCTACAAGAATGTCGCACGTGAGGAAATTGACCACGCGCTGGAGATTGTCGAGGAGACCTTGACGATTACTGAAGTGGATAAAGGCTCGGTCACTCGTAGAACAGAAATCAATATAAACGATGTAATCAATCGTTGTCTGAGATTGGTAGACAGAACGAAATACAATGTATTGCTCGAACTGGAGGATATCCCGCCAGTGCATGTCAGTTTCAGCGACATGCAAGTTGTGATAACCAATCTGTTTCACAACGCAATCGAAGCGATGCCGGACGGTGGCAATCTCGTGCTGACAACACATGCGACTAACGAGAATGTTGTTATTACTATTGAGGATACTGGCGAGGGCATACCTTTTGATCTGCGCTCGAGAGTTTGGGAGCCCTATTTCAGTGGTAGAAAAACGGAGGTTGGAAACTCAACCGCCGGAAGAGGTTGGGGGCTTACCATTGTAAATCGCATCATCACCGAGCACGAAGGAACGATACGACTTACGAGCGAGGAAAATGTTGGTACCAAATTCACAATCAACTTGCCGCTACTGGAAAAACAGAGCGCGGCAAATGAAGAGCTGAAAGTAAGTAACGCCAGATCTTGATGGTTAAGTCTTAGTGCGGGCTATTTTGTTTGAGGCCTTTTTGATATTCCTTAAGCCAGCGCGACCGCTGCTCCACTAGCAGCTCTCTCATGATCTCGCCTTCTTTGTCTATCACGATGCGTTTGACAATCTGAAGCAGTTCGGTTTCTTCAAACGGCTTTAGCAAATATGCAGATGCAAGGCCCAGAGTCGAATCTTCAGCAAGCATGCGCAATTCGTTGTCACCATAAGCAGTGATGATGACGACAGGAATGTGGCGCTTGAATGGGCTCTTTTTTTCCTTTTCGCGCAACTGTCGTAAAAATGCTTCTCCATGCATTTTGGGCATTTGCCAATCAAGCAAAATGCATGAGATTTTGTTGCTGAGAAAATCAAAGCCCCTCTCGTAATTGGCCAGTGTGGCAATGGCTTCTTCGCCGTTCCCTGCTGTGAGAATTTGATAGAGTTCTGTTTCATTCAGAATGCTGGCAATCAATTCGCTCTGGCGCACGTTGTCTTCAACGATGAGAACAAATGGTTTTTTACTGTTGGATTTAGATTGGGTCATTGGATGTCGACGCCTTGAATGTTCCTGCTTTGATCTGGTTTCGTCGCGTTATGGCGCGGCGATAAACATAAACTGGTCCCTGGAACATCCCAACTAACATCATGAAGGGCGCAATCACGATCATGAGCATAGTATTTACGACGAGGCGAAAAATTGGAAAGGGCTCAGAACTATGACTTTTTTCAATCTGTTGCCTGGTGTATTCTGCGAACTCTACTGGTTTCCCCTTTATCTGATTTGCCCAAATACTTGAAATGTATTTGTTGTAACTACGTTGAGGAAATTTTTTCCACAGCTTGATCTGGAGACTGTTCATTGCAATCCAGTTTTCATACACCGCAATGAGCTTGAAGAAGGCGCCAGCAAGTGCGCCATATAATAAGCTCCACAAGAAAATCAATGGGTAAAAAATCGGGGCTGGTGAAGTTTCTAACATGCCAAGCCTGTGTTAGCCGTGTTCTGCTACAAGTATACAGCAGTGAGAATTGTTACAAAACGGCGAAAGTTTTTGGAAGAACCTCTTCATGAGTCTATCGGATAATGAATGGTTAATTGATGATGGGCGTAACATTGCATGAGTAGTTTATGAACATTTTCATGGATCGCAATCGGCTATATCTCGTCCTGTTCTATTTTTCACTCTCCTTTTTCTATCTCTCCATAGTCCTGGAAGAACAAGACGCGATGCCTTTGCTTGGCTATATCCTTGCGTTGGTGTTGGCGATTGTTTTAAGTCATGACGCATTACTAAGGATTATTAGTCAGGCTACGGGACATCTTGGCGCAAATAGTGAGCTCGACTATTACTCGGCATTTATGGATCTCAACCGCAGGATTCATAATTTTCTTGAGGTGGATGATGTCTTGGTGCTAGTAAACAATACGATGAGGGAGAGAATCCAGGTCCGGCAAATCGTATATTTACTGGGCAAGGAAATTCATTCGAAAAATGCGCTTCCGGACTCAGAGGATGATGAGCAACTGAGCTTGCGTAGTTGGCCCGACAATAAATCGTACGCTTTCCACACGAAGGAGTTCGAGCAGGAAGTGATCAGGCGCGGAAGGGTATTGTCTGTTGCCGATGCTCCTCCTGTTCTGAAGCGCGCTTTCACAGAGACCCATACCAGTCTCCTTGTACCTATCATGCAGAACCACAAAATATTGTGCCTGATATTGATTGGTAGAACGGACAATACCCAACCTTATTCTGATTTCGAATTCCAGATGTTTAACTATCTCGCGAATCAGTTATCCATAGTTCTTGACCGTATACGAGTTTATGCAAAGGTATTGCATAAAACGGTCATGGACCACGCGGAGAAAATGCAGGTTATGCAAAGCCTCAGTGCCAACATCGCTCATGAAATGCGGACGCCGTTATCCGGGATTCGGGCCAGCATTTCCGGACTTGAGGAGTATTTGCCACAGTTGCTTGATAGTCATGAATACTGCGTGCAAAACGTTGCCAATAAATTTCCGATCATCAGGGATAACCATCTCAACACGTTGCAGGGGACACCCAGGCGTATCAAATTGATGATTGATCAGGCCAACACGGTGATCGACATGCTGCTGATGAACTTGCGTGATAATTCGCTGGATCGCAGACAGCTCAACCCATGCTCAGCAGCAGAAATCGTCGACCAGGCGGTAGACCGCTATCCATTTAAACGCGGAGAAAGGGAAAAGCTGCATCTGCATACAGAAGACGATTTTATATTTCTCGGCGTAGAGAGCCTCGTCATCTACATACTGTTTAATTTGCTCAAGAATGCTTTCTATTCGATCCAGTCGGCACAGAAGGGCGAGTTATCGATCAAATTGCAGCGAGGTGAGTCATACAACAAATTGATATTTCGCGATACCGGGCTGGGCATAGATCCCAGTATCATCGACAAGATTTTTGATGGGTTTTTTACGACAAAATCTGATGGTACCGGCGCCGGATTAGCCTTCTGCAAACGAACCGTCTTGAGCTTTGACGGCAAGATTGAGTGTCACTCTATCCTCGGCGAATACACCGAGTTTGTTATCAGTTTGCCGGTATATCGAGGTAGTAATTAACCGCTGCTGGGGTTAATGCATTACCTGCTGCACAATACTGTTGGTTTCCAGGAAGTCGCTGTAGGAAAAGATCGGCTTATTGTGGATCTCTGGCAGAAAGTCATCGTTGGTCAGCGTCGTATAGTAATTAATGCTGGACGTAATTTTGTGGCCTGGAAAATAGAAAAACTCCCAGTTGCTCAAGATTTTATGCTGCATCGTGATAGGCGTTGCCTGGACGTCATATCCTGGAATCAGCGCACCGTTGCCAACCTGTGTTATTAATTCCTTTGGCGCATTAAGTTCGATCAGCTGTTGCTGATGTTGCAGCAGTGCTTCTTCGGTATAAATAAGCAGGCATTGCCGCTTGCCCTCTGCATCCACTAGCAGGAACCCGCTATGGGGTACATCCAGCATGTAATATTCAACACATTTCAGATGTTTGCGTAGTTCCTCGAAAAACTGCTGGAATTCCCTGTTGACCAGAAAGCCGTCGTGATTATTGGCAATGATCGGATCGGTTATCAGCTTATAGCTGCTGCGCAGATACTGCTCTTGAAAAGCATTTATTGTCGCGTTGAGTTTATGTTTCAGGCGTGGGTCGTGTTTATCTATGAATTGGTCGATGAGCTGTTGGTTGAAGGCTTTGATTGCCAGTTCCATGTCAGCCTGGCCTGTCAGTAGAACTTTGCGGATGAAAGGATTTTTCAGGGCCATCAAAAATTCGAGGCCATTCATCTCGGGCATCGAAAAGTCGACGATTACCGTAGCACAGGTCTGGAACCTGAAACCATTCAGGACTTCCAGGTGTAATTTGCCTATATCAATATGTGACAGCGTATCCGAATCCAGCGGGCCCGTTTTGTAATTGGTGTAACAACGTTTCAGAAAATTAACATGCTGGTGTGCGCTGTTTACGTACTTCAGCGCACTTTTTGCTGATTGAAACAATTTAAAGCTCAGATTTTTATTGAGCAGCAGGCTGATGCCTTCCAGAAAATCCGGATCATCATCCAGCAACACCACTTGGGTGGGGAAATAAAACGGATGGCCAACGCTGATCTTCTCTTCCATCGGATTCAATCCTGGGTTATTCAACTGACGTCATGGTAGTGCGAATTGTTTCGGGGAGTAAATGCTGGCATTGCCGCTCCAGCAGTTCGCTGTGATTTCCGGTAGCAGCCGACAGGCTATAAGTGACAACCGCCAGATTATCTGTTCCCACATTGATTTGCTCTGCGTTGTCCGTCGCAAAGCGGGTATTACCTTCAGCAAGATCATAGCTGAGCTCGCTCACAATAATGGTGTTTGGTTGCCCGTGTGCGAGCAGGTCACCGACTAATTCGACAGGTTTGCCGATCACCGATTCCGGGCGGGTTTTGTCGCCCTCGGCGCGCTGTTTGATCCAGATCGGCGAAAAGTATACGGCGCCACTATGTACTGCCACATTGAAGTCCAGAGCCTGCGCGTTGCGGGCATGGTGGTTGGCGGCAACTTTTTCCATAAGGCTCAGGAACAGCTGCGCACAGCAAATGGCATTGAAGGCGTGTTCTTCCTGGCATTGACGAATATCAAAACTGACGAGCATGGTGTCGCCATTGATTCTATTAACCACGCCTCGATACAAACGAGCGGCCTGCCTTAAATAATATTGATATTGTTGCAGCAGAGTTGAAAGTGTAGCCGGGTGGAGCAGCTCCAGTGCTGTGTTGCTATTGACCACTTGCACGACCAGCAGCGTAGCCATACGTCGTTCAGGTTTAGAGCCCGTTTGTTCCTCAAGTGCGGGGTCGGGCAGACCGGTAACTTCTATATGATCTTCAAGCTCACGCTGGCGTGTCATCAATTCAAGAAATCGTTGTTGCACCTGGCCGATTTCATCCTGGCGCGTGACGATAATTTCGGGCAAGTCATCATCCAGATCATTGATCTCCGTCTGTTCGAGGAGTTCCTGTAATGGCTGCGTTAAATGTGAAGCCAGCGCCCAGGCAGTAACAGCAACCAGAATTACACCGGCTCCGATGATGAGATAAAAAAGTCCATGTGGTTGCGCCACGGGATTGTTCTGGAGCGATTCGTCCAGGTAAAGACTTACGGTACCCGCAACTGCATCCTGTAACGTGATTGGAGCGACGTATGCAGAGCCGGAATTTTCCGCCTCCGCTCCTGACGTGGTCACAAGGATTTTTCCGTCAACGTCTTGAATCGTAATACTCGCAACTCCCTGTTCACCAGCGAGTTGGTTGATAACGACATTGAGGCCTAGCAGATCGTTGGCGAGCACCAGCTCAGTGATGGAATCAGCCGTTTGTCTGGCGAGAATCTGGCCGAGCGTATCGGTTTGTCTTGAAAGAGTTTGTTCAAGCTGCAGTTTCAGGGATAACCAGAATGCTGCAAGAATGAGCACCAAAAGCAGACTGAAACTCAATGCAATCTTGTATTTGATTGCCATGCCTATTCCCCGATAACAAAACTATTGCTGATCACGATGCATACACGTGAATAAACTCCCATGATACAAGGTTGAATCAGATTCTTCCCGCGCTGAGCGTGATTTCTTCTTCTACAAGGAAGTTATAGTTCATTTCGTGGGAAGGAGCTTGCAGGCAATACCCTTGAACATAATCTATTCCGGTATCCCACAGTATAGGAAGGGTGGCCAATGATTCCACTTGCGGTGCTATTACCAGTATCTCCCTGTTGTGGAGATTTGTTACGAGGGTCTGCACGGTGGTTCTTTGCATGGAGCGTTTGCTAATGTCCTTCAGCAGAGAACTGTCGAGTTTAACCAGGTGGGGTTTTATTTCAGCTAACACCGCATACGGATCCAGGCTGCAGCCGAAATGGCTGATCTCAAACTTCAATCCTGCAGCGTTCAACCCATGACAAAAATCAATCGCATGACTTTCGTTATTGTGGATGTCCGACTCACTGATCGCGAAGGTGAATAAATCTGCGGCAATTGCTTTTTTCTCAAGTTGTTTAATAAGCCATGGCAAGAAGGTGCGGCTTGTCAGTGCATTGTTGGAAACATTGATGATCAGCGGAACCGCTTGCTTTGACTTATCAAGTGCGTCAATCGCCATGCTGATAATAAGCTTGTCGAGTTTCTCGCCAATGCCATTCTGATTCGCTACACGTATGAAAGCTTCTGGCAGTATTTCCGTGCCTTCGCTATTGAGCATACGTGTTAACACCTCATAACCTTTGTGGTTCACCCCTTTGATGTGGACCACTGGCTGGTAGAGCAATTTAAAACGTTTCTGGGTCAGCGCAATCATGAGGTATTCGAGCATGTCTGCATTGCTGACTGATTCAGGTTTATTTTTGATCATGCTCTGCTTGATTTTTTCGAGCTGCGTCGATTTCAGATTCCTGCTCGCCTGCGAGACTACATATTCAATTTTAAGTTCTCGGCCATTGATCAGCGTGCTGCCGATAGTACTAATCAGCTCACCTGGTGCGGGGGAAGCGTTATCGAAATGTTTGTTGATGCTGCTCTTGATCAGGGCACTCACTGAAGCAACCTCATCTGTATCGGCGCCAGTAATGATCAGGCCGAAGATATGTTCGCTCAGGCGCGCGAGCGTAAACGACTTTTGAATAAAGTCTTTGGTAAACCGGCTTATATCAGCAATAACTGAATTGAGCCTGGATTTGTCCTCAATAGATTGAAGTGGAATGCGGTCATTGAGTGCAATAACCAGCAATGAACCGTTGATCTCTTTATTCAGCGCTGTCTGGATGGATGCTTCAATCTGTTCGGCAAACTGCGCGTCGTTGGGAAGATTTGCGGCTAAATCATTCACAGCGTGGGACGGTTTTGGTTTTTCCTTGATCGCTCCCATTAATGGACGCCCGGTTAATTGCATGCACGGCTTACTCTGGAACTCCACGGGAGCAAAACTCAGCATCATGTCGCCTTCACTACCGTCACGGCGGATCACTCTGATCGCGACAGATTCCTCTTTGTCAGGTGGCTGGGTAAAGAGTGCCTTTACCAATGAATGATCCTGCTCCTGGATCAGATTTAAAAATGGGAGGGTGTTGATCGCTTCAGTAGTTTCAAAACCAAACAGACTTGCATAACTCTGATTGGAGTACAGATGAGCGCCATCGTGCACGTAGCTGATCGGATAGGCGCTGCTGGACAGAATGGTGCAATGACGACTCTCCAGCTCTGCCTGGGATTTTTCCCGTTGCCGCAAGTCGCGTTTCAGTCGTGAATTAATCGATTCTCGTTGTACGCTCAGAAAGAGGCGCTTGGCCTGCTCTTCCGGCACGACATCCGCAATGCCCTGGTCAAGCATGGGTAACAGGTCAATCACCTTTTCGGCGCTTGTCACGAGAATAACAGGTATGGCGTGAAGGGATTGCGAGGCGAGGTCAGATACCACTGGCACTGATATCCGCGAATCTTCAAAACAAATGATCGCTTCCCACTGGGGTTGCTGAATCAGATTGGCAAGTTCCTGTTTTGTATCTGCTGTAGCAGCGGATACAGGCATGCCTTCTTTCTGTAATTCATCAATTATGCGTTGAGTTGCGCCGTTGCCGCCGGCTGCTATTAGAAGGTGAGTAACGGTTTCGTGAATCATGTTGAAGTCTGCTAATCCCTTTGGACAACCCTAAACTGAGGTTGTCCGATTATCCCTGTGAAAAAGGTTTGGCTTAATTGCCTGTCAAAGTGGAATTTTATTCATCATACCGGCTTCCTCCCGTACCAGACGCGGAACAAGGTAGCCAGGTAGAAGACCCTGCATTGTCTGAATTAATTGCCTCGCTTTGGTTAAGGTCACATCAAAATGCGCTGCACCATTAACTTTGTCTAGTACGTGAAGATAGTACGGAAGAACTCCGGCTGCAAACATACGTTCGCTTAATTCACAAAGTGCAGTGTTCGAATCGTTTATGCCTCCAAGCAGCACACTCTGATTCAGCAAATGAATGCCTGCTGATCTGAGTCGCTGGCATGCGCTGTCCACGTCCGCGTCAAACTCTTGTGCATGATTGGCGTGTAACACCACCACTATTTGCTGTTTGCGATTGCCCAGAAGTTGGATCAGTGGACCGTCAACACGTTGCGGAATCATTATAGGCACTCGCGTATGAAGCCTCAGGCGCGTGACGTGCGGAATCGCCAGCAAGTTTTCCACGAGCCATGATAGATACGCATTGGATGTCGCAAGTGGATCACCACCACTCAGTATGACTTCCTGGATATCCGGATTTGCTGCGATATAGTCAAAGCTCTCCTGCCATTGAGCCCGACCTGGTCGATTATCGCTATACGGAAAATGACGGCGGAAACAATATCGGCAATGGATTGCGCAACTGGAAGTCGCAATCAACAGTACCCGGCCAGCGTACTTATGCAGAAGACCGGGAGTCTGGTTGACGCCGAGTTCTCCCAGCGGATCATTGCTGTAACCCGGTTGTAATTCAGTTTCCTTGGTGGAAGGCAAAACCTGTAAAAGAAGGGGGTCGTTGGGGTCACCAGGTTTGATCCGCGCAAGGTAAGGTCTTGGCACCCTTAATGGAAACGATTTTATGGCTTCGGCAGATAGGCCAACGTCTTCTGCGTTCAACTGCAATATAGCTAAAAGCTCTGCTGGATCTGTCACCAGATCAGCGAGCTGTTCCTGCCAGGAAGGGGTTGTTACAAGGGGAATAGTGCGCAGCATTGTGCCGTTATTATCCTGATATTTGCGGCCGAATTCATCAATTATCACGGCTGGCTTAGTGGCGCGAAAGAGGCCGCGCGGGTATGATTCGCACCTTTCGTAAAGCCCCTGCGCCGTATACGCGGGTCCAAGCCGGGTAGTTCTGAGCCTGGTATTAATAAAGAGGTAGGTTATGGCTGTTTATTCCACTAACGAATTCAAATCCGGATTGAAAGTGCTCCTCGACGGAGACCCCTGTTCAATCCTGGAAAACGAATATGTTAAGCCGGGCAAAGGCCAGGCTTTTAACCGGGTACGACTGCGCAACCTACTGAACAACCGTGTTTGGGAAAGAACCTTCAAGTCAGGCGAAAGTCTGGAAGGTGCCGACATCAGCGAAACCAACATGGAATATCTCTATACCGACGGCGAATTCTGGCACTTCATGAAAACCGACGGCAGCTTCGAACAAATTGCTGCCGACCGTAAGGCGATTGAAGACGCCTTCAGCTGGTTAAAAGAGCAGGACGTTTATACCGTCATGGTCTGGAATGATGTGCCCATTTCGGTGACACCTCCAAACTTTGTTGAAATAGAAGTCGCGCAAACAGATCCCGGCCTGCGCGGTGATACCGCAACCGGCGGTACCAAACCCGCCACACTTGCTTCCGGTGCAATGGTGAAAGTACCGTTGTTCATCGAAATTGGTGATGTGGTTCGTGTAGATACACGTAGCGGTGAGTACCAGAACAGGGTGAAAAAAGCCTAACGTTCTTGCAAGGGCTGCAGATATGACCCTTACCATCTGGCAGCCCACTGCAACAATTGAATCAATGGCCGCAAGGGCCAGGCTTAATCAGGACATTCGTGATTTTTTCCGCAAACGTGATGTCCTTGAAGTAGAAACTCCACTCTTATCCCACACGACGGGCACTGACGTTAATCTGCATCCGGTCAGTGCGCTGTATCACGCACATCCGCACGCTGATTCCACCACCATGTATCTACAGACGTCTCCCGAGTTTGCAATGAAACGTTTGCTTGCCGCCGGCACTGGGCCGATCTTTCAGCTGTGCAAGGCTTTCAGAAATGGTGAGAGTGGTTCGCGTCACAACACCGAATTCACTATGCTCGAATGGTATCGCCCGGGTTTTTCATTACATCAACTGATGGATGAGGTGGAAGCACTACTGTGTTCGGTACTTGGGACAATGACATGCAGGCGCGTCAGTTATCGACAGTTGTTCCTCGACTACCTGGCAATAGATTTGCTCACCTGCACAACCGCCGAACTCGCAACATTGGTGCAGCAAACGATTGAAGTGTCGGGACCTATCGGCAATCGCGATGCCTTGCTCGATCTGCTTTATGGCCATGTCATAGAACCGCAACTGCAGGAACCCGTTTTCATTTTTAATTATCCAGCGTCCCAAGCCGCACTCGCGCGAATCACAACAGATGAAGCTGGCGAGCCGGTTGCGCTGCGATTTGAACTCGTGATGCAGGGGATGGAAATCGCCAATGGTTACGATGAACTTGTGGATGCTAACGAGCAGCGCAAACGTTTTGCTGCGGATCAATCAACCAGGGCGCAGAACGGCACGCCAATCTACGATGCTGATCAGCGGTTGTTGGCCGCGCTTGAACACGGCATGCCCGCATGCGCGGGAGTTGCGCTAGGCGTGGATCGACTGCTCATGTTAAAAACCGGTGCGCGTGTTATCGATAAAGTGCTGACTTTCCCGCACGCGCGCGCGTGACTATTATGCTCGACTCATTACAGCTAAAGGTGGGAGTGACAACGTGCAGGTGAATCTGGAAGACGTGACATACGCAGGTTTTTGGGCAAGATTTTTTGCTTCAGTGCTGGACTCAATCATCCAGTTGCTCGTGTTCGTCCCGTTGTTATACACATTCTATGGCAGTGAAATTTTCGCCAATCCCACATTTGACTCAGGCCCCGGTGGCATCATCGTGCAATACGTATTGCCAATGTTGTGGGTCATTCTGTTCTGGAAATACAAATCTGCGACGCCCGGCAAAATAATGATGAATATTTCAGTGGTTGATGCAACGACGGGCGGAGATCCGACTACGTCGAGATTGGTCATGCGTTATTTCGGTTATCTCGTTTCAGCTCTTCCATGTTTACTTGGATTTTTCTGGGTCGCTTGGGACAAACGCAAACAGGGCTTCCACGATATGATCGCGAATACTGTTGTGATCAACAACCCGGTAAAGTTGCGTGAGATTGAAGCGTAGAAGTTGAGTCAATTGAAGTTTGGTTGCCAGGAAGCTCTGAAACTAGCGCGGCAACTTTATCGTCATAGCCGCGCAGTGCCGCCTACAGGGTGCCTACCTGTTGTCCCAGTTGCACTGTGCTTCCCGCGCTGAGTTGGGTGTTCCACTCAACCATGCCGGGACCAAACAGGACAATCGCGGTAGAACCCAACATGAATCTTCCGAGCTCCATGCCTTTTGCAAGATGGATCGGTGTGCTGTCAGGATCGTTGTAATGCGTTATTTTCACACCATGTGACGCCGGCGCGACCTGGCCCGCCCACACCGTTTCTATGCCAGCAACAATCATTGCACCGACCAACACTACTGCCATCGGGCCGTGAGCTGTGTCGAAGATACAGACAGCACGTTCGTTCACGGCAAAAAGATCAGGAATGTTATCGGCGGTTGTCTGGTTTACTGAAAACAGGCGACCTGGCACATAGATCATTTCTCTCAGCGTGCCCGACAGCGGAATGTGAACGCGATGATAGTCTTTAGGAGAAAGATACACCGTTAGAAACTTGCCGTTCTGGAATGGCGCGGCGCGTGATGCGTCTCCACCCAGCAGGCTCGTCACGCTGTAGTTGTGGTTCTTTGCCTGAACTAAGGTGTCGGCCGTGATTGAACCTATTGCGCTGATTGCACCATCTGCCGGACAAACAACTGCGTTTTCATCAAGCGGCATTGGTCGTGCCCCGGGCGCAAGCGCACGCGTAAAAAAGGCATTGAAGTTCGCGTAATGATGCGGATCGGGATCAAGGGCTTCGGCCATGTTGACGTTGTATGCCTTGATGAAGCGCGTGATAAACAAAGTCTTTATCCAGCGGATTTCACTGCGCGCAAAAAAACCGACGAGCCGCGACAACGCGTGATGCGGGACCAGGTGCTGCAAAAAAATAAATATTGATGCCATGGTTCAGGCCAGCATCTCAATGGGTGTGTCATAGAGATTTCCCCACTCACCCCACGAACCGTGGTAACCCTTGACCTTGTAGCCAAGCGCTTTTGCGGCCAGATACGTAAGGCCTGACCTGTGATGGGTCTGGCAATGTGTGATGATTTCGTTGCCGGGATTAATGCCAATTTTGCTGAGTTTTTGCTGCAACACATCAAGCGGCAGGAGTCTGAAATTGCGCGCACGATCCATCACCTCAAGCCAGTCGAGATTGACTGCGCCGGGTATATGGCCAGCTCGTGAAGAAGATGATTTGGTGCCCGCGTATTCTTCGGGTGAACGTGCATCCCAGATTTTGATGTTGGCGTTACCAATAGCTGCTTTCACCGTATCGAGTTCCGCAATCACGGAAGAGTCCAGTGTGAGTTCGACGTGTGAGGCTTCAACGTCAGCAAGGTGCGCGTCAACCGCATGGTTTTCTTTGAACCAGGCATGCAGGCCGCCATTGAGATAGGAATAATGTTTGTGCCCGATAATATCGAGTGTCCAGATAAAACGGCCGGCCCAACCACCACCCTCGTCGTCATACACAACGATGTGTTTCTCTGGTCGGTAACCAATTCGCCTGAACATCGCTTCTAGTCTGTCGATTTCGGGTAATTTCCCGGTGGCGGGTGGAATGCCTGAAACAAGTTCACCTGGGTTCACGTGCACTGCGCCATGAATATGATGCTGCACCCAGTTTTGCGGTGAGCAGACATCAACGATCAGGAGGTCTGGATCTCCCATTACGTCTTCGAGATCTTGTGGTTCGATGATAAGGCCTAACTGTTTTTTCATAATATTCAGGCTGAAAAATAGTGTTTGTGATGATTCAGGTCGCGACACCAGAGCGATGGCTGCGGCCACTTGATCGCAAGTATGCGGAGGTTTTGCTGGCTTGCCTAGTGTTAACGAGGTTGGTGTAAAAGAAGGCGCGCGTCAAAATCCTTCCTTGAGTGTAGTGCGAATCATCTGATAGCTGTGCAGGCGACGAGGGTCGATGATTTGTTCTTTCGCAGCCGCGAGAAGTTTGCAGTCTGGCTCCCCTTCGTGCTGGCAATCGCGAAACCGGCACATGCCAAGAAAAGGCCGGAATTCCACAAATGCTTCCAGTAGTTGGCCCGGATCGATGTGCCACAAACCGAACTCCCTGATACCAGGTGAATCGATCAGATTGCCACCTTCGCTGAAATGAAACAGACGTGCAGAGGTTGTTGTGTGACGCCCTTTGCTTTCGGCTTCAGACAATGCGCCTTCCAGAGTGTCGATCCCGGGAAGCAAGGCATTCACCAGAGCAGACTTGCCAACACCGCTCTGCCCGACAAAAACACTGGTTCGGTCTGCAAGCAATTTGATCAGGTCAGTCAGGCCTTCACTGCTTTTACTCGATACCAGCAAGGTATCATAACCGATGCTTTTGTAGAGCGAGAGCATGTCCAGCAAACCGCTGCTGTTGGATGCATTCAGCAGGTCAGCCTTGTTCAATAGCAGTAATGGTTTGATGCCTGTGAGTTCGGCAGCAACAAGATAACGATCGATGAGATTGAAATGGGGTTCGGGCTGCGATGCGATCACGATGATGATCAGATCAATGTTCGCCGCTACGGGTTTCAGCTCGTTATTTTTGTTCGGGCGTTTGAGTATGGAGCGGCGCGGCAATCCTGCGATAACAACACCCATTGGTTCGCCGGCCTGCCAGATGACTTCATCCCCTGTGACGAGTGGTTCGAGATTGCTGCGCTGAAAACAGCGGAACAGCTGGCCTTTGGTTGGACCCTCCAATGCCTCGATATCCAGTTGCTGGCCGAAATGGGAGATAACAAGGCCGCGCGTTTCAGCTCCGAGGGTGCCACTTGCGATTGTTTCGGCAACGGCAGTTTGACTGCGGTTGCTGCGACTCGCGGCATCATCCTGCATTTTCTGGATACGCCAGAGCTGGCGCCGGTTTAATTGCTTCTTTTTCATTCAGTCATAATAGCAGGCCTGCTGATCGAATGACTCCTGAGTCACACATACGAATTCAAGACGCGCGCAGATAACATCCTTGCGGGTTATCGACCCTTTGCTACAATCCCGGGACTTTTATATTTTGCGACCTTTACCACAGGGAAATTAAAACAAATGGACAAGCGCCAACATCTCATATGGATCGATCTGGAAATGACCGGTCTGAGTCCAGATACCGATCGCATCATCGAAATCGCGACTATCGTGACCAATACTGACTTGCAGGTGATCGCCGAAGGTCCCGTAATGGCAATTCACCAAAACAAGTCCGTGATGGATGGCATGGATGACTGGAACCAGCGTCATCATGGAGCCAATGGGTTGATCGAACGTGTTCGTTATAGTCCACATGATGAAAGCAGCGCCGAAACCACGACGATAAATTTTCTGTCACAGTACAGCGATCCTCGTTTCTCCCCTATGTGTGGCAACAGCATTTGCCAGGACAGGCGTTTTCTTGCGCGTTATATGCCGAATCTCGAAGCCTTTTTTCACTATCGCAATCTTGATGTAAGCAGTGTGAAAGAACTCGCCAAACGTTGGCGTCCCGACCTGACGGATGCAATGAAAAAAGAAAGTAGCCATAAAGCGCTCGATGATATTCGCGACTCCATCAAGGAATTGCAGTATTACCGCGAGCATTTCTTCAAAACCAAAAAACCTGAAAGCAACTAGTCTCGCTCAGGTCCGCCTCATGGATGAACAAAAACTCCGCCGCGCTGAAGCTGTTTTCTTTCAGCGTTACCCGGGCGGATTTTTACATCCGGAATTACTGGCTGTCAGAAAAAAACACAAAGTCGAGCAGATGATCAATCTTGCCGCGACAAGTTTTGCAAAGAGCAATTTCAAAAATACTGACCTCATTATTGAAAACGTGGTTCGCGTCGTATCCAGATCTTCGATGGTATCCGTGTTTGAAAAAATGAACTTCAGAGACTTCGTACGCGCGCTAAACCCTGTAGACAAAAAGCTGTTCGCAGAAGGGCTGAAAAATTTTCTGCATGGCAACCGCCAGAAAGGTTTTGAAAGTATGCTGGGTGTTCTTGCTAAAGGCCGACTCGCAAAATGGTCACTGTTGACGATCATCCCCAATTATTTTGCGCCACAGCAGGAGGTGTTCATTAAACCCACAACTGCGAAAGGCGTAATCGCATTTTTTGGGTTGCAGGGACTGCATTACAATCCATTTCCGGATTGGGAATTTTATGAGACCTACCGACAGGCAATTCTGTGTATGAGAAACAAAGTGGATACTACGCTTGCGCCGAACAACGCAGCCTTCTGCGGCTTTCTCATGATGAGCTTGCGAGAGTATTGAGCTTTCCTTTTTTCCTCCTCATTCATTTGTAAAGAATATCCGGGCAGGAGGTCATAATTGGACAAGAACCGATGGGTCTGGTTATGCTCTTCGGTCGTGTTAAGGGGGAAGGGAATATGTTTCTAAAAAGGCTTTTTATTGTTGGTGTTATATCAGGCGCGTTGGCCGCGTGTGGTCCACAAGCTTCTCAAAATAGCGCGCAGGTGACGGAAGGCCCTCAGCTTTCCAATGAAACTCCTCAGGTTGCCGCGCCCAATCAAGAGGCTATCCCGCGTACCGAAAGCGGCAAGCCCAACTTGCAAGGCATTTGGCAAGCTGAAGGCAAAGCCGCCGCTGACCTGCAGGCGTATCTCGCATCTCAGCCGGGTGGTGGTGAAATTCCTTACATACCTGCTGCACTCGAACAGAAACTCGCTAACTTCACCGATCGTGAAACTGCCGATCCGCTCAATAATTGCTTCTTTCCGGGTGTGCCGCGCCTGATGTATATGGAACGGCCTTATCAGATCTTCCAGACCGAAGATCACGTAGCGATTACATTTGAGTGGACCCAGGTGTTCCGGCTCATCTACACGAGCGGCCAACCAATCAAATATGAAGGCATCGAATCCTGGATGGGAAATTCAAGAGGTCGATGGGAAGGTGATGAGCTGATCGTGGACGTGGCCGACTTCAATGACAAAACCTGGTTCGATGCAACAGGCAACTATCACAGCAGTGCGCTGCATGTAACTGAACACTATCGCATGCAGGACGCTGATACGATCGAGTACTCGGTGACTATCGAAGACCCGAATGTTTATTCACAGCCCTGGACCATTACTGTTCCGTTAAAACGTCGTACCGATATTCCGCGACTAATGGAGTTTCAGTGCCAGGCAGAAGCTGAAGAACTCAGCGGCGATTTCGAACGTGACGAGCGTACCTGGATTGGCGCAACCGCACACGAAGACAACGTGCCATTCGATGCAAACGCCGGTATTGAATTGCCGGCTCCGGTTGTTGGTGCTGATGTGCCACGTCTGGCCGACGGCAAGCCTGATATGACGGGTTATTACCTGACCGACGCAGGCGGTGCGAATTATGGTCTGGAAAAACGCAGTGATACTCCGTTCCTTACGCCGCGTACTACTGGTGTAATCGTTGATCCAGCAGATGGTTCATTGCCTTATCAACCCTGGGCCGAGGCTGAACGTACAGCACGCGAGATGGCTCACCGCGGTTATGACGATCCTACTGCACACTGCTTCGTTGCTGGTGTGCCACGCTCCAACTATGTGCCGTCACCTTTTTACATCCTGCAGCCACCGGGTTACGTGGTTATCCTGCATGAACGCATGTCCTATCGGATAATTCCGCTTGATGGCCGTGACCATTTGCCGGACAACGTGCGGTTGTGGATGGGTGATTCAGTTGGTCACTGGGAAGGGGATACGCTGGTTATTGAAACCACCAATTTCAACGGTAAAACCTGGCTAAACGAAGTGGGTGATGTAGTGACCCACGCAGAAACCATAGTCGAACATTACACGATGGTGAGTGCTAACCAGATTGATTATCGCGCTACCGTAACTGATCCACTTGCTTACACGCGTCCATGGACCATCGACCTGAACATGGATCGCGCTGACGACGAACTGCTTGAAGTTGCCTGTCATGAAGACAATGGAGATCTATCTCATCTTAAAGACGTGCGTGATGAATACCGCGCACAGAATCCGGAGAACTAAGCCATGAATAAATTGTTAATTGCTGTCTTCGCGCTTGCTACATCTGCGAGTACCACCGCATTCGCACATCACTCTTTTGCGGCGGAATATGATTCAGAGAAACCTATCAAGTTCGCCGGTACTGTCACTGAAATGAAGTGGTCCAATCCGCACGGCTGGATCTACGTCGATGTAAAAGACGATGCGGGTAATGTCGTGAACTGGGCACTTGAAACGAGTGCATCCAATGGTTTGATACGCCGCGGCTGGCGCAAGGAAGATCTGCCCGCTGGAACCGTTTTGCAAATTGAAGGTTGGCAAGCGCGCAACGGAAGTCCTACTGGCAACATATCGTCTGTTACTTTTCCTGACGGTCGCCGGCTCTTCGCTGGAACTTCCAACAAGGAAGCGCCACAGCAGTAATACCTAAAGCTGAGGTGGAGCAGACTTTGCTGGGCTACTCCACTTCAGCTGTTTCCTCGAAATAGTTTTGGCCTGAGGTGATTCAACTCTCGCTGTAAAGCTGGTGCGTCTTCCGACTATCCTTCAATTGACTACTCATCTAAAAAAAACCGACCCCGCAATTTACTTGACTGAATAATCCCTTCAATGAAATTTCCCAGACAACTGCTTCATGAGTTAGCGGCCTTTATTGGCATAGAACACAACTCCACCAATCACGTTGAAAAATTTGTCGCCTCAAGCGGCGCGCTGATCAGCCTGCTCATGGTGAGTCTTGTTGCGACGTTTTTTATCAGTGGTCCGGCTGCGAGTCTGATGATCGCATCAATGGGTGCATCGGTTGTATTGCTGTTCGTAGTTCCGCATGGCGCGTTGTCGCAACCTTGGCCAGTGATCATCAGTCATTTATTGTCAGCAGTGATTGGTGTCAGTTGCAGATTACTGTTCCCCGAACATGTATGGACACCTGCATTGGCGGTTTGCCTCGCTATCGTGGCCATGCAGTACTTGCGATGTGTTCATCCCCCGGGCGGAGCGACCGCGTTGACGGCGACTATCGGCGGCCCGGAAGTTGAGGCGCTCGGTTACTGGTTCGTTGTGAGCCCCGTATTATTTAATGTCACCCTCATCATGGTGATTGCTTTCGTATTTAATAATCTGGTTCCGGGCCGCCGTTATCCGGCGCATTTAATGCGACTCAAACCAGGTGCTGCGCCAGCTGCTACAACAAGGCAGTTGCAGATCACGCAGGAAGACTTTGAAGCAGCTATGCAGCAGATGAATACCTTCATCGACGTTACAACCGATGACTTGATCGAACTCGTCGAACTCGCAACAAAACATTCGGAGGAGCAGCATGCGCATCCAGAGAACATCAAGCTGCAGCATTGTTACAGCAACGGCCGGCTGGGTCGGTTGTGGAGTGTTCGCCAGGTGATCGACCAGGCAGTCGGAATAAAAAATCGCCGGGATAAAGTCATCTACAAAATTCTTGCTGGCGACAACATCTACACAACTGCCGTTTGCGAATATGAAGAGTTCCGGCAGTGGGCAAGGTTTGAGGTCGTGTCACAGAATGGCAGGTGGGTGCGCATAAGCGAGGCGTAGAGGCGAGGGATAGCGGCGAGGCATAAAAAAAGCCCTGCTTTTTTACGGCAGGGCTCAAGAGGGGGTTCGTTGCATTCAATCTATATGGCGTCAGTATCGGACATTTACTTTAGCAATATTTAGTCTGACCCGTATTTTCCCGGTGTGCGTGCACCAACACATTCGATCATGATGGCACTGCAACACTAATAATACTCGCGTGTTCTTTCAAAATCTTTCCTTCTCTACCAAGCTCGAAAATCCTGAGTTGGTATGACCAGTACATAAATCTTGTGCGTGTTGACAGTATCCTTATACACCCATGCGATCGTCAATAATTTTTTGACATACTTTCTTTAACGCTGACTGCAAACTCCGGATGACAACAATTCGAAATAAAATTTTGCGACTCTCTGCGCTAAAAAGAGGCGCGCTGCATTATTAGTAAACATCCCTGACGTAACGTCTTGCTGCTGAAAGCTGTTCAACATATTCTGCAGCTTGATGCTCAGGTAATCCGCCATGTATCTGAATGACTTCGCGTAACGCCTGATCAACATCTTTAGCCATGCGATTGGCGTCACCGCAAACATAAAAATGCGCGCCGTTCTCGAGCCAGCGCCACAGTTCGGCGCCGTGTTCGAGCATACGATCCTGCACATAAATCTTCCAATCCTGATCTCGTGAAAACGCGAGCGACAACCTCGTCAATAAACCATCTCGTCGCATTGCCTCAAGCTCTTCGCGATAATAGAAGTCGGTGGAAGAATGTTGTTCGCCGAAGAACAGCCAATTCTGGCCGCTGTCGCCACGCGCGCGACGTTCGTGCAAGAACGCGCGGAACGGCGCTACACCTGTGCCAGGCCCTACCATGATCATTGGTGTATCGGATTTCGCAGGCGGCCGAAAATGTGCCGACCGTTGAACGAATACTGGCACATCCACACCATCAGCGCGGTCCGCAAGAAAAGTAGACGACACCCCTTTGCGCTGGATGCGAGGACCACGATAACGCACGGCGGCAACGGTCAGATGCACTTCACCAGCGTGCGCTTTAGGACTTGATGAAATTGAATACAGCCTGGGTTGTAAACGTCGCAACGAGGACAGTAGTTCATCCGCAGCACATGTCACAGGGAAGTCATGCAGCACGTCGGCCAGTTGCCTGCCCCACAGCCAATCTTTCAGCTCTGTTTTGCGGTCAGCGCCGAGCAGGGTTTTGAGTTCCGGTTTTTGTGAACGATCCGCGATGAAACGTAATGTATCTCTGGATGGTCGCGCGATTTCGTAGTGTCGCGTCAAGGCATCTGCCAACGCAAGTTCGCCTACACCTTCCACGGCGACAGGTTGATCCGCGCGCAAATTTGCCAAGCCAAGAATTTCGGCGACAAGATCCGGACAATTGGTTGGCATGACACCAAGTGCATCTCCTGCTTCATACAGAAGTCCTGACTCGCCGATCGCCAGAGAAAAATAACGTGTTTCTTTTGTGGCGCCAGCGGCGTTGAGTTTGAGATTAGTGAGTACTCGGGACGCAACTGGTTTTGCTTTGTTGTTGACTGGAACAGTTGGTTTTGTGCCTACCGAGTCGAGTGTTATCAATCGGGTTTGTTCAGGCGCCAATGCTTGCAGTTGCGGATAGAGCTGTTCGAGCCAGGCATCCACACTTGCGTGGTAATCCGGATCGCAATCAATTCTGGTGGAGAGGGCGCTGGCGCCAAGTGCGGTCAGTCGCTCATCAAGATTTTTGCCATGTCCGCAGAACTGATCATAAGAGGGGTCGCCCAATGCGAGCACGGCATAATGAAGTGAAGATAACTGCGGCGCTGCTTCGGACTTCAAAAATTTCCAGAATCGCTGGCCATTGTCGGGTGGCTCGCCGTCGCCATACGTGCTCGAAACCAGCAGCAAAACCTGTTCTTTCTCGAGCTTTACCGTGTCGTAGTCAGCCATGCTGAATAGCCGAGGGGACCAACCCCTGGCTTTCAAATGAGTAGCAATGCTGCCTGCCAGAGTTTCGGCGTTGCCGGTCTGGGAAGCCCACAACAACGTGATGGGTAATGGGTTGGTTGGGGTTTCAACACGGCTGAACAAACCGGCTAACAAACCGTTGAGCCAAATTCTTTGGTCTGCATCGAATGGCGCTTCAGGTGGCAGCATAGGCACGCCGCTATCTTTACGCTCACGCAGCCCGGTGAAAAATCCGGACAAATAACGTTGTTCTGCGCTGTTCAGTACCGGAATGAATTCTTGTGGGATAAGTAAGGCTGAACTTAGCTGTTCAATTTTTCCGGAATCGGTGGCCATTGCGTTAACTTCGGCCATCTCAGCCATTTGGTACGCATGCGAGAGCGCGCGTATCTCGTCGAGCAGCGTAACAGGAGCATCCTCAATTTCAACTCGCTCGAGTGCGACTGCGCAGAATTTGAATTCAGGCTGTTTCGAGATTGGATCAACCGCGTCGCTGGTAACGGCGTTTACCGCTAACAAGTCGCCAAACACATCATTCCAGTGGAAGGGTGCAAAACAATTACCCGGTAATACGCGATCCGTTATCACCGCAGGTAACACTGCAAGACCGCGACGCGAACGCACTTCCATTCTGTCGCCCGCGTTTATGCCAAGTTCGAGCGCGTCTTGGGGATTTATCTCAACGAAAGGGCCTGGATTGAGTTTGTTGAGCGTCGCAATTTTTCCGGTTTTGGTTAGTGTGTGCCATTGATGTGGTAAACGGCCTGTGTTCAAAATCAGCGGGAAGTTTTCGTCAGGAAGCTCAGCGGGAGGTAAATGTGGGCGAGCAATAAAACGTGCGCGTCCTGAATGCGTAGGGAATGCCACCCGTGGCTTGTTGCCTTCGACGTCTACCTTGAGTGTCTGGCTGATGCCGTCGTTCAGATAACGAATCGGATGACGCTCGTCCCCAGCTTCAGGAGGGCAAGGCCATTGCAATGGGCCTTGGCGTAATTTTTCATGCGTGATGCCGCGAATGTCGTAACCTGTTCTCGGATTCCATGTATCGCGGATTTCATCGAAAACTTCGCTGGCGGAGTTGTAACTAAACGCGTCAGCGAATCCCATCTCGCAGGCAACACGCGCAATGATCTGCCAATCCGGCAATGCCACGCCCGGAGGTTCAACGGCTTGTTGCATCAACGTGATGTTGCGTTCTGAATTGATCATCACTCCTTCCGCTTCGGCCCACAGCGCACCGGGTAGCAGAATATCTGCGTAGCGATTGGTTTCGGTATCGAGGAAGGAATCCTGCGTGATGACGAGTTCGGCTTTTTCAAGCGCCGCGATTACTGTGCTGCGGTTTGGTACGGAGGCAACGGGGTTGGTACAGATGATCCAGCATGCGCGGATCTCACCTGCGGCCATACGTTTGAATAAGGTGACAGTATCTGGTCCGGGTTCTGGCTGGATGCTGCCGTGCGGAATTCCCCACAACTTTTCCATGAACTGTCTATCGGCGGCATTGGTTACTTCACGTTGACCAGGAAGCCCCTGACTTAAATAACCGACTTCGCGACCGCCCATTGCGTTGGGTTGGCCTGTCAACGAAAACGGTCCGCTGCCGGGGCGGCAGATCGCACCCGTTGCAAGGTGAAGATTGCAAAGTGCATTGGTATGCCAGGTACCGTGAGTGCTTTGGTTGAGGCCCATGGTCCAGCAGCTTATCCAGTTTCCTGCTTCGCCAATCCAGCGTGCGGCCGTGTGCAGATCGTCAATTGGAATACCGGTCGCCTCGGACACTTGCTCCGGCGTGTAATCCTCCAGAAAAGCCGGCATGGTCTCCCAATCGTCGGTGAATTCACGAATGAAGGCTTCATCGGTGTGACCATTTTTTACCAGCAAGTGTAATAAGCCATTGAGCAGAGCTAAGTCCGTACCTGGTCGAATCTGCAGAAACAAATCAGCTTTTTCGGCAGTAGCCGTGCGGCGCGGATCGACCACAATGAGCTTCGCACCTGCTTTCACTCGGTCGAGTAAGCGCAGAAAAAGAATAGGGTGACAATCGGCTATGTTCGCGCCAATCGAAAAGAAGAGATCTGTGCGATCAAAATCCTGGTAAGAACCTGGTGGGCCATCAGCCCCTAAAGAAAGTTTATAACCACTCGCGGCACTCGACATGCAGAGCCGTGAATTGGAATCGACGTTGTTGGTGCCGATGAAACCTTTAGCAAGTTTGTTGGCCAGATACTGCGCTTCGAGCGACATCTGGCCTGAGACGTACAGGGCAAGCGAGTCGGGGCCATGAAGATCAAGAATTTCGCGTAACCGACGCGCAGTCTCCGTAATCGCTACATCCATCGCGACCGAATAGGGTTCCTGATTTCGCGATTTACGTATGTATGCGGTGTCGAGTCGGCCGGATTCGTTTATCGCTTGCGAACAAGTACTACCCTTGGTGCAGAGGCGTCCGAAATTGGCGGGATGGGTCTTGTCACCTATGACTCGGACGACCCGTTTTTCGTCCACCTGCAAGGTCATACCACACCCGACGCCGCAGTAAGGGCAAACGGTTTTGACCGATGTTTTAATTGTCATGCTCCATTCCAGCGCGCGCAGGCTGCATTTCGGTGCATCACTTCGTTGTGAATGCAGCGAAACCGGGCTTTTTGCACAGTCTGATAACTAATATGGGAAGTGCAGCAAAGCGTGTGCCAAAGCGCGTTTAGAGGGCATCAATGTATTTTGAGGAAATGGGTTCAACAAAGCTGCGACGTGAGTACGGGTGCTTTTTCTAAATATCCGAAAAGGGGGGGCAATCGAACACAAGCGACTGCGAGATATTTTTTGACAGAAATTAGCGTTGGAAATTCAGTCTATGAAAACGGTTAGGTGAACTGCAAGAAGCTGCTGATGCGGAGATGAGCTGACTAATGAGGATTCGCAAGTCGATCATGATTGGCGAAAAGGGTTTTGAAAAAACGGCGGGCCGTTGAGACCCGCCGCGTGTATCTACTATATAAAGTTGCAGCTAAACCTAGAACGTCGCTTTCAAACCCATGAAGAAGCTTCGGCCAACGGTGTCGTAATAACCACCATTGAATGTACCCGAAGTGGGTGCACTGAAGCTAAATGGATTCTGACAGCCAGGAGCGCCGGTAGGACACACCGCACTCAGTGTGGTGCCCGCGCCGTAACCCCTTGTTGCGTTAACATATGGCGGTTCATCATCAAACAAGTTGGTAATACCACCGCGGAATACAAACGTCTCGTTGATGTTGTAGTTGAAGGACAAGTCAAACTTGTCGTATGACTCAGTCTGGATTTCCGTGGTTGGGGTGTACCCGAGCAGGATGCCCGCGCCGCCCGCAGCTACAGCGGCGTTGTTCTGTTTGATGGCCTGCTGGCTTGCATAACCGGCAGACCAGATTTCTGGCAGATGTCTCCAGCTCAGGCTCACACTCCAGTCGTTCAGCGAGTAGGTCATCGATCCAAACAAGCGCCAGTCATACGCGCCACCGTTGGTACCTGAAAGGTTGGGCCCAAGTGAGCCAGCCCAATCGGTTTCCACGTCAAACGCGCCGGGAGACTGCTTGGTTTTGTAGTAGTCGAGAATCGTGGTCTGCAAGCTGAGACCCAGGTTACCCGGCAAACTTACAAGTTCCTCAAGATCACCAAACCAGTTGACACCTATGTCCAGGCCTTGGGTTTTGATCGTAGCCTGGTTGTCGTAGGACACCGAACTGGTAAGCGCGTTGCCGTTGTTCTGATCTCGTGGGAGCAGCTGGCAAGCTTCGGATTGCGCTTGCGTCGCTGCTGCTGCGGCTGAGTTCACTGTAGTGGTGCCGAAGCAGCGATAGGCGGCATAGTCGAGCGAATACAGCATGATCGCGTCTTCGATCTCGATCCTGTAAGCGTCGAATGACGCTGTCAGGCCGGACAACCAGGGGTTCTCCCAAGGCGAAGTAGCAACCGCACCGAGAGTCCATGTATCAGCCGTTTCCGATGTCAGGTTGGGGTTACCTTCCTGAAGAATCCAGTTGAAAACACCGCCAGCTGCGCCACCGGCATTGGCCTGTTGGTAGAACTGCTGGGACGCCAGGTTGCCGGCACCACCCATCAATGCCTGACAGATAAGCAGCGTGCTCACTTGACCAGCGGTTGTCTGACCAGGAGCGAGCGATGTTGGCGGTTCGCCAGGAGCCAGTTGTGGGTCGGGCAGAGCACCACCTGCGCCAAATGGCGAGTTGGAGCGCAGGCCGCAGGCATCACCAAAGTTTTGGCCGCCTACGGCGAAGATTTCCTGGGAATTCAGGAACATTTCACCAAGGTTTGGTGCGCGAGTAGCGCGGTTGAAGCCACCACGGATACGAAGCCTGTCGTTGATTTCCCAGTTAGCCAGAGCTTTCCAGGTTGTCTCTGCGTCTGTGTGCTGGTAATCGGAGTAACGAGCACCCAGTTCCAGTTCAAGCATCTGAATGAACGGAACGTCTGAAACAACTGGTACCAGAGCCTCGGCGTAGTAATCGTCAACTGACGTTCCGGCGTCCATTGCGCCTGTTGGATATACGCCGATCACCTGGTCGGTGAAGGACACGGTGGATTGGAGGATATCCGGATAGAACTTCGCGCTGTTGCGACGATTCTGGTAACCGGCCGCCCAACGCGATTCACCAGCGGGCAAATCCACCAACGCGCCCTGGAAGTTCAGCTCGATGATGTCCTGTTTGTTCTGGGTGCGTGTCTGCAAATTGGCGGCGATTGCATTAAAACAATCTTCGGACATAGGTAAGTCACCCTTGAAGAAGGTGTCGTACAAGCCCGAGGCACAGGTGATATCTGCTGCTCCAAAGTTCGGCCGTATGCTGGTTGCGTTACCCGAAATCTTGGCGCCACGTCCGTAATCTGGGGCATTTGCCAGTGCGCGGTAACGGGCCAGCGACAGGTTTCCTGTGGCGACGTTATAGGTAGCGGATTCACCATGCGATGCGTAAACCTCTGCAGTCCAGTCGCTGATTGGCAACTGGATGTTGAAGCCGGTTTCCACCTGCCATACTTCGTTGGTGTTGTAAGTATTGCGGGGTGGCAGGCTGTTATCCGGGTTCCAGTTAGGTTGCCATTCTCCTGCGCGGGGATTAAGTGCCGTCGCAGTTGGAACCGGACGGGCGTTCAGAAGTATTGCAAGCTCCGCCGGCACCGGGAATTTGGCGCCGGGCTTTCCTGTAGCAATGAAGTTTGGGTTAGGGAACGCTGCAGGGTTCGCACGTACCATAGCCGCAACGTCGCGATTGGTGTAATCAAGGGTGATATCGACCGGGCTGTCAGTAGCCTGGTTGTAAGGAATCATCGTTTCCCAACCGCCAACCACACTGGTGCCGAACAATGTTGTTTTGGTTTTGCTCTCTGCGAATGTAGCGCGAGCAAACACTTCGACTTCATCAGTCACATCGAAAGTGCCCGAGGTGAAGAATGAATAGCGTTCCTGGGGTGCGCTGGTAAATGCTGACTGGTCGTACTGTTTCAGGGAGTCGATCTCGATATCGCCGGGAGGTCGCGATCCGTCGAGAGCTCTCTGCCTCATGTATTCGCCATCGTTAACCGGGCCTTTGTACCTGGACAAACCACCAGCGCTGCCAGCTACCCAAATAGTACCGTCTGAATTGAAGTTATAGGCACGGTTGTTGGCATTGACCGCCAGTGGGGTAAATACGTTGGTGCCAGCCGGGCGATTAGCGAACATGCCGTCAATGGTGGCATTCGGAGGACAGTTCTGGTTACAGGCATATCCGTTGATGCCTTGCAGGCCAAATGTGCCGCCGGAATAGGGATTACGCATGTAGTCCTGGTAGAAATCATTTTCCACGTTAAGGACAGCATCGCGATTGTAACGTTCCGCGCCGAGGGTCACGTTGCCACGACCGTCAGCCAGGTTGGCCCCTAATACCATGGATAGACGGGTTTCCTGGCCATCACCATTTGCGGTCTCGCCAACTTGCGTATCAACCTCGAAGCCTTCGAAATTGTCTTTCAGGATAAAGTTCGTCACACCAGACACAGCATCCGCACCGTAAGTAGCGGACGCACCACCCGTAATGGTTTCAACACGTTGGATCAAAGCAGATGGAATGGCGTTGATGTCAGTAACCATCAAAGAGTTAATTGGTGTTGGGCGTTTGCCGTTCACCAGTACCAGGCTGCGGTTGGGGCCGAAACCACGCAACGAAATCGACGCGATACCAACGGAGTTTACTGGTGTGATCTGCACATCGCCCTGCGATGTAGTCGGTGTTGCTGCCGGGTTATAGGTTGGCAACTGGTTCAGGTAGGATTCAATGTTAAGGCCGGTCCTGGTTTCAAAATCGCCCGCATCTACGGTAACAATCGGACTGTTGGAATTAAAGTCGCGTCGTAGAATTCGCGAGCCGGTGATGACCACTTCTTCAAGTTGTTCATCGACACTTTCCTGGGCGTATGTGACAGGAGCGATGGTGTTTAAAGCCATGGCGTAGAGTGCGGTTGATATGGCTGCCGATAGCAGGGAAGGTTTGAGTTGAGATGACGTTCGCGTGAATCTCGTGGACATAGCAGTACCTCTAATTATTTATATTAGTTTTTATGGGCACAGATAATTTTCACCGACGCACAAGAGGTGCTACCGGATTAACCAACGAGCAGATGCTTGTGGCGTCAGATACAACTAACTATGAAATTAACTTTGAGCTAGCGGCATACGATATAAATATCGAAAAGCCGAAATAGCTTATGTGGGAGGGTTTATGCGCGGGCTTACGTAAAGATTGTTTTTTGGGTTCAAGCTAAGATTTAAATAAATGTTCTTGGACATTTTTTATCACCCCGTTTGTTATAAGTTTTTATGTTTAATTTTTTTTTCACTTATTCCATTGCACTTTTTTGTATGCTTTTTTTATTGTGGTGGTGAGTCAGATTAGTCTCTACATAACTGTAAAGATCTATCCTGCC
>JAZKES010000052.1:55489-60537 GCA_040386995.1 Pseudomonadota bacterium | reverse complement strand
CTATTCAAGTCTTTCAACCTGGATAAATCCTGATGTCTTGGTGGCGGTGAGGCGGAATGCACCACCAAACCTCGTCGGATAAATTTTTACCTCATCACCAGCTCTCATGGGATAACGTTTGCTGATCACTTGCAGCCATCGCTGTCCACTGCTCAGTGTGATCACCGCCAGATTTGGACCACGCTGTTCGATTTTTGCAACGGTGTCGACCAACTCAGTTTGGCCGCGCTCATCTTCTATTAGTTTGGCAGCGGCCGCGTCAGGTGCTCTGCCGAAATTATCAAGGTTCTGACTCGCTGTAATTTCAGCGCTTGCTTTAGGTGCCGTTTGTGCGGAGACGGGAGGTGCTGTTGCGGGGGCGGTGTTTTCACGCGTGGGTTCGGCGGGAATACTCTGGGTAACTTCTGCATTCGTTTGTGGCTTGTTGTCCTGGCCAAGGCTTTCATAACAATCGAAACGTTTCAGTCGATCATCGATTGCGCGACACCCGCTGATGTCAACTACCTGGGCAGAACACAAGGTGTTAATGAGAATAAGGTTGGCTGTGAAAAGGGCTGCATATACGTTTTTTGTTTTTATCATGTTATTGATCTTCTTATTTTGATGAAGTGATATGACACACGCTTGATATCCATTCGTGTGTTGCTCGACATTGCCACTTTTATAAAGCCGATACAAGCGATGCTGGTAGGTCAAAATCCTGGCGAACACTGCAGTCTTGAACTGCCTGTGGACGCCGTTCATTTGTCTTTCGCCGAACAGGAGTCCGGTAGATGTGGCTCAACGTCGTGGTTCAAATAGAGCTCGAGATATTCGTTCTGCCGCGCGAATAGAGTCGGAATCAACATTTGTGATGTTACAGCGTGTTCGTTAAAAGAATTAATTTGATGATTTGAAATTATCTTCAATCCTGAATGTTGCGGCCATTGTTCAGTGCAGCCGCCGCTCACCCGGCAGAATTTCCGTGTTACCTCGAAGTGCTCCAGCAATTCGGTTTTCATTCAATCGCACTATAACTGCTCGTTAAAAATACTGTTTGCCACATGATGGTGCGGCACTGTATCCGCCAAATTACGTATAACGACAAAAAAATGCCCGAAAAACAGGCGGTTCGGACGAAAACAGGGCGGCCAATCATTGTGGCACCTTACTTGCTAAATGTTAGGAACAGCATTGGAGGATGTGAGAGGTATCCATGGCAAAGCAAAGAGTAGTAGTCGTTGGCAACGGTATGGTTGGCCATCGCTTTATCGAATATCTGCTGGCTGCTCCGCAAGCTGCCGATTTTGAAATCGTTACATTTTCAGATGAATCCCGCCTTGCGTACGACAGAGTGCATCTGAGCGCCTATTTCACCGGTTCCACCGCAGCTGATCTGGCCTTGACTACGCGTGAGTACTACCGCGACCAAGGCGTCAATTTTGTGCTGAACGATAAAGTAGTCAGCATAGATAAGAATGCTAAAACCGTAACAACCCAATCTGGTCGTATCGAACCATGGGACAAGCTTGTGCTTGCCACCGGTTCTTATCCATTTGTTCCGCCTGTTCCGGGTCGCGAGCGTGAGCACTGCCTCGTGTATCGCACCATCGACGATCTCGGTCGTATCAAGGTGTCGGGTGCACAAAGCAAGATTGGTGTCGTGGTAGGCGGAGGCCTGCTGGGCCTTGAAGCTGCCAATGCATTAAAAGGTATGGGGCTTGAAACCCACGTAGTTGAATTCGCGCCACGCTTGATGGCAGTGCAGATTGATGAAGGCGGCTCTAAATTGCTGCGTCGTAAAATTGAAAACCTCGGCGTTAAAGTTCATACCGGCAAGAACACGACTGCCATCGTCGATGGCGAGACCTGTCGTTATCGCATGAATTTTTCAGATGGTACTCATCTCGAAACTGACTTGATTTTATTTTCAGCAGGCATTCGTCCCTATGACGAGCTTGCCAAACAGGCTGACCTTGCGATGGGTGCACGCGGCGGTATAGCCGTCAATGACAACTGCAAAACTTCCGCGAAAGATATTTACGCAATAGGTGAGTGTGCAGTCTGGAACGGCCAGATTTTTGGACTCGTGGCGCCAGGCTACCAGATGGCCAGAGTGGTAATGTCGCAGATCACCGGTGGCAGCGAAAAATTCACCGGTGCCGACATGAGCACCAAACTGAAATTGCTTGGTGTTGATGTTGCGTGTGTTGGTGATTCGACCGCTCGCACGCCGGGCGCCAAAACGTACTACTACAATGACGATTTTGCAGAAGTATATAAAAGCCTTGTTGTATCTGAAGACGGCAAGAAACTGCTCGGCGCCGTTATGGTTGGCGAGGCAGAAGACTTCGGTAACTTTCAGCAATTGATGCTCAACAGTATCGAGCTTCCCGCAAATCCGCAGGCCATGATTCTGCCGGGTCTCGATGGCGGCAAAATCAGCATTGGTGTGGATGCGCTTCCAGATACCGCACAGATCTGTTCATGTTTTGACGTCAACAAAGGCACTATCTGTTCGCTCGTGCAGGGCGGCGAAACTTCTGTCGCAGGCATCAAGGCAGCAACCAAAGCATCAACCGGTTGTGGTGGTTGTGCTGTGTTACTCAAGCAGGTGATAAACGCCGAGCTCGTAAAACTTGGCGTCGAAGTCAGCAATCATATCTGTGAACATTTTCCTTATTCGCGCCGCGAGCTTGCGGATCTTGTTCGCGTTAAACAAATCCGTACCTTCGCGACTCTGTTAAATGATCACGGTAAAGGTCGCGGTTGCGACATTTGCAAACCTGCTGTTGGTTCTATATTGGCATCGTTCTGGAACGACTACGTGTTGCAGCCCGAACACATCGGCTTGCAGGATACCAACGACCACTTTCTCGGCAACATCCAGAAAGACGGCACGTATTCGGTAGTGCCGCGTATAGCCGGTGGTGAAATCACTCCAGACAAATTGATCGTGCTTGGCCAGGTAGCCAAAGAATATAACTTATACACCAAGATCACCGGTGGTCAGCGTGTCGACCTGTTCGGCGCTCGTGTTGACCAATTGCCACATATCTGGAAAAAACTGATTGAAGCAGGTTTTGAAACCGGCCACGCCTACGGCAAGTCGGTTCGTACCGTGAAATCCTGCGTCGGTTCTACCTGGTGTCGTTACGGTGTTGACGACAGTGTTGGTTTCGCGATCGAACTTGAAGAGCGTTACAAAGGCCTGCGTTCGCCACACAAACTTAAATTTGCCGTGAGTGGCTGCACACGTGAATGCGCAGAAGCGCAATCCAAAGACGTTGGTGTGATTGCTACTGAAGGTGGCTGGAATCTGTACGTGTGTGGTAACGGCGGTATGCGCCCGCGTCATGCAGATCTCCTTGCAACTGGTCTTGATCGCGCCACACTCATTCGTTATGTCGATCGTTTCCTGATGTTCTACTGCCGTACTGCAGACAGGCTGCAACGCACGTCAGTGTGGCTCGAGAATATGGAAGGCGGACTCGATTATCTCAAGCAGGTAGTGGTGCAGGACAAACTGGGTCTTGCGGAAGAACTTGAAAGCGCAATGAACAATGTCGTCACCACATATCAGTGCGAATGGAAAACGACTATCGAAAATCCGGAGCGTGTTAAACGCTTCAAACAATTTATCAATTCGGATCAGAGCGACACCAGCCTGGTCTATGTGTTGGAACGCGGTCAGCGCCGTCCTGCCACAGCAGAAGAGCGTAAGCTCGAGCTGGCAAGTTCGGCGGTAGATGGTGAATAGGCCGACAGGCAGTAAGCAAGACAGGAAAAGTTATGAGTGATGATTGGATCAGCGTCTGCAATGAAGACGATCTGGTAGTAGGTTCGGGTGTGTGTGTACTGCTTGAAGCCAACGATATAAAAGAACAAGTTGCGCTGTTTCGGGAAACGGCTGACGGTCCGGTATTTGCGATCAGCAACTACGATCCGCTTGGTGGCGCTTTTGTCATGAGCCGCGGCATCATCGGCTCAGTTGGTGAACTGCTGGTGGTGGCTTCCCCCCTATATAAGCAACATTTTTCCCTGCAAACAGGCGTTTGTGTGGAAGACGATACTGTGCGCGTTCCTACCTGGCCTGCGCGTATCGCTGACGGCAAAGTGCAATTGAAAACTCAGCAGGTGTGACATCGTAAGTTCATGAACACCTCATTGATCTTTGCCCCATATTTCCTATCGCAAATTTCGCCGACGTAAAAACTGCTGGCATTCCGGAGCTCTAAAATGGCCGTAGAAAAATTTAACCTGCTCAGTTTTCAGGGCAAGATGCGCACCTTGCATTTCAGCTGGGTCGCGTTTTTCATCACGTTTGTGGTCTGGTTCAATGCCGCTCCGCTTATGCAGGCTATTGCGCTGAGTCTCGGGGTTAGCCCGCAAGAGCTGGTGGTGCTCGCGACTGTAAACGTCGCAATTGCAGTGCCTGCGCGTGTGATTATTGGCATGCTGACCGACAAATACGGTCCACGCATCATGTATTCACTGTTACTTATTCTCGGTTCGATTCCGTGTTTCTGGTTTGCGATGGCAGACTCACTTGCTGAAGCCGCACTTGCGCGTTTCTTCTCAGGTTTTATTGGTGCCGGTTTTGTGATCGGTATTCGCCTTGTCAGTGAGTGGTTTCCAGCAAACGAGCTGGGCACCGCTGAAGGTATCTACGGTGGCTGGGGAAATTTCGGCTCTGCAGCAGCTGCCTTCACACTGCCTGCAGTTGCACTGGCGTTTGGTGGTGAAGACGGTTGGCGTTATGCGGTAGCGCTGACAGGTCTGTTGAGTCTTGGTTTTGGTTTTGTGTTTTATGCAAACGTGCGTGATACCCCAAAGGGTTCTACGTATTTCAAGCCAAAGAGTCTTGGCGCGATGGAAGTCACGAGTGTGGGTGATCTGTTCCTGCTCTTCATCATGAAACTGCCGATGTACATTTGCCTGGTGTTGCTGACATGGCGTCTTTCACCTGCCGGGTTCAGCATGATCAACGCGATGTTTACGAATATCATTTACGGCGTGTTGTTGCTTGTGCTGATCATCGACTTCCGCCAGGTCTGGCTTACCAATCG
>JAZKES010000052.1:10778-55389 GCA_040386995.1 Pseudomonadota bacterium | reverse complement strand
GCGTGTTGTTGCTTGTGCTGATCATCGACTTCCGCCAGGTCTGGCTTACCAATCGCAATCTTTTTACTACGCCAGTTCCCGAGTTACATCGTTACAAGTTCAAACAAGTCGCTATTCTCAACGTGTTGTATTTTGCCAACTTCGGATCAGAGCTTGCAGTGGTATCGGTATTGCCGCTGTTTTTTGCGCAGACGTTTGAGCTCACGCCGATCATGGCGGGTGTGATCGCATCCACACATGCATTTCTTAATTTGATTTCGCGTCCTGGTGGTGGTTGGTTGTCGGATAAATTTGGTCGCAAGATTACGCTGTTGATACTGACCGCTGGCCTCTCGTTGAGTTATCTGTTTACCAGCATGATCAATCCTTCATGGTCACTGCCGTTCGCTGTCCTTCTGATCATGGCTTGTGCGTTCTTTGTTCAGGCCGGTGAAGGTGCTGTGTTTGCAACCGTTCCTCTCATAAAGCGCCGGCTCACTGGCCAGATTGCCGGCATGACCGGCGCATATGGCAACGTCGGCGCGGTGATTTATCTGTTGATACTTACCTTCGTCGACTATTCGACTTTCTTCCTGGTGATTGCGGGCACTGCATCGTTGGGCTTCATCACTCTGTTGTTCCTGACTGAGCCCAAAGGCCAGATTACTGAAATAAACGAGGATGGTTCGGTAGAACTGATTCATGTAGGCTGAGCCGCGCAACGTAACCGCGCCTTCTGCAACGTGTTGCAGGAAGTGTGGTGGAAGGTGCAGCAGAAAGTGCTGCACAAGCGGTTAGAACGGCGTCGGACTGGAAACGAAAGTATTGTCGATAAGCACTATCAGATAAGCACCATCAAAAGTGCGCTATCAAAAGTGCAGTTAATAAATACTGTCAACAGTCCCGCACACAGCAGCAACATAGAACAGGTCGCAATGCCTACAACTTCGAAACCAAAGGAACGTACCTTGAGCGTTCTCTACGGCGGTTATTCACACGCCGGCGTCAAGGATCGTAACGAAGATGCCTTTGCAGCGTACTTGCCGACGGATCGCCTGCGGTTAAGCAAGGGTGCAGTAGCGTCCGTAGCAGATGGCGTGAGCTGCAGCGACAACGCGCAGATCGCGAGCCAGACCAGTGTTAGTACCTTCATCCAGGATTATCTGAGCACACCCGAAACCTGGGACGTAAAAACGTCTGCATCGCGCGTGTTATCCGCACTTAATTCCTGGTTGTTCCATCAAGGACAATCAGCACTCGCGCGGCACAATGGTTTTGTTACAACGTTCAGCGCAGTTATTCTCAAATCGACGACAGCACATTTACTGCACTGCGGAGATAGCCGTGTATATCGTTTTCGCGACAAGCTTCTTGTACAGCTGACGAGTGATCATGTGTTGCAGCAAGGCAATGGCAATGCATCACTGACGCGTGCACTTGGTATGGATAGTCAACTACAGATGGACTATCAGCAACGTTCCTTGCGAGTGGGCGATATCCTGATGTTCACCACCGATGGCATTCATAACGTTCTCAAACACAGCGACCTCGTGGCCCACCTTCAAATCTTCAACGATCCTGCGCTTGTCATGATGGGCGAAGGCGGCAACGCTGCGCTCGAAAAAGTGGCGCGCAGCCTGGCAGATGATGCGCTCAGCGCAGGCAGTACCGACAATCTCACTTGCCTGTTGGTACGTGTCATGGAGTTGCCCGTCGAAAATCTCGACGAGTCGCACCGCAAGCTTACGGAGCTGGTCATCCCGCCGGCGCTCGACGTTGGCAACAAGCTCGATGGTTATACCGTGACCCAGATCCTGCATAGTGGTTCACGCAGCCATTTATATTTGGCAACCCATCCGCGCTTCCGGCAGAAATTTGTGTTGAAAGTGCCATCCATCAATTTTGCGGAAGATACGCAATATCTCGAAGGTTTTGTGCGCGAGCAATGGGTTGGTCGCCGCGTGAATAATGCAGGCATCATGAAAATCCATGAGCCTGTGCCAGACAGCAAATTTCTCTATCACATTTGCGAATACGTCGATGGCATGACGCTGCGGCAATGGATGTATGACAATCCGCGCCCCGAACTGCAAAAAGTGCGCGAACTAGCCAAACAGATTGCGGCATGCCTTCGTGTATTCCAGCGTATGGGTATGCTGCACCGCGACCTTAAACCCGACAACATCATGCTGACCACCAATGGCGAAATCAAACTGATCGATTTTGGTACTGTGCAGGTCAACGGCTTGCAGGATATTACGACACCACTGACTGAGAATGTGCCGGTCGGTACGGCGGACTATATGGCGCCTGAATATTTGTTAGGCGAGAAGGGTCAGCATCGCTCCGACATTTTTTCGTTTGGCGTAATCCTGTACGAGATGCTGACGGGAAGCCTGCCTTATAAATCGCCACCTACCGACAGCAGTCGCATACATAACTACAATTTCTGGAAGTTCCAGAGTGCTGTCAGCAAACGTAAAGAGTTGCCTGTGTGGGTCGATCTTGCCTTGCAGAAAGCGTGTGCAGCGAAACCTTCGCACCGTTACTCGGCGTTATCGGAATTTCTGCATGATATGGAAGTGCCCAACCAGCAGTTGTTGGCGGGGTATCAGCAAGCGCCGATGATGGAAAAAAATCCGGTGCGTTTCTGGCAGGTTATATCAGCGCTATTGCTGCTTGTCATAATTCTGCAAACGCTGTTGTTGTAACTATTCTGATCGACCATTCCCCGGCTATCACGCGCGCTGCATGATTGCATGCAAGGCTGGCCCAAACGTAAAACCTGGTGTCTCTTTTCTATACACGATAGAGCGATTGCGGCCGTTCTTTTTCACCTGATAAAGCGCTTCGTCGGCATGCTGAATCAGCTGCTCCAGTGATGCTTCATCTGCAAGCGTAGCAATGCCGATGCTGATCGTGATCTTGTGAGTTTCCATACCCGGAATGCGACAGTTGGCAATGCCCATGCGAATTTTTTCTGCGAGCATCTGTGCCTGACCTGCATCAGTTCCTGGTGCGAATAACAGAAATTCCTCACCACCAATCCTGCCCACACAATCCGATTGTCGCAACGTGGCAATCAGCTGATGGGCAAGGGCTCGCAATACCTCATCACCTTTACTGTGGCCGTAGTTGTCGTTGATGGATTTGAAATGATCCAGATCGAACACAAGACATGACAGCGGATTTTTATATCGCACCGCGCGCAGCCATTCATGATTACCTTTTTCCATGATCGCGCGGCGATTATGCAGTCGGGTTAATTCGTCCGTGGATGCGAGTTTCTTCATATATTTGGCAGTTTTTTCGCTGCGTCTGAACATGGCGGTGACAAGCAGCACAACTACTGCTGCGAGCAGCAATACCAGAAACTGCATACGCACCAATGAACGACTTTCGGCAAGCTCGCCTTGTTGTTCGGTGCGTGTTCGTTCTAGTACGGCATTCGCATCGGCATAGCGCCGCGTATCCAGTTCTTCCCTGATGCGCTGGGTGCTGTCGAGATTTTGCTGTTCGAGACCAGCTTGCATCAGATCCGAATAAGCGCGCAGCGCAATCAGCGCCTTGTCGAACTGTTTGAGCTGTTCAAACGCCTGACTGAGTCCGCGGTAGCAACGCAGCAGTGCGGTAGTTGCGTTGCTCTGCATGAGAACGGGCAACGCTTCCATGTAATAGTTGACTGCCGTCTGGGGCAGGCCTGCAGCGAGCTCGACATCGGCCAGATTGCGCAGCACCGCAGCACGTTGCTCATCATCGTGAACACTTGAGAACACGTCGGAAGAATCTTTCAATAACGCTCTGGCTTGCACGAGATCACCACTTGCATGGGCATTCACGCCAAGTGCCTTGAGGGTATAAGCGCGGCCCGTTTCGTCCTTCAGTTCCAGATTGAGTCGCAGTGCCTGATTAAAAAGAGCATCGGCCTCACTGAAGCGCTGCTGTGAAGCTGCAACATGCCCAAGGTTGTAGAGCGTCACCGACAGAGCGAGAGCGTCGCCGCTGTTTTCATCGTAGCTGAGGAGTTCCCGATAATAACGTTCGGCCATGGCCAGTTCGCCAGTGCCGTAATGTAAATTGGCCAGAGAATTGAGAACGTTACGTGCCAGTGCATTGTTGTTCACGACGCCGAGCAGGTTATACGCGTCATTCAGGGTTTGCGTGGCGGCCTCAAACCGGGCCTGCCCGACAAGTTTGTCGCCCAAATCAATCATCGCCTGGATCTGCTGATCCAGATTTTCTGCAGAAGACGTGCCTTGTGCCGCAACCATGTCGTGTACCAACAACATGCAGCAGAAAATCAGCGGGCGGATTATGAGCATACCAGTGACCAGGGTCGCAATCGGGGATTGTCGCCAACGGAAAAAGTGTAGTTGGTATGCTTATAACGGTGTGATTGCGGAAAAATTGAGCAGAATCTAGCTGGCAGAATGCAATTGTTGACTACTCGCTTGGGGGCGGCGCATACATGTCGATGATTTCCATTTCACCAAAGCCGAGTTTGGCAAAAGCCGGGATCAACGATGTGTCGCCAAGCGCGGCGAGCTTGGCGATATTGTCGGAGCTTTGCAGGTTCGCGACGATGATCAGGTCCACATAATCAGGTTTGGCGCCTGAGTCGAACATATAGTCTTCGTGGTTTTGTATGGCATTGATTATGGGTTCCGGGAAATTCCATTTCTTGAGGATCGCCGTCCCAACTTTGATGTGGGCTTTTTCGATCATCGCGTCGAGCATGGCTTCGTCTGCCAACAACGCCGGGTAATCCTCGGCCATAGTCAGAATCGGCAACGCCCCGATGTCATGAGTCAAACCGGCCAGCATGGCCTGGTCGGCCTTTAGATGAGGTATCTGCTGGCTGAAGGTTGCGGCGATGGCAGATACTTCCATTGCATGTTGCCAGCATTTTCGGAGTTTGCGGTCTGTGATTTCTGTAGTCGCCTGAAACAGCTGTTCCATGGCTACGCCGGTCACGATGTTGTTGACGACATTCCTGCCCAGGCGCTTGACGGCAGCATCGACCGACGTGATCGCCACACTGGTGCGGAATATCGGGCTATTGGCAATCTGGATCAGGCGCGCGGTGAGTGCGGTATCCTTGTTGATCAGCTTGCAAAGATCGGCGAGCGAAGAGTCTTCATTCGCGACCAGATCCCTGATCGACAAGGCTATTTCGGGCAGCGTAGGTAACACGAGTTTGTCTTGTTGCAGAGCGGAAAAAAGGCGCTCAAGGAATTCGTTTTCGTCGACGCTGGTCATGGTATTGCTCAAGTGACTTCCCCTGGGGAGTGGCTTTGTGATTTTCGTAAACAAAACGGAACCATCCCTCAGGTTTGGCTTCGTTTTTTAGTACAGGCATTGATAGTTGCAAGTATCGATTATTTGTCGGCATCACGCCTAAGAAAATTAACCAAAAATCCGCGTGAGGCCGTGCGGATTATACAAACTGCCGATCAGTTCCGCTTTGCTCATTTAAGTGTGCATTTAAGTGTTCATTGAAGTGTCGAGTGCGCTGGATGATGTTCGAACGCAACCATGAATGGATAAGTCCCGGCGGGTAACTTCCCAGGTGGCTGATCAAGACAGGAATTGGAAGACATCGCATGGAGGCTCTAGTGCCGGATCGCCTGATAACTGCTTTATACTCAAGGCCCGCGAGCCTGTATCGCTCGGCAGGTTAAGTCCCATTTGCAAAATTATTGAGGATGTCCATGTTCAGACCAACACTGCTGTTATCTGCTTTGCTGACGATCGTCGCTTGCTCGCCCGCTGAAGAAGTTTCCACACCGACAATCGTCGCCAGCGTACCTGCCGACGCTCCTGCTGCCGTTCTCGGTTCGGGGGTTGAGCAGCAAAACTTCGACAAGAACGTATCGCCGGGCGATGACTTTTACGTTTATGTGAATGGCGTGTGGCTGAATAACACGCCAATTCCGGCTGATAAATCCAATTACGGCGCGTTTACCATTCTTGACGATGAAGCACAGGAAAATCTGCGCACTATCATCGACACGGCCAGCGATACCGATGCTGCGCCGGGTTCGGATACACAGAAGGTGGGTGATTTCTTCCGCAGCTTCATGAACGAGCCGCGCCTCGAAGAACTCGGCGCCGCACCGCTGCAGGCAACACTCACACAAATTGCCAATGTGCAGAGCAAGCCCGATTTGCTCGTGTTGACCGCCGACCTGAACCGCATGGGCGTGCAGATTCCCGCCGGTGCATATATCAACAATGATGAAAAACAGTCCGACCAGTACATCGCCTACATCGCGCAGTCGGGCCTCGGGTTACCTGATCGTGACTGGTATCTGGATACCGAAAACCCTACTTATCAGCAAGCACGTGAGGCTTACAGTACCTACATAACCAAAGTGATGGGCCTGGCCGGTTCGGCTCGAGGTGATGAAGTGGCCGCATCGGTACTTGTTATCGAAAACCAGATTGCCCAGGCGCACTGGGACAAAGTGCAGAATCGCCAGGCTGATCTTCTTTACAACAAACGCACGCTCGCGGAACTGCAGGCAATGGCACCGAGCCTCGACTGGGCGGCACTGTTGCAGGGTTTGGGCATCGAAGAAACTACCTTCATCGTGAACCAGCCGAGTTTCATCGAAGGCTACAACGCTATCTGGGAAAACACTTCACTCGAAACCTGGCAGGATTATTACAGCTTCAAGTTTGTCGATTCCTTCGCGGCGTATATGAGTGATGCGTTCGTGCAAGCTCAGTTCGATTTTGAGGGTCGCGTGCTGAGCGGGCTTGAAGAAATGGAGCCACGCTGGAAACGCGGCGTTTCTGCGGTAGACGGTGCACTGGGCGAAGTGGTCGGCAAATTGTATGTTGAGCAGTTCTTTCAGGAAGCCTCCAAGGTGCGCATGGATCAGCTCGTCGAAAATTTACGCGAGGCATTTCGTGTCGGTATTGATGACCTCGAGTGGATGACTCCGGAAACCAAACTGCAGGCCCAGGACAAACTCGCGAAATTCAACACCAAGATTGGTTATCCTGATTCATGGAAGGATTATTCGGCGTTGACTGTCGAGGCCGAAGAACTGGTTGGTAATGTCATGCGTTCACGCCGCGTCGAACATGAGCGCGAAGTGAATAAACTGGGTCAGCCCATCAACCGCGATGAGTGGTTTATGACTCCGCATACCGTGAATGCTTACTACAATCCGCCAATGAACGAAGTGGTGTTCCCTGCGGCCATTCTGCAGCCGCCGTTCTTCAACGTGGCAGCAGATGATGCGGTCAACTACGGTGGAATTGGTGCGGTGATTGGCCACGAATTCAGCCATGGCTTTGATGACCAGGGCCGCAAGTACGATGGCAATGGTAATCTGCGCGACTGGTGGACCGAAGCCGATGCCGCTGCTTTTTCCGAACGCGCCAACCGGCTCGTTGCACAGTACAACCAGTTCGAAGTGCTGCCAGGAAAATTCTTGAACGGTGAATTTACGTTGGGCGAAAACATCGGTGACCTCAGCGGACTTGCCGTTGCGTACAAGGCTTATCACATGTCGCTAAACGGCGCGGAAGCGCCTGTGATCGATGGTTATACAGGTGACCAGCGGTTCTTTATCGGCTGGGCGCAGGTATGGCGCCGGTTGTATCGCGATGAGAATCTTGAAGTACGAATTTCATCCGATCCACATTCACACAGTGAAGCGCGCGCCAATGGTGTGCTGCGTAATTTCGACGCGTGGTATTCAGCATTTGACGTACAGCCAGATGCAGCAATGTACATAGCGCCCGAGGATCGCGTAAAAATCTGGTGATTTAAATGTTGCACTAATTGCGGAAGTTCGTCATTTTGCCAGCTAGATTCACCCTGAATGCTCAAGCCAGACGGTTTGCTGCCGATAATAAGAAAAAAGGGGAAGATGCTTGTGTAATATAAAAATAATCAACTCACCTCGTAACTTTTGTCCTCATCCTGCGCTCCTGACTGAAAAGTTGGGAGCCGCCTGTACGTATCTGCTTTTCACTGTTGCCAGTTGAGTTGATGGATGAAAATTACCGAGTACGACCTGAGTCAGATCATTGAAAACTCACTAACGGAAGTCCACATAGTGGACGCTGTGACGCTGAAGTTTCTCTACGTCAATGCAATGGCACGTGCCAATCTTGAATATACCAACGAAGAATTGCTCCAGCTTGGTCCAGAAGATATTACTCAACATGCAACTAGTGACCTGATCCTCAAAACCGTAGCGCCACTTCTCAATCGCGAGGTCAGTAAACATTCACTCATAGCAACACACAAACGCAAGAGCGGTTCTACTTATCCTGCTGAAGTACATATTCAGCGCACCATTTTTAATGGCAGACCAGCGCTTGTTTCGTTCGTGCTGGATATTTCGGAACAGCAGACCACTCTCCTGCAATTGAATTCTGTCATCAAGGGCGCTGCACTCGGCTATTGGGACTGGAACTATCAAACCAGCGAATTTGCCGTGAATGATCGCTTCTTTGAAATCATTGGCGAAACCAGAAACGCTGCCGCTATGGTGTCCAGCGACTGGCAGGACAAAATTCATCCGGATGATCTGAGCCTTTGTGGCAAAGTAATTCAGGATTGCATCGAGCTCGATAAACCATACGTCTTCGAATTTCGCATGTTGCATAAAGAGGGTCATGTTGTCTGGGTAAGAGGTTCTGGGGCGGTAGTTGCGCGTGACCCTGTCACCCAAAACGCGCTGCGTCTTTGCGGCACGATTATCGATATCAGCAGGCAGAAGCAGAGTGAACTGGAACGCGAACAGTTTTTCACGTTTTTTCAGTTGTCCAAAGACATGATGGTTATTGCCGACCCTAATGGCTGCTTCCGCAAAGTTAACCCCGCGACAATTGAAATCCTTGGTTATACCGAGGAAGAGTTGACGACTATTCCCGTCCTGGATTTTATCCATCCTGATGACAGGGAAGCGACGATCACAGAAACACTCAATCAGGTCCGTACGGGAGTTTCGTTGAATTTTGAAAACCGTTTTGTCTGCAAGGACGGTACGGTGCGCTGGATGGCATGGCACTCAAGTTTTGACGAGAAAGATGGTGTCGGTTATGGCACGGCGCGCGATGTCACCGAATATAAACGTATGGTCAGCAATCTTTTCGAAAAAGAAGAGATGTATCGCACGTTGGCGGAAAATTCGCACGACGTGATCATGCAATACGACAGACACCACCGGCATATCTATACCAACCAGGCGAGTCTGAAGCAGATTGGCATTCCGCCTGAAGCGTTTCTGGGCAAAACGCACGAAGACATGGGATTCCCGGCTCACCTCTGCAAGTTATGGCGCGATTCGATCGATAAAGTATTCACCACCGGCATGATGGATTCGTTTGTATTCGAGACATCCGATCCAGACGATGTGCGCACGATAAACTGGCGCGTGTTCCCCGAATTGAATGCCGCCGGCAAAGTAGAAACAGTAATCAGCGTGTCACGCGATCTGACTGATTACAAAAGAAGTGAAGAAGAAATGCAGAAAACCCAGAAGCTCACCAGCCTTGGTATTCTTGCTGGTGGCATCGCGCATGATTTCAACAACATTCTCACGATTGTGTTTGGCAATATTGCGCTTGCCAAAAGCCAATTGCCTGAGGGCCATGCTTCACATGCCAATCTCCATGACGCGGAGAAAGGTTTCCATCGCGCAAGTCGTCTCACGAGCCAGTTGCTGACATTCGCAAAAGGTGGCGCTCCCATCATCAGGGACATCAGTATCAGGCAACTCATCGAGGAGGAACTGCTGTTTGATTTATCCGGTAGTACTGTGAAGCTTGTGATCGATTCAGCACCGGACCTTTGGCTCGCGAAAGTGGATGAAACACAGATCGCGCAGGTATTTTCCAATCTTTGTTTTAATGCAATCCAGGCGATGCCGAAAGGCGGCAATTTCCACATCAAGCTTGAGAACATAATTGTTGGGGATGGAATGAGCGCGAAACTTGCGCCGGGTAAGTACCTGAAATTTACTGTCAGAGACGAAGGCGTCGGTATCGAAAAACAGAACCTGGGAAAAATTTTCGATCCGTATTTCACTACCAGAGAGTCTGGCCTCGGGCTTGGGCTTGCGACGGTTTATTCGGTCATAAACAAACACGGCGGCACTATCGAGGTTGATTCCACTGTTGGGGAAGGCACTTCCTTTGTGTTTTATTTGCCTGCGTCAGAAGTGCTGGTTACAGCTGAGGTAATTCCCACTACAGAAGTGCCCTCTACTGAGGTCAGGCCGGCGCGCATATTGCTGATGGATGATGAGCAAATGATTTTATCGATAGCCGCGACGGTACTGAAGAAAAGCGGCTATCTCGTCGACACCGCCGTTGACGGCAGAGAGGCTTTAGCGTTGTACAAAAACGCCATTGCCGAGGGGCGGCCGATAGATTGCCTGATCATGGACCTGACCATTCCGGGCGGAATAGGCGGCGCCGAAACCATGAAAGAATTGCTGGCCTTCGATCCCACCGTAAAAGCCATTGTCTCAAGCGGTTACGCCGACGATCCGATCATGGCAAGTTATGCCTCTTTTGGTTTCAGCGATGTACTGGTCAAACCTTTCAGAGTTCAATCTCTGCGTGAGGCAGTACTCAGGGTGCTGACGCTCCACTAGCTCCTTTGAATCAACCGATTGCACCCTGCATGTCGCTGAAATTAAAAAATAGCGATACGTTCCCCTGGCCTGTTTCCCTCAGCGACTACTATCGGCTGCTGCTGCAAGTCACGCATGAACAGGACTGGGAAGAGTGGATTTTGACAGGCTCAAGGGAGTAGAAGAAACCGCGCAAAGGACTGCAGCCAACTTGCTGGCAGTGTGCACGACTTGCCGCGGTGGGCGAATCGATAGAATCATTCTCCAGTGCACCCGTCTGCAAAGCATTGGCACTCAACTGTCAGATCTGCGAAATTTTTTCCAGCAACGCCTGCAGCTGCGGCAGTTGGAAAGGTTTGATCAAGTGGTGATCAAAGCCCGCTTCGAGCGCGCGACTTTTGTCTTTCTCTTGTCCCCAACCGGTTTGCGCAATGAGTAGAGTTTTGGCGAGTTGCGGATAAGTGCGCAATTCCTTGCAGAGATCGTAGCCATTTTTACCGGGCAGTCCGATGTCGAGCAGGATTGCGTCGGGTCGCAACTCAAGTGCCCACTCAACCAGCTTGCTGCCATCGTAAAGGATGTGTGGCTTGTGCCCGATGACCTCAAGCAGCCAGCCGATTGTGTCTGCAGAAGCGGCATTGTCGTCAACGACAAGAATTTTGAGTGAAGTCGTGGTGCGTTCTTGTGGTGTCTTCGGAGATTCCTGTAGCGCCGATGAACTTTCGGCCAACGGCAGCCTGATGATGAACTCACTACCTTCGCCAAGACCTGCGCTTTTTACTTCGATCGTGCCGTTGTGCAACTCGACGAGATTTTTGACCAGCGTCAGGCCGATGCCAAGACCACCAAAGGAGCGTTCGAGCGAATAGTCTGCCTGTACGAAAAGATCAAATATGCGCGGCAGCGTAGCACCTTCGATGCCGATACCGTTGTCACGTATTGTTACCGTCAGCATGTTCTCCGCGATTACGGCATCCACTCTTATTTCGCCGCCCGGACTTGTGTATTTGGCAGCATTATTCAGCACATTGGCGAATACCTGCGACAGTCGCACCATGTCGGCTTCGAGATTGACAGTTTCTGCTGGCAGGTTGATCAAAAGTTTGTGGCTGCGCTCCTTGATCAGCGGTGTGACGGTCTCAACGGCGTTTTCGATAATCTGGGCCAGGCTCAAAATGTTTTTGTCGAGCTCGATCCTGTTGCGCGTAATACGCGACACATCAAGCAAGTCATCCACCAGCCGTTTCATCTGCAGTAGTTGCCGGCGCATGATCTCGTGGGCGCGTTCGCGTATTGCCGGGCTCGTTTGCGGCAGTGTTATCAGCGAAAGAGCATTCTGCAATGGAGCAATTGGGTTGCGAAGCTCGTGTGCAAGTGTAGCCAGGAACTCATCTTTGCGACGATCGGCTTCTCTTAATATCGCTTCGGATTTTTTGTTCTCGCTGATGTCAGTCAGAGTGATGACCAGTTTGACGGGCTGATCGTCCACGCTACGCAACACTCTTGCATTGAGCAGAAAATGGAAGGACTCACTGTGGGTTCCAGCAAGAACGACTTCGTAGTTGCGGATATTTTCCTGGCTGGCGAGTACAGCGAACGTAACCGGTTGGCGCACATTATTTGTCGATGGGACGAACAGCGAAAAGACATCCTCAAAATGTTTGCCGAGCGGAACCGCGTGATAAAGATTACTGACGGCCTTGCTTGCGCGCTCGATGATGCCTTCGCTGTTGCAGACGACAACAGCATCCGCCACTTGCTCGAGGATGGACTGCGCGAGAATTTCCTCTGCAACAATCCGCATGACAGTGAGTTTGTTAGCAGGATCACGCTCATCCTGGACTACCAGGGCGTCTACTTCGCCGCCACGAATCGCGCGAATACATTCTTCGGCAACTTCAAGCCTTTGCTGCAAGTCGGCATTCTCTTTTGCAAGCTGCTCGTAGGAGCGCATATCCGGATTGGTGTTTTTCATGTCGGTGATTTGATCTGCAGGCCAACCAGGGTCTTTTCGGTATTGGAAAGATCGCCAATGATCTTGCGGATAGGGTGAGGCAGTTGTCGAACCAGGGTGGGTACGGCAAAAATCTCATCCCCTTTAGCGAGCTGTGGATTTTTGACGAGATCGATGACCTCGATTTTGTAACCCTCCTTGATATGTTCTTCGCAAATTTTCTTGAGGTTATCCAATGCGCGAATCGATTTGGGGGTTTGTCCTGCTACATATAGTTTGAGGAGAAATAGATCAGCATCGTCAGTTTTAGCTTTTTTTGCCGGCGCCTCTATTTTTTTCTTAGCGACCATTTTTGCCTCCGGAATTTTTTATTACCTGAGTATCCGCCTTGTCGCTTTTGCGGCTTCGTCCCATTTGTTCACGTGTAGCAATTTCCTGTGCGGTTGAGAGTCGATCGTTCTCCAACAGGGTGGCTATCTCTTCCTCTTCGGTCTCAAGTTCTGCCTGTAAGGCAATGATTCTTGCTTCCAGAGAACGGCGCTTCCGGACCAGTTCACGCTGCTTGCGCTGCATGTCATCGCGCAGGGCCAGCTTTTCCGCTTGTTCTTTCGCCTCCTGCGCCCTCCGCATGGAGCCGGTTAACACACCATCAGTACCAACGTAGACGTCCTGGATATCGATGCCTTTGTCAGTTATCAGGAATTCGCGTACCTGGTTTGAATGGGCAGTGCCGCGTGCTTTGAGGATATGGATACCGCGATTACGTTCCCCACCCAATTCAATGTCGCGTACAAGCAGCCAGGTATCGATCAGTGAGGAAAGACCCTCGTTGGTCGCTTCCCGCATTCCGCCGGAGGTCAAGCTGACAAAGACTGCTGTGATCTGATGCAGCTTTAGAAAGTCGACCAGACGCACAAGCATTGCGTTTGCATCAGTCTGGGTGCCGGTGTCCATAAAATTACTGATGGGGTCGATCACGACCAGGGAAGGTTTGAATTCCTGAATATGTTTATGAATCATCGCCAGATGCATTTCCAGGCCGTAAAAATAAGGACGGGAAGCGACAAACTTCAACAGGCCTTTCTTCACACAAGGCGCAAGGTCCAGACTGATCGACCGCATGTTGCGCATGATCTGTGCGGGGGACTCCTCAAAAGCCAGGTACAAACAACGCTCGTTACGTGCACAGGACGCCATCGCCATGTGGGCGGAGAGACTCGATTTACCCGAACCGGCAGTACCCGAGATCAGCACACTTGCTCCGCGGTACAAACCTCCGTCGAGCATGTTGTCGAGCCGTGGGATTCCGGTTGATATACGTTCATCGCTGGCGGCATGTTCAAGGCCAAGAGACGTGATGGGGATGACGGAGAAGCCGCCTTCGTCTATGAGGAACGGATATTCATTCGTCCCATGAGCTGTGCCGCGATATTTGACGATGCGGATGCGGCGCGTAGAGGTTTGGTCGGTTACGCGATGATCCAGCAGGATGACGCAATCCGACACATATTCTTCGAGACCCTGGCGTGTGAGAGTGCCATCGCCGCGTTCTGCTGTTATTACTGCAGTTACACCTTTGTCCTTGAGCCAGCGGAACAAACGGCGTAATTCAGCGCGCAAAATGCTCTGATTCTTGAGTCCTCCGAACAGGGTTTCGAGAGTATCGAGCACAACACGCTTCGCTTTGATGGAATCGATTGCATAACCGAGGCGAATGAAAAGACCTTCAAGATCATAATCGCCGGTTTCTTCAATTTCCGCCGGTTCGATGTGGATGTGCTCAACGCAGATTTTCTTTCGTGCCTCGAGTTCATCGAGGTCGAAGCCAAGCGAGCGTACGTTCTGGGCTAGCTCCTCACCCGTCTCCTCGAATGCGAAGAACACACCGGGTTCGTTGTACTCCAAGGCGCCGCGCACCAGAAACTCCATCGCAAGCAGGGTTTTACCACTGCCGGCGCTACCGCAGACAAGTGTAGGTCTGCCACGTGGAAAGCCGCCTTTGGTTATTTCATCAAGGCCATCGATGCCGGTGGGAGATTTCGGTAGGGAAGGGTTTCTGGATGGGCTGGCAGAGTTTTTAGACGTGCCTTTGGGTACCTTTTTTGCCATTCCTGGTTTGGCCATAAACACCTCTTTAAAACATAGGAGTTTGCTTTGCGGGGAAATTTTTTGATACTTGAGTCAGCGTTTCAACCATAACGAGTTTGCACCGCATGGGCAAGAATATTGAACACGAAGACGTGTCACCAATAAGAGTCATTTCCCTCCATGGTTTCGCCAGGAGTTGTTTACGCTAATTGGTCCGGCAAGTCGAAAGAATCAGTTGTTCAGCAAATTCGCTGGTGCATATTGATCAGTGAGAACACGTTCCTTCGTATCCCAGTCGACACTGGTTTTCATGTATTGCGGGAAGTCAGTGATTTTCATATCGAAGCGCTCCACTCTGGGCTGCATGGCTGCTGCGCGCTGGGTGAGAGTTGCTTCATCGGGTAGCGGTTGCATAGAGGCGATGATGATGCGGTTACCGGTGCCAGTCTGGCGCACATTAAAAAATTCGCCGAACACCTGTGCATAGGTGACCGACTCTGCCGCGTACAAACGCGAGGTCGAGAAGGTATTGGCAACCACCATGCCATTGGCTGGCAGTAGTGCTTTTACTTCGGTCAGAAATTCTGCGCTCATCAGATGTTCGGGAATATATTCGCCGTTGAACGCATCAAGAATCACGAGATCGTATTGCTCTTTGCGGATACCCGCGCGTTTTACATAAACACGTGCATCTTCAGTCGCGACTTTTATCTTGTCCGTTTCGGCGAAGTCGAAATAGTCCCTGGCAACACTGACCACCGCCTCATCGATTTCGGCAATGACAATTTCTGCCTCGGGAAACAATGTGTGATAGGTGTGCACCAGCGTGCCGCCACCGAGGCCGATAATCAGGATGCGCTGCGGATTGTCCTGTACCAACAAGCTCGACAGCACCATCCTCGCATACGGAAACACCAGCTTGTCGTAGTCATCGAGAAAACGGCAGCTCTGGTTCTGGCCGGTACGTTCTGTAATGGTGAACCGCATGCAGCGGCGCTCTGAATCTTCTGTGACAAGAATGTTGCGGTAGAGCGAACGCTCCTGATGAATCTGTTTCGCTTCACCCTGGGCAATGCTTGTGTTAGCGCACAACACGGCGAAAAGGCTGAGCGCGGCGCGGGTTGTTATAGCGAAAAAAAGGGCCTGAAAAGTCATGTTGTCACGCATAGTGGTCTGACGTAAAAGTGGCGCAATCATAACAAGAGGTCAGGTGATTGGAATAGGGAATACCGGTAGGATTCTGGTCTTGCGGCCAATACATGTCAGAGCTGCTAATAAGGCATGAATCAGTGCAGCATGAGCGAAGTGATCGAACTCCCGTAGTGACAGGCGTTGCTGCTTAATGAACAAGCCAGTTCTGGTATGTTTTTATCCAAGTACGACTCTGGATAAGTCGTCATTCCCGCGGCTTTGAAGGCATGTCCCCGCGAAGGCGGGGACGGGAAACCAGCTTGTTGGTTTTTCCGGCACGCGCCTTCGCGGGTATGGCGTAATTTTAATTAATCAGAGGTTCCCTGGTACAACCTGCAGCAGTGCTGGTTGATGAGCTGTCGAAAGTTCAGGGGACACGAAAGTCTAGAGGACAGTGGAGTCTGACCAGGTCATGTGTGGCAATATTTTAAGCGCGTGATTTACGTCCGGTCGTGATTGCAGTTGCGCCAGCCAACGCGAGCACGATAGCCATCGTTACGAGAATCTGATTCACCTCGAACCACAACACCAGATAAAACGACGTAGCGAGTGTGCCGATGGCGCTGCCCAGTGTGGAAATAAAATAGAGCAAGCCGGCAACATGGCCGCTGCGTTCACTGTCCATCACGAGCAGACGCACCGAATAAGGCGCAATCATGCCGAGCACGGCGGTTGGCAGAAAGAACAACATCATCGAGACGAGCAGTGAGCCATAACGCGGGTCTTCGACTCGCACGAACAAAGCTTCCATGATTTGGTTGCTCCACAAAATCAGCGGCAACAACAACACAGCAGCAGCCACATAAAAACAGCCGTAGCGTACAAGGTTGGTCTGGCGCAGCGTTAACCTGCCACCAACAAGATAACCAATCGAAAGAGACAGCATAAACACCGTGATGATGCTGCCCCATACATAAATGCTACTGCCGAAATACGGGGCGAGGATACGTCCACCCAGTAACTCGATCGCCATGATGATAAAACCGCTCACAAATGCGAGCGACAGAACTAACTGGTTGTGGGATGAGGGTTTTGTTACTTGCATAAGTACCTTCCGAGAGTAGCGTGGCAGTATACCTGAGGAGGCATTACTGGTCTTTCCTGCCGGGATATTGGCTGGCTGCAACCGCAGCGGTGCTGCTCACCGTAAAATATTGGGCAAAGACCAGTTTCTCTGGTTATGATGAGGAAACAATCCGAAAAGGCGCTGCTCCCGCAGCAATAAAAGCTTCGGCAATCCTGCCCTCCCTGGAGTATGTAATGGACGTAATTCTGAATACAATTTTCAGTGTGCCCGGGATTATCCTGATCCTGGTTGTTGTCATGCTGCGGTCTGGCATCAAGTTTGTGCCGCAGAATCGCGCCTACGTGGTTGAGCGGTTCGGAAAATATCATTCGACCCGGGAAGCTGGTCTCAACTTCATCTTTCCATTTCTTGATCGTATTGCAGCTGATCGTTCACTCAAGGAGCAGGCTGTCGATGTGCCAAGTCAGAGTGGTATCACCAGAGACAACATCTCGCTGAGTGTTGATGGTGTGTTGTATTTCCGCGTACTTGATCCTTACAAGGCCACATACGGCGTCGATAATTACATCTTTGCTGTCACCCAGTTGGCGCAGACCACGATGCGTTCAGAACTTGGCAAAATGGAACTCGATAAAACCTTCGAGGAACGCGACCATCTCAATGCCAATATCGTAAACGCAATCAACGAAGCCGCAGCACCCTGGGGTATCCAGGTGATGCGATATGAAATCAAGGACATCGTGCCGCCTGCATCGATCATGGTTGCAATGGAAGCGCAGATGAAAGCCGAGCGTGTCAAACGCGCGCAGATTCTCGAATCGGAAGGTGATCGCCAGGCTGCGATCAACGTAGCGGAAGGCCAGAAAGCGTCAGTGGTACTCGCAGCTGAAGGACAAAAAGCGCAACAGGTATTGAAGGCTGAAGGTGAAGCGCTCGCTATCACGACTGTCGCGGAGGCGCAGGCTGCCGCGCTTCACAAGATTGGTGAAGCAGCAATTACGGATGCCGGCCAGAAAGCAATTCAGCTGGAGCTTGCCACCAAAGCGATCGCGGCCAAACATGCGATTGCGAAAGAATCTACCGTTGTCCTGCTACCTGATAATGCAACCGATGCATCAAGTGTAGTGGCGCAGGCGATGACGATTATCAATCAGCTGAATACCAATCAGGCAGGTGCGGCTGACCAGTCTGCCAACAGCCGCATACTCGACAGTACTCGCGCTGATACCAGAAACCGACTTGGCAACAATCCACGGGGAAATGGCAATGACATGGCTGACCGATAACTTCGCTTCGTTGCTGGTGGTACTGGGTATTGCGCTGCTTGTTATTGAAGTCGGCGTTTTGGGCTTCAGCCTGCTCATCCTGGTTTTTATCGGACTTGCCTGCATCGTCGCCGGCATTCTGATGTATATCGGTATCCTGCCCGAGACCCTGGTGTTTGCATTTGGCAGCGTGGCCATTCTGAGTGTCATATTCGCTTTCACGTTATGGAAACCATTGAAGAGAATGCAGGATAGTGGTGGCAACAAAGACGTGAAAGGCGACTTTATCGGCCACAGCTTTTTGCTGGCAACTCCGATATCACCCACACAAGTAAGTTTGCATCGCATGTCTGGTGTGGACTGGAAAGTGAAAAGTGCAGTGCCTATTGCCGCGGGCACCTATGTTGAAGTGATCAAAGTTGAAGTGGGTGAGTTGACCGTAGCGCCCAAGTAACATCAGGCTTAATGCTGGCTTCAACCGTCGCGCGGTTGTTGCGCAAATGTTGCGCGAATTCCTTCGGGATTCAGGGTTTATTCCTCTTAATGTTCCGCATAGAAAAGTGAACTTGATTTGATTGCGTCCAGTAGTGACGCCTGGTTTTTGCCAACAAGCGTCGCTGCCGCAACTGCATCAAGTGGGCGATCATTCATATCGGTGGGTGCCCAGTAGTCGTTACCGGAATTGAGGTAAGGAATACGGTATTTCAAATCCGCCGTCTGCACCGAAATACTGTGCCAGTCACTCAGCACAATAAAAGGTCGGAGTTGTGTCGATGTTATTGCGCGGCCGAGACTGTAACTTTGCGACGGACCTTCTGCGCCGAGTTCCTGAAGTAGTGTTGTACCGAGATCAAGATGCGACGTGACAGTGTCCGTAACGCTCGGCGAGGTTGCTGGCATGTGTATCACCAAAGGCACATGAGTCTGCTGTTCCACAAAACTCGAATTGTGTCCCCACGCTCCATGCTCCATAAATTCTTCCCCGTGATCACCAGTAACGATGACTATCGTGTTGCCCAGTAGTTGTTCGTCCTCCAGTTTTTGATAGATACGGCCAAGCTGTATATCCAGCCAATGTGCGGCGTTGTGATACCGGTTGAACAAGGGTTCGATGTTTGTTGCAAGCGTACTTTTCGACAGCCTGGTGTAATCCATTTCGCTCTCGTACGCCGTGAAAAGTGCAGACGCTTCTGGAAAAGAATAGCCTGCATGGCTCGATTCGAAAAACATGAAACTCATAAAAGGCCGTTCTGTATTCTGGTGATCAAGGAACGCCAGCAGTTGGTCCGTATTAACTTCGTCGCGGCGCCAGGGTGGCAGCGCTTCGTCGGCGGTATGCATGTTTTGCGCGGGAACATGGGCAAACAATGTCTTGTCGAATTCAGGATACGTGAAGGTCGCGCTGGTCCGTATATCGAGCTGATAATCGAGCGCCTGTATGCGATCCATCAGTAGCGGACTTTGACGCGCATGCATGTAACTTTCCCAGTACGATCCATAAAGACCGTAGAACATGCCGAACAATCCTTCACGCGTGCCATTGCCACTTGAGAAGTGTTGCGTGAAACGCTGGTTCTGGTTACCGAAGCGCCAGGTGTTGGGCATGATCGCTTCATTGAGCTGATCCCACCGTAGCGATTCCGCGACCAGTATGATGATGTTGGGAGGTGCTGGCACATCCTTGAATGTTACGGGTTCGAGTGGGTAACGCAGATTTCCTTGTTCGATCATCATCTCCTGATGCGCGAGTGTTTCCGGCAATGGCGTAAATCCGAGATTGTGGGCAAGTGTCCGGAAGCGCACTCGCCGAAATAACGGGTAAACCTTCGAGCTGTCGAGCACGGGGCCGAAATGGCGGAAATCACTTATCCCATAGACAGTGCCCTGCAACACGAACAGGCCCACAATAACGCTGACAGTCCAGCGAGTGGCTTTTGCATAACGCACGCAAAACAGTAGTCCATATCTGCTTATAAGCAAAAACAGCAGCTGCAATCCCGCGACCTGCAACACAATTAATGTGATCGAAAAGTACGTGTGGCTTGAAGATCCGAGCGAACTGATTCCGCCAGGCGTGAATACAAGATTCAGTACAAACCGGTTTATATGAAACGCATAGAGGTCATAAATGATCTGGTCTGTTTTGATTAACAACAACACCAGACTGCTACAGCTCCATGCAGCCATCAAAGTCATGGGGTGCTGACGACCTGCGACGCGTAAAAACAGCGGCAATAACAACCAAACGGGCAGAAGGTAAAGGAAGCTGTACAAAAACCATGCGGAGATATGGAAGAGGACAGTCGCGCCATCCTGGAAGTGGGGCAACCCAATCGCGAAGAAGCCATAGGTCTGCCACAACATGTGTAACCAGCTTAGCACCATGAATGTTGCGTACCACGCGGGGCATACCGTCTTGTTGAACAGATGATGGTGATTCATGGCTGATCTCCTGTGCGCGCACTATAGGAGAAGCACCTTAAATCAGGCTTAAGGGGGGCGGTCGGATTTGTTCAGGATGTTGGGGCGGACGATTGGTGGCGCGCTAACGCCCACTCCACGTGTTCACGCACAAGAGCAGATGGATGGCTCAGTCGGCCGTTCAGGGAGGTTAGTACATCTTCTGTAGACGGCGCATTTCCCAAGGCAACCGCAAGATTACGCAACCAGCATTCATAACCAATCCGCCGGATCGCCGAACCTTCAGTGTTGCGTTCGAACTCGTCTTCACTCCAGTTGAACAGGTCGACGAGTTGCGCTCGGTCGAGTGTATGGCGCGGGGTGAAATCCCGCTCGTTAGTGGGTGATGAAAATTTGTTCCACGGACAACACAGTTGGCAGTCATCGCAGCCAAATACGCGATTGCCTATCAGAGGACGCAGCGGCTCGGGAATAGCAGTTCTAAGTTCAATCGTGAGATACGAAATACATCGGCGCGCATCGAGTATTTGCGCGCCGACAAAAGCCTGCGTCGGACAGACGTCAAGGCAGGCGGTACACGAGCCGCAATGAAATTCTGCCTTCTCGTCTACCGGCAAAGGCAGATCAGTAAAAAGTTCGCCGAGAAAAAACCAGGAGCCCGCACGCTTGTTGATCAGCATGGTGTTCTTGCCAATCCAGCCGAGGCCGGCTTTTTCCGCAAATGCACGTTCCAGTACGGGGGCGCTGTCGACGAAAGGTCGATAGCCGAAATCGCCTGTGTGAGCACGGATGCGTTCGGCGAGTTGTTGCAGGCGACGGCGGATAAGTTTGTGATAGTCGCGGCCCAATGCGTAACGTGACACATAAGCCTGTTGAGGATTTTGCAGCACCGCCACCATCTGGGTTTCAGCAGGCAGGTAATCCATGCGAACCGAAATTACCCTGAGTGTTCCTTCCACCAGTTGTGATGGTTCGGCGCGCAGGCTCGCGTGACGTTCCATGTAACTCATCGCGCCGTGGTAATTTTTTGCGAGCCATTCCTGCAGATGTGTCGAGTGTTCTGCTACATCGATATCGGCAATGCCAACCTGCTGAAAGCCGAGTTCGCGGCCCCAGTGTTTGATGAGTATGGCAAGTTCCTGGAAATCGATTGCAGACATGGCGGCTATGGTAACAGATGCCTGCATCACCTAGACTCACTCACGATTTTTCGCGACATTCGCCATCAATAATTGTTTAGAACCACAGGAGAAATACCATGAGTGAACAGCGTCCTCCCTTTCCTCCGTTCACGCGCGAGACTGCCATCCTGAAAGTGCGCGCCGCAGAAGATGGCTGGAACAATCGCAATCCCGAGAAGGTCGCGATGGCCTATACCGCTGACAGCAAGTGGCGCAACCGCGCGGAATTTTTGAGTGGCCGCGCCGATATCGCCGCATTCCTCACGCGTAAATGGACGAAGGAACTCGAGTATCGACTGATCAAGGAGCTTTGGGCGTTTACCGACAATCGCATTGCTGTACGTTTTGCGTACGAGTGGCACGATGATTCGGGACAGTGGTATCGCTCGTACGGCAACGAGAACTGGGAGTTCGATGCAAACGGTTTGATGCAGGTGCGTCGCGCGAGTATCAACGACATGCCAATCAAGGAAAGTGAACGCAAGATGCATTGGCCGGCAGGTCCGCGTCCTGCGGATCATCCCGGATTAACTGAACTGGATTTGTAGAGATGGCAGCGCGGGCCTGGGTTGTTTATCCAACTACAGTTCCGCGCTTCTGGATTCTTGCGGTAGTTTTGTAGTCTGACGTCGGACACCAAACGATATCTCAATATCAATCAGCGCCACTCAGATCAAACAGGTTGTCAGTTATTCGGCCAGGTTGCTGCGTATTTCAGTTGGCCCAGCTGCGGTCGGCGAGTTTATCGAGCAGTGGTTGTGCGTTCTGCATCTGTTGTGCCCACTGATATTTTACGTGCTGTAGGAATTTGGTGTTCCATGACGGGAAGATGTCGTTGCGGTCCTGCCAGTAGAGGATAAATTCCTTTACCTGCGCGTGCGCAAAGTCGGCATCTATGTTGGCCATGGCCAGCACATCGAAACAGGCTGAGTTAGGTTGGAAGTTAGGTGGAATCGGCCGTGGTGTCGTGTCGTTTTCAAGCGCGTGACTGTAGCGTTCCCACTGCCGGCGCACGTGCGCAATAAACTTGGTGCTCCAGGTGCTGTTGACGATGCCGCGTTCGCGCCAATACAACACAAACTCGGGTATGGCGTCTTCAATGAACTTTCGGTTAACACCAGCATATTCCAGAATACAAACGGCTTCTTCACTCGGCAGCCAATTTGGCGACATCTCGGTTTCGAGTTCTTTCGCGCCCTGAAAACTGCGCTGTTTTTCCCACTCGGTGACGATCCATTTCAGAAAGGTTTGATGCCAGGAATATTGGGTCTTCTGCCGCTCGCGCCAGTACATCACGAAACTCGTCACATTCTGTTCAACGAAGTTGCGCGGGATACTGCGCTGCTGGCATTGCTCATACAATGTTTGGTCGGGTTGCCAGTTCGGCGGAATGTACGTCGCGGCACCGGAAGTATTCTGGTAAGGCGAGGTGCGCGTCGCAACAGCGTAAGAAGCAGGCCCTGAGGTGGTAGGCGCAGGTCGTGCAGGCCTTGCGGGCTCAGCAACTTTTGCGCTCGCCTGTGAATCTTCCTGGTTGATTGCGAACAAATGGCTCAGGTCGCTGCCTTGCACAGGCTCGACAAGCAGCAGTCCCAAATCCTGAACGCTGCGTTGTACACGTTTGATCTCGGTCGGATCCCAAAAAGGTAGCGCGTTGATCAAGGTGGCCTGACTGATCTCGCTCCAGCGCCGCTGTTGGCGACTCATGGCGGGGTGCTGCAACAACAGTTCACTGATGACATGCAGAAACACCGCTTCTTGCAGGCCAATGGTGGCAGCAAGAGTTGGCGAAATCAGCAGCGGCCGTTCTGGGATCAGGGAAGTGGACATACAAAGGAAACTGCGCAATTTACAAGGGGTGATGCTAACACAAAGCTGTGCGGGGAATGGAGTGACAAACGGGCGGACGGGGTGACTCAAAACTGCATAAAAAGATGCCCCCCAATTTTTTGGTGATGATCAAAAGCCTTGCATAAGAAGCACTTGGCATACCAGGACAGGGGGCGGAATTTTAGTCAGGAAATTTTTGACGGCAGGCTTTCTTATGCGCGCGTAAAAACTTTTATTTTATTGCTGGAGGGCGTCCAGTGCTTCGCTGAGTTTGCTCACGGCAATAACTTCCATGCCGGGTATACCTTGCTTCGGCGCGTTGGCTTTCGGCACAATCGCGCGCGTGAAGCCGTGTTTTGCGGCTTCCTGCAAACGTTCCTGGCCGCTCGGCACTGGCCGTATTTCGCCGGCGAGGCCTACCTCACCAAATACCACCAGTTCACGCGGCAGCACGCGATCCTTGAAGCTCGACACAATCGCGAGCAACAGCGGCAGGTCCGCGCTTGTTTCGGTAACCTTTACGCCACCGACGACATTGACGAACACATCCTGATCAGCCATGAACAGGCCGCCGTGCCGATGTAACACCGCGAGTAACATCGCCATGCGATTGTTGTCGAGGCCCACGGCGATTCGGCGCGGATTGCCAAGTTGCGAGGCATCCACCAGTGCCTGGATTTCCACCAGCAGTGGTCGTGTGCCTTCCCACAGAACAGTAACAAGCGAACCTGCCGAAATTTCCTCGGTGCGCGCGAGAAAAATTGCTGACGGATTTTTCACTTCCTTGAGGCCGGTTTCGGTCATCGCAAAAATGCCGAGTTCGTTCACTGCGCCAAACCGGTTCTTGTGGCCTCGCAAGGTGCGGTAACGACTATCGTCGCCGCCATCGAGCATCAGGAAACAGTCGATCATATGTTCAAGCACTTTGGGTCCTGCAAGATTGCCGTCCTTGGTGACATGACCAACCAGAAACAGTGCAGTGTTGGTTTGTTTGGCGTACTGAATCAGATATGCGGCACATTCGCGCACCTGCGACACACTGCCGGGAGCTGAAGGCACATCCGCGCTGTGCATGACCTGGATCGAATCCACCACAATCAATTTCGGTCGGTGTTGTTCCGCGGCACGAGTGATTTCTTCAATATTGGTTTCGGCCAGCATTTTGAGTTTGTCGACCGGGAGCCCGAGGCGTTTTGCGCGCATGCCAACTTGTTGCAGGGATTCTTCACCCGTGACATATAAGGTTTCCATCGCTTGCGACAGTTTGCACATGATCTGCAACAGCAGCGTACTTTTACCCGCGCCGGGGTTGCCGCCGATCAATACAACAGAACCCGGCACGAGGCCGCCACCGAGTACGCGATCAAATTCACCTACACTTGTGGAAAACCGTGGCTGATCGTCGAGGTTGATGGCGCCAAGGGTCTGCACTGAGCTGACTACGCCGGCGTATCCTTCGCGTTTGAACTGCTGCGGAGCGGAGGGTGTTTTAGCGGTGCCAAGACTGATACGTGTCAGCGTATTCCAGGCGCTGCAGGCCATACACTGGCCCTGCCATTGGGAATGTTCGGCGCCGCAGTCGTTGCAGACGTAGGCCGTTTTGGTTTTTGCCATGAAAGATAATCAACTCAATATTTTCGCTTCATAATAGCTCAGGCCGCGCATAGTTGCATGGCATCGAACAAGTCAGCAAAAGTGTGGTGCGCATTTGCTTGAGATCGGGATTTGCTATAGTCTTTTTCGTATATGCCCATCAGTAGTGAGCTGTCTTTCAGACTCGCTGATTTAGTTGCAAATTGTTACAACAATAACAAGCTGAACTTCTCCCGCCGCGCAATTCTAAAGGACCAATGAATTCGAACAGCGAAATTTTGCCGATCAATAACCTGACAGCCCGGGAGGCTGATTTTGTTATTGCCGTCAGCTTTAGTGTGACTGAGCTTGATACCCTTGCGGAATTTTTCCGTGCGCTGCCAAAAGAAACGGGCATGGCGTTTGTGCTCGTTGACCGAGCTGGACAGATTGAACAAGTAGCAGCCAACTTCCCCCACGATCTGCAAAAACGTATCGAAAGTTTTTCCACCTTATCGGTGAGTGAGATGACGGCCGCCACGGCACCGCTCGCTGACACGATTTATGTGCTCGGCAACAAACACATTGGATTAAGAAACGGCAAATTTTGCGAGCTTGGCAAAAACAGGGGCAACCTTACCCCAGGCGATGATTTCCTGACCTTGCTTGCCAGGGACCAAAAAGACAAGGCTGCCGCGGTAGTACTTGGTGCATCCAGAGAAGTTCCAGTTGCAGGCCTTATTGCAATCGACACCTCGGGCGGTCTGGTACTTAGTCAGAGTGATGCACATGACGTATTGCCGTTTGCGGTAAGGTCGGCGGTGCATCGTAGTGTGCCGCTTAATGAAATGGCTGGTCTGCTGGTCCTGCTGTTGCAGAATCCCTACATGATGTTGCAAAAGATTTCCGGCAGAGATGCGCATCTGACTGACACCGCTATTAACAGCATTCTTGGTCTGTTAAAAAATGTTTACGACGCAGATTTTCAAGCTTACAAACGCAGCATCTTCGTCAGGCGTCTGGATAAACAACTCAGCAATGGCAAGTTCGATTCTGTAGAACAATATTTTGCGCATATTTCTGAAGTGCGCGCCGATCTCCACAAGCTGTACGTTGATCTGCAATTGGGCGTATCGGCATTTTTCCATTCCGCCGAATTGTTGGCATTACTACAGCATCTGGTATTTCCGCAGATTCTGCAGCAAACAGAACATGAACATGAGATCAGGATCTGGGTGCCAGGCTGTGCAAGCGGCGAGGAAGTGTATTCCCTTGGCATGTTGTTGCTTGATGTCATGGACAGCAACGGTAGTCGCAAACTGCTGAAAATTTTTGCTACCGATACCCATGAAGCGCGCCTGAAGGTAGCCAGTGATGGCGTGTACTCAGCGAGTGCACTGCAAAATCTGTCGGACAACCTGCGCGCGCGTTATTTCACTGCGCTTGATGATGGGCGTTTCAAAGTAGTCGCGGCGCTGCGCAATCGCGTGCATTTTTCCCGGCATAATTTGCTGACAGATGTGCCGTTTAATGGCATTGATTTCATCTTCAGTCAGAACCTGCTCGGGTTTCTGAATCCTGAAGCAAGGATCCATTCACTCAGTTCGATTTTCTTCGCGCTGAAGTTAAACGGCACCTTGCTGCTCGGCACGGGTGAGACACTTAACGATCTCCCCAGAGAATTTGAAAAACTCGAAGTGCAATGGAACCTTTACCGCAAGCTTGAAGCTGCCTCCGCGAAACTGAAACTTGATCGCGAGCGGTTTGCCAAAACGCGTTCGGAGAAAAATCAAAGTTCCGAATCACGCATGAATCGCATTTATGACATCCTGCTGAACAGACACATTCCGCCAGGTGTGCTGATCGATGAGAAACGGCAGGTGCTGCATATATTCGGTAATGTAAATCGCTACTTGCATCCGGCTGCCGGCAGATCCAGCAATGATCTCGCGGTGATGCTTGATGGCAATATCAAGGCGGCTGTTACCTCGCTTATCTACAATTCATTTAATCGTAATGCGTCGTTGTCGGTGAGAAATCTGCAGGCGCAAAAAGATGACAGGCAGTTCATCGACATCAATTCGTCCTTCATCGTCGACCCTGTTACCAAGATCAAATACCTGTTGATTTCATTTGTTGAGTCGGCACATGACGAGGCGGCGCTGGACTTCAAACGCGCACTTGGCGCGCCCGCTACCAGTCAAACAGAAGAGTATGTGCAAAATCTCGAAAGAGAGTTGTTCGAAACTCGTGCCTCGCTGCAAACCGCCGTGGAGCAAATGGAAAGTGCCAATAACGAGTTACAGGGACGTAATACGGAACTGCAGGATATCAATGATGTACTCGCAGCAAGTAATGATCAGCTGCTGAGCACGAATGAAGAGTTACGGCTGCTGAACGCCGAGCAGCGCGGCATCAATGAAGAGCTTGATCAAAAAATAAGCGAGCTCGATCAGTCGGCTGCACTTATAAAGAATCTGCTTACTACGGCTGATGCGGCAATTATTTTTATCGATGAGCAGTTGAGTTTACGTTTTTACACACCTTCGGCCACCAGGTTATTGCAGATTAAGCCGGATGACATCGGCCAGTCCGTCCAGCGTCTGGTTTCGCTGATCCCTGAAGACGACCTCCACGTTGTGATCACGCAAGTGCAGAATGGACAGGTGGATCCAGGCAAAAAGATCATCACATCCGAAGGCAAGGTCTTGCACCGCAAGGTGAGTGCACACAACCATAAAGACGCGATAACCGCCGGTGTAATCATCGTGTTCGCGGATATCACGGGCTTGGCTAAAGCTGAAGCCGATCTGTTTGAAAATGAACTACAGCCAAGACTGATCATCGATTCCCTGCAGCACATGATCTGGACCACCGATCCGCAGGGCATCAATACGTACGCAAACACGTATTTGCTGAACTACACCGGTGTGAATGTTGCCGAACTGAAAGCGGGTACCAATGCCAGTCTCGTTCATGCTGACGACAGACAGCAGGTGCGCGAACAATGGGAGCTTGCGCTGGCGACGGGTGTTGGTTTCCAGCATGCCTGCAGGTTCAGGCGCCACGATGGTGTCTATCGCTGGTTCAGGCTGGATGCGGTTCCGATGCGCAGACAGGACGGCAGTATTTATCAATGGCTGGGTTCCTGTGTTGATATTCAGGAAAGCAAATCCGTTGATGATCAGGTGATGAAAGTTATTCAAGGTGCGCCGCTCGCCATCATCATGGTAGATGCAAATGGCATCATCAAACAGGTCAACCGGCAAACGCAGCTGTGGTTTGGCTACAGTGAAAAAGAACTGGTTGGCCATGAAGTCGAGATGTTGCTCGACCCGGCTACGCGCGAACAGCACAAAAATTATTTGCATCAATACATGGAGCATCCGCAAGCGCGCAGTATGGGACTCAATCGTTCACTAAACGGTGTGCGCAAGAGTGGTGAGTCGTTCGGCGTAGAGATCGGTCTTAATCCGGTAGAGCTTGGCGGACAGCGTTATGTCATGGCGTTCATCACTGACATCACGCTGAGGATGCAGGCAGAGAAATATCTCAAGGATGTGAATGATTCGCTTGAACATGTCATCGAAGAGCGTTCGCAAGCTTTGCTCGAAAGCCAGCGGCGTTTACAACTGGCGACGCAAACTGCGGAAATCGGTGTGTTTGACTATGACCTGAAAACCAACCGCGTTACCTATGACACAAAAATGTTCGAACTGTTCGGAATCCCGCGCACTCAGGACATGGCAATCGACGTAGCAGTCTGGCGCAGTTGTATCATTGAAGAAGACGTCGATACGCAAATGCGGCTGTTGCAGGCATCAATTGAGCAGAAAAATGCCAACTTGCGCAGCACCTATAGAATTCGACGCTACGACACCAACGAACTTCGGTACATATACAGCAATCGCAGAAGTGTGGCCGATGCATCGGGCACTGTCGTGCGTGTGATTGGCGTGAATCGCGACATTACCGAAAGCAAGAATGTCGAACTTGAGCTCAGAGAACTGACGCTGTCACTCGAAGAAAAAGTACGCATGCGTACGCAGGAAGTCATTGCGTCTCAACATCGCCTGCGGCAGATGACAGATACCTCGTCTGTGCTGTTCTGGATCACAGATGCGACTGGCATCCTCACGTGGGTGAACAAAACCTGGGAAGACTGGACCGGCCGATCGATGCAATCTGAAATCGATGGCGACTGGGCGAGTTTCATTCACCCGGACGATCGCAAGACGACGATGAGTGTTTTGCATACACACATCGTACTCGGCGAAAGTTTCAGTATGGAATATCGCTTGCTGAACGCACAAGGCAACTACGGCTGGATCTACCACCAGGGATCTCCGCTCTACAACAGTGAAGGAGTCGTGGAAGGTTGCATTGGTACGTGTACCGATATCACCTGGCAGAAAGAGCGCGCAGAAGAACAGAAGCGCATCGAGAAAAAACTCGAGGCTACTGCGAAGCTCGACAGCCTCGGTTTGATGGCTGGTGGTGTTGCACATGACTTCAATAATTTACTTACCGGCATCCTCGGCAATATCGAACTTGCGCAATGGGAAGTAAATTCCGAACAGCCGATGTTGAAAACTGTATTGAGCGACGCGCGTATGGCGACGCTTCGGGCAGCGGATCTCTGCAAGCAGATGCTCGCGTATTCGGGCAAAGGCCAGTTCCTCACCGAAAATTGCGACGTGAATGAAATCGTGCGCGAAACGCTGCGGTTTATCAGCAATTCGATCAAACATGAGGTGAAGGTGCTGACTCATCTCGACGAAGGTATTCCTTCCATCATCGCCGACAAGGTACAGCTGCAGCAGGTCATCATGAATCTGACGATCAACGCTGGTGAATCTATCGCCGAGAAGGGTGTAGTCATTATCAGAACTGGCATCACCAGCATGGACAAGGAAAATCAGCATGCCCTCGTAAGCTCCGATGGCAGCCAGCGCGATGCAGCGATATTTATAGAAGTGAGAGACAACGGCATAGGAATGACTCCCGAAGAATTGAGTCATGCCTTCGAACCGTTTTATACGACCAAGTTTATCGGACGTGGCTTGGGCCTCGCTGCAGTGCAGGGCATAGTAAAAGGTCACGGCGGTACGCTGGTGGTAGAAACGTCGAAAGGCAAGGGCACGCTGATGCGCGTGGCGCTGCCGGTATTTCAGGTGACGAAGGCGGAGTCACAAAATGGCGCAAGCAAAAAAGACTTCGGCTGGGATAGCAAAATTCTTATCGTCGATGATGAAGAAATTGTCGCGCGCACATTACATCGTTATCTCGATCACCTGCGTATTCCATCGGACTATGTGTTGAGCGGCAAAGAGTGTGTGAGCCGCTTCATGCAGGATCCGAAATGTTACGATCTCGTGATTCTGGATCTGACGATGGCTGGTATGGATGGCTACGAAACCTTCACTCAAATCAAAAAATATAATCAGGATGTGAAGGTTGTATTGATCAGTGGCTTTACCGAAAAAGAAGCCACGCGTTATTTTGGCAACAATGACCTGGCTGGTTTCCTGCCGAAACCAATCAGTGAAAAAGCGTTGTCGGATGTTATTAAAAAGCTGGCGCAGTAATCCGCCTTATTCAAGCGCTGAATATTCTTCAGGAGCTTAATCATAACAAGCGATCTTTCCCCTATTCACAGCACTCGACTTGAACTTCGCGTTATGACGCCGCAATTTTTGCAAGCGTGTATTAGCGGTGATCTGCTTTCGGCAACACAAGCACTTGGTACAACGGTGCCGCCTTCATTACTCCGCATCAACGACATTCTCGAATTGCGACTGCGGCAGCTGAATAATGATCCTGATTTTCAGCCATGGCTGTTGCGCGCCATCTGCCTGCGCGAAACAAATACCATGATTGGCTTTATCGGGTTTCACACTCGACCAGACCCACAATATCTACATCAATGGTTGCGTGATGCGGTGGAGTTTGGTTTCGAAATTTTTTCTGCTTTTCGTCGGCAAGGATACGCAAGAGAGGCAGCGCTGGCCCTGATGGCTTGGGCGCACACAATAAATGGCGTGAACAGATTTGTGTTAACGATAACGCCGCAAAATCAGCCATCACAGGCATTGGCGGCCAAACTCGGCTTCAAACGCATCGGTTCACATATGGACGTAATCGATGGGCTAGAAGATGTGCTTGCGGTCGAATACGCAGTGGTTACAAAAAAATAAATCTCTTGAAGTCTTGCTTAGTGGATTCACAGAACAGCGCAGCACAGCAAATCAAAGAGTCTGATCGCGATGGGGCGATAACTCACAAGGCGGCTTTCTATTACGCGCAACTAGTTGGCTGTCAGTTACTTATAAACAAACGGCACTCTGGAAGAAATGCTGCACGTGAGGTTGTAAGACAAGATGCCCGTGTGCGCGGCTACTTCATCCAGCGAAATATCGTCGCCCCATAAAGTTACAACATCACCTGTTTGCGCGGACTCGATGGATGTGAGGTCGATCGCCAGCATGTCCATCGATACCCGGCCGATCGTCTGCGTGCGTTTGCCTTGAATCATTACAGGTGCACCGTTCGGGGTATTGCTTGGATAACCGTCCGCATAACCAATACTCACTATGCCAACACGCATTGGGCTGGGGCAGATGAACTGTGAGTTGTAGCCGATACTCGCACCGGCCGGCACGTCCCTGATTGAAATCAGCCGCGCCTGCAATGTCATCACTGCCTGCAGGCCGAAGGTTTCACGCCGGCGTTTAGTATCCTGCCATAAAAACGGCGAGCTGCCATAAAGCATGATGCCGGGGCGCGCCCATGTGCTGACACTTTGGTTGAACACTTGCTGGACGAGGGCATCACTTGTTGTTGGGGTCGCTGGTTTGTCGAGCGCGAGTAACGACGCTGATGCTGCAATGCTGTCTTCGTTTTCGCTGTGGCCAAGGCTGTTTTTGCAGGCGTGAAAATTGTTGAGTTGCTCTGAGTTGAGCGCAGCTTCGGGCATGCTTGAGTTGGCCAGATGAGTCGTCAACACAATGTTATGGACCCAGGGCTTGGTCTTCAACGCAGTATATGCAATGTCGAATTCGATCGGTGAAAGGCCCAGACGGTTCATGCCGGACTCGAGTTTGAGCCATAACGTAAGCGGTTTTTCTATTCTGATTGTCGCCAGTTCCTCTTCGAGCCACGCGAGCTGGTGTGCACCATGAAGGAGTAACTGAAAACCCTGCTGCGCGGCACGCGCAACTTCGTGACGCGCCATCGGTCCTTGCAAGATCAGGATTTCTTTCGCAATGCTGCCGGCGCGCAACCGTTCCGCTTCTTCAAGATCGGTCACGCCGAAAATGTCTGCCTCATGCAACGCTTCAGCGACAGGCAGCAGGCCATGACCATACGCATTGGCTTTAATAACAGCGACGATTTTTCCGCCGCGTGCATGGGCACGGGCGATGGCAAGATTGTGCGCAAGAGCCTTGCGATTGATGGTGGCTTGTATGCGATGGTGCACGGTTTATTCGCTTTGCCAGGGAGCAAAGCCAGCGCCGTTCATCGGCATATAGTTTTCAAAACGCGTGAACTTGCCGATGAAGCTCAATGTTTTGGTGCCGATGGGACCATTACGATGTTTGCCCACAATGATTTCCGCAATGCCTTTGAATTGATCGTTTTCAGGCTCATAGACTTCGTGACGGTAGACGAACATGATCAAGTCGGCGTCCTGCTCGATTGCACCTGATTCCCTGAGGTCCGACATGACGGGGCGTTTGTTGGGTCGTTGCTCGAGGCTGCGGTTCAGCTGCGAGAGTGCAATCACCGGACATCTGAATTCGCGCGCGAGTAATTTAAGCGAGCGTGATATTTCCGAGATTTCGCCCGTGCGGTTTTCGTTGCTGCCTTTTACCTGCATCAGCTGCAGGTAATCCACCATGATCAAACCGATGTCGCCATTTTCACGCTGCACTCGCCGTGTGCGGCTGCGCATCTCGGTTGGACTCAGGCCAGAAGTATCATCAATAAACAGCGGACGATTGCGCAGCTTGGATATCGCCATACCGAGTTTGTCCCAGTCATCATTTTCGAGTTTGCCATTACGCATGCGGGTCTGGTCGATTTTGCCGAGCGACGACAACATACGAATGATCAAGCTATCGGCCGGCATTTCGAGACTGAATACGATGACGGGTTTGTCGTAGTGCAGCACGGCGTGTTCAACGATGTTCATCGCAAAACTGGTTTTACCCATCGAAGGTCGGCCGGCCACGATGATGAGATCGGAATCCTGCAGGCCCGACGTCATTTCATCGAGATCTTTGAAGCCCGTGCCTTGGCCCGTGAGGTTACCTTTGGATTCGAACAGTTTTTCGATACGTTCGACGGCAGATTTAAGGATCGGGTTGAGTGATACAGGGCCGCCATCGCTTGGCCTTTCATCAGCAATGCTGCCGACCAGTTTTTCCGCAGCACTTAACAGCTCGTTGCTTGGCCGGCCATCGGGGTTGTAGCCACTGTCTGCAATGTTGTGAGCGACGCTGATCAGTTTGCGCAGGATGGCGCGCTCTTTGACGATGCCTGCATAGGCTTCGACGTTGGCAGCACTTTGAATGTTATTGACGAGTTCGCCGAGATATTCGAGGCCACCAGCTTCGGTGAGCTGATTGGAATCGAGCAGCGTTTCACTGAGCGTAATTACATCAATGGGCTTGTCTACTTTGGTTTGCGCGAGCATGGCCTGAAAAATCAGGCGATGTTCCTTGCGATAAAAATCCGAGGGCAGCAGGGCTTCATTGACGACATCCCAGCGGGAGTTGTCGAGCATCAGTGCGCCGAGGACCGCCTGTTCAGCTTCGATCGAATGGGGCGGTACTTTCAGACTCGTGATTTTTTCGATGGCGGAGGGTTCTGACATGGTTTCTGCTGCTATCTTGGAGTGCTATTTCCGGTTGATGATTTCAGCATAAATCGATGGCCTGTGTAACCAGAAATCCTGTGGGGCAGGTTTGTGCAAAGAGCGATCTGAGGCATGGATGTGGGGCGATCGCTGATAGTGTTCAGGGTATGAAAACTGTTAGCTGGATTGTGGGTAGTGGCATGTATTTGAGGCAGAAGGTGGTCGGTGGTAGTGGGCATTACTGCTGGTCTTGATGGTTACAATGTTAAGCCTACGTTCGTGCGAAGGTGATTAGGGGTTACCCATTATTCAAACTGGTTCTGACTGTCCCTGTTGTTCAGGTTTGTCGATTCAGCTGTCTAGCCACAACCTGTTGCGGTTCGTTGTGATTGAGTATGAGGCTGCATATCCCGGATCAGTGAACATGCGGCCGGCGATTCGCTTCTTAATCTGGCGCTCCTTTCTCGTTCTTTTTAACGTTAAATGGTCGCACCATCCCTATAAGCCTGCACATTGTTTGCGCAACTGTAGCGGATAATTCAATCCAGCCTTTTCGATTTGTCTAACCAGCATTTATGTAAAAAGGCGCGCAAAGAAAACGTTGGCTCGCGTCGTAGCAAGTTGTTTTAAAAAGTTTTATCGCTTGTTAAACGATTGTTAAAGACGTGTAATATTGGACGCCAGCATATTATTTTAACGTTAGTTTTTCCGTCGATAAGACACAAATCGTAAAGGCCGTTTGGGATTTACGTTGTCATCATCTCCATCAAATGGGATCAGAAGAGCCCGCGATTTTTATGCTTGAACCCGATGAATTAAGAGCTTTATGCGACCGTATCATCAAGAGTGGTGAACTCGGCCGTTCCCGCACTTATGCCGCAATTCTCGAATATCTGGCCGAATGTGCGCTTACCAACACCGCTCCGAAAGAGGCGGCGATTGCGGTTGATGTGCTTGGGCGCGAGGCTGATTTTGATGTGGGTAAGGATTCGATTGTAAGAGTCCATATCTACCATTTGCGCAGCAAGCTTGCGACCTACTTTGCGCGACAAGGTGCGACTGAGAAGTATCGGCTGGATATTCCGAAGGGCCAATACATGCTCGTCACGAGTCTGAATGCGCCCGAGGCACTTCCGGATCTTCCAGCCCTTCCGCAATTGAGTGTTACGGGTAAGGAATTAAAACGACGCTCGTATACACCATGGCTGGCTGGTGCAGCCTTAATCGTTCTGTTATTAAATATTTGGCTGCTGCCCGCAGAACAGGCGGCAATGTCTCCATCAAATCCTTATGCCGAGACCGCACTGTGGCAAGCTCTTCTCGATGATGAACTTCCTGTAATGGTAGTCATTGGTGACTACTACATCATGGGTGAGCTGGACAACACAGGTAATGTAAGCCGCATGGTGCGTGAATTCGATATCAATTCCAGTCGGGATTTGCAGGTCATACAAGAAAGTGGCAAGAAGTCCGACTACATGAATCTTGACCTCAGTTATACGCCGACCAGCACCTCAAATGCCCTGGCGCAGATAATGCGAGTATTCAGTGGTGACCTCGACAGGGTAAAGATAAAGATGATGTCCGAACTCAACACGACGGATATGGTTGGCAACCACATTATTTATCTCGGCTATCTGAGTGGTTTGCAGGGGCTTAACGAGCTGATGTTCGCAGGATCTGGCCTGGCCATTGGCATGACCTATGATGAATTGCAAAACCTCGACACCGATGAGTCTTACATGAGCAGTTCGGGCCTGTCAGTTGGCGAAAACAGCTATCGCGACTACGGAATGGTGTCGACGTTTCCTGCGCCGGGCGGTAATCAATTCGTATTGATTGCGGGCATGCGGGACGAGGGACTTATAAATTTGGCAGAGGAAGTAACCGATGTTGCCAAACTCGATGTATTGAATCAGGCACTTCAAGAGAATGCTTCTGACAACAAACAAGCCGCGTTTGAAGCTTTATACGAAGTGCTTGGATTTGATAATACGAATTTTGATGCAAGCCTCGTGTACAGTCAGAAGCTTGATACCAAAGTAGTCTGGGAAACCAGATTGATGGAAAACCATTAGATTGATCCGGAGATAGTAATCTCCAGATCAATCCTGGTTAATAAGCAGGGCCGATGCAGCTCTGACTTACTTGGATGCAGTGATCTGCAGTTTTATTTCTGTAGTAACTTCGCTACCCAATGACAGCGTAACGTTAAACTCGCCAATTTCGCGCAGTGCGCCGGCGGGCAACAATACTTCGCTCTTCTCAACTGGCTGGCCAGCTAAGGTGATCGCTTCCGCGATATCACGAGTACCAATTGAACCAAACAGCTTGCCTTCGTCGCCAGCATTTGCAGCGATGGTGATGTTCAAACCATTGAGTTTTGCTGCGCGTGCCTGAGCGGCAGCCAGTTTACCTTCGGCAATTTTCAGCAGCTCTGCTTTGCGAGCTTCGAAATTGGCCAGGTTATCCTTGGTTGCAGGAATAGCCTTGGTAAAAGGAAACAAAAAGTTGCGGGCATAGCCTGATTTAACGTTGACCTTATCGCCTACGTTGCCCATGCGGCCTACTTTTTCCAGCAAGATAACTTCCATTGCAAACCTCGTTTTAATCTTTTGTGTAAATCGGAATTTATTTTTTCAAGCGTTTACGAATATCAAGAACACTATCGACAAAGCCCAGCAACGTGACCACTGGCATCATCACCGGTGACATCAGCAGCAACACCAGATAGGTGATGACAAGCCAGATAACACCCAGTTTCAGGCTGGCAACGACGGAATGAATCACCGCAAGGCCAACCAACAGCGGTATTACGCAGAACAATGACAACAATTCTGCGAGCGGGGGGATTCCATAAACTCCCGCAACCACGATACCAAATAGTACAGCCATCAACCTCGGGTCCATTCGCAGGTTATGAAACTCCTGCCCGAAACCTCCGGGGTTATACAGCCGGGCTTGCGAAGCCCTTGCCACCATCAACGACGCGATTAGCATCAATACATGTAGCGCGCCGTAAAAACTCATGAGCAGTGAAAACAGCTGCTCCGGCGTGGCGTCAATCATCTCGCTTCCCTGCGGAATCTGCAGGGGTTGGCCAGCCGCTATTCTTTCATTTATGGTCTGTTCAACTACTGCCTTGAATTCGGCCAGAAGACCAGATTGCAGCGGCAGGCTGAGCTGTAGAACCAAACCCAGCGCAGTGGCAGCGAGTAAAACTTTCTGCCAAGACTGGGTAATGCGTAACAGCCAGGCCAGCGCTGTTACTCCTATCAATATCAGGACGGGATCTGAGCTGCCTCCCATCCAGTACAGTCCTGCGGACAATAACGCCCACAGCAGCACTACTAATCCTTCTTGCAAGCCCCTACGCAGTATGACCAGTGCAACAACTGCTGCACTCAGTGGATACATCATAGGAACCAAGCCAAACAGCACCGCGACGAGTATCGCCTGGCGCCTGCCGGACATTGCATATTCGGCTAACCCGCGCATGAGGTGTCCGGCTGCATTTGTAACTGACTACTAAACTTCGTGTGAATCCGTATAAGGAATCAAGGCCAAAAAACGGGCCTGTTTGATGGCGGTAGCCAATTGACGCTGATATCGGGCCTTGGTACCGGTAATACGGCTTGGCACAATTTTTCCGGTTTCGGAAACGTTGGCTTTCAAGGTTTCGAGATCTTTGAAGTCGATCTGGGTGATGCCTTCCGCTGTGAAGCGGCAGTATTTACGGCGTCGGAAAAAACGCGCCATGATAATTCTCCTGTAACTTTATGCCTTAAACCTGGATTAACTGAGCGTATTGGATGCAAGCATCACGCGTCAGTTGTTGTTTCAGCCTCGTCGTCGCTTTCTTCGCCGCCGTCAAATTCTTCGGCAGGAGCTTCTTCGGCGCGCATACGCTGGGTAGCGCGGGCTTTACGCTCACGGTTCTCATTTTCAGATTTCTGGATCGGCGACATTTCGGTCACAGCTTCGTTACGTTTGATAACGAGGTTGCGGATGATCGCGTCGTTGTAGCGGAAAATGGAGGTGAGTTCGTCCAGGACTTCCTGGCCGCACTCGATGTTCATCAGAACATAGTGGGCTTTGTGGATTTTGTTGATCGGGTAAGACAGTTGGCGTCTGCCCCAATCTTCCAGGCGATGTACAGTGCCGCCTGATTCTTTGACCATTTTGGTGTATCGCTCAACCATGCCGTTAACTTGCTCGGACTGGTCAGGATGCACCATGAAAACTATCTCATAGTGTCGCATTGAAGCTCCTCACGGGTTTATGCCTCCCGACAGACCCGGAGGGCCAGCAGTGAGACAAGGAGTTATGTAGTAAACAGGTTGCCCTGTCTTGTACAGAAAAAGAGGCGGCATTCTATTGAGATTGACCTTCAGGCGCAACCTAAATTCCCTTCGCGGCTCGTCCGACCTGGTGTTTTTGCCAATGAGCCTTACGGTTATGAGCTCGAAGACCCACTCGCGTGGCGGAGTCTTGGCTCATGTAACCGGGGGTAAGTTCGGCTTCGCTATCCCGCATTGCTCTACCGGTTAGTTCCATTTAGTCAGGCAGTCCTCCGCTACGAACGGGCTGGCTAGAAGGCAAAATCCTGATTCAGGGCGTGGCTTTGTTACGCTGCCTGACGGCTTCGAACAGGCATACTCCGGCCGAAACAGACACATTCAAACTGCTGATTTCGCCGGCCATCGGGATAGAAAATAATACGTCGCATTGTTCTCGGGTCAGCCGCCGCATGCCGGTCCCTTCCGAACCCATGACCAGAGCCACAGGTCCGCGTAAGTCTGTTTCGTAGAGGTTCTGGGCAGCCTCTCCCGCTGCACCGAACACCCAAACACCCGTTTCCTGCAGGGTTTTTAATGTTCTGACCAGGTTGGTGACGGCGATGAACGGGAGACTTTCTGCCGCGCCACAAGCCACCTTGCGCACCGTAGCTGTCATGAGCGCAGATTTGTCTTTGGGAACAATGACAGCATCTACACCGGCCGCTTCAGCGGAACGCATACATGCGCCGAGATTATGTGGATCGGTGACGCCATCCAGCACAAGCAAAAACGGAGGGTGGTCGAGGCCTTCAAGCAGTTGCTTGAGAAATCCTTCGCTACGCTCCAGGTTGAGCGGTTTGCACTGGGCGACCACGCCCTGATGGACACCTTCAGCCTTCTGATCCAGTTCGGTACGGCTAAGCTCGCTCACTTGAATTTTCAGGCGTTGGGCGCGAATTAATACCGCTTCAATGCGTTCATCGTTACGACCCTGCAAAACGTACAAATGCTGGATGCTGTCATGGTTGTGCTTAAGCAGGGCATCGACGGCATGTAAGCCGTAAACCCAATCAATTTCACTCATACTGCTGGTTTAGTCCTGTTATTCGATTTGGCTCGACTACGCTTGCGCGGGCCGCCAGATTTTTTGCCGCCGGCCTTATTTTTCTTGCCGCGTGATTTCTCATCTTGAGGTTTGCCTGATGCAGAACTGCGTTTGCGTTTAGGCAGTGGCTGGCCTGCACCTTTGTTGGCTGGTGTGCCCAGCAATTGCAGGTCGATTTTGCGATCATCCAGATCTACCCTGGCGACCGCCACGCGCACCTGATCACCCAACCGGAAACACAGACCACTGCGTTCACCGGTTAACGTGTGTGCGACTGAGTCGAAATGATAATAGTCGTTGGTCAGCGCGGTGACATGCACCAGGCCTTCCACATAGACATCCGTCAATTCAACGAACAATCCGAAACTCGTGACGCTTGTTACGATGCCCGCAAATTCCTCGCCGATGCGGCCCTGCATATATTCGCACTTGAGCCAATTGACCACATCATAAGTTGCTGAGTCTGCGCGGCGTTCAGTTTGCGACAATTGCTGCCCCAGCGTTTCGAGGTCGGGCAGTTTGTAAGGATAGATTTCCTGCAGCTTGAGTGGCTTGGCGCTGCCAACTTTGCGCACGCCTTCAATATGTTTCGGGTTGCGAATCAAATACCGCAGTGCGCGATGCACAAGTAAATCCGGATAACGGCGGATAGGCGACGTGAAATGTGTGTAAGCGGTAAACCCGAGTCCGAAGTGACCCAGATTGACGGGCTGGTAAACCGCCTGCATCAATGAACGAATAACCATCGTTTGCAATAGAAGACGATCTGGTCTGTCCTTCAGCTTGCTCAGAATAATCTGATAGTCCTGCGGGGTCGGTTTGTCTTTGCGCGCAAGACCAACACCGATGCCGCGCAAAAAGTCGTACAGATTTTCCAGACGATCTGGGTTCGGGCCTTCATGAACACGATACAGCGCAGGCAGTTTGGCTTTCTGCAGCAGTTCGGCAGTCGCGACATTCGCGCACAACATACATTCTTCGATCAGGCGATGCGCATCGTTGCGTTCAACCGGAATAATTTCCTTGATACGACGCTGCTCGGAAAAAATGATACGGGTTTCAACGGTTTCAAAATCGAGCGCGCCACGTTTTGTGCGTGCTGTCAGCAGCTGTTTGTACAGCGCATAGAGATTCTTCAGATGCGGCAGCAAGACCGCATGTTTTTCACTGATGCGCTGTTGTAGATGTTGTTCTGTTTCTGTCGTCGGAGTTTGCAGCATCGCCGCAACCTCCGTGTAAGTAAGTCGGGCCTGCGAGAAAATAATGCCTTCGTAGAAGCTGTAGCTTTCGATATCGCCTGTCTGGCTGATTTCAAGTTCACATACCATCACGAGACGGTCTTCATGTGGTTTTAATGAACATAAACCGTTCGAAAGATGCTCGGGAAGCATCGGAATTACATGGCCCGGAAAATAAACCGAGTTGCCGCGTATTTGCGCTTCCTTATCCAGAGCCGAGCCGACGGCTACATAGTGGGATACATCTGCGATTGCCACGTACAGCGTGAAACCCTTACCACGCTTGCGCTGACAACACACCGCATCGTCAAAATCCTTGGCGTCTTCACCATCAATCGTCACGAAGGGTAGGTCGCGTAGATCAACACGGTCTGGCTCGCTGTTGCCGTCAACACGCGCGGGATAATTTTTCATCTCTGCGAGAACTTCTTTCGGCCATTCGTTCGGAATGTCGTGTGTGCGCAAAGCGACTTCGATTTCCATGCCCGGCTTGCTGACGTCGCCGAGCACTTCAATCACTTCGCCCGTGGCCTTGTGATGTTCGTGTGGAAACTGCGTGATTTGCACAACCACAAAATCGCCGTCATTGGCTTTTTTATGTTTCTTCGGCGTAATCAGGATTTCCTGCGTGATGCGCTTGCTGTGCGGAATTACTATGCCTATGCCAGACTCAGAGTAGTAGCGGCCAACCAACTGGCTGGTCTTGCGCTCCAGCACTTCAACAATCTTGCCTTCACGACGGCCGCGACGGTCCAGCCCGATAACTTTGGCGAGTACAGTGTCTCCGTCAAACACCTTACGCATCTGCTTGGGACCAAGAAACAGGTCGCCAGACGCATCTTCGGGAATTACGAAGCCATATCCTTCTTTGTTGCCCATGATGCGACCTTTGATCAGGTCCATCTTGTTCACAAGTCCAAAAACACCACGACGGTTGCTGATCAGCTGGCCATCACGCGTCATCGCGCCAAGGCGCCGCAACAGAGCATCCTGCGCAACGGCATCAAACAACAGAAGTTCAGTACACAGCTCTATATGAGAAGCAGGCTCGCCGCGTTTCTCAAGATGATCAAGGATGAACTCGCGACTGGGGATAGGATTATCGTAACGCTCGGCTTCGCGTTCGGCGAAAGGGTCGTCCGGTGACTTGGATTTGGGCATAAGCATGGGGCTTAAAAATGAATGAAGTCAGAGTATACACGGCTTCCAGATTGACAAGCAGTGCAGCTCTTGGGTAGAGTGCGCGCCTCTGTTTTGTCCCTCCTAAATGCCCAGGTGGTGAAATGGCAGACACGCTAGCTTCAGGTGCTAGTGGCCGCAAGGCCGTGGAGGTTCAAGTCCTCTCCTGGGCACCAGTGCATAACCCCTCTGATTTAAATAAGATTTTTTCCTCGTAAATTACCGTGTTTTGGCCGTGGTTCCACAAAAGGTTCCACATGGCGAATTATCTTTGGAAAAACAGACACGGTTCTTACTATTTCCGCGTACGGATTGCGGTTCATCATCGCTGCTTGTTTGGCGAGCGGTCAGAGCTCAGGCTCGCGTTACACACGACTGACAAGCAGTCTGCAAAACGTAACGCGCGGGCATTAATGGTAGAGTATGAAAAATCAATTCAGCTCGCAGACTCTATGAAAAAGAAAAATCCCCCGCCTTTTTTTATGGGCCTAAAACTTGTGTACGAAACGACAGCACCCACGGGTGAAAAATTGACAAGAGCTCTTGAGTTCACCCCGCAGGAACTCCAGCAAATAGGTCCAACAGCGATCACGGAATTAGTCGGTGCGATGAATGGAACAACGAGTTCTATCGACCAGCCCTGCCTGCCATATACCCCCGTTCCTGCTGAAGGACATAAAACTTCTGCGGTGCTTGAGGATTTCATTCAAAAGCAGGCCTGGTCCACTCCCAAAAGTGAAACTTTATTTAGAGCGACCCTGGGTCTGCTCATCACTTTAGTGGGAGATAAAAAAATTAATGAGGTGAGTAAAGAAGACGCGCGGGAAATACACTCTGTTCTCTTGAAACTGCCTCCTAATATTAATGCGCGGAGCTCCCTTAATAAGGGAAAGCCATTGAGGGATGTCATTGAGCAAAATTCTGGAAAAGTAATTTCACCCACGACTGTTAAACATCACCTAAACAGGTTGAAGACTTTTTTCAATTGGTCCATAGCCAATTACCAAGAGGTGACTGTAAACCCTTTCAGCGGACTAAAGGCCAAATCGCCCCGTGGCACGGTAGCAAGAGACTCCTTTGAGCTTGTGGAAATTGAAAAGATTTTCACTTGTTATATTTATAATTCCGGCCCGTGGCCCAAGTCAAAACCCGCGCGCGAGGCGTCGAAATTTTGGATTCCGCTAATATTAGCGTTCACTGGGTGTAGGCTGAATGAAGGTTGCCAACTTTATGTCTCAGATCTACGTGTTGAGCACGGCGTCTGGATTTTTGACTTTAACGACAAACATGACGATCAACAACTTAAGGGCACCTTCACAAGGAAAGTTCCAATACATAAAAAGCTCCTAGAATTTGGTTTGACTGATTATTTAGATGAGCAAACAAAAAAGGGTGCGACTAGACTTTTTCCCGAATTGAAGTTTGCAGATACCGGTGATGGCTACGGCCGGTCCATTGGCGAGTTTTGCCGAGGCGTGATAAAACATCTTGGCATTAAAAAACCTCTTCATAGTTTTCGACACAGCTTCTCAGAACTACTTCATCAAGCCAGTGTGGATAGGCCGAAGATCCAGGTTCTAATGGGACATACAGATTCGGCCACAATAGGTAAGCATTATCAGGGTAATAATTTCACTTTGGGTCAATTGCGAATAGCGATAAATAAATTGGACTTCCAAGCAGAGTGTTTCAACCAGATTCACTATAAATCTTTTACCGAACGACGCCGCGGTTGAAGCGTCGCTTCGCAGTTACACCATTTCAATAAAAGTTAATTAAGTGCTCGACCAATGTTATGACTCGATCCAAATCTGCTCCAAGACCGATCCGCAAGCTCGCGATTAAAACCACTCCAACCCTGCTTTTCTTAAGTGTTTTTGATGCTCTGTGCAACTACACGCTAAAGACCGAGTCAGTTATATGGAAAAGATTATGGGATGAAAAAGAGCCCAGCTTGTCATTGAAAGATGACTTGAGAAAAGTAATAAACAAATACAAGGCCACATCTGTCTACGCCCGTTTGTTAGGGGGCATGTGTTTCAGAGGGAAGACCCTGAATGGGAGGCTTGATCGTTGCCCGCCTATTTTCAGAGGTATGCTGTTACAACGTTCATTGTCAGATAAATACACCTTCACCTTGAACTTCGGTAGACGTGAGTCAGAAAAATTTCTTCACTCATCTAAAGGGTTCACCCACTTTGCGAAAGCGGCGTTAAGCAAGGCGTTATTAACACAGCTGGGCTATGTACCAAATTACTTCTTTTTCGTGGAAGAGGGGTCAGCGTTCACTAAGAGTAAGAAAGGTCTCATCAAGAAAGTGAGCGGCAGAGGAACGCTACATATTCACGGAATGATTGAGCGAGGTGCATATGACTTGCTGATTCTGAAGGAGGCTATGGCGAATATCTCAAGCTTCACAGGCCACAAGACTCATTTCGGCTTGCCCTTCGGAGATTATACGAAGGAGATGCGTCGTCACATTGACGGGCTAACGGAATCAGATGCTATAAAAGCGAAGAGCGGGCCACTTTATTGTTTGTCTCGTCACCCAGAATTTAGTCATGCTCAATTTTTGAAAGAGGACTATGCGTGGGCGCAATATATGACGAAAGACTTCGATGGCGCTGCCAGCGTTCGGGAAAGATCTGGACGAGGGGCTGGCAGAGGGTGGACAGTATCTGATCAGACGATTATGCAACGGGGGACTAGATTTTTATGGCTGTTTAAAGCCCTGTTGGAATCCGCTTGAATGCTGCACTCAACCGCCAAAGGCCGTTAGCTATAGGATGAAGTGAACATTGCCACAATGGCTGCGTTCCTTATAACGCTTCTATTGA
>JAZKES010000052.1:0-10768 GCA_040386995.1 Pseudomonadota bacterium | reverse complement strand
TGAGGCAGGCTGAAATCGACTCAGTCGCCATCTAAGTGTCTAGGCATGGGGTCGGTAGGGCTCCTCTCAAGTTGCAGTGGAGCCCATTGTCCTAAGCCCTACAATAAGCCCACGTTTTTTGAATGCATCGGGAATCCATAACTTCTGCGTTCACCTAAAAGTTCTCCTTTTATTTATAAGATCGGCTTATGGATCAGAAGATATTCCCTACCACCTGTGACCTTATTTGCAGCGTTAAGATGCGTATACCACTTTCTAGATGGAACAGCTCGTTGCCAACTGGAGTGGTGCTCGTCTAGGCCAGACGAGTTTTGTATGCTGTAAAATCCACTCTGTTCCATTACGGACAAATAGCGTTGAAGTTGGAATTCTGGCTTAGAAAATGCGACTAATTGCACCACTGTCGCGTCATCGTCGACTAGTTTTCTCATTGCTTCAAACGTTTCTCGGATTAAAGAGAAATATCGATCGCCATTATCATTAGATCTTGCATGCATACAGTAGTGCGAAAGCCCTTTTCCATCCTGTTTGTTCGCAATATAGAAGGGTAAGGAAGTTTCTTTCCCCCCCAGTAATTGCCACCGATGATAGAGAACATGAACACCAGGGTAAGGCGGCGAGGTAATAATTAATTTTGGAAGGATTCTAAGCTTTCCTTTCAATAATTCAGGAAGGCAAGCAGCTGGTGTATTGATCAAACGCGTGCGTCTTCCCATTTCTTGGGTGCAATGTTTATCGGCAAGTAAAACTACTCTTCGGTAATCCTCGGCTGAGGACAGCATTGAAACAAATACTCTACCTAAGGTGCTATCAAACGCGTCGGGCCCTGGAAGCTCTTTTTGACCATTTATTACAATTTGCGCAGTCCTTAATATTGCGCATCTTCCAAAATCTTGAAGCCGTTTATTGTCCAGCTCTTGTGTCCATTCCAGTGCCAGCATGATTTTGCGCACTAATTCAGTAGCTTCATGGCTTTCTAAATTTCGAGCATCCGGAAATTCGCCCTTGGGCGTTTTTGATCCTTTCACAAAAGTAAAAAAATCGTTGGAGCGTTTAACTAAATGCTCAACCTCACGACGTCTCAACGGATTGCTTTTGACCTGGGCGATGTATACGGCAAGCTCACTAATATCGGAGCCGATAAAAAACCTGGAATTAGCTCTTGCCTCTACAGCGGTGGTGCCACCGCCTAGAAATGGGTCGAGAACTAAATCGCCTGCTTTCGTAAATGTCTCTATCGAAGCCTTTACAAATTGAGGGGAAAACCGCGCGGGATATGCATAGTAGTTATGGGTAAGACCTTTAACTCGACCCCCGCAGTGCGCTGCTTTTATTAATGCATCGAAGCATGGTTGATTGGCAATAGAAACCGCTAATGAGCCCATAAATACTTATTATTCAGATGTTTAAAAGGACTTTATCATACTTTAGTTGAGGTTACACACTGTATTAAATGGACAGCTGACTATTTTTTAATAAACAGTTGCATTATTTAAAATGAGCAGTTACCTTTAATAAAAAGAACAGCTGTAATTAAATGAGGTGTGACATGAAAATAGCTTTTCCGGCAATGCGAGCGCGTATGGGAGGTAGAACTTACTTCGCTACAACGATGGCGTTGTCCGAAGTACCTAAATTTTTTCGATTCAACGACATTGAAAGCATGACGCCAGAATTACGGGCCCAAAGAACATTAAACGCGACAAGGGTCCCAGAAATTTCGAAATATATAACTGAGAATGAAGATAGTTATCTCTTTTCCTCCATAACTTGTAGTCATTCGGGCAAGTTGGAATTTATTTCTGTATCAAATGAAGAGCCTGATCTAGGGACGATAAGGATGGAACTGGAAGATATGGAATTTATCATCAATGATGGTCAGCACCGCTGTGCGGCAATCGCACATGCCATCCAGGAAAACCCAGAACTAGGCTCTCATAGAATATCAGTATTACTGTTCCCGATGGAAAATCTGGAACGTATGCAGCAAATGTTTTCAGACTTAAACAGGCACGCAAACCGAAGCTCGAAGTCTCTGAACATTCTTTATGACCACAGAGATCCATTGGGAAGTATGACTCGCGAGTGCATTGAGAGGGTTCATATATTCAGGGACAAGGTTGATTTCGAAAAGGCGTCTATACCTTTAAGGTCTCACAAAATGTTCACGCTGACCTCTTTGTACGACGCGAATACTGAACTTTTTGCGAGAACTAAAATTGTCGAAGAAGGGACGCAAGACTATGCACAACAGCTAGAGCAAGCTGTAGCTTATTGGACAGAAGTTACAAAAAACATGAAAGACTGGCGGCTAGCGGCTGAAGGAACAATACCGCCGGCAGCCATTCGACAAGAAAAAATCTGCACGCACTCGGTAGTGTTAAGAGCACTCGGAAGCATAGGGAATATCCTGCTTGAGCACTATCCGGATGAGTGGCGACAACTTGTTAAACCTCTTTCAGATATTGACTGGCGCAAAAGCGTTGGTAATAAGGTTAATCCACTATGGAATGACATTTGTATAAGTGCAGGCTCTGTCGTTTCAAATAAGCAGGCTCGAATTGCCACTTTCAATAAAATAATCGAGTGTTTGGGCCTAGATCCAAAAAAAATAATATCAATAAAAAGCGGAAGAAGAGGACGTCCTAAAAAAGACGACTCGTCCATACAAGAAGATCTCAAAGGTGGAGAGCATTTATGAAACAGAATTTTGCTACACAAGGATTAGACATTGACGTGAAGAGCCTCTGTCTAGAGTTACTCGTTGCGGAAGATGAAAATGAAGTAATCGATCTTCTCAACAAAGCAGGATTTCCTCTTGAAGACGAAAGTTCATGGCTTCCCCTCGGTCAGAATGAAGGCAATTTTAGCCAGATAGGAAACCAGCAAGAAGATGGCGCAGCGGCCTTGGTTGAAAAAATCGTGAATAGCATAGATGCTGTTTTGATTTCCAAGTGTCACGAAATGAAGATAGACCCCGAAGGGCCTTTAGCACCAAGCACAATGCAGGAAGCTGTTGAGAAATTTCTGGGGGTGAAGGAGGGCAGGCTAGGAATATTATCCGGAAAAGAGCAAGGAGACCTGGCGGAGAAATATATCCACTTTCTAGCTACTGGGACAAAATCAAAACCTTGTTATATGGTTGTAGACAGAGGAGAAGGTCAGTCACCCCAAAACTTTGAGCATACTTTTCTCTCTACAACCAAAAGTTCGCCCAAAGTGCGCATTCCGTTTGTACAAGGTAAATTTAATGCAGGAGGCACTGGTAGCCTTCAATTCTGCGGTGAACATAACATTCAGTTGATCATTTCAAAGAGAAACCCTCTCTGTCCTGCTTCAAAAGATAAAGAGCTCAATGATTGCTGGGGCTTCACAGTAATAAGAAGGAAGAGGCCGACGGGGCTTAATGAAAGGTCTTCAGTGTTCAAATATTTGGCGCCTCAAGGAAATATATGTGCATTCAAGGCCGATAGCCTTCCTTTGCTACCAGGTAAAGCCGAGAATAAAAAAGTAGCTTATCAACAGCCGTTGTTATCGGGTACATGTGTAAAGCTTTACAATTACAAATGGTCAGCTAGAAGCACTGCGACCCTTGAGGCAAGAAGGGCGTTTGAGAAGTATTTCCAAGTTCCTTGTTTGCCCTTTCGGATACATGAAACACGCGATTACAACGCTAACTACATGTCGACTACTGTAGTCGGAGTATGGAACTCATTAGCAGAAGATGGCGCGTCAAAGAAAAATCATGAAGACGGTTTTCCAGCCCAACTTGAAATCAATCCACCTGGGATCGGGAAGTTACCGGTAAGCATATTGGTGTGGAAGGAAGACATCGATGTGAAACACTACCCCACCGGTGTGTATTTTCTTGTTAACGGCCAGGTTCATGGTGAGTTGGGTAAAGAGTTTATCTCAAGGCAATTGCCACTGAGTTACATCAAAGACCATATCCTCGTGGCCGTCGATTGTACAAATATGACCAGAAGTGTCGCTGAAGACTTCTTTCTAGCTTCAAGGGATCGATTAAGAAAGGATGAGGCGTACCAAATAATACGCAGTAAATTGAAGGAAGAGTTAGATAGTCATACCGGACTAAGAGAACTTAACGCCGAATGGCGGAGACGCCGCAAGGAAAATGCCCTTAATAATAAAGATGACCTTACTAAAGTCTTTAATCAAATGCTAAAAAAAGACCCGGGGCTTGCAAAAGCCCTAAACCTAGGCGGGCTGATTCCCGCTGGTACAGGACCAGGAGTGCCAGTGCCTTATGAAGGGCGAGAATTTCCTAGCTATTATCGGCTCGCGAAAGCTCCAAAAGACGGATTGGTAAAAACTTGTCCAATTAATGCAACTGTAAAAATTGAACTTGAGACCGATGCACGGAATGACTACTTCACCAGAGCCGCAAACCGAGGCGCTCTAGCTGTATTTCCTAGCTATGATCTTTTGGAGGGTAATAAACTTTGGAATGGAAGACAGATAATGAAGGTCAGGGTTCCGTTCGACGCTAATGTTGGTGATAAATTCGAATTTGAATTTCAGATAAGCGATGTAACTACACTACTGCCTTTTTCTATAAAATTTACCATCGTGGCTGGGGAAAAAGTAGACGAGGGGAAAAAGGGAGGCGGAAAAAGCAACCCTCCGGAGCCGGATAATACTGATAACCCGAAGAATAACCTACCGCAGTATGACATTCCAAAGCCGATCGAAGTTAAAAAGGAGGATTGGGTAAAGTTTGGCTTTGATTCAAAATTTGGAGAGCGTGAATCGATTAAGATTCACGCTTCAGAGAATACCTATGATTTTTTTATAAACGTAGACAATAAATACCTACTTAATGAAATGAATCAAAAAAATAATGATCCTGAAAAACTTCGAACATGGTTTGTTTGGGGGTTGACGATTTGTGCAATGGGGGCAATTCTGAGTGAGGCTGAAAAAATGAATGGGGGAGACAGTGCAGAGGCAATTGAGCCAGATGTTGACAACATAGCTCGCCTGTGTGACGGGATTGGTCGGGTGATTATTCCGGTGATTAGAAGCATGAGTAATTTAGAAATAGCCCAACTTGAATGAGGTAGGATTTCTAAGTTGTTCTAAGTGCATGAAATGACGCCATGAAACCTCTAGTTAAAGATGGAAGGATTGGAGATTGTAATTTGAGCCCGCTTCATGCGGGTTTTTTCAGCCTAAATCGGGAGCGTTCGTCGTTTTCAACAAAATTTGCTTAGTTCATTGCCCCTACCGCTAGATAACCTTAGTAAATTCAAGTTTCGAAGTTAACTGTTCACTACATAATCTTCAGCTGGTCTCATCTAATAAACCCTGTTGAATCGTTTGAATTAAGTGAGATTCCCAGAATAAAAGTTCTAGATGGTCTCTGCGCAATAGGTGGACTTTCAAATTTTGTTGAAAGTAGTCATTAAGTGCGATATCAAGGATCTGACATTGAGGTCGATAGACAAATCGCTGTCGATAGAAGTACTGTAGTGTCAAGCCAAACGTGAGGGCGGCGCCAACGAGCGCTTTACGGCACCGATTCCATACTGGTTCATATTATGAAATTAAATAAACCACCTATAAGTTCTAAATTGGTTGTTTTACTTAGCCTCGGTATCATTTCAATTAGTACCACTGCCCAATCTATCAAGAATATACGCTCAGGTGTTCCTGAGGGATTTACTCCTTTGCCTCTGCCTCGGGAACAAATCCCAATTGGAGCACGATGGATTCCAGGGATAGGACCTGATGGGGAAGGGGTCAATTTTAGCAATAGGACTATAACGAAGAGCGTATCAAAATTGACCTCGGATAGTGACCTTGGGTATGGCGTACAACTGTCCATACTGCGTTTTCTCGAATTGTCCGGCAACAACAGAAGTTCAATAAAGGTAGAGGCGTCTAACCTCACAATTGAAAGCGTTGGATCACTTGAAGAGACGACAATATCGTCAAATCAATCACTTTTATACGAGGGTTTAAAAGCTGAGTCGATAACGATCGTTTACGATGAGGCCCTGGATGCTACGGTACGAGGTTCGATAGAGGAAAAAGGAATACCCATAACTTTTGATGGAGGTGCTGTTAGAGCAAACTCTATAATTATCGACGGAAGTAATCTTTTCATTGGTTATCGAGTTGTGGAACTCGTCCCCGGAAAAGTGAAAAGAAATAGAAAGAAGATGTCTCGCGAGGGCGAAGTAACGATTAAACCGTACGATTTGAAGCTTGATACATGGAATGCCAAAATGTGTTTATGTAAAGAAAGCCGGGGCGTTCGTATCGAAAGTACTGATCAGTGCAATGACACAATACATGTCGTCGATTATAACCGTTCGTCCATGGGCGGAACGATATTCCAAAAAGAGTTTGAGTTATCGGGCATTACCCCACAGAGAGTTACACTTGGAAACTCAGTATCTGGGAATGAAGTAAGTGTCGACTCGTTGATAGTGCGTTCAATACTCAGATTAGGAAATACACATCCACCAATGCCCTGCCTAATCGAGATTGAGCGCGGCGATTCTTATATCGAATTAGTTCGAAGCTCTTTTAAGATAGAAAATATGGACATCTCTGCTACACCCGGATGGAAGTAGATAGACGCGTAATTACGGTAGGTGACAAATCAGTTAATAGCCTGGAGCTCGCGGATTTGCAACGCTGATAATTTCGAGAGTGCTTCTGACGAGTTCTACTTCAGATCCATCCTCGACCCCAGTTAGACAAAACAGTTGGTTCTCTAATACATCTGACACCGTGGGGACATATATTGGTCCTACTACAAGGGTGTCAAAGATAATACTGCTGCCACTAAATTCTGACCCTAATGGAACTTGATAAGGCCATTGTTCCCTACCGTCTAACGTAAACCGGCGCTGGAATGGACCTCCCGACGTTGTTAATCGACTGTAGTTCACCACATTGACATACGTTGGGGTCTGGGCAAGGCATTGGCTGGCTCGCCGACCAGGTTCTCGATTGCACATGCAGGATGCCAACTCTCTGTAATCTAAATTGACTTGATAGGGTTCCACCGTGGCCTCTCCCTCGAAGTTGAGTTTTTTACTCCTACGTTCAACCCTTCCTTGCTCAAGTCTAACGACACGATAACCGATGAACAGGTCGCTACCATCTAATGTCACATTATTTTGACCGTTTGTTGCCCCGTCAAGGATGATAGGAATTCCTTTTGATTGAGCCGAAATTTTAAAAGCGCTGTCGAGTTGGGATGAATAGCTCACCTTTATATCTTTTGCACGTAAACCCTCATATAAAAACTCCTGTCCTGACGAGCCCTTCAATTCATCTAACGAAACAACCCTGTCTATCACCAGATTAGATATATCTACATTTAAAGAGTTAGTAAAAGCGGGACCCAAGTTTAGGTAATTTATAATCGAAACTTTAAGATCTGCTGAGAACTGCTGATCCACATTCAATCGCGAAATGCTTTGAGTAGACTCCCGATATTCTGCAGCCACCCCATTACCTTCCGGACCAATGCCTTGCCTCCACAATGCGCCAACTGGGATCGAACGACGCGGAAGTGAAAGTGCTTTATATCCAGTCGGCATAACCTCCCCAACTGAGCGTTTAACGGTATTGAGGGAAGAGGCGCAACCAAATGCAGCAAGGCATGCTACCGCGAGAAATACTGAACGTATCATTAATTGTGCTTTGAGTATCACAAATGGCTTCTCGTTATATGCTGCTCTGTTACGCATGAGGATATGCCAGCATTTTCTCGTTGGCTAGTCCTAAAGTCTCTCTCCTCACGTGTTTGGAAGTAATCTGTTGCTGTTCATGGACGGACACTGACTGAGGGACGAGCGACGGACTATATGGTGGAACTTTACATGACACTGAATAGTTCCAGAATCAAAGTTTGAGCGCCGGAGACGTGGACCCAGGCAGGCAAGCTTCAAGGCTATCGTAGTAGCGAGAGGTAGTGCAGCTGCTGGGCTCACAAAACGAACGGTTTTCGATACCACCTAAACATAGCCTCAACTGGTATCAAAAAATATAGGTTGATAATTTTATGATACCAATCTATTATTGATACCAATTGTTGATACTAATACTGCTAGATAAGGCTAAATATGAGAACTTTTGGATACGGCCGCTGCAGCACCGATGAACAGAATCCCCAAGCGCAGTTAAAAGAACTAAAAGATAGGGGATTCGAAATTCCGGAAGGCCGGTTCTTTTTTGAGATTGTGTCTGGAGGTATTCCGGCGATGCAAAGACCACAGTTCGCCAATCTCGTGACTAATAAGCTTGAGCCGGGAGATTTACTGGTAGTCGCAAAATTGGATCGGTTAGGGCGAAATAACATAGATGTTCAGAATACCGTTACTAGTCTTCTGAACAACGGGATCAAGGTAAGTTGTCTTGATATACCGGTTCAAGACCTAACCACAGCCGAAGGTAAATTGATGTTACAGCTTATGGCTTCTTTTGCTGAATTTGAAAAAGCAAGAATACGAGAAAGAACAATGGCGGGCTTGGCGGCTTCTACCAAAAAGGCGGGAAGGCCTCCAGCTATAGAAACAACAAATCAAGTTCAACGACTAAAAAACCTAGGTAAATCCCAGAGCGAAGTGGCCAGGGTTATGGCTTGCTCAGTTCCTACCGTGAAACGCCATTGGAACAAGAAAAACTAAGTTATACGAGTGAGCAACTCCGGAGATATCGGGTGTTCGCTCCAATATTTATAGAGGACGATGGTATGCCCCATAAAAGCACTGTTGAACGAGATGCTGAGATTGTAGCGATGAGAGGGCTAGGTTGTTCTGTGGCTGCCATTACCAAAGAAATGAAGGTTTCCAGTTCTACAGTAAATCGTATCTTTAAAAAACACTCCGCGGAGAAGGGAGTGCTTATAGATGAAGCAATTTCTAAAGCTAAGGAGGATGCAATCTCTTCGTTGTTGAGTGAGGAAAAGCTCAAATTGCTGGCTACGGCTACTGTTCGGAAGAGCCTGGTCATGAAGGAGCTGATGGATGAAGAGATTATTAAAGCAATTGCTCTTGTCTCCAAAGATCCTTCACGAGCTCTCATATCAGCTCGCGCTTTAACCTCAATTGCCAACGCGATAAAGTTATCTAATGACTCATTGAGAAGCGCAATTAAAATCGCGCCCTTATCCAGCTATGACGAGGCAACAGAGTTACCGGATCTTTATGTGGTCGAATACACAGACGAGGAACTTCGGCAGATAGTTTCACAAGGAGAGCAGGACCATAAGGACGATGTAAACATGGCACATTATTGATAATAAGGTTGTTATCCTTAGAGGCCATGCAAGTGTATCGAACCTAGTCGTCACACAATTTGCATCCAAATTACAGGAATCAGGTATAAGATAAGGTCAGAGCAAGCACTATGTATTCACACGTTGAAACTCTTTCCAATACAACGAATATTTCAGCTTAGAAGTCTGTAAATTCAGAAAGTTTCTAAGAAAATGTGGACAAGGAGGGTTATCCTTGAAAAACTTCATTCGTGATACAATTTAATGGTTCCTGTAGGAATAAGAGATTAGCTGAGATGAGCAATAAAGTAAGTAAGAAAGCACCCGCTAAATCTATAGTCCAAAAACTTAACGACTACTACACTATCAAGGACGATGGCGCCGTAACTCTTGATCTTGCAAAGGCTGCAAAATCCGAGGCGTTTAAAGAAGGAATTCGACGGATAAGGCAGCACGATTTGACGTTGAAACAATCTACTTCTTGATTTGAACTTGCTGTTGTTCGGGATGGTCTGATGGAGCTAAGTCCACCCCTGATAATTATCGTCCTTGCTGCCTCTGGATATTTCTTCTGTAATTGGTGCAATTTCCTGAAGTACGACGTGCTCCGCGATACGGGGCAGCGTGTATATCTCACCGCCGCCCTCTGCGGCATAATTTTTTATATCGCCACATTTTTAATGTATGGACTCCAGGAGTGGATCTGGGTTGATTTGCTCCAACTTCAGCCGATCATTGAACTAGAAATATCATTGGAAAGCTTCATTGCTGAGCTTTCTGTGGGATTTTCTGTCTGTTGCACACTGTTTTTAAATCGTTCTTCACGCATCAAAGAAGCTGCGTTAGAACGAGTCTGGGAAAAAAATGATATCGACGCCCTTTGTAGTGAAGCGGCATCCGAGCTAAAGCCTATTTCTGTCACTTTGGACAATAAAAAAGTCTACATAGGACTAATATTTGACTCCTTGGAACCGGGGAATGACGCGAATCTGACATTGTTGCCGTTGTATAGTGGTTACAGAGACAAAGATACTCTTGAGATGAACTTAACCACGAAATATCAGAGTGTAGACGGTTTATTAGCTAAGCTCGCGGATGTCGATGGTGAATCTGTTGAAGAAGTGATTATTAAGCTCAAAGAGTTTCGGGTCGTCATTCCCCGCTCCCGAATCGTCACGGTTAATCTATCCGTGAATTCATTGTATAAAAAAACTATTCCTGAGCCTGAGCGCCTATTCTGAGAGCTAGATACATGGGCTACGAGTGGTTTATCGCCACATAAATGACTTATATTTAGAGCAGGTATGAGCGGTTGAAATTGCAGCACCGTGTTTTAGTAACACCTGAAGTAACACCAAACTTATCTGTATGTCACAAACGGGATCCACAATACCTCTCCACGGCAAAAACGGGGAAAAAATCTGTATATAAATCAATGTTGAGGAATATGCCGCGGAGGTTCAAGTCCTCTCCTGGGCACCAGTTTTTCGATAACTCGTATTCCCCACC
>JAZKES010000051.1:85401-90403 GCA_040386995.1 Pseudomonadota bacterium | reverse complement strand
ATTCGGACAACCACTTTTCGACACACATTCGTCAGAAAGATGCGACAGCCACGAATGGCAATGACTTAAGGCACTTAACCCACGATCTCTCTCAACGTCATTCCCGCGAAGGCGGGAATCCAGGGAGTAGCGCATTGTCATCTTGATTCCCTCTTTCTCGGGAATGACGACGTCTGAGGAATCTCGCTCAAGCAAGGGCCATTCGGACAGCCACTCACCGACATTTCACGCGTACAAAAACCGGCGAACGGCAGTAAATACTCCACACTCTTTTTACTGGCTTTAGTGCTGGTTGCTTACGTAACGGCTACGGGATTATGACCTCTGGTCTGCTTTAGAACTCGAGCACAAAATATTGGTTTTATTGTAAGTAAAATTATAAATTTCATATATATATGAAATTAACTTAAAGTATATTGTATAAAAAATAACAGACAGTCCGACACTTAACTCCTCTACCAACTTTCTTATTAATCTGCATTTTTTCAATAGCTTACGAAAACTACCTAAAACCGATGTCAGATATAGGTCGTTTATGTTGTCCTAGACGCGCAGATTTTGGCGAACAAACACGCTCGAAACGCTGCTCACCCAACAACCCAAGTAATATCAATGATCTATGCTAATTAGTTAAAATTTTTTGCTCGAACACAGAATTACAACAAATAACCTACAACGTTATAAGTTTCAATGACATGTAAGGGTTTTCGTGAATTTGATTTCGGAAGTTATGACGCAGCTACCCAATGTCTCTACTACGTGTAACGAGTTTTAATAATTCACTTGGTTTCAATAACCTAACAGGGTTATCTCATATAACTTGATAAGTGGAGTTTTCGCTCATTTCCATCATATTTAATTGCTTAGGGCTTCTGCCGGGAGGACCGAGGTTGATCAAAAAAAACGGGGCCGAAGCCCCGTTTGATTATCACGATTTAGTGATCGTTTACTGCGGTGCTGCAGGTGGCGCGAAAGCGGTATTGGCCGCCTGCTCGAGGGCATCTTCGCGCGCCAGACCGGGATACAACTTCAGCATGCGATCAATCAGCTCCTGCGCATTTTTGGATTCCGCCTGCGCTGCTTTGAAGTCATCAATATATTTGGGGATGAACTGCAGCACACTTGCATCGGAGTTGGAGTCCTTACCCTGGTGCCCCGCCACGACAATTTTTGGATTCAGTGCGGCTATGCGATCGAGCGTTTCGTATAGCGGCGCGGTATCAGCGGGTGGTCGCAGGTGCGAGTTGAAGATGATGTCGCCGGCAACCACTGCGTCGAGATCGGGAATGTAGACGAACGAATTACCTGCACCATCGAGCCCGACCTGCTCACCCGTGATGAGAATCTCGTGACCTTCAAGCGTCAGCGAAGGCTCGCTCAAAGCCTCTGGAAGGATAGCCACTTCGGACGGCAGATCGTCGCCGTAGGTTGGGTACCAGAAATTACGTCGGCCCGGCCAGGACGTGATCATGCGTTCGCGAACTTCCGGCAGCGCCACGTAACGCGCTTCTGGAAAGGCCTCCTTGATGGCAGCGACGCCCAGGAAATGATCCGGGTGTGCGTGAGTTGTGTAGATGGTGGTCAGCGTGCGCCCGGTAGCACGGATCTTATCGACCACCTGGCGAGCTTCGCTCAGCAGGAACTGTGGATCGATCAGCAGCAACTCGTTCTCTCCGTATACCAGTGTCGAGGTGACGGCATAACCGTGGGGCGTAGACGTGAACACATCGAGCGTCAGGGGTGATTCATCAGCAGCATGGAGACCTTGGGTGGCCAATACCCCAAGCAGTGCTGGAACAAGATAAGCGAGTCGGCGAAGTTTCATGACATTTTCCTTATGGTGAGAGAGGTGACAGCGCTGCGAAGAGTATTTTATCTATGTGAGACGATGCAACTGAACTTAGTGAAACAACAATGCAATACCCGCACCACGCTGACCGCGTGAAACGGGGTCATTCGAAAACTACATTTATTCACGACAAGAGAAGTTTGCCGCGTCATTTATGTCGCCATTACCACTGTAATGGGCGTGCTGCGGATAAGGACACAACGGGCGGCTGACTCCCGGCATACTCGCACCACTGGCCACAACTTCATCGGGCGCAACGCCGTTCTCGACCCAATTCACGAGTGGGTCGAGCATATCGAACGAGTCGAGCGTCTGTTGACCACCCTGACAATGCCCCATGCCCGGCACGAGAAACACACGGCTCCATTTATCTACGGTCTGCAGGCCACCGTTGGCCGCAGCCATGTTCTGGTAGTACTCGACTGTGTCCATTGCCGAAAACCATGGATCGCTAACGCCATGGTAGAAGATATGTTTGGCACCGCGTCCGGCGAAGCTCGATAGCCGCACACCGGTGCTATTGCCTAGCGCTGCATCAGTGGCGGTCACCTCGATAAATTCAGCGTCGACATCCTGATTCATCATCGCTTCAACACGCGGGCCCTCAGGTGGTTTTGAGCCGCCAGCCAACATGCCGCCCTGCCCGGCCCCACTGTCATCGATGCCGGTATCCAGTAGAAACCGCGGATAAACCTGCACGCCACGCGAATCGACTGGCCCAGCGATTGCTTTAACGAGAGCCTCCGCTTTTGCAGGTGCCAGACACTCAGTAGTCTGACCAGCAGCACACGCAAGTGTCATTGGATCAAACGCACAGTGCGCAATATCAAACACCAAGCCATCTGCCGCGCCATCAAGTGCATCACATGACTGAACGAACTTGTTTACGATCAGCGTCTGTTCATCTTTCGAATAAGTGCCGCCCGGCACAGGTAGACCGTTAGCATCTTTCGCGGCCGCCTGATTCCAGTGCACGTTCATCCAGCGCAGCGCGAGATTCGAATGTCCTGTGCGAATGGCAGGCGCACCTGAAACGATACCGTCATACAGATTCGGGAAACGCTGCGCCATGATCATGCCTTCGCGACCACCGGTGGAGCATCCAACAAAATACGATTTGCTGATATCACTGCTGTAGTAGGCTTCGACAAGTGGCTTGGCGACCAGGGTCACACGCATGTTGCCGAGGAACAGGAAATTGAGAGCGGCTTCCTGATCAGCCATGAAACTTGCGTCGAACCCCGTGCCCTGGTGACCACTGTCTGTGCTCACAACCGCAAAGCCACGCGCCAGTGCGTTACTTCCGCCTGTGGCCTGGGCGCCAATTGGTTCTCCCAGATTGCCATTCAGCCCACCGCCACCCTGAAACAGGAAACGGCCGTTCCAGTTGTCGGGCATATTGATTGCAAAACGCAACGCATACGACTTGCCATCCACGCCGGCACGTCGGTCAACCTCACCTTCCACATGACAATGGGGCGGCAATGTAATACCTGGACGTGCGGGTGTACCGGTCGTCTGGCGATTCGCATGGTGTGCGGCGGAAGTGATTGCAAGGTCGGCACCTTGTTGCGTGTATCCAGTCAGCGCAGCACAGGACGCAACAGATTGCGCGAAGGCGGGCAGGCTGCAAGTTATGGAAAAGGCGCAGGCTAAGCGCATGAAACGCAGGCGGGACATGGGAATTCTCCTCTTGTAGTTATGGGTTTTTAAATCAAGGCAATGCTCGATCAGACTCATCAATGCCTGGTTCGGCAGTTATTGTTATCAAAAGCCAACAACTTGCTCTTGCGAGTGTAGTGGATCAATTTGCATCAGTCGCATAGCACTGGCGCAACTGTAGCACGATGAATCCCCGGCCAAAAAATTTAACCTTTTTATCCATCGAACAATCACAGCAAAAATCAGACGCATGAATAAATCCGCCACGAAGTTTAATTCGTATTAAAGACTGATAACGCGAAAAAAATGAATTGCTCGATGGCCGTCACTCCGGGCAATATGAAGGCACTGCAATGGATGCAGTGCACAAATGTTAAAGGATTAACAGGCAATGAAAGACTGCTGTGTGTTAACAGCGTCAGGCAGTTCTGACGCATGAACAAATCGCTATCCCCAGCTCTCGTCGAAACTGTCGACCAGCACCTGAGCATCGTGCGTCTGCGCCGCGGCAAGGGTTTTTCGTATCTCAATGATGGTCGCACGAAAATTTCCACTTCGACTGTTTTGCAGCGCATCCGGCTGCTGGCAATTCCACCCATGTGGGAAGAGGTACTGATTTCGGTCAGGCATGACTGCCACATCCAGGCCGTAGGGCGCGATCAGAAAGGCCGCAAACAATATATCTACCATGCGCATTGGCATCTTGAGCAGCAGCGGAAGAAATTCGCGAGGCTGGTCGCGTTCGCGCAGCAATTGCCCCTGATCCGCAAGGAATGCATTGCTCTGATCCGGAAAAAAACCTGGAGCAAAGACAAGGCACTTGCATTGATGGTGCTTGTTCTCGACGACACGGGCATTCGTATTGGTAATCGCCAGTATCTGCAGTCGAACGAAACTTACGGGCTCAGTACGCTGCAGGATCGCCACCTTGATGTGCATGGGCGCACTGCGACGCTCCACTTTCGTGGCAAAAGTGGCAAGGACCTGCAAGTCGACATCGACGACCCGCGTTTGACCTCTTTGGTCCGGCAAAGTGCCGACCTGCCGGGCTACAGTCTGTTTCGTTATCAGGAAGCGGACGGTTCCTGGCACGACGTCTGTAGCGACGATGTAAATGCGTTTATTCGCGCAAGGATGGGTGAAGAATTTTCGTGCAAGGATTTCCGCACCTGGGTCGGCACACGGCTTGTGCTTGAGTTATATCCGCAAGCCTTGCGCGAGAGCGAGGAAAATCCGCGCAAAAAACTGCTCAACCTGCTTGTCAGTGCAATTGCCGCGAAACTCGGCAATACAGTGGCGGTCTGTCGCAGCTATTACATTCATCCTGCGTTGTTAACACTCGCGGAAGAACAGAAATTACCTGTGTTGTCCGAACGGGTGTTGGCTGCGCATCGTGGCAAGGCGTTGAGCACTGGTTTATCAGGAGTGGAAAAAGCCACTCTGCAGATTTTGCGGAAAATGTCGACGGATTAACTATCGCCGGAGCATCAC
>JAZKES010000051.1:71689-85301 GCA_040386995.1 Pseudomonadota bacterium | reverse complement strand
ACAGTGAAATGATGACGGCGGTTAGTTTGTTACGCGGAGCTCCGCCAATTTGACACGTGGAGTTCAAATGACCTTCGTTTTGTTGCAGTACTCAAATTGCGATGATCGCTTCGACGAGATCGAGCTGTTCTTTATCCCCTGCTCGCCCACTCAATAGATTCTGACTCACTAACATCACCACACCGTGCAAGGCTACCCAGATGTGTGTTGCCTTGCGTTTACGTTTTGCCGGGTTTGCTTCGCCTTCGATTGCATCAACCAGCAACGTGAAGCTCTGGTTAGCCGTGATCTTCAATTCATCATCGTCAGCCGCCTGCGTTAATACGGGCGAAGCAAACATAAGGCGGTAGATGCCGGGACGCGCGGTACCAAATGCGACATAAGCATGCGCCATGCGCGATAGACGAGTCCCTTTTTTGCCTTTATCCGCTGCATTACGTAAGTGTTCAGTAAATTCTCGGAAGCTGCCAAGAGCGACCGCGGCAAGTAGTGCGTTGCGATCAGGAAAATGCCGGTATGGCGCCGCCTGCGATACACCGAGTGATTTTGCGAGCGCCGCGAGGCTTATACTCTCGTGACCATTTGCCTCGATCGATGCGAACGCAGCATCAAGCAACGCCTGCCGAAGGTCACCGTGGTGATAGGGCTGGATATTTTTGGCAGTTTTCGTTTCTGTGGCCATAGCGCAAAAAATTCTTGTGAAAGTTAGATCGATGTATTAGTGTATTACAATGTAATATGTAATTACATTAACTTAAAGGCGAGGTATTGATGAAACTTTCACCTGCAAGTAGGGGCATTATGCCAATCACTCGTACAAATAACATGGCGCAGAATACAGTGTGGGTTATTTGCACATTGCTATGTGTCGGCGTCGCGCTGGCTTCAAGCCGTTATCTGTTTGGCGTTGGCCCGGTACCAGAAATCATTGCAGGGAATAGTTTCCAACATCCATGGTTACTGCTGCATATCGGTTGTGCTGTCACCGCGCTGGTAATCGGGCCGCTGCAATTCTGGACTCGCCTTCGCCAGCGGCAACTTACCTTGCACCGCTGGCTCGGACGCACTTATGTAACCACCTGCCTGGTTGGTGGATTGTCTGGGCTAGTGCTAGCACTCGGAACTTCGGCGGGAATTGTCGCGACACTGGGATTTGGTGTTCTTGCGATTGTGTGGATCACCAGCACATTTGCAGCATGGCGATTCGCAGTGCAGCGCAAGTTCGTCAGACATCGCGCGTGGATGATCAGATCTTTTGCGCTGACCTTTGCGGCCGTCACGCTCCGTCTTTATCTACCTCTAGCGGCGCTGCTGCCCATTTCTTTCGTCGTGGGTTACCAGGCCATTTCATTTCTATGCTGGATACCGAATTTACTCATCGCGGAGTTTTATATACGCGCCACGAAAATATAGTCGTGGCGCTGGATGGTTTATCACAAGGACGGTTGGTGAGGTTTACGCACGACTGAACTCGAAAATCTGGATGTTATGAAATTGCGCAAAACAGGCCACGCCGCCGATCTGGATTTGCAGCAATGCAAACTGATAATGACGTCCCGATTTACTAGATTCGTACTCCCGGAATCAGTAGTATCCGAACAGCCTGGTCTACAGGTGCTTCGATTTAAACAATAACAAGAGATTCCTAATATGCGCCTCACCTCACCACAGTCCGTGAATAAATTCCGGGTTGCACTCGCTACCCTCGCTTCACTATTAATTCTGGGCTGCTCGCCAGCCGAAGAAACAACACCACCAGCTACCGAACAACCTGTAGCTGCAGCACAGTCGGCCGAGGTTCAACAATCTGAGGAAGCTCTCGTCCCCATTAACGTGTCAGGCAGTTTCTGGATTGAGCTGTCGCCGGTTCTGGTAGCAGCTAACAGCTTCTATCCAGTACAAATGACGGTAGGTGAAGGCGGCATCCCGAGAATTACCTCCGGTGAGGCCGACCTCGCTACCAACGCTGAAACACAAGTGCTGCGTGAGTCGATCACAAATCCCGACATGCGTATCATCATGACGGTTACCGAAAGTTTCTATCGCCTCGTGGCAAGACGTTCTGCGGGTATCGAAACGTTGGCTGACCTGAAGGGCAAACGTGTGATGCTGCCGGCCAATACGTCAGCTAACTATTATCTCGTGGCAATGCTCAGAACTGTCGGCCTGACTGATGAAGATGTCGTAATCGTGCCGCTTCCCGCTGCCCAGGGTGATCAGACTGGCATGGATCAAATGTCGGATGCGCTTAAACGTGGCGACGTGGACGTTATTTCTATCTGGGAACCAGAACCCGAGGACGCCATCGAGCAGCTAGGTGACGACGCAATCGTATTCCAGGATCGCAGTGTTTATCGCGAAGTATTCAATCTGCACGCGAGAGCACCAGACCTTGCGGATCCCGTAAAACGCCGCTCCATCGTTGAATTTGTGCGCTCCGTTGCAAAAGCGACCGACGCATTAAAAGCCAATCCTGAAATGTACTGGCCACACGTGTCGAGCATTACGGGTTTCTCAGTTGAGGAAATCGCAAAAGGTTGGCCCGAGATGGAATTCCCGGTTCAAATTATTCCCGACATGCTTGACGTGCTCGTCGAAGAAGAACCCTGGATAGCCAAGCAGCAGAATCGTGAAGTACGTAGCCCTGAAGAACTGGCCAAGCTGATCGACAGATCCGTGGTTGAAGAAGCATTGGCTGCTCAGTAGTTCACTAACTCGCCGAAAAATCCGCAGTACAACTGGATGTCACACATATCAGGCAATTAGTGCCAAATGGCGCGGCATCCAGATATCTAATTCAAGCTGGTCTGTAGATTAAGCGTAGTTGTGAAAATTTTTCAGACATAAATCAGCTCTTACTCTTCCACAGCGGCTCCTGGCTTCGCGCGTGGGCGATTCTTTTCCAGCCATTCATACAGGTTTTCCCGATATTTCTCAGGAAATACGCGGATCTTTTCTTACCGCCAATTTGATTTCGGGAAAAAATCTCATAGTGGCATAAGAGTTGCTTTTTATACCTTACCTATAAGCGTCAGGAAGGATTGGAAAGGTTCAGAAAGAATTTCAGAGTTCCACTGAAAATTTGCCGTTTAAAGTTTTTTAACCGAAGTATCAACTTAAGAAGTACCAACTTAAATTGTCAGGAGACACGTTATGAGTATATTAAGGAAAATATCAACTTTTGCCGCAACCATGAGCTTGCTGTTCGTGATTGGCTGTTCAGCCACGCAAGATCGTGAAAGTGTCGGCGAAGTAATTGATGACACGGTAATTACCGCGAAAGTAAAAGCTGCACTCATCGATGACGAAGATTTGAGCGCATCCGAAATCAAAGTCGAAACTTTCAAAGGCACTGTGCAATTGAGCGGTTTTGTAAGTGATCGTTCAGACATTGCGAAAGCAACCGCGGTGACCAACGACATTGATGGCGTAGTGTCGGTCAAAAACGACCTGGTTCTTAAGTAATTAAGTACTGCTTAGCTAATCAATAAGTTGTCTAGACAGTAGGTCTGCTGGATCTATCGTAGAAGGTTCAGGTAAGTATTCGGGAGCTACTCCCGATTATATGCCTGAACCTTTTTTATTGGGGCGCGCCCGGAAGAGTCGCGTTGTTATGCAACAACTAACTCTCTCAAACTCGTTTGAATTCAGTAAAACTTCCCGACCGACACACGCTTGGTAAGGGCTCTCCGTAAACAACCTGGAAGGCCGCACTTTATAAGCTTCAGCTGCAAGTGATGGTGTCGAGAAACACTACCCTTGCGATGTCACTCTTACTCAGCGTTGCTAAGCTTGTCTGCGTGCCTTAGTCGTCTTGTGACATGACCTCTTTGTGACGTATCGACCACCACAATGACGCGCCTATCAGAACCGCACCGATCAAACCTGTAATCGTCTCGGGGATGTGAAAATGTGCGGAGAGCAACATGATCACACTCAACGCAATGATGGCCCAGAACGCGCCATGCTCGAGGAAACGGTACTCAGCGAGTGTGCCCTTCTCGACCAGCATGATGGTCATCGAACGCACAAACATCGCGCCGATGCTCAGACCCAGAGCAATCACAATCATGTTGTTGGAAAGTGCGAAAGCACCGATGACACCGTCGAAGCTGAAAGAGGCGTCGAGAATATTGAGATACAGAAAACCGCCCAGGCCCGAACGCACGACCGCGCCCTGCAGAGCCAGCGCTTCTTCGCGGAGTTCAAGCAAAGTACCCAGTGCTTCAACCGCAATGAATGTCACAAGACCAAGACAACCCGATACCATAAACGTCAGTGCATCTTCTGACGGCAACAGCAGAGAGATCAGATACAGGCTAACAAGCAGCAGCGCAATTTCCGCTGACTTGATGCTGGAAAACTTGCTGAGCCAGGATTCGATCCACGCGATCCAGTGAATGTCTTTTTCACCATCAAAGAAAAAGCTGAGTCCGACCATCGCCAGAAATGCGCCACCGAAACCCGCGATGCCCACGTGTGCGCTGCTCACGATCGCTTCGTATTGTTCCGGTTCATTGAGTGAAAGTTTCATCGCTTCGATCGGACCAAGCCCGGCTGCGATAGCCACAATAGCGAGCGGAAACACGATACGCATGCCGAATACCGCAACCACCATTCCCCAGGTTAGAAACCGACGCTGCCAGATACGGTCCATGTCTTTTAATACCGAGGCATTAACAACTGCGTTATCGAACGACAGCGACACCTCAAGAACCGATAACACGACGACAATCCATAATACGGAAAGTGTACCGACGAGAGTGCCCGTCTGGGACCATCCAAAGATTGCGCCGAGCACGAGACAAACGATGGTGAATAAAATCGAACCTTTGTAAAAATGCAGCAAGGGAATTTCTCGTTTTAGTGAAAGGATATGCCGGCCGCATTATCCACGGACGGCGGGCATGGGGAAAGCGCTTAGTGCCCGGGCAGGCTTAGGTAGGTCGTTGTGCCCGCAAAGAGGCACAGTACCAACACCCGGTTTTGGCATTTAAAATTTGCCTGTGTGTGACAATATGGGTTCGTCGAGTTCGACAGTTGGAAAATTTCTTTTAACAAAACCTGAGGGTATACAGATGAGTTTTACAGACAATGGCAAATAACCAGCCTTCGCTATTTGACATAGATACGCCAGAAAAGCGTAATAAAAGCTTGTTCTATGCGCTTCGCACAAATAACGCCGGTGTTTTACAACTTGCTCACCTTACAGAGCAATTGCGCGAAAAACACAGGCTCACTGGCATTCCGCTCAGACCCGAGCATCTCCATGTAAGTTTATGTCATCTAGGCGATCATGCGGAAAGACCGGAAGCCTTTATCGCGATGGCACGTCGCGCCGGCGAAGCGATGCATATGCCGCCGTTCGAGTTTTTATTTGATGAGGTGTTGAGTTATTCGGGTCAAGCTGCCAATGAATTGCCATTCGCGTTGCAGGCGAGCACCGCAAGTATCGAGTTCAAGGCGTTTCAAATTCAGCTTGCGGCGGAGATGGTTAAAGCAGGATTAAAGGCCTGGGCACGCCCCACATCCAGGCCCCATCTCACGTTACTCTACGACGCGAAAAATATTGCATCAGAACCGGTAGCACCGCTCCGCGTAGTCGCCCATGAGTTAGTTCTTGTCATCAGCTACCTGGGTGAAACGCGCTATGAGATAGTGGAATCCTGGCCGCTAACCGCATAGACATGCGCGCAATACATCGCACTAACTCGTGATTGTCTCGCGCAACTGCCAATCAAGAAGTGTTTGAATGGTGTTGGTCGGTTTTAAAGATTTCGCCAGTGCAGGCACGACATTTAGTCTTGTTCCACACTGGCGATCTATACGGGATGTCGGGATTGCTGATTGCGTATTCTCAGTGATTCGTCACTAAAGAATCAGCCTTCACAAACACCAGGCACTAATCTTTTTTCAACGGATTTTCACGTGGTTCGTACGTCTCATCAAACTTGTCGGGCAGGCCGCTGTCGGAGCTGATGTAACGTTTGGAGATCAGCCACTTGCCATCAACCTTGCGCAGTTCACTGTCTTCGCGACCTTGTTCGTACAGCGCGGGTGCCTTGCCAACACCTTCGTTCATTACGCCAGTCCAGATCACGTGAGCAATCGCGGTATCGCCATTGATTTCGATAACAGGATTAGTCAACAGCATATGACCGCGACGACGCTGCGCGGCTGGCTCAGGTGCTTCCGCTCCTTCGGGCCTTTCATACAACTTGCCTATCTCCGCATGACCTTTGGCGATGGTGCCGTCAACGTCGAGAATTGCATCTTCGGTAAAATATTCAGACAAGGCATGGCTTTCACCTTGTGACAGGTCGTAATAATATTTGGTCAGAAAATCCTCGATCTGAATTCGATCAAGCAAAGTTTCCATTGTCACAGTTTGCGCAATGGCAGGTGTTGCGATTGGCAATAACACGAACGCTGCTGCGGCCGTAATTGCACGTATGCATCGAATGGTTTGTTGTGGATTAAAGACGGTTTTTTTCATGGGATTTTTCCTCTTTTAATTAAACAGACAAAAAAATTTTATCAAGTGAGCCAGCGCAATGTTCGCCCTTGCGCTGGCTCAAGTATGACTTAGTCCTTGTGTAACTCCGGTGCTGCCTGCGTTGCTCCTGCAGCAGGTGCAGGTGTCGGCGCCGGCGCAGCAGCAACAGGTGGTGCTGGAGTTGGTGCAGGCGGTGCATTTTTCGCTTCGTTAGACAGACTCACGACATACGCGCGAATTGACTCGGCGTTTTCCGGGGTAAGGATTTCCTTGAACGACACCATGCCGTTGTTCTGCAACACACCGTCTATCACGATGGCCTTGAAGAGTTCAGGACTGTTCAGTGCAGCTGCATAACGCAGGTCGGGGAACAAACTGCTGACCCTACCGCTGTTGCCGTGGCAGCTTCCACAGTGCTCGTTGTAGTGGGTTTCTCCCTCGGCAAGCAGAGCCTCATCACCGAAGTTTGCGGGTGGATTAAGTTCCGGTGGTGTGAAGCTTACAGGTTCAGGCAATACTGCGGTGCCGCCCTGTTTATACACGAGCAGACGTGCATTGTTCGGCGCCCAATAACCGCCGCGACCAGCACCCTGCGCTGCCACCACTGCGACGTACTGTTCACCATCGATTTCATAACTCGCTGCACCACCGACGATGCCTGCCTGTGTGCCAGCGGTCCAGACTTTGTCGCCTGTATCGGCGCGAAACGCGGAGAAGGTCTGATCAGCAGTACCCTGGAAAACAAGATTACCGGCTGTCGTAAGCACACCTGCACGCGAGCTGCCCATGCGCTGTTCCCAGACGGGTTTTTTGTTCACTGGATCCCAGGCCAGCAGATAAGAGCCGCCGCCTTCAAGTACGGGCGCTGGATCCTGCGGACGTTTGCCAACGTTGATCGAGAGCAGCTGGTTACCCATCTTGGCGCCAGCTTCTGCGACCAGCGGGAAACTGCCGTAGTTGGTTGGGATGTACATCAGGCCGGTGTCAGGATTGAAGGCCATCGGATGCCAGCTGTGCGCACCACCAGCGGAAGGTACGACATGGAAACCACGATCGCCAAATGCACCATAGTTCGCATCCGGATTAATTATCGGGCGGAAGTTTTCATCAAATCCGGTCATCCAATTAGCCGTTGGAACAAACAGATCAGCGGAAATCACCTTGCCGGTTTCTGCCTCGATCACGTAGAACACACCGTTTTTCGGTGCTTGCATCAACACGTGTTTCTGCTCGCCATTGATTGTGAGATCAGCGGTGACAATTTGTTGGGTGTTGTCAAAGTCCCAGCTGTCTTCAGGTGTTGCTTGATAGTGCCAGCGGTATTTGCCGGTTTTCGCCTCGATCGCAACTATTGATGAAGTGAACAGATTGTCTCCGCCGCCTGGTGAACGAATCTCGGCTGGCCATGGTGCACCGTTACCAGTACCTACGTAGACAAGATCGGTGACGGGATCATAGGTGATAGCGTCCCAAGGGGTGCCGCCGCCTCCGGTTTTCCACCATTCGCCATTCCATGTTTTGGCGGCCATTTCGAGTTCAGGTTGTTCGAAGCCAAGAGCGGGATCACCCGGCACGGACCACCAGCGCCACAGTTCCTTGCCGTCATTGGCATCGTATGCTGCAACGTAACCACGCTGATGGAATTCGGAACCGGCCTCACCAATGAAGATGCGGCCATCAGCAATACGCGGCGCACCTGTGATGGACAATATTTTTGACCTGTCGGTTGCTTGCACTTCCCACACGCGTTCGCCGTTGCTTGCGCTGACTGCAACAAGACGACCGTCGAGCGTGCCGAAAATCACCATGCCATTCCATACTGAAACGCCACGATTCACGATGCCGCAGCACAAATTCACGGCCCATTCGCCTGGTACTTTTGGATCGTATTTCCACAGCTGCACGCCGGTTTTTGCATCAAATGCGTAGACTTTGCTCCACGGAGACGTGACAAAAATGCGGCCATCAACAACAACTGGCGTCGTCTCGTAACTACCACCGCGTTCAGCAAGATCGCCGAACCATGCAAGGCTCAACTGATCAATATTGTCGGGCGTAATCTGGTTGAGAGGACTGTAACGCTGCTCGCTGTAGTCACGCCCGTAAGACATCCACTGGCTCGCACTATCTGTTTCTGCGATGGCTGCTGTTGGCGCAGCGGTAACTGCATTCGCGGGGGATCCTTCTGGCTCTGCGGCAGCATCGACAGCAGCTGTGTCGACGTTGTTGTCACTGCAACCTGTCAGCCCTGCTGCTGCAAGTGTCATGGCCCATAGAATTTTTCTTATCGAGCTGGTCATATTGATCCCCCTAATGTGATCGTTGTTATTGTTATTCAATGTTCTATTGCGAAAACTTCAGTTGTGAAAAGTGCTGTCATGAAAGCCTCAATGGTACAGCCCGCACCAGCCGGACCACAAACAATAAGAATGGGAAAAACATCGCGGTGGCTGGAGCCATATACCTGTATCCGACCGGATCAAATCGCGCTCACTTGCAGCTGATATCAGCACTTTTTGCGTGCCTGGTTCATAGGGAAATTCAGACAGCCGCCGCTTTTTGAGCAAATGCACAGTCCCCGAAAAACACCCGCCAGAATATTGTCCCTGCAGCATCACTCGATTCGTCACCGCGTTACATCCGCAGTTTACTTTTGAGTCAATCGACTCTGCGTCTTCTCCGCTTGCTGGATCCAGCTCGCATACATCATGCCAGGCGCTCTACATTGCCTGCACAGGCGACGAAGCTGTTACTGATAAGCGATCACTCCCCCCACTTCACACTTCGCTCAACGTCTTCAGGTTGCGATGTAATTTCAACGCCTCACTCAACCACCACTTCTCACAAGCTCATGACTCACCGCCTCCAGGTGCGCGCGCAGCCAGATATGAGAAGGATCATTCTGGTAACGCAAATGCCAGATCATGTAGACCGGCAGCGGTGGGCTTTTGATCGGTAGCTTGCAACTTGCCAGTCCTGCCAACAGGTCGCGACCAAGCAGACTCGGTAGCGTAGTCAATCTGTCGCTACCGCGAATAAAGGCCGGAATACCGGCGAATCCGGAGACTTCCACGGCAAACCGGCGTTCGATACCCGACTCCTGCAAAAAACGATCAATCTCCAGATGTTGGGTCGAGGTATAACTCACCGTCACGTGTTCGGCGCTCGAATATTCCTGCATGTCACGTGGAGCATCACGCTGATCACCGTCGTAAAACACCAGATATTCATCCTTGAACAAACGCTTCTGCATGACTTCAATACCATCAGGTGGTCGCGGCGAGATGGCGAGTGAACATTGATTGGTGCGCAGCATGTCGAGCGTGGGGATATCGGAAGGAATCACACGCAGGCTGATGGACGGCGCTTCGCTTTTGAGCTGCTTCAGCAAAGCTGGCAACAACAGATCTCGCTGCAGGTCGTTGGCCGCGATCGTAATCTGCTGGGTGAGTTCCGCTGGAATGAATTCTCCGGAATACGAAAATTCGCGCAGCTCATCGAGCATTATGCGCGCTTTGTCGGCGAGTACCTTGGCATGGGCGGTAGCAACTACGCCTCGCCCGGACTTCACCACCACAGGATCCCCCACAATTGCGCGCAGGCGATTGAGCATGTGCGAAACCGCAGACTGGGTAACGCCCAGGTTTTCCGCGACCTGGGTAATCGACTCTTCTTCGGTTAAGTGCAGCAGCAGCCGCAGCAGGTTGCCGTCGAGGTTAAGAAAACTGATACGTTTCATGGCACTGATCCCACTCCGAAATACATGAAAAATTTTAATGTATTACCACAATAAAACAATATTTATTTAATACATCACGTGGAGGACACTGCGCACCTGTTCGAATTCCTGCCCTTGAGGTGACTTCATGAAACGCATAATCCCAGGTACCTATCTTCTGTCCGGCGAAAACACTGGCGAAGGTTATGCACTGAACAAAATGTGCTTTTCATTTAACAGTGAAACCAGCCGCAAGGCGTTTACACGCAATCAGGAAGCGTATTGCAGGAAATACGGTTTGAGCGAAAAGCAGATACGTGCGATTCTCGACCGCGACCTGATTGGATTGCAGCGCACTGGCGGCAACATCTACTATCTGGGCAAATATGCTGGCCTGTTAGGGCTGGACGTACAGGACTGGGGTGCCATGCAAACCGGCAAAAGCAAAACTGATTTCACCGCCATGCTGTACGCAGCAGGAGCAGCCTGATCGATGGCCCAGGTCATTGGATGCGTGAATACATCACACGTACCATCCATTGGCCGCGCCATTGCGCATGGCTTGCAGAAAGATCCTTACTGGTCCCCCTTTTTTAACGGCTTTCCCCCCATCCATGAATGGCTCGAAGAGGTTAAGCCCGACGCCGTAGTTGTGTTCTACAACGACCATGGTCTGAATTTCTTCCTCGACAAAATGCCGACGTTCGCGATTGGCGCAGCACCGCAATACGTGAACGAAGATGAAGGTTGGGGTACACCGAAGTTTCCGCCCTTCGAAAGTGATCTCGATTTATCCTGGCAATTAATCAACTATCTCGTCGACCACGATTTCGACATGACTATCTGTCAGGAAATGATGGTCGATCACGCATTTGCGCTGCCGCTGAAAATGCTGTTTCCAAATCAGGAAAAGTGTCCGATCCCTACGGTGCCGATATCCATCAACACAGTGTTATACCCCTACCCATCCGCACGACGCTGCGCACAACTTGGCAAGGCCGTTGGTGATGCAATCCGTGCGTGGGATTCAGACAAGAAAGTGCTCATCGTTGGCACTGGTGGCCTGTCGCATCAGTTGGAAGGCGAACGTGCCGGCCACCTGAACAAGAAATTCGACCTGCAATTTATGGACAGCCTGATGCAGGAAGACCCGAACTGGATAACCCAGTTCACGAGTGAAGACATTATCGAAGAAGTAGGAACGGCGGGCCTCGAAATCATCATGTGGATTGCTGCACGCAGTGCATTAAAAGGACCAGTGACCGAAATCCATCGCAACTATCACATCCCGATTTCAAACACCGCTGCCGGCACCCAGGCTTTTGCGCCTGCGAAAAAATCAGTCTGATCGTTTAGTTGAATCGTCTCTGCAAGAAGCTCAGCCGGGATAATTCAATCCAGCGCCAACCTTGAACAGCGGATCATAACCAGCATCGCCCACATTCACGGGCTCCTGCGTCATCACACGTGGCCAGCTGAAAGCGAGTTTGCCGGTGGGTGCAAAATCGCCGAATAACACGTCGGCAACGCCCTGTCCTTCCGAGCCGGGTAACCAGGCGGCAACAACCGCTGCGCTCGCATCAAGTGCATCACCAAGAATCAAAGGACGTCCTGACAACACAACGAGCACGAGCGGCACACCGCTCTGTTTCGCTTTTGCGATTATGTTCTGATCCTCGACGCTTAGTGCGAGATCTGCCTGGTCGCCATAACCTTCGGCATACGGCAATTCGCCAACAACTACTACGCAAACATCCGCGCCTTCACTACCGCTGCCATCAACCGAGTGAGTGATTTCCATTTTCGGTGCGGCGTAACGCAAGGCTTGCAGAATGGTCGTGCCGCCGTGAGTTATCGCGCCTTGTTTACCCTGCCACTCGACGGTCCAGCCACCACACTGGATACCAATGTCATCAGCACTTTTACCGATCACATGAATGCGTTTTGCGGCGCGGCTGAGCGGCAACACGGAATCCGTATTCTTCAACAACACAAGTGATTCACGCACTGCCTGCCGCGCTACCGCACGATGTGCAGCACCGCCAAAAATTGCATGGAGTGAGCGATCGGCCAATTGTTCACGTGTATTGTCGAGTAGCCCCATCGCCATTTTCACGCGCAATATTCGCGTAACCGCATCGTCGATGCGTTCGATGCTGACATCACCGTCCTCGACCAGTTCTGTCAATGTTGTGATGAACCGTTTGTATTCGGCCGGTTCCATTGCCATATCCATGCCGGCATTTATCGACGCTTTTAGCGCAGTTTTATAGTCACGGTTGATCTGGCCGATGGCGTAATAATCGGAGATCAGGAAACCTTCGAAACCCAATTCGTTCTTGAGGATGTCGGTGAGCAGGTGTTTGTTACCCGACACTTTTTCACCGTTCCAGCTGTTGTAGGAAACCATGATCGAACCAACACCGGCTTCCACTGCACTGATGTAACCACCGAGGTGAATACTGCGCAGTGTGGCTTCGTCGATTTCCGTATCGCCCTGATCCATACCACGTGCACCATCGCGGCGTTTTGTCGAACCCCACGTTGTGCCGCCATCTCCAGCATAGTGTTTCGCACAGGCCAGCACTGCTTCGGGATTTTCGAGTCCTCCGTGCTGCAATCCGCGCGTGGCTGCCGCGCCTAGCTCCGCGACCAGAGCAGGATCCTCGCTAAAACCTTCATAAGTACGCCCCCAGCGAATATCGCGTGGCACGGCGATACAGGGTGCAAAAGTCCAGTGGATACCCGTTGCGCGTACTTCGAGCGCGGTAATCCTCGCGCATTCTTCAACCAGCGCCGCGTTGCGTGTACAACCCAGTCCAACATTGTGCGGGAACACCGTGGCACCCAGTACATTACCGTGACCATGCACTGCATCGACACCATACAGAATTGGAATGCCGAGGCGTGTTGTGCGACTGCGCGCGACCAGCCGATCGACCGTGTCGGTCCAGGCCTGCAAAGAATTGCCCTCAACCGGATCAGCACCACCACCGCTCAGAACCGAGCCCATAAAATAATTTTCAACATCTGCCTCGTCATCGAGGTTGCCAAGTTCGGCCTGCACCATCTGGCCGATCTTCTCGGCAAGTGTCATCTGCGCGAGCAACGGTTTCACCAGATTATCGAAAGCGCGAAGATCCTGCTGAGTAGTTTGAGCGAATAGTTGAGTTGGAAAGCTGGATGGCAGGGTTGCGGCGAAAAAGCTCGCGCGGCAGAAATTACGACGGTACATGTAACGCTCCTTGATTATTGTTATTTTGGTGGAACGGAGCGGATGATAACCGAGACGCAGGCAACTGACACAAGGAAGAAATATAACCCAACTTTCCATGCATCAAGTTGCCATGCCTTGGCGCGGATGTCCTTCGATAACGAGTCAGAATAGAACGAAACAA
>JAZKES010000051.1:66831-71589 GCA_040386995.1 Pseudomonadota bacterium | reverse complement strand
GTAAAATAATAATGAATGTGCAATTTGCTTCAGCAACAGTGCTCTGGAGCAAACTTACTCAAACTCCCCACGTTCAATCCACTGCGGATCAATGGGTTCGTTGAGCAGCGGAGGCGCAACCGTGCTCAGATGTGAACTACCGATCTGATCAAATTGCTCATACGCTTTGCGCAGCCACACTTTGATACGCTGACGCTCCATCAATCCCAGCCCATGTTCACGATTATTGCCGGCTGCCCAGAAGCTGAGTGCCAGGTGATCAATCTTGCGCATGCAACTCGCATGTAAATCCGGCAGTTCAATAACACGTGCGTTCAAGGTTGTTGCCATCGCGCGAGCTGGCGAACTCTCGAAATTCGAAAAGTCTTTGCCCCTGCCATAATTCTTCACGACCACATAGTTGGTCCTGTTGCCAAAACGCGCGAACAGTTCGGAGAGCAGCTTGATACCGTCCGCACCATCATCCAGTACGTGCCACAACACTACCTGAACATTTTCTTCTTTGGCGATGCCGAGTAAATCGGTGTCTTCTATCCACTTGGTCAAATGCTGGGTTGTTTGTGCTGCCAGATCTACCAACACATTTTGCGGTTGTTCCACTGCCGATTCCATCAGCTTATCGGCACTGTCGAAGTCACTCAGTTTGATTTCGGTCGTAAAATCTTTATAGAACCGCGCCAGTGCACCATGCGAACTGTCGGTGTCGAACGCAATAAACGGAATACCACGATCGATATGATATTGCGCCAACAAACGCGCAACGACCGATTTACCAATACCACCTTTCTCGCCACCAATAAAATGAATCTGGCTCATAACAATATCCTATCAATTACCTAAAGAATGGAGTGGATACTAGGGGACAAAGTTTCATGATGAAAGCAATAAATCATGCACAGAAATGGCGCGGGGTATTTTGGCAGGACTGCGACTCAAACGGATGACGAGAAAGTAAGGGCTGCTAACTCAGTTGCGACATAGATGAATAAGAATGTACAACCGACGCAACCTTCCAATCATGTTTCAGGCAGATTGCTGAAAGACAGACAAATGATTTATGGATAACTGTTAATACGAGCTTAAAAGGTAAGACCTTGAAGGGGCGGGATGTGGTCAATCTTGCAGCCAAACCACGTACTCTCGATCACCTTCATGCCAGCCTCATGTTTCCGTACCTGCGAACAAGAGGATTATGGCCTTCATGTTCGTGGCATGCTTAAGTTGGGCCCCAGGATTATCTGAAGGCAGGAGGAGGTCTGCGCAGATTTTTTTGCTCCCAGACAGGTTTCTGTTCTTCGATTGAAAAAAATTGCATTGTCTTGATCAGCTCGCCCGCCAATTCATCCATAGCCTCGGCAGCGTTCGAGGTTTCATCCACCCTCGCCGAATTTTCCTGGGTCGCCTGATCAAGCTGAGTGACCGCGAGGTTCACCTGTTCGATCCCGGCGTATTGTTCACTGGATGACGTCGCAAGTTCCTTGATCAGATCACTTACTTTTTTCACCGCATCCACAATATCGTCCAACGATTTGCGCGACGTATCGACCAGGCGATTGCCATTGGCCACTTTGGTCGCACTATCCTGAATCAGCGACTTGATCTGTTTGGCGGACGACGCAGAACGTTTTGCGAGCTCACCCACTTCTGATGCGACAACCGCAAAGCCCCTGCCATGTTCGCCCGCACGCGCCGCCTCTACGGCAGCATTTAATGCAAGCAGATTGGTCTGGAAAGCGATCATGTCGATCACGCTTATTATCTCGGCGATCTGCGCGCTAGCTGTGCTGATGTCCTGCATGGCAAGACTGACTTGTTTGACAACTTCACCACCACGCTCTGCCTTTTCCCGCACTTCACTTGCAAGAACGTTTGCAGTGCTGACGTTATCGGCATTCTGTTTAACCGTCGCAGTCATCTGTTCCATCGCTGCTGCGGTCTCTTCGAGGCTCGCAGCCTGTTCCTGTGTGCGATCCTTGATAACGAGACTATCGCGCGAAATATTGCGGGCCTGTTCACTCATGTTGTGAGCGCCGTCATTAATCTCTGTAACAATTTCCTTAAGCTTGTGTATGCAGTCGTTCACTGCGCCAGCGAGCACAGCAAATTCTCCTTCGTACTGACTCATCTCGCGGTCGAGACGTCCAGCCGCCACTGCGGTCATGACCTCTTTAGTTTCGGTGACGAGTTTTTCAACGTTCAACAGTTCTTTTTGTTTGGTGATATCGGTTGCATATTTCACGACCTTGATCGGCTTGCCATTCAAATCCATGATTGGGTTGTAAGACGCCTGAATCCATATCTGTTTACCGCCTTTTCCGATGCGCAGATATTCACCCGCGTCAAATTCACCACGATTCAACCGTTCCCAGAATAATTTGTACTCAGTGCCAGCCGCATAGGCTGGTGCCACGAACATCGAGTGGTGTTTACCGGCTACTTCACTGAGGCTGTAGCCCACCGCATTGAGGAAGTTCTGATTTGCATGGATGATCGTGCCATCCATGCGAAACTCGATGACGGCCTGCGATTTGCTGATTGCGGCGATCTGGCCTTCGAAATCTGCATTGCGAAGTTTCTGTGCGGTCAGATCGGCTGCGTATTTAACAATCTTGATCGGTTTGCCGTTCATGTCCATGATGGGGTTGTATGACGCAGTGATCCACACTTCCTTACCACCCTTGCCAAAACGCTTGTATTCACCCGCGTCAAATTCACCACGCCCGAGTTTGGCCCAGAACTGTTTATACGCGGCGCTGCTTTTGTAAGCTGGATCAACAAATAACGAATGGTGTTTGCCCTGGATTTCATCGAGCCGATATCCCATTACATCCAGAAAGTTTTTGTTGGCAGTCAGAATATCTCCAGTCAGCGTAAATTCGATTACGGCCTGGGATTTACTGATGGCATCGAGCTGTCCCTGGAAATCGGCATTGCATAATTTCTGTGCCGTCACGTCGACAGCGTATTTAACGACTTTGAATGGTTGGCCCTGCTCATCCATGATCGGGTTGTAGGTCGCCTGTATCCAGATCTCCCTGCCGCCCTTGCCAATACGGCGATATTCACCAGCATCAAATTCGCCGCGTTTGAGCCTGTCCCAGAACTGACGGTATTCGCCGCTGTTGCGTTCGCCGGCCTCGACAAACATCGAGTGATGCATGCCCGCAATTTCAGGCAACGTGTAGCCAAGTGTATTAAGAAAATTTTCGTTGGCTGTGATGATTTTGCCGTCGAGCGTAAATTCGATGACGGCCTGTGATTTGTTTATTGCGGCAAGTTGCCCGAGATAGTCCGCCAACTCGGTTTTTTCAATAAGGCATTTTTTTTGTGCTTCTGCAGCGTCTGCCGCTTTTTTAAGCGCTCTGGCTTTGAAAAAAAAGCCCATATACTTTCTCTCTGCTCCCCTCGCAAGGGGTCGCGAATTGATTGACTGTTAACTTCTCACTCTTGTTCCCTATTGTTTTTTTTAGTACGACTGGACAATTATCGGCCCACTTGTACCAAAACTTTATGTGAAATTTTCCTGTTTCCTAATCTGGTTTGAGCGTTCAAAGGAATCGCGCAACGTTTTTCTGACCAGCCATCACGGCGACATCACCAATCAAGAGCACAAAATAAGCAAGGAATTCGAATAGTTACCAAACGTGGAAACCAAAGTTCACAGTCGAATTTCATTCGAGCATGCTCATGCCCAAGTGTGTGGAAATCGGCTGTATGCCCGATAAAAAAATCAGACCCAATATGAAAAAATCATGAAAACCAAATGCTGCGAATGTTTTAAAGCCTGGGGGTATAGGAAGAGTAATTGGCTCAAGTACGTTTTTGGACTGGCAGGGATCAGGATGATCGATAATTTTTTTTAACTAATCCGACCAACTGGCGCGGACTATTTCTTCCGACTATCAGGCCCTTAACCACGCCAACGCTGCACTGCGCAATTCAGGTGACGCAGCATGACCACCATCGAACACATCAAACCGCAGTGCATAACCTTCTTTCTCGAGTTTCGCAACGATAGCGGCACCGCAGCGCGCGAATGGCAACACTTCATCCTGGCGACCGTGCGACACGTACACCGAAGGCTTGCCTTCACGAATATCTGAAATAATAAAGCCTGGTGAATGCGCAATGATGTGTGTGAAAAAATCGCCGTTGATGAGTCCGAGCGAAAGTGCATAAGAGGCGCCATCGGAAAAGCCGGCGCTCGCGATACGGGTTGGATCTATATTGCAGCCTTCGAACACTTGCGTGAGCAACACATCCAGTTTTTCGAGATCGTGCGCGAAGTCGCCGCGAATCGCATCCCACGTTCCAGATCGTGTACTCGGGCACAACAGAACTACGCCGTGTTGATCAGCAGCCGCACGCTGGCTCTCGAGTGTACGATCACCATCACCACGCGCACCGTGCAACATCATCATGAATGGCGCAGGTACTGCAGGATCGTAACCAGGTGGAATATACAGAATGGCGCGGCGACCGTTGTTATCGTCCAATACATGTTCACCGGAAGTAATTGCACTGGTGTTTTGCTGATGACGCACGCGCAAATGCCCTGAGTCAGTTGCAGACAGAGCTGGTGTCGTCACTGCCAATGCAGTTAATGCGCTCGCGTGTAGCAACTGCCGTCTTGTGAAAGGAAATTCTTTAGGCACCGCTCATACTCCGATAAGTGATTACTGATAATTAAGGAACCGCTGATTAAGCCGTCATTCCCACAGATCAATTCGTCGTTCTTGCAAATTAACTCGTCATTCT
>JAZKES010000051.1:48816-66731 GCA_040386995.1 Pseudomonadota bacterium | reverse complement strand
TCTTGCAAATTAACTCGTCATTCCCGCGAAGGCGGGAATCCAGGTTATTGATTCTGCTGGATACCCGCCTTCGCGGGTATGACGTAGTCATAATTGATCAGAGCTTTCCTAACTTGCATCTCCCTTTCGAAAATCATTATCGTGGTCCAGGTAATCAGAAAGGAAAGAATCAAGCCGCCGCAGCGACAAGCCAACGAATCAATTCCACCATCAGCGTAACAATCCCCGCCACCGCCGCGAGAATGAACAGCAGAAAAACACTCAGCCATGCCCCGCTGACTCGGCGCGCACGCGCGGGCTCTGCAACATGGCGCTGGAGCAGTTTGAGATTGCGAGAGTTTGCCTTGAACACGAAGTCGAACAGATCGCCAATCAGCGGAATACTGCCGACACCGGTTTCGATAAGAATATTGCAAGCCATACGCGCAAGGATGATTTTTCCTGCACCACCTTGCGCCGCGAGATACAGAATGTAACTTGATGCAGCCAGCCCGATCAGATCACCAAGTCCTGGTATGAGTCCAACGATGCCATCCCAGCCAACACGGTAACCGCCGGGCAAACGGATGGATTCGTCGAGCAACCACGACAAGGTCGATATACGGCGCGAAACACCATTGGTTGCGTTTTCGCGCTTAACGATTGGTTCTTCTTTACCCGTTTTCATACACCTACAACCGCATCATTGCGAAGATTGATCTCATTCCAGGTTTTGGCCACCGTTGTTCGCAGCATGATGCGCGCCGTACGCGTGCCAGAGCGGCTCATTTGTGAGCGAATACCAAAAGCATACGCGCGTAATCTTTGCGGTAACGTTTACCGAGCAAGACTTTTTGCTTGTCGGTGAGAATTTTGCCTGAGATCTGGAAAAACTTTTTTTCTTCTTCCTTGAGATGGTGATTCACCTTGTGTGTGAGCCTGTGCGCAACCGCCATCCAGCTACCACCTTCCTCGCCCGCTTCTTCAAGCTCTTCCACAAGTTCGTCAATATCATGATGTTCAGCAAGGGCATGGCGCGACGAATCGAGGCCCATGTCATTCATCAGGATCGGTGCGTACAGAAAACGTTCCTCGGCCGCGGCATGTGCGGCGAGTTCGATTCGTAACTCGTTGAACAGCTGTTGACGACGCTCGCTACCCGCGGATGAGCGCAGCAGTTTGCGGCATAACGAGCGTTGGATTTCGTGGCTTTCGTGGAGGGCGGTGTAGATCGTGTCGGTCATTGTTCACATCCTGTGAAGTTGAAGATGAAGGCCTGGCTATAAATCATCTGATGAAGATTTAAGCTGCACGTTCAATGTGCACAGGCCGATTGTGCCAGAACACAATGAGAGTTGTCTGGCACATCAGGTTAATTATCACGGTAAATTTTTGACCACCACTCGGCCTGGCCCAACCAGCTTATGCCCGGTCCACATCCGCGGAATATGCACCCCAGTACCAGGGACGGACTCTCTGTTATCCACATGAGAGTCAACCGGTAACAGAACCAAACCTCGTTAGCTCACCTTGCGCTGCGGCATCATGACAATACGTGCGCTCTGGCTGGCTTCGATAAATTCGACCTTGCGGGTTTCGAGATTGTAGAGACCACCAACGATTCTGATTTGGCCTTCCTGTTTCAGCTTCCTGATGATCGGGCTCGCTTCTTCGATGTATTTGATCGTTTCGAGCACGTGCAGTTGCGTCACGTTATAGACGAAGTTTTCATTCTGCGAATTGCGATCTTGCAGCGTGATGGTTTCGCGATCGATGGCCGGCTGAACTTTGTGCAGCAGGCCGGTGAGGTTGCCAAGTTCGACATGGTCACACGCCGCTTTGACCGCACCGCACGCGGTGTGACCGAGTACAACAATCAACTTCGCGCCGGCCACATGTGTGGAGAATTCCATACTGCCGATGATGTCTTCATTGGCGACGTTACCCGCGATACGAATGCTGAACAGATCGCCGAGCCCGACATCAAAAATAATTTCCGCGGAGGTGCGGCTGTCGATACAGCTGAGTACCGCAGCCATCGGATGCTGGCCCTTCGCCGTATTGTTGGCCTGCAACGGCAAGTCACGGTCCAGCGGATTACCATTTGCGAAACGCTCGTTGCCACGCTGAAGATGTTCAAGCACGTCTTCGGGAGTCATTCTCTGCTGCGCATCTTTGGTCAACACGTTAACCCACTCGACCTGGTCATCGATTGTGTAGCGGTCTTTGAAACCAAGCAGCGTGAGGCGAATATTCCGGCTTTTGGAAGTCGCCTCATCAAATTCGCGGATGATGCCGAGCACGTCGTCATCAATATATTGCGTATTGGTGGCATCGAGAACCACGTGACTGTTGATGGGCAGTGATGCAAGTCGGTCAAGCAACGCACCACGATTCAGGAACGATACTTCCTGCGACAACTTCAGGCGGATCACCTCGCCATGTGAATATTTTTCATGGCGTTCGTGGAACGAGTTCGCGTGGTTGGCCTTCAACAGGAAAATCACGGAACACACCAGGCCAAGCATCGTACCAATCAAGAGGTCGGTGAACATGATTGCTACAACAGTAGTAATGAATGGGATGAACTGCGTAGAGCCTTTCGCATAAAACTCGCTGAATATGCGGAAGTTTGCGAGTTTCACACCGATCACGAGCAATATCGCCGCGAGCGACGCTAAAGGAATCTTGTTGAGCAGGGTTGGTGCTGCCACGACAAATGCGAGCAACAGGCCACCGTGCAGAATCGCCGACAGTTTTGTCTGTGCACCTGCGGTGATATTCGCGGAGCTGCGCACAATTACCGGAGCGAGCGGCAGACCGCCAAGCAGACCCGATACGATATTGCCTGCACCTTGTGCGAGTAATTCGCGGTTAGGTGGAGCATGGCGTTTCATCGGATCGATCCTGTCGATCGCTTCGAGGTTTACGAGCGTCAATAACGTCGCAACGAGCGCGATAGTCACCGCTGCCGTGTACACCCTTTCATTGCCAAGTTGCGACCAATCGGGGAACGTCAGCCCATTCAGAAAACCTTGCACGCCGCTGCTATCGCCGAGCGGCAGATTGACGAGATGAATTGCCTCGAGTTTCAGGCCGCCCGCACCACTGAACACAAACTCGTTCAGCACGATGCCCAACGCAACAACTACGAGCGCTGAAGGAATTGGAAATTTTTTCAGCGCGGATTTCTCCCACAGAATCAGCACACCCAATGACACGGCTGTCAGGATCAATGCGCCAGGCGTAAAGTTGCCGATCATTACCAGCAACTCGCTGAATGTGTTCAAGCCATCGGGTTGCATAAACGAAAAGTCACCCTCGATGCCTACGTCGTAACCAACCGCATGAGGTAGTTGTTTGAGGATCAGGATGATACCGACCGCCGTCACAAGGCCCTTGGCGACGTTGGTCGGGACGTAATCAGAAATGAAGCCAGCGCGCATGGCACCGAGAGCAAGTTGAATAAAGCCGGCCAGAACCACAGCCAACAGGAAGGTGTCGAAACTGCCCAGCTGGTTGATCTGCGCGAGCACTACTGCTGAGAGGCCAGCGGTCGGGCCGGCAATACTGGTATTGGAACCGCTGAGATTACCCACCAGCAATCCACCGACAATGCCGGCGACAAGTCCGGACATCAAAGGCGCACCCGACGCTAATGCGATACCCAGACACAAAGGCACCGCAATCAAAAATACGACTATCGACGCTGGTAAATCTTTCTTGAGCGTATGAAAACTGACCATGGCTGAAAAGCCTCCTTTGCGTTAATGCTCCAGGCTGCACGAACGCTCGAGGCATTCGTACTGTTAGCGGGATAGTAGAGATGGAATAAGCAAAAAAAAAGAAAAAACTGCTGGAAAATTTCCCGATTTTCACGAGAAATTGCATAACGAAAGCAATAACTTGGGTATCCGTGCGGCCGTATATAGACAGGCTACAGATTTAGGGCGCTGGCGCGGGGCCAAACCAGTGCGAAACCTTTCAGCCATGCACCATGCTTTACCTGAAATTCACGCGATTCTGGCGAAAAACAACGATAAAACTGCATCCATCCCTGAATATGGGGCGTTTTGTTGCGGGACTGTGACCAATGTCATCAGCAATCGACGATTCAAGGCACCGCGAGGTATGACTCAGTGCCTTTTTCGCATAGAATGCGCGCCTTCATTTTGTTGCAGCCGTTACCCCTCCCCCATGATATCTACCGCAAACCTCACAATACAATTTGGGGCGAAACCTCTTTTTGAAAACGTTTCTGTCAAATTCAACAACAGCAACCGCTACGGCCTGATCGGCGCGAACGGCTGTGGCAAATCGACCCTGATGAAAATCCTCGGTGGCGAACTCAAGGCCACGTCCGGGCAGGTCATGCTCGAGCCGCACATCCGGATGGGTAAACTGCGCCAGGACCAGTTTGCGTTCGAGAATTTTTCTGTACTCGATGCGGTAATCATGGGCCACGAAGAACTGTGGCAGGTTAAAGCCGAGCGCGAGCGCATTTATAACCAGCCCGAAATGTCCGAAGAAGACGGCATGAAGGTCGCGGATCTCGAAGTGCGATTCGCCGAGCTCGATGGCTACACTGCCGAAGCACGCGCCGGAGAGTTGTTGCTGGGTCTCGATATTCCGCTGCATCAGCACGAAGGTTTGATGAGCAATATCGCACCGGGCTGGAAGCTGCGTGTACTGCTTGCGCAAGCCCTGTTCTCCGAACCCGAAGTTTTACTGCTCGACGAGCCTACCAACAACCTCGACATCGACACGATCCGCTGGCTCGAAGGTGTGCTCCAGGCAAGCAAGAGCACCATCATCATTATTTCGCATGATCGCCATTTCCTGAATCAGGTATGCACACACATTGCCGATCTCGACTATGGCGAAGTGCGCGTATTTCCCGGCAATTATGACGATTACATGATGGCATCGACCCAGGCGCGCGAAAAACTGTTGAGCGACAACCAGAAAAAGAAAGACCAGATTGCCGACCTGCAAAGTTTCGTAAGCCGTTTTTCCGCAAACGCCTCCAAAGCCAAACAGGCTACGTCGCGCGCGAAGCAGATTGAAAAAATCCAGCTCGATGATGTGAAACCCTCGAGTCGCGTGAGTCCCTACATTCGTTTTGCGCAGAACAAAAAACTGCATCGCCAGGCGATCACTGCGGAGAATATCAGCAAGAGTTTTGATCGCACGCTGTTCGACAAACTCAGCCTGCAGATCGAAGCCGGCGAACGTGTTGCGATCATTGGACCCAATGGCGCAGGTAAAACCACGTTGTTGCGTTGCCTCTTGGGTGAACTCGAAGTGGATACCGGTAAAACCAAATTGGCGGAACAGGCCGAGCCCTGTTATTACGCGCAGGATCACGGCGCTGACTTTGCACACGACGTAACGTTGTTCGACTGGATGAAACAATGGACAAAAGGCGACAACCAGCTCGTGCGCGGTGCGCTCGGTCGCATGTTGTTTTCGGGTGACGACGCAACCAAATCCGTGAAGGTCATTTCCGGTGGTGAAAAAGGCCGTATGTTGTTCGCCAAATTCAGCCTGCTCAATCCAAACGTATTGTTCCTCGACGAACCCACCAACCATCTCGACATGGAATCCATCGAAGCGCTGAACCTTGCACTCGACAATTTTCCAGGCACGCAAATTTTTGTAAGCCACGACCGCGAATTTGTCTCGTCGCTGGCCACGCGTATCATCGATATGAAACCGGGCGGTGTCGTTGACTTCAAAGGTAACTACGAAGATTACCTGCGCAGCCAGGGAATTTACGCTTAAGCGCAAACCGTTCCGATCTCCTTGACTCGCGCGCTGCTCTGACCCGTACAGAGGCTGACAAATACAGACTCTGATTGGCACACCCAGGGCGCTTTCGTTTGACCTACATATGCATGGCTGCCACTAAAGCAGCTTTCACTGCGTGAACCCCTCAGGATGAAATGCGCCGTGAGTGCGTTTATGATGGCCCGACTACGTCATCAGCAACTTGTTATGGGGATCAACAATGGCAACACATCATGCTGCACCCGGTGAAGTCGTAAATCTCGCGTCCTGGGCTAAAGATTTACCTGTCGAGCACTCCAAGATCATTGCAAGAACCGATGCGATGGAACTTGCAAGACTGGTTCTCGCGAAAGGTGAAGTCGTCGGCAAACATCACGTAGCCGGCCCGCTCGTCGTTCAGTGTCTATCCGGAAGTATTGAAATTGCCGCGATGGGGACGCCACGCAAAGTGGATTCCGGCGAACTCATGTATCTGCCACCCGGTGAACATTTCACGCTGACAGCGCAACATCAGTCGCTCGTATTGATCACGTTTATTTTTCTTTGAGCGTAGTACCTGCCTGATACAACGTCAGTCATCTTGCGATTCTTCTGGTGCGTATGGTTCGCGTGATTCCCGTAATTCGCGTGATTCAGGTAAATAGTTGCGTCGATACGTCGCTTCGCTCATTTTTTCAATCTGCTGTTCGATCATTACATCCATCGTGGTGAGTAACGGCGCATATTTTGCGAAATTTTTCTCAAGACTCCCAAGCACCACACACAGCGCTTCAAGGCTGCTGCAGTAATTCGCTAACGGTTCTTTGCGAATACGATAACGGGACGGTGACGTTAACGCGAAGCTGATGCGCGGAAGTGTCTGCAACCACGGCGAAGCAAATAACATGCGGCGACTTTTCCTCCAGCTCGCATCCAGCAACAGCAATGGCCGATATGCCAATTCCTGCGATGTGATCTGCGCAACATCACGGCTATCGGAGCCAGGATAAATCAGTACAGCGTTAGACAGTTCGGCAAGCACCGCAGCCGGCAACGTATCCTCCACCGGAGCATCAGTCACCGTATGCAGTTGGCACTGCGCTAGCCCCAACACGGCGATTTGCGCGGTATTGATGGCGTGACCTTTTTCCTGCTGATGCTGAAGAATATGCAGTGGCCAATGATTGTCGATAGCTGATACCGGCAATGATGAACACAAACAAACAGGGAGCGGACGCTGGCAACGATTACAGGATTCACGTTTCATCAAGGAATTTTACCCGGAACCCCGACGATCACAATGGAATCGGCACACACAAATACACGCCATTTATGCGGTTTTTCGCCATAAATAAAATCTTGTACTCACGCGAAATCGGGAACTCCAAAAATCCAGCCTATGTCTGAATTCGCCCGCGTAACCTCAAGCTCAACTGAGATTCAGAGACATTGATGGTGCGCATATCCGCTATCAAGTACACTGAGTTTCGATTGATAACAAGGAGTGTGATCATGAACAAGTTCCGTGCAATACCCGCCATAACAAGTAAATTTCCCGCGTTGCGCTTTTCATTCCGCTTGCTCATTCTCGCTATGTTGCCGGTTTTGGTTGCAGCACAGAATGAACCTGCAGCCGACGAACATGACCCCGCTCTCGACCCGCAGGATACGAACTCAACAAACTCCACCGCGACTCCGCACGATACCCATGCGTCACAACAGGCTTCTGATGATCTGCTGATAATGGCTGCGCACGAACCGGAAAAGCTGATTGGAAAAACCTTGATCCTCGATGATGGTACAGATGCCAAGACTGTTGGTCCCGTACTCGATATACGCAGGCGCTTGCAGGATCTCGAACTTTATCTGATCGTCGATGCGATGCAGTATTTCAATTCAGCCGGCGAATACGCGGTGGCAGTAAGAGACGTGGATAGAATCGAAGCAGACACGCTGATCATCCCCGAGGCACCCGGCATGCATTTGAGAGGCCTCGATTATTACCCCGATGATTACACAGGAATCGAAGATACCCTTCCCGCTGATGCAGCGGTTGATGAGCAATAAAGCCTTTGTGATGTTTGGCCAGCAAAGCAAACTTCACGAACCACTCGTTATTTTGTAGGCGGATTCAGCACCTTTCTGGCAAGCCGCGGCAGAGGACGATACGGCAACAGTTCACGCACAGATATTGCCGATCAATAAGATACCGAGAAATTCTAGTCTACAGCCACCGTGCGGTTTTTTGCCCAATCCCTGAGGTAAGCAAGTCGCTCACCCATCGTGACCGACAGCGGATAAGTATTTTTGATTTCGCTCAGCAGCGTACTCTCATCGAGTTGGCCACCTTTGCCCAGCGCGGCATATATTCCGGATACGATGGCTTGCTCAATCTCTGCACCGGAAAAACCTTCGCAAGCTTCTGCGAGCACCGCCAGATTGAATTGCGCCACTGGCAATTTGCGCTTGCCTAGGTGAATACGAAAAATGTCTTCGCGAATCGCCGGGGTCGGTAGATCCACAAAGAATATTTCGTCGAGCCTGCCTTTACGCACGAGTTCGGGAGGCAAAGCCTCTATATCGTTTGAGGTCGCAACCAGAAACACCTTCTGCTTTCTTTCAGCCATCCAGGTCAGCAAGGTACCCAGGATCCGTTTGGAAGTTCCTTCATCGGCATCCGACACCGACAGGCCTTTTTCAATTTCGTCCATCCACAACACACAGGGCTCCATCAGAGACGCGGTTTGTAATGCGTCGCGCAGATTCTTTTCACTCTCGCCGTGGTATTTGTCATAAAGCGCGCCAAAATCGAGACGCAACAGTGGTACCGCGAAGATCCCCGCAACCGCCTTTGCTGCAAGACTTTTGCCGCAACCCTGAACACCAAGCAGCATGATGCCCTTGGGTGGTGGCAAGCCAGGAACCTCTGCTTCGCCGAGAAATATTTTCTTGCGCAGTTCCAGCCAGTTTTTGAGTTTCGCCTGACCACCGAGGTCTGCGTATCCCGCAGTGTCGTATTCAAACTGCAGGACACTTTTCAAATCCAGCAGCTCGAATTTTGCCTTCATCACCGGACGCAGGTCGGATTCGTCGATTGCGCCGTCATTGTAGATCGCGCCATGCGCAAGCTTCTGCACCTGCAAACGCGTCAGTCCAATAATATTGTTAACGAGTTTGTCGAGCAGCTGTTGGTTGGTCGAAACTTTACGACCGTTCACTTTCATCCACTCGACAGCAATCTGATTGACGATCTCGAGCACTTCCTTCCTGTCGGGTGCCTCCCACGGAAAGTGCCGCGCGAAATGTTCTATCTCGGGTGGCAGCTTGATTTGATGGCTGACCATCACAATCGTGTGTTTGTTCATGTCGTATTGCAGCGCTATTTCCTTGACCAACCGGACAATCTTGGGATCGGTCAGGTACGGATGAAAATCATGCAAAATGTAGATGCCCGGATTTTGCGTGGCCTTGATTTGCTCGAGAACCTTTAATGGATCATCATTAAATTTTTGCACGTCGAGGTTCATATCGATGCGCTTGAGCCCCGTCGTAATCGACCAGCAGAACAGCGCCCTGGATGCCTGCACCACGAGTTTCCTGAAGCCATCGATGACCGCTTGTTCTTCGCGCGACTCAATAAGAATGATCGGATTTCGCGAGGTGACAAGAACTTTTAAATCGTCTGCTGCTGACATACCGGTTGCTAACTTCCAGAAGCTGTTGTTGATCCCGAAGTATACTTCAGGACGAAAAAGTTTCGATCAGTAATACGACTAATACTGAGGGGCCGAAAGTTCGATCAGTCAGTGGAAAAACAGATGGAGGGAAGAACGACGGTGGATGAAAAACTCCAAAAAAAAGGCCCGAACAAATCACGTAAACACGAGTTTATGTTCGGGCCCATGCTGCTTCGAAAGCGCATTATGAAACGAGCATATAACCTTTATTTCTTCCGGAAGAATACAAAACCCTGACACTGATCTTGTATTCGCGGTTCCTGACCATCGACATACGAATGCGCGAATTTTTGTCGTAGCCGCTGTCATCATCACCGGCCAGATAATACAACTGCGTGCCGTCTTTTTCGTACAGGACCATTACCGTGTCGAGACTGCCGGTAGTTTGTATCGAATATTTGCGCGTATAAGGCGCCTTAAAAATGAAATCGGCTTGTTCACCAGTTGCTGCCGCAATCGGCACCGATATGCCAACCTGTAATTTCTCCACCTTGATGACTGGCTTCGGTGGGTAGAATTTTTTGACGCCTGCGACGTCAGCGGGTGACAGGATTCCAGGGGGATAAATTCCATCATTGAACTGCTCGGGTTTCACGACGAGTCCCGGACCAAACTCATACTCCATGATGGAAGTGGGATCCCAGTTCGAACCTTCAACCGTATTCGATCCTAACTTGCGCAGGATGTTGTGTTCGATATTCGCCGCAGACCAGTTGTTGGGTGGTCCGGAAAAATACGCGCGAACAGCCGCCATGTTCCATTCAATACCGGTGAAGGGGCTTTGATGCTCGTGTTGGAAACCAAGCGCATGACCAATTTCGTGCAACGCTGTTGTCATCCCGTACGCGTTGTCGAGTCGCCAACCAAAATTCATGGTGCTCTCATTGGCTGGAATGGTCAGGTTGTCGCGACCCACGTATGACCATGAACCGTCATGCTGATCAAATCCTATGCGCAGAATCGCTTCATCAAGTGTTCCAACTTCCTTGAACGTCAAGCCGATGCCAAGATCCTTCCACTGCTTGAATGCCTTGCGAACGACATCGCGTTGTGTGGTCGCACCTTCGAGAAACATGTATTTGAGTTCTGTTCCGTTGAGCCATTTCTTGTTCGACGCAAGGATGTATCGCATACGTCTTGCGTCTATGCCTGGTTCATGCGGCTGCTCGACTGGAGGTGGTTGTCGGCAGAATTTTTTTGGTTTGCTGGTTGCCATATGTTTTACCTTCCCGGGTTGTGTGACAAAAATGCCCTTTCATAGATGTCTGTTCCAGACAACTACCCTGTCTCAGCACACACTTGGATGGTGTATTACCTGACCAGCCTTTAATGAGCTGAAATTTGTGTCAGAGCAATGCAAAATAAAACTTGAGGGAATGATTTGTGAGCTGTGCCAAACGACGAGATCTGTCGCGCGCACGGCGATCATACTCTCACTGCTAACCCCGTCAGCGGTTAGCTTCAGTCGCAACAATCATCGGATGTGTTCAGCGACTTTTTTGGTTCTGAATACATCCGGGTGTTTGCACAGCACTTATTCGATAACTTACTTCAATAATCTATTCGACAATCTATTCGGCAATCTACTCGACAACGGCAAGGTCGAACATTGCGTTTAACCAGCCGTCTGTGATGTCCGCGGTAGCAACATCCTGATTCTGCAAACGCTCTGTAGTGACCTCACCACCAGATACCAGGAACGCAGATACTGCGGCTTGTCGCGACCTCGCGAGGTCTTGCAGCATTTGTTCGGTGACAGGCTCAGCTGCAATTAAACGTTCGCGCAAGCTCGCACTGTAAGCGAGAGCGTCGAACACAGGCTCGACATCTTCGTCTGCTTCCGGATCGACCACAGGTGTGAACTGCACGCGTAGTTCTTCAAGAGTGGGTGTCAATAGCGCGGTGGTATAGAGGGCTTCGAGTATCACAAGACGGCGTTCGGGCAACTGCGCATCGGAACCATCCTGCGCAAGTTGCGCTTCAATGCGCGCATCGACCGTGCTGATCTGCAGTGCCTGCGTATCTGCCTCGGCAGCAAATGGTGCCGGGATTGCCAATGCCAATTGCGGACGTTCCGCTAGCGCCATCGCGAGTTGCTGGAGCTTTTCCTGTTCGGGAGGTGCAAGGTCATCGCGCCCGGGCAGAAAGCGAATATTATCGATTTCTTCAGAATCACCACCGATCAGACTGCCGAGAAAACGGAACGGCGCAGTAACAATATTACGTAGCACGTTAAAAATTGCCTGCCGGATCACCGGCCCAAAATCGAATTCCGGATCATCGACGTTACCTGTGATCGGCACATCGAGATCAATAACGCCCTCGCGATTTTTAAGCAGTGCCACGGCAAGGTCCAAAGGCAGATCCATCGCGTCCGGATAATCGACTCGCCCTCCGAGCCGCATGTCTCTGATGATCACTGAGTTGCTCGCCTGCAACGCGCTATCATCGATTGTATAGGCCAGCGCAACATCGACACTACCTTCGGCAATTTCGCGACCGGCGAATTTGATGACGTAGGGCGTCATTGATGGCAACTTCAGATTAGTGAATTCCAGTTCTATTTTGGTCTGCTGTTTGATATTCATTGGATTCATCGCACCGGATATTTCGACAAGTCCGAACTCATCCACCTGTCCTTCGAGACCGAGCGTCATGGCCTGACTTGATGTCGAGGAGAACCCGCTGATCTCGCCATTAAGCGCAACCATCTTCGTATCAAATTCGATCGGCAGGCTGAGGTCGGTAAAGTCGGAGCTTGCATTATTAATTTGCATGCGCCCCAAGTTGATAGCGAACGGCATGGCGTCAACGCCAGGCACTTCTTCCGCAGGTTCGGTGGTTGACGCTATCGGTGTAGACGACTCCGCAGAGGCAGCATCCGCGGTTGACGGCGTAAATGCCTGACCAATGTTGGTAATACCGTTCTCATCGATGAGCACACGTCCATAAAAGGCATCGACTATCAACTCGGAAATATCGAGGCGTTTTTCACTCAGCGAAAAATTGACATTGTCTGCTCGCAAGGTATCCAGACTCAGCAGCTTTTCCGCGCGCTGTTTGTCGGCCAACTGGAAATTGCTGAGCGTCACATCTCCCTGGTATGACAACGGTTGATCACTATTGCTCACTAGATTGGCGGCCAGCGCAAGGCTGCCATTTTCGAGCGTCACTTGCGCGAATTCATCTATGTATGGCTGCAGCGGCAACAGCGACAAGTCCGCAAGCTCCGCCATGGCATCCAGATCAAGTGCGGGGAACAGTTGAACATTGCCACGCGTCGTTAGTGTCCCGCCGGACTGCAGCGCAACCGCAAAGTCGAACGGCAGTGCGACGTCTGGCACAAGCGAGAAATTCTGCAATTCTGCATTTGCCTGCAAGACGAATGCGGCATCAGTTTGAGGTGTTTGATCGGTAAAATTTACGCCGATGTTTGCGAGCGTAATTTCGTTGATACCGAGCTGTAGCGGAGTACTGGATGGGGCGGGTGCAGGTGCAGGCACGGCAACATTGGTTGCTGGTTCGTCAGCAGCAAACCCCTCCGCTATCGCTTGCAAGTTGACGACACCTTGCGCGTTGCGAAGTAATGCGAGGTTTACGCCATCTACACGCAGAGCAGCACCTTGCACGCGCATGTCCGGATATACAAAGCTGCCATTTTCGAGCGCAATAGTTCCTCCAGTCAGAAAAGGCACACCAGTCGCCTTTTCTATCACATTTAATGCACTCACCTGCACTGCGAGGTTACTGATGTCCAGATGGATGCCCGTGTCGTCAATGCGAAATAGATAATCCAGCGCGGTGGCAAACCTGCCATCGCTTAATGTAACCGGCGCGGTGTCCTGCAAATAACGATATGGTGTGGTGAGGCTGAAATTATCCAGCGCAACATGACCAGTGAATTCCAGTGGCGAAATATCGAAGTTACCGTCGACGGTAAGCCGCGCGTCCTGTTCGATCTGCAGGACCAGCTTCTGAATGCCCCTTTCTTCCGCATCCGCGAGCGTGGAGGTATTGGCAATATCGATGTTGAGCGGGCCAAGCGTCGTCGCAAAGTCGGTCTGTGGAACTTCGTCACGATAGTCGATACTGCCGTTCAGATATTGAAACCGACCAATCTCCAGCGGGAACAATTCATCACTCGGTGGCTCTTCCTCTTCCACCTCTGTATCGGGTTCAGCAGTTGCCACCCACTGTTGCGCCAGCCGCGAAACCGTATCGTCGGTTTCGCTGTAACGCGTGTAGTGCAACTGCAGGGTATCGAGGGTAATTTCTTCAAGTCGCACTTTCAGCAGGAACAAACGTAAGGGCTGCAGGTTCAGGTAAAGCCGGTTGAGGCTCAGTAGCGGACTACTGTCGGCAGCTTCTACCGACAGTGACTCGATCGATGCGGTAAACGTAAACGGATTGAAGCGAACCTTCTCGACACGCGCAGTTACGGCAAGTCGCTGTTGCAGCGTATTGACCAGTTGCCGCTCCACAAACCACGGCACGAAAAAAAAACCAAGCAAGGTATAGAGTAATAACACCCCACCCGTCCACAGAAGTGGCCGACGACGTCGGTGAAGAAAATTCTTGAATTTGTCCATAGGCGTATCCAGTTGCCGGTCCTTATCCTGATGAGCTCACGGTGTTGATTTTTAACACCAGGAGTCCTTTATTGCCATGCCGTTATTCACGCCAGTTGTGATGATTGTATCAACTATGGGTTCTTGCCAACCAGAAGTTCGCGGCGGACGCGCGAGGTTTCATGCAACTTCCATTTGCCGTCTGATACAAGCCTGCGGCGTTAATCGTTCATCAAGCAGTTGTGGTTCCACTGGCACGATGCGCAGTACCGCAAGCATCTGCGTGGGAGTCAGTTCACCACTGAGCAATCCTTGTTCGTCGCGCGCGTGGACACGATCGATGAAATTTCTGTCCCACTCCGCTGCCTCATTAAAGTTGTGGCCGAAGGGTCGGTCGATAAAAACCATGATCAGATTTGAAAAAGGAATGAATAGCTCAAAATGGAAGTGTTCCACAAGCAGCGGCAGAATGTCTTGTGCCCTGATGCCCTCGAAACTGTGGGTGGAACAGTCGACGTCGATGTATTGTGGCTCGTGCCGGCCTCTTACCTGATTTTGCCGATAACGATCAGGCAACTCCTGCCAGAACTCCTGCACAAGTTTCAGCGCCTCAGGCCAACGTTGATGACCATTACGCCCAATCATGTCGGACGTCAGGAAATAACCATCCGGATTCAGGCATCCCTTGATCAGCGCAAACAGGTTTTCCAGTTCTAGTACGTGATGCAGGCATTGATTCGCAATTACCACGTCATAACTACGTGCCGGTTGCCAACGATTGAAGTCTGCACACACTGGAACGATGTGCGCTGCAACACCCATGGCTTGTGCATTTTTAAGCCCTCGTGCCAGCATCGCTTTGTTGAAATCAAGGCATTCGATCGTAAATGCCGTGATGCCCGCATCCAAAAGCTGTTTGGCAAGTCGCACCTCCATATCGCAGTTGCCGCTTCCTATGCTGAGCAACACCATCGGCTCACCCGGAAAACGGTCATTGAATTTTTTCGCATATACGAAGAAAAATTGCTCGGGATCGCTAATGCCAAACTGATGGAATTTTTCTGGCGCGAGATGTTTTTGCGACCAGTAATGAAAAATTGGCGGCAACTCGTGAACGTTCAGGCATCCGCTGAACGCAAATTTTTCTGCGACCACACGAAGCCGGTATTCAAGCCTCGCTGGTATGAGCGAATGAGCGCGCATAAATGTCAGCAAACGTTTTAACAGGATTTTTATTCTGAACTTCACAGGACTTCCTTGAGGTGTGAAAAAAAACAGTGTTTCGAGTCTGGATTCTTTGCATGAAGCATCGAAGGCCGCACGGTTTTTTAGTAATTGCCCCACTGCTGACATGCCCGTACTATAACACCGCAGGCAACGCTTTATGACTGAAGCGGCTGGTAGTGAAAAGTTAAAGCACTCTCGATGTAACAGCGCGTTGAACTGCCTGTAGCGATATCAACTAAATACAAGGAGCAAGTTTATGGAAGAACAACAAATCGGCTGGTTGGCAGCAATAATCGTCGGCGGTTTCGCAGGTTGGTTGGCCGAACAGTTCATGAAAGGTGATCATGGCCTGTTGACCAATATCATTCTCGGCATTCTCGGTGCCATCGTCGCCAATGCGTTACTCGGCCTGCTGGGCGTAAGTTTCGGCGGTTGGCTGGGTTATCTGGTTGCGGGTTTCATCGGCGCGTGCATCCTGATCGCACTGAAGCGGATGTTGAAGCGGAAGTAGTCGAGAGTTTGCACCGTCTGTCATGGAAGTCAGTGCCGGTCACACACCGGTTGATACCAGGGCATGCAGTGACAAATTTTCAGCCGTAATTTTCTGTGATAAGCCATCACCTGCATGTGTTTTTCAACACACATGCAGGTGACAGTGTTGTGACGAAATTGTAACGAAGCTATTTTGCTGATGACCAGACTGAAGGTCTGGATCTACTCACTTAAGTCCCCGGCCCGCTGAAGACTTCCTTTTCTCTGAAAGCTCCAGCTATTCGTATTCGTCGAATTTTCCGCAAGTTTTCCGTTCTCGCAGCGGTCTCCGGGCACCATCACAAATATGCTCCTCAACTGGTAAGGCACGAAAAGCTCAAGGTTGCTTGAGCAATTCCACCTGATTGCCTGCGGGGTCAGTGGTCATACAAATCCAGATGCCGGTCTTGCCGAACTCGAAAGGTTCACGCGTTATCGTGCCTCCCGCCGCCTTGATTGCGGCAACTGTGCTGTCCATGTCAGTAACATTAAAAATCAGGTGAGCAACCGGATCGACAGCAGCTCCTGCGTCACGATGCATGATTACTACCTGCGCATCCGGGTTGTCTTTAGCGGCCTGTTCGGTAGCGCCAAAGTTCAACATCAATTCCACATTGCCACCCTGCAGATTCAGGCGTTGTACTTCATACATGCCAAATGCAGCCTTGTAAAATTCGCCGGTAGCGAGCACGTCTTCGGCGACCACGCGCGCAGAGTTGAATGAAACCTCTGCACTCGCCTGCCATGACACAAGCAGAGCGGCACTGAAGATGAATACAGATTTTATTATTTTTGGCATGGTGGGATTCCCCGTTATTTTTATAAGAGATCTGATATTAACATGGATTTTTTTACCGCATTTTTGCCTGAGGCAATCGCGACAGGATTCGATTGCGACAGGTATACCAAACGGATTCCAGGATAACGATCCGCCGCCATAACTTTCCATTCATGAATAACGACCAGGTTAGCCAATGGTGCAAAGCAAATCCACTTTATGGAAAAAGGATGGAAGACTGCACGGCGATGCGACTTCCCTCCTCTCGTATGGTTACTATGACCGCGCCATCATGTGCTTCTCGATTCACAAGCAATGGCCCATACCAGTTACTGATTGCGCAGGATTTCCAATTCCTGACTCCAGACCTATACTGCATGGAATAATAATATTGATTCCAGGGGAGAATGACTTCATGAACCTTCGCCGTTTTTTCGCTACCTCTCGCGTGATCCTGACGTCCGTCACATTAACCCTGGCGATACAGACTGCCATCGCGGCCGAATCCGCACCCGCACCCACGCCACGTAATGCCGAAGGTAGAGCACTGATCAGTCATGCACCCGACCAACCTGTCGGATTGTGGTTCACCGATTACAGTTCGCGCATCCCGTTTTTTGTCGTCGAGGACATTGCGTTCAGGCCCTGGGCAAAAGGTTTATTCGATGAACGCCAGAAACACGATCTCGAACCCCACGCACGTTGCAAGGCATCAGGCGCTATTCGTCAGCATCTGACGCCCTACGGCGTTGAAATGCTCGAAATCACAGCGCTGGAAAAATTGTATATCTTCGATATCGGTGGCCCGCACACCTACCGCGAAATACACATGGATGGCCGCTCTCATCCGACCGATCTCGAACCTACCAACTACGGACACTCAATCGGCTGGTGGGATGGCGATACGCTGGTGATTGATTCAGTTGGCTACAACACCGACTTCTGGTTTGAACGTATGGGCCTGCCCCACACTGAAGACGTGCATATCACCGAGTATTACACGCGGCGCGACAAAAACAACATGGACTATCGCTTTGTGATGACAGATCCAACCGCTTACGAAAAACCTGTTGAAGGTAATCTGAAACTTGTCTGGCGCGAAGGTGAAGAACTGTTCGAATACATGTGCCAGCAGTCCAACTACGCAACCGACCTGATGGTTAACGAAGATGCCCAGGCAATCGGCAAGGCCAGCAAAATCGTTCCGTGATCGAAGCACGAGTAAACGCAGTAGCGATGTTTAGTCAGATGATCGAACAAAGGAAGAGAGCGGAGTTTTACTTCGCTTCTCTTCCCTTCAATAACCCTTCAATAACCCTTCAATAA
>JAZKES010000051.1:47035-48716 GCA_040386995.1 Pseudomonadota bacterium | reverse complement strand
CCCTTCAATAACCCTTCAATAACCCTTCAATAAACTTTCAGCAACAACAGCTAACAGACCAGTAAATTCAATCTGCCGTTTTCTGCTGATTGTTCCTTTGGCTGATCTCACGTAATCACGTAATACTTGATCTCTACACCATCCGGCAGCCGCACACCCTTGCATACAAACAGGCGCCGATTCATCCACGCGTATTTTTCTGACGACGTTTCGAGCCGCGGCGTAGTCCGAAAATAATATTCGGAAGGATCAACAATTTCACCGGCATTGATACGCGCGATGACTTCAGGTGTCGCCTCGCGAATGCCCGGCGCATCGACATAAATCAGCGCACCGTCGTCAGCTTGCAAGGTGTAACGCGCACTGATTTCCGTAACACCATCTGCTCGCACGATTTGCCAATCCGCACCGCCGGGTAACACGACACCATTGAGCATGGGGCCTTTGATGGTTCCGCCCGTAACACCGATGATCCGGCGTTGACCAACCCCGGTATTGCCAAGTTGCAGTGGCGCATCAAGACTCGCCACAAGCTCGAACGCAAACTCGAGTGTTGGATCATCACTTGCCGCCGCAGCGTTCGCTTGCGCCGATGCTGTTACCGCAGCCAGCGTTGCGAAACCCGCAACCAAAGATTCACGTCGACTTAATTTCATATTTCCCCCTAAAAATGTCTGACTACTACTGGATGTTATCGTTTTTCTTGCGTGATGAATGTTAGAGCGCTGCAAGGTCATCAGCTTACAAGATGGCTTGCGATACAGGTTACTGTAGTTTACGGACGGGACGTGCTGTCAAGCGATGCCGATCTGCACCGCAAAATATCGCGCCGCCGATATTGCCCGTAATTGTGCTGACACGACAATTGGGTGGCGCGTATGCAGCACACATCACTCCAGCAAAGGTTTACTTAGTGCGCGCATCTGCAGCAAACTCGGCACACAACAACAATAGAGGCGTGAATAAAATGAAACCAATAACGTCGTCGCTCAATCGTCCTTTTGCAGCAGGTGTTGCAATACTTACACTCATATCAGCCAGCACATTTACCTGCGCTGCGGATAGCTCCTCGCCGGTACGACTGGATCCAGACAAGATAGCCGGGGTAGGTCTCACCGCTATTCCGGATGACCCCTACAAAGACATTCTCGTTGGCGGCGAATTAAACATGAACGTCGCAACACTCTTTGAAGGCGACGAATTACGCGTCTCCATTTTCGAATCAACCCCTGCGAAAACCGATCACCGTACACGCCCCACTGATGTCGATGAGTTTGTGTACGTGTTAAGCGGCAAGCTTATTCTCACTGAACCCAACGGCATGAGGCAGGAATTCACACCCGGGCAGGCGGTCGTGTTACCCGTGGGTTACACCGGAACGTGGGAAATGCAGGGTAACTATCGCGAGCTTGTGGTGCTCATGCAGAAAGATGATTGAATAAGCTTTGAGTAAGTGAGTATGCCAAAGTTGTCATGGGCTTTGTTAACACGGGCGACAGGTTTGTACCATCAGCAAACCTCTGATTAATAGCGAATCCGTCATACTGCGGCGTTAAACTTTTCGCGCGAAAACGGGACGGCTATCCAGCAAAAACACCAACCTGGATTCCCGCTTTCGCGAGAATGACAAATTAATTCGCGGGAATGACAAATTAATTCGTGGGAATGACAAATTAATTCG
>JAZKES010000051.1:35648-46935 GCA_040386995.1 Pseudomonadota bacterium | reverse complement strand
CATCCCTCGTTTACTACTACACAAACCTGTCCCCCAATCTCCCGCAGAAGTAATATCCCTTACACAAGCGGCCAGCGATTTTTGGCATTGATGTGCAGATCACATCGTCAGTTATCAGACTCGGATGCCTCCCCTGTGGTATTTTGGCTGCTTGCCCGCCTTTTCAATGGCTTGCGACGATTCTTTACTTTTTTCTTCCCGATTTCCGACAAGCTTTTCGATATGCGAAAGTTGTATACTCCCCGCAACCCGGCCCAAACCGGCTTTTTTCATCTGCACGTATTCACAAGAAAATAGAGGGAACAACATGCGTAAACAAATTTTCATCAGCACCGCGCTGGCTGCTGCCATCGTTGCCGCCAGCCCCGCTTGGGCCCACCACGGTTTCGGTCTGTTCCAACTGGACATCAAAAGAGAGTGGACCGGCACGCTGACCAAAATGAACCTGATCAACCCGCACTCCTACATGGAGCTCGACGTAACCAAAGAAGACGGCACCATCCAGCACATGCGCTGCGAAATGCGCGCTGCTACCCTGATCAAACGTTCAGGCTGGTCCACCGACATGTTCAAAGTGGGCTCCACCGTACACATCGAAGGCAACCCGCATCGCGATGACCCAGGTGCATGTTACATCGAGAACTTTTCTATCGACGGCGGTCCACAGATGAACCGCAACGACCAGATCTCCCGCGCTCCAGTTGATATCTCCAAGCGCCCTGCGCGTCTGGAAGATGGCCAGCTGAACATCAGCGGCGACTGGGCTGTAGAACAGCTGGTACTGACTGTTCCACCAAGCGGTGGCAATGGTTCCATGGTACCGAAAAGCAAAGTGGCTGATTTTGCCAGCGGCAAATTGACCATCCAGGAAATCCAGGCTACCCAGCCACCACGTGTACAAGTTGTCTACACCGAAAAAGGCGACGCAGCTGCTAAAGCGTTCAACGGCCGCTCACCAGAAGACAACCCATGGTTCAACTGCAAACCAACCAGCTTCATCCGCGACTGGACTGCTGATTGGCCGATCAACCAATTCAAACAGACCACTACAGCGTCAGGCGAAAAAGTTATCGACATCACCTACGGCTTGTACAACTTTAAACGCCAGATTCACGTTGGCATGAAAGAACATCCAGCCAACCTTGAGCCAAGCTACGCTGGTCACTCAATCGGTAACTGGGAAGGCGATACATTGGTTGTAGATACCATTGGCTTCGCTGAAGGTGTTCTGTCACCACCAACCCGTAGCAGCGCAGAGATGCATATCGTTGAACGTTTCTCTCTCGATACTGCAACCATGGCGCTGAAACGCGAATATTCAGTAACTGATCCAGTCTATCTGGCAGCACCTTATGCCAGCTACGACGTCATGTATTTGTCAGACGTGCCTTTCGAAGCACAGACCTGCAAAGAAATGACACCAGAGTTCGCACAGCCAGAATAAGTTTGTTGATCGGCAGCTGACTTGCTCATGAGTCGACTGCCCATTGCCATCTCAAGTGGCAATACAAGCTCCAGAAATTAAAAGGGGCAGAGTAAATTGATGTTGAATCAAATTGCTCTGCCCCTTTTTTTGGTCCATCAAAAAGGTTGCACGTGATTCGCTATACGCAACCTGATACGTGACCTTATACGTAAGACGGCATCGCAATTTGCGTCGCAAAAAAACCTTGTTATGCTCGCCGTTCACCACTCACCACAACAAAAACAGGAACAATAATAATGAATAGAATAATTCAGCTTTTGGGGTGCGCAGCTGTGCTCACTCTGGGAACCTCAAATGCATCAGCACAACAAGCGTGTGACAGGGCCTGCCTCAACACTGCGCTCGATCAATATCTTGCCGCAGTAGTCAAACACGATCCGTCTGCGGCGCCACTTGCGCTCGGAGTACGACAGACTGAGAACGCGATCAATGTCGCCCCCGGTAATGGCATGTGGAAAACGGTCACCGCGCTCGGCGAAGTCCAACGTAAATATTTCGATCCCGTGAGTGGCCAGGCGGCTTATTACGGCAGCGTGATGGAAGGTGATGAAGGTGCTCTGGTAACTGCTCGTATCAAGGTTGAGAACAGCAAGATCACCGAAGCGGAATGGTACATCGCACGCGCGGACGATCCCGGCATGAACGGTGAACGCCAGCCTGGTCAGCCACCCGCCAATCTGTTCAACATCGATTACCTCAAGGAGAATGGTCCACCGCAGCGAATTGTTCCGGTTGGCGAACGCGCGGATCGCGATACCTTGATTCGTATCGTGGATAGTTATTTCGATGCACTCACGTCGCACGACAGAACTATCGCACTCGCACACCCCGGTTGTGGTCGCGCCGAGAATGGTTCACCTGCGCCAGGTGGTGCATTCCTGCCGCCGCTGCCCAACAGCACTCAGCCTGCTGCGCCAGCGTCTGCTGATCCGGCCGCGCGGGATTGCCTGGCAGGTCTGGAAAATTTCAACTTGTCGATGGTCGTCGCAAAACGTATTCCACTCGTTGATGTCGAGGCGCAGGCGGTGCTTTCGTATGCCGTGTTCATTCGCAAACCCGGCTCGACAGTTCCGCGCAATGTATTCAGCGAATGGTTTTTTATCGACGAGGCAAAAATTCGCACCGTCTACACCGCGATGTTTTATCCAGCACCAACATTAGCCGTACCGAACTGGCCGCCGTTCACGGGCAACTGGCCGCTGCCGGCGTCTACCATACCTACACCAGCGCCCTGATCGAGGATGAAACACGATGTGTGCGCGTTACTGCTGCACACATCGTTAACAAAGCGTCATAACTAGCGATAGTTAGTCAGGTTGCGCCAATCTCGGCGACATTGTGTTGGGTGCTGTTCTCGCTTTGCACAATGTCGACACCTCTCCGTTGTAATCGCAATGCACACAGCGCAAAGATAATTCCAATCAAGAGCGCTGCCAGATCAAAACCTGCCATCACCCAATCACCTTGAGTGATGCTCACACCAAGATGGCGATTAGTGGTGAGCGCGTTGACGAGCGGCAACAGGCCGATGACTGCAGCAGCCACCCACGCAAGTTCAACCCATGCTTTTTCGAGCTGGCGCGAAACTGGATAAAGAAAGACGGCGCCGAGTGTCAGATACATCGCGTGAACTTCCCACGCAGCTCTGGTTTCCATATCTACCGGCAGCAAACGATTCGCCCAGAAATACGCCGCAATCGCAATCGGAAGGCCAACGATAGTGCCGAGGTTAAGCGTATCGACAAGCTGGATACCGAAATGCGGTTGTTCGTTTCGCGCAAGCATTTTGCTTTTACGTTTGTTTGACCACAGCATCAAACCCGCGGCAATCATCGCAGTGCCGGCGACACCCATGAACAAATACAGAAAACGCAGAAAAGGCCCCGCAAATACGCCTCTGTGCACACCTTTCAACACTTGATCGACAGGACCAAACGGATAAGGGTCACGAAAACTTTCGAGCATCTGACCGCTCACACCATCGAACAATAATCCGTAATCAGGAACTACTACCGTGTCGCCCGGACGCGGTTTAAGAATCACGCGTGCATTTGCATCGCCCGGATTGCGCACCTCTACCGAAGTCACTTTGTTCAAGCCCCAAATGGCATCAGCTTCGTTGATGGTTAAAGAGAGGTCGGCAAGTGGCGCCGCAGTTCCTGACGCAATAGCAATATTACTTCCGGCCACGCCGTAGGGTCCTTGATACACCTGCTGCTCCACTGACAAACCCGGCTTGGGTCGAAACACAAGCTCCTGCACATCAGGCAAAAATGTATAGACGAAAAACAGCAGGCCGCTGTAAGTCACGATCAGATGAAAAGGTAAGGACGTCACGCTCAATAGGTTGTGTGCGTCGAGCCAACTGCGCTGACCTTTACCCGGCCTGAAGGTGAAAAAATCCTTGAAGATTTTTTTGTGCGCGATGATGCCCGTGATCATGCCGGTGAACATAAACATCGTACATGTCATGACAATCAGAATTGCGGTATCGAGCGGCATGTAGGCCAGGCTGTAATGCATACGGTATAACAACTGACCGCCACCAGTAGCGCGCACGGTGTTAGTCAACGGTTCGCCCGTCTGCGGATGCAACGATTCGCGAACGGTTACAGCACGAGTCGCATCGGCCTTCGGTTTTTCAGTCCAGCGAATATCGAGCCATGGTGCTTCACGACCTCCAATGAGCTGAATATTCCAGGTGAGTGCGTCGGGTGCAACCGCATTAAGCCTTGTTTGCGCGAGCGCCAGTTGTTCACGAGGCGCAGGAATCTCCGAGAAAAACGGCCTGTCGGGTGCCATCCAGTAGTCGATTTCCTTATCGAGATACCCCAGCGTGCCAGTGAGATAAACGTAGAACAATATCCAGCCGACAACCAAACCAAGCCAGGTATGCAGCCACGCCATCGTTTGCCTGAAGCCTTCTTTCATACTGCAGCTCCTTGCTTGTAGAAGTACCAATCAATGAGAGCCAATGGCACGGCCAATACGAGTAAACCAAGCCAGGCTTTTGTTGCAGTACGCGCCGTGAATACCCAGATGATCGTGATCGAATACACCAGGAAGCTGGTTTGCACGGAAAACAGAAACGCGGTGTAATTTTCCACCGGCAATAAAAAAGTGAAGGCCACGGTGACAATATTCATCAACACGTAACCACCAATAGATGCAGCCAATATGCGCGATAACATGCCAACGCGATAACGTGTGGTGGGTGAAAGAGTTCTTCCTGGAGATGTATCAGCAGAAGATGGGTTCATGACAACCAACCCACCACGATCAGCAAAAGGCCGACACCACTGAAGAGCAAACTGCGCTGCGGAAAATACGTGAGCAACATCGCCTGCAGAAACGCAGCGGCTGCCAATATCGACATCCACAACACGAGACCAATCCCAAAGCCGTCCAGTTTCACGCATGGAATCAATGACAGTCCCACCAACAAATATCCTGCGACACGATTCGGCAAACTCCAGCGCGGAAAACCTGCGTTCTGCGGCCACACTTGCTGGTAGTGACGTTTCATTGAAAGACTGAGCAGGACGAAGCCGATGCAGGCAAGCCCGAAGCTGATACTGGTCATGGTGTAATTGTTCTCTTGGGCCTTGATCAATTCACTGCAACATCGAAGTTCGGTAGACCGGGCGATACAATTGTGATTTTTTCAAACATCCGAAAACGTTTCTGAGTCATGTTGATGGATTGTTTGTTATAAACAAAAGCATTGGCTTGTTATCGATCACAGCGATGCGGTTAAAGGACGAAGATCCAATGCGGTTGCCATCCACCCTTCAGTCGCGTTTGCGCCGCTCTTCCAACTTGCGATTAATCACCTCAGGATTCAGATCTTCGCCGAATAGCTGGCGACCATCCTGCAATTCAATACGAACCCAGTGCATGATCTTCGTTTCGCCTCGCGGTGGATGACCTTTCACCGTCACGATGTCACCGACGTTGACTTCATCCCCTGTCCAGCCTGAGCGCAACATCACGGTGCGTGAGCCCCCCTCTGCCATCCATTGTTCAGTAGTGCCTGCAGCAGTGGTCACATCAAGGTAAATTCTTGCGTGCGGGTTGCCCATGCGAAATTCAGTGACCTTGCCGGTCATGTCGATTTCCTGGTCCAGCAAATAGTAGGCAGCGGGAGAATGATGCGCGTGGACGAATGGTGTAGCGCTTATCGACACCAGTGATGACAAAACAACAACTGGTGCGACAAACAGCGAAGTCAATTTTTTCATCTCAGAATACTCCCGGTGCGTCTTTGCAGCTATCGGTTAGCAACGTTAAGTCTGGCGTTGCTATCCACTGTTTCTTTAACACGTAGGGTTTTGTCAACGTAACGCGATCCTGGATAGTCACTTCGAGTTGCAGCACATTCGGATCACCACTTACGATTGTGTAGTGTTCAGTCCCGATCGTCTCTGCACTGTAGCCACCACCACTCAGGAACGCGTTATAGATATCAGACGCGATACCACGCGTTTCTATCACGAGCTCATCACCGTCTATACGGCCGATAGAATAACCAAGCGGAGTCGCGGCGATTTCGGCAGGAAAACTGCGGCCGTCGAGATAAACCGTGCGGTCCTGATTCCACTCTTCGTAGTGTATGTGCAGCTCATTTCCCTGCAGTGTGAACTGCACAGGAAGTGGATTGGTGATTTGCCGAGCGTAGCCGTATGGATGGCACGTCATGATGTGTTCTTCCGCTACTTGCGGAGACATCTGCATCTCAACACCTGCGGGAGTGGAGATGCCCGTAAGCTCGTCCCGCATGAAAACATTGGCCTGGGCATTTAGTTCACCGAGAGGACGTTCATCATTGGCAGGATCGTCGATGAGCGACGTGAGAAATTCGCGCGCGGCCTTCGGGCAACCTGCAAAACACGTTGAATCTTCTACAGCCCAGTATTCATGATCCTGGGTCGTAAGAAAGCCGCTCCAGATGCCAGTAAATTTTTCAGGTGTGGTTTGTGCGTGTAATGGCAACGACAACAATGCAAGTGCGAGTAAGCTGATTTTCATACGGAGCTCCTTCTAATTATTCTTTGGAGTGCTTGTGGTGAACTCAGACACTTAGAGAGTGAACGCTGATGAGTGTTCTTCATGCAGCTTGCTATCTCTCGTCGGACAGGCCTAGCCTACTACAAATGTGTGATTTTTTGGCCAGTGATTCCGTAAATCATCAAGAAGTAAAATCTGACAGTCTCACCCATTGATTATCGGGCGGCCAAAATCGGGCTGGATTTTCGTTTCAGTTATTCAAGTTCTGATCCCGGTAGCGAGGCGGCCAGAACAAAAATGACATAGTATTCAGAATTTGGTTGCGACACGGCTCGCCCTCAACTCGATCATTAACACCCATGAAAATTTTGTTTGTTCACCAGAAATTTCCCGCGCAGTTTAAACACCTCGTCGCTGCGCTTGCGACCATGCCAGGCAATCAGATTGTTGCCATGCATATCCAGGCCGACGCGCCGGTCATACCCGGCGTACGCGTTGTCGGTAGCAAGCTCAAGCGAGGAAATTCAAAGGGTGTACATCCGTGGTTAAAAGAAACCGAAAGCAAAATTTTGCGAGGCGAAGCGTCGTGGCATACGGCGAAGAAATTGCGCGCAGAAGGATTTGTGCCCGATGTAATCATTGCCCATCCTGGCTGGGGAGAAAGTCTTTTTCTGAAAGATGTTTGGCCCGAAGCGAAATTGCTCTGTTATTTCGAATATTACTACCGGCTCATCGGAGCCGACGTTGGCTTTGATCCGGAGTTTCCCGCGAACGACGATATTGCGTGTGTGCTACGGTTAAAAAACGCCAACAATCTGCTCGCATTGGAGGCTTGTGATGCGGGCATCAGCCCGACTTATTGGCAGCATTCAACTCACCCGCAGGAGTTTCAGCAAAAAATAGCGGTGATTCACGATGGCATCGACACTGACGCCATCGTACCCAGCGCGAGCGTCTCGATCTCTTTGCCGGGCATTGAACACGCATTAAGCAAGGACGATGAAATCATCACGTTTGTGAGCAGAAGCCTGGAGCCCTATCGCGGTTTTCATATTTTCATGCGTACACTTCCCACGCTGTTGGCCAAGCGACCGCGAGCGCAGGTGCTCATCGTCGGCAGTGTGGGGCATGGTTATGGCGGACATGACGATGTCTCGTGGAAGGACAAGCTGCTTTCGGAAGTGAGCAATCAGATGGACCGGTTACGCGTCCATTTTATGGGCCAGGTATCGCATGAGGTATTCGTCAGAATATTGCAGATTTCCTCGGTCCATATCTATCTGACTTACCCGTTTGTGTTGTCGTGGTCGATGCTGGAGGCTATGAGTGCAGGATGTCTGATAGTAGGTTCGCGCACGCTGCCTGTCGAGGAAGTGATCACCGATGGTGAAAATGGTCTGCTGGTAGATTTCTTCTCACCCGATGCAATCATCGCGGCGATTGAAGAAGTGTTTCAACATCCGACGCGGATGCAACACTTGCGAGACGCCGCGCGGCGTACCGTCATCGAGCGCTACGATTTGAAAAGGATTTGTCTGCCACAGCAAATTGCGCAGATTCATGAGTTGGTTAAAAAACACTGACAAAAACGGTGTTTTTTAATTTTCTCCGCATTCATTAGCGGTTGTTAATTTCTCGCTAACCAGTTAATTCACACGTTCAGAGTGTGCGGCAATCATCGTGCATGCGCATGTAGAGCTCGTAAGTAATCAGCTCGTAATGGCAATACGACATGTAGATCACAAGCGTCGTCTTATTCTTCAAATACCTAAGTGCCATCATATTTCGCTCCACAACTTCGACTGTATACTCCGGAGGCACTGCTACTGACAGTCTATGGTTCGTAAGTTGTTTGCAGGCGTTGCTTGCACAAGACTCCTTCCGATTCTCTGACCCACTTATCCGTTCGATCACCCTGGGCGTTGACTCTCAACACTTATGTGACGCCAGCCTGCACATCAACAAGAAAAAGATAGTGCTTCATTGAAGTGCATAACACGTCGTTACACTCCTGCTACTCATAAAATTCTAACTATAAGGCCCAACTCGCATGGCAATCTCCCTGGCTCAGACACTGCAACAACTTTTCATCCTCGCCACTGGCAAGGCTGCAAACAACGCCAATCTGGCCTGGCTCGAGTCCACGCTGGGTTCCGGCGCAAACTTCAGCCAGATCGATCAAACCATTAATCAGTACATGAGCACGCAGGCAAGAAGCGTCGGTGTTATAGGCATGATTCAAGCCATCGCCCGTAATGGACTGGGCCGCGAACTCACGGTCAGCGAGGCCGAGGGCGCCGTGCGAGACCTCAAGGCCGTCGGTATCGACAGCTGGGCAAAATTACTCCATTGGTTGGTCGCCAACGAAACGTCTCTCACCACCCCATTGGACAATCGCGCCGAAGCGGTCGCTTATTTCAAAACCCAATTAGCTGAAAAAGGCAACGGCCACTTATTCGATGGCGCCAGTCTCACCTCCGCTGTTGGCAACCTGTTACAAGGTATAGGCGCGTCATTGCAGAGTGTCGAGAATTCCAGGCAAGGCCTCGCGCAGTTAGCGGCCAACCTGGGTCCGGACGGTATCACGTCGTCCGTTGTAGACGGCTACATTGCCGGTGCGTCCGTATTCGCCGATGCGAACGGCGACGGCCTGCTGAATTTCACTGACACAGACAACGACGGCGGCTGGGATGCAGGCGAAGGCGAATGGAACGGTACTACAGATGCCAACGGCAATTACGTGCTGCCGACAAATGCACCAGCCGGAGTAATCAACGCTTCGGGTGGCATCGATATCCTGACCAACAAACCGTTCCTGGGTGTGCTGACTGCGCCAGCCGGTTCCACCGTTGTTAACCCGCTGACAACCTTAGTCCAGGGCCTCATTGAATCCGGCAGCTCAGTTGCGCAGGCCTGCGCCATTATTCAGCAAGGTCTGGATCTGCCTGTCGATATCAACCTGCTGTCGTACAATCCTCTGCTGGATCTGGCCAGCAGCACCGCCAGTGCTGAAGACAAAGCCATAGCATTAGCCGTGCAGACAATTGCCCTGCAGATCATGAACGTGATCACGCAAGTGGGTAACGCCATTGCCACCACAACCGGCATCAGCGTGCAGGACGCCGGCAAGGACGTCGCCGCTGCGCTCGCTAACAACATCAAGACCGCCGTAGCGACAGGTGGCAGTGAAGCCACTGTCGACCTGACCGATGCCGCTGTCATCACGGAAGTAGTACAAAGCAGTGCCCCAGGCGCGCTAATCACCAGCGTCATTAACAACGTCACCAGCATTGTGGTTGCGAGCAACAATTCGGCGGCTGAAGCCACCAACATCACTGAGCTGTCGAAAGCCGCAGTCGTCTCACAAGGCGATGCGACCAATGCGATCATCAGCGGTATAACCAACAACACCCTCGGCACTGCCGTAACCAATTTCACGGGCACCAACCTCGATACTAAAGTCGATGTAGCCGTGCCGGGCGTTTTAACAAACGAGCCGGCGCCCGATCCAACCGCAATATTCGGCGTAACCGAAAGCCCCGCCGGCACCTGGACCGTTTCTACCGACAACGGTAATGTCGTCATCACTGACACCGGTACCAATTATCTGTTCACGCCAACTACCGGCACTGCAGTTTCAGTATTAAAAACCGCTGTGACTACCTCCCTCGTGGTAGGCAGCATTACATTGAGTGGTGCAGCAGTAGTAGTGAAGTCCCTTCCTGCGATCACCGGAAGTGTTACGGTAAGCGATGCAGGCACCGTCACTGCGGCTGACCTCAACACCATTGATACACTTACATCAGGACTCGTCATCGCCACAGCCGCAACAACCATCAGCGGCACTGCTGCCGCGATTACAACCACGATCGTCACGAACCAGGGCACATCAGGCAACAAGATACAGACGTCAGCTGACCTATCCGCGACAGTAACAGACGTCGGTTCCATCGCTGCGACTGCGTTGAACGCCGTTGATACAGCAACTACCGGTATCGTCGTTGCAAGTGGTATCACCGCCATCACAGGCACTGCTGCACAAAACAAAGCGGTTACCGATGCGCTCGGTACCACTGGCAACAAAATCAGTCTCGGCACGATGACTGGTAGCATTACAGATGCAGCCATTACCATTACTGATTCATCAGTCACTCTCGCCAACCTTAAGTCGATCGAAGCCGCGACCTCCGGTCTTGTCACTGCTACCGCCGTCACTGCAACGAGTGGCACTGCGAGCGACGCCACGCTGCTGCTCGTTACCAACGAAGGGTTGAGTGGCAACAAGATCGACATGAAAGCTGATGTTGCTGTAACACTCTCCGATTCCGGTTCCATCGCCGCGACTGCGTTGAGCAGCGTCAACGGCGGCACTACCGGCCTCGTCACGGCCGCCAGCATCACAACTGTTACTGGCTCATCTAGCGAGATCAAGGCCCTTGTCGATGCGCTCGGAACCAGCGGCGATAAACTCAGCGTCGGCACAATGACCGGTAGCGTCACCAACGCAGCGCTGACTGCCACCAGCGGTTCTTCGAACGCATCTGACGTTTCAGCCATCCTGGCCGCGTCCAGCGGTGCGGTCACAGTCAGGTTGGTAAACACTTATATCACCGGCTCCTCGTTTACCGTTGCGAGCGGCGACATCATCAACATCGACCCCTTTAATGTCACCACCGCACTGGATGCGACTGCGCAGGCGGATGTGGGTTCCGTGGATACCTCAGGTGAATGGTTCTTCGACACCACCAGTAAATTATTCACCTGGTTCGACGACGATGAACCGGCCGTCAACTC